>JACMQU010000020.1 GCA_014376805.1 Bacteroidia bacterium
AACCGGCCGTGTTGAAGTTGCGATTTATTGTTAAATTTACCCCGAAAAGTTTCCGTTATTAGTATGTATTAGGTAAATTTGGTATAAACAAGTAAATATGAAAACAACAAGAAAAGATTTTATAAAATCAGCTGCGGTGCTTGGCATTGGCAGTTTGAGTATGAGTTTACAGGCAAAATCCGGATTCATATCTGCTGCACCGGAAGGCATTAAGCCGGTTAACGGAAAATATAGTTTACCGGCTCTTGGATATGCGTATAATGCGTTAGAGCCTTTTATAGATGCACGTACCATGGAGATTCATCATACTAAACATCACCAGGCTTATATAAATAAACTAAATGAAGCAATGGAGAAAGAACCTTCTTTAAAAAATATGGAACTCGAAGAAATTCTAATGAATATTCAGGCACAACCTGAATCGGTTAGAAGCGTGTTGCGCAATCATGGCGGCGGGCATTGGAATCATAGTTACTTCTGGACCTTATTAAAAACCAATACGCAAATGGGTCCCAAATTTACTAAACTCGTTAATAATTCGTTTGGTTCAACAGAGGCATTTAAAAAAGAATTTGAAAAACAGGCCATGCGTGTTTTTGGATCGGGATGGGCGTGGGTATTGGACCAAAATGGCAAATTAATCATAATTACTACCCCTAATCAGGATAATCCGATGATGGAAATGGGCGTTAGTCCGGATCAGAAAGGAAAGCCACTTTTGGGAATAGATATCTGGGAACATGCCTATTATCTAAAATACCAGAATAAGCGAGCAGATTACGTAAATGCATTTTGGAGCGTATTAAACTGGGATCAGGTTGAACAGAATATAAATAAATAAAAAAACAATTGGCAAATTCCATAACCACTCCTTACATTTGCACTCCTTAAAATGGGGTTTAAGCCCCTTAAAAGGAAAAATTCTATAGTTAAATGGTGGTTTTAGCTCAGCTGGTTAGAGCGCCTGATTGTGGTTCAGGAGGTCGCCGGTTCGAGCCCGGTATTCCACCCTGTAAAAAAGAAGCTTTGAGAAATCAAGGCTTCTTTTTTTATATAAAATTTCTGCTGCAATTCAGGAGTTCTTTCCGGTTAGGGAAACTTGTAGGTAATTTGCCGAAAAAACTGAAAATAAAAAATGCATATTTGTGCTAAGCATTTTAAAAGTACCCCATAAAATAAACGCAAACTCATTGGCTTTTTTTAGAAATAAATTTGAACTAACAAAATTTAACAGTCTGCAGATCTATCAGTTTCTGAGGTTCGGGTCTTTTTTTGCCATTTCTATCATCCTGGCTAAAATAACTTACTATAGGTACACTGCTGGTTTTGGTACTTTAATTATAAGCCGTTATGAGCTGTTATTGCTGCTTAGTGCTAGTTTAACTTTCTTTTGGGTGTCAAGTATCACTAATACGCTTATTCCTTTTTACAATGCCTCTGATGAGGATAAAAAGAAACGGATTCTGTTCAATGCATTTGTGTTACTTACGGGCTTAAGTATTCTGGCGGGTGCAATTACGGTTGTAATAGGATTTGTAAAATACCCCAAAAACGCAGATCTGTTTCAGATGTTTGCTTTGGTGATTTTTTTAAATACACCCGCTTACATGGCAGATTATATTCTCTACCTGAAAGGAAAGTACCGATCCCTTATTATTTGGGGTGCCATAACTTTTTCGGCTCAGATTATACTGCTCTGTTTGCCCATTTATTTTAATTATACCTTAAATTTAGCCATAAATCTTTGGGTGATCCTATCGCTGCTTAAGTTTAATTATACCATAATTCTATTAATGAAATACTCCACCATTAGTTTTCATACCCGACTGATAAGTGAGTTTTTAAAGAAGGTAATTCCCTTTATGTTTAGCATCTTACTTGCTGGCAGCATGGATTACATTAATAGTTATATCGTTGAAATTTATTATAGCGATTTAGAATTTGCTGTATTCCGATATGCTGCAAAAGAGCTTCCCATATTTCTAATTCTCACTAATTCTTTAAATAATATTTACAGTGGAGAAATTGCTAATCTTAACAGAGAAGGTAATTTAGAAGAAGCCCTTGCAAAATTAAAAGCTTCATCCCGAATTCTTATGCGTTGGCTATTTCCTGCTACTATGATATTTATTTTTTTAAGTAAATATTTTTTCCAATTGGCTTATAACCAGGAACTGTCTCAGGGATACCGGATTTTTAATATTTACCTGCTCCTTATCATTAGCCGAATGGTTTACCCGCAAACAGTTATTATGGGTTTAATGAAGAATCGTATTTTCTATCTGGTGTCAACTAATTATTTAATTATTAATTGTATTCTTATGTTTTGGTTTATGAACCTATGGGGAATAGAGGGTATAGCATATGCTTTTGTAATCTCCTACTCAATAGAAAAATTATTGCTGGTAATATATTGTAAAATGGAAGGTATTGACATTAGAAAATATACAGCCGTAGGAGAATATTTAATTTATTCAGCATTAACATTAATCGTCTTTTTCCTGAGTCAACGCATTGATATGCCACCTATTCAGGGGCTATAATTTCATCCATACAGAACCCTTAAGTGCTGTTTAAAATTATAGGAACTATTTAGTTAAATTTTCTTTGAGCGAAATCGGAAACTATTCTGATTTAAGATATTTTGTTATATAGGATACCTGCAAAAATGGTTCAAATCAATATCTTTGACCCTATATGTGGAGTAAAACTATACTGGAAACCATTGGCAACACCCCTTTGGTTCAGATCAATAAAATAACAAAAGACCTTCCCTGCACCGTACTGGCAAAGGTAGAAACTTTTAATCCGGGGAATTCTATTAAAGACCGGATGGCTATAAAAATGATTGAAGATGCAGAGAAGGATGGTCGCTTAAAACCAGGTTATACCATTATAGAAGGTACAAGTGGAAATACAGGAATGGGCCTTGCCATAGCTGCTGTAGTAAAAGGGTACAAATGCATTTTTACCACTACAGATAAACAAAGTAAAGAAAAATTTGATGCCCTTAAAGCATTTGGCGCAGAAGTGATTGTTTGTCCAACAGATGTTGAACCTGATGATCCCCGATCTTACTATTCTGTATCAAGCAGGTTGATAAAAGAGGTTCCAAATTCATGGAAACCTAATCAATATGATAACCTTTCCAATACGGCTGCACACTACGAATCTACCGGCCCTGAAATCTGGGATCAGACTGAAGGCAAAATTACACACCTGGTGGTAGGTGTAGGTACTGGTGGCACTATTTGTGGAACCGGCAAATACCTGAAAGAAAAGAACCCGGAAATAAAGATTCTTGGGATTGATACTTATGGTTCCGTATTTAAAAAATATAAAGAAACAGGCATTTTAGATAAGAACGAGATATATCCCTATATCACAGAAGGAATTGGAGAGGACTTTCTGCCTCAAAACGTTAACTTTTCTATCATCGATCATTTTGAAAAAGTTACGGATCGTGATGCCGCTATGATGACGCGGAGAATTCCGAGAGAAGAAGGAATTTTTGCTGGTAACTCAGCCGGATCAGCCATGGCGGGCTTACTGCAAATGCGCAACATGTTTAAGGAAGGCGATGTGGTAGTGGTTATTTTTCATGACCATGGTACGCGCTATTTAGGCAAAATGTTTAATGATGACTGGATGCGCGACAGAGGTTTTTTAATGAGCGATCAAACCCGTGCAATCAACCTTATTGAAGGGCATAAACATTTAAAATTAGTTACGGTAAATGAAAATCAAACGGTAGATTCTGCCTTAAAAATGATGCGTAAATATTTTATTTCACAAGTGCCAGTGGTTAATGATAATGCAAATTATACCGGGTCTTTAAATGATCAGACCTTATTTAACCTATTACTGGAGGATCATGAAATAAAAAGCAGGAAGGTGAAAGAATTAATGTCGCTACCTTTTCCTTTTGTAAAACCTGAAGCAACAATGGAGGAAGTGAGCAGACTTATTACCAAAGAAAATGCAGCTGTTATGGTTAAAGATCTGATGGGAGACGTGCATATTATTACCCGCCAGGATATAATTGAAGCCATATCTTAAACACCAAAATATAAACTTTGCACTGTTATTATCGGTTTTGTGGAATGAATCCTGAAGTAAACTGTTGATACGGATTAACAGAAACATATTGTATTGCTTCCCTGTGTTGTTAATCCCAGTTGATTGAATAATTTGATTATAGAATTGGGAGCTATCGGGATTCCTTCATCTGCTTGTTCAGAAACTCCCATAAAGATCTGGCATTTACAATATCTATTCCCGCTTGTTTTGCAAGGGCCTCCAAATCAGGTTCCTTTCCTTCATTAAAATAGGGGAGTGCCAATTGGATGAATTTATTCATCAAGTCTGTGCTTTTTTGCTCTTTTTCTGAAACAGTTTTCTCGAAAAAATTTTCATAAGGATTTATTATTATCTTCCTGTTCAGAATTTTTTCAGTTGTCATTACCATCGATAGTACCACATGAGTATCGGCTTCCGGCGAGAGATTTAAATGACCAAATGCTTTTGTTAATGCCTCAAATCCGTTTTCTGTAAGGGCATACCTAAAAAGTGTTTTTTGTTTCTCGTCATAAAAAGCAGAAGCAAAGTGTGGATTTTCACACCAGTCTTTCAATTTCAAATGGTAAACATCCTTATTCCAGGCAATATGAAAGTTATTTTTATACTGTTGCGTGTCGAGTTCTCCAATTTCATCCATGGCCGCCCAATGTGCAATTGCCAAACCTTTATGCTTACTTGTTATTAAAGGATAGTTGGCTCCGGCAAGCAATAAAATAAATGGAATTGGATTTTGCTCCAATTCCTCCAAGAGGTCCTGCTCATCCTGTATTTCGGGATTAAGTTCCGTGGCAAAAAAGAAAATATCGTCCTCGGTAAATCCATTAAATCCTGTAATTAGTCCGTATGTCTGCCAGCATTCACCATTAAAGCCAATCAGGTTAAACCATAAAATGGGTTTTTGGGTTTTAAATGTTTGCGTAGTTCCAGGTGAATACAACAAATATTCTTCACCCGAAAATACATCCTGCATTTTATAAAAGTCGGGTGCCGGCTCGTTTAAAATAACCGAATAACTAAATCTCCAGGGGTGCTCATGTTGAAATTCCAGGTATTGCAATTGAGCTTCCGGGAGACTCTTTATAGCGGTCTGCTTCAGGTATTTGCCAATATAACCGCCTTCCTTAAATATTTTATGCACAAGAAACTCAGCCATAATCCTATTCACATATTCCTGACCAATTTCGTTAGTAACATTTTTATGTTTTCCAATGGAAGTCATCATAGGGCTAACAAGTTTTTCCTTATCAGCCACATAGTTCATAAGAAATTCATCAACCACTATAGCCGAAATTTTGGAACTAAGCTGGCACAATTCTTTTATTTTCTGGTAATCTTTCATATAGGAGCGAAGGTAATTACTAAGAAGGTTTATTTTGCATTATAAAGTATGGCTGCCTAAAAGGTGACCATAGCCAATATAAATAACTAAAATGATTTTCTCAATGATAGGTACAGCATTTAAGTTTTCACTTTTGAATAACATAGTTGTTTTTTAATAAAGTGACTAGGTATAAACTTATGCAAAATGATGAAAATTTTTGCTTCTAAAGACTTTGAGTTCCTATCACGATATAAAAAATACCGTTGATGAACATTAAGACTTAGCACACCTGAACCAATTTTTGCAACACAATTAACGAACAATTTTCAGGCACAGAAAAATAGCAACCATTGGGTAAATGAAACTTAATAATAACAAACGATTCTTTTGGTTCAAGTAAAGTAAATCCTGCAGGCTCAGGATGACTGGTGTAGCGGACATAAAGATATAAAAAACTTTTATACCCTATTTCAGCATTCTTGCAATACGCCGCTTTTGTCAAACCACTTACCAACCATTGCTCAATGTGATGAGCCATAACTTTGTTTGTTTTATTCATGCACCAAAATTGATCCTTCTGCTATTC
>JACMQU010000021.1 GCA_014376805.1 Bacteroidia bacterium
ACGCTATCGGACTGCAACCTATATCGCCAACGATGGAAGTAACGCCGGTGGTAGTAATTCCTGTTTCAGTTAAAATGGTGAAATCGCCTGCTTTTCCCAGGTTTAAAGGTTGTATGCTGGCAAGTTGCACACTATTAAGCGTACTACTCTTTTTATTCAAAGAGGAAGCAGCGTTTTTTTGAAGAGGCGAGGTTTTTTCATATCCTGCCTTATTACAGCTTCCTAATATAAAGAAGCTTATAATCATTGGAATCCAGAGAAACTTACATCTTTTAGGAAAAATATAAGTGAATGATTGAAAAGGACTACTTTTCTTTTTCATGATAATGATTTTAAAGTTTTAAGTGTTGAGTATTTGTTTATAAATATAAAAAACCATGGTATTGGAGGGTACACGATCAATTTGTAAAAGAAGTGATTTTTTGTAGGGGAAGAATTTTTATATGGATATGCCTGGTAAGGCGTAAGTGATTGATATTAAAGGTATAGTAATTAATTGCATAATGCAAAACATAATTTCAAATATATCTAAAGATGACATGATGTTTTTTTAATACCTGTAAGTTTCAGGAGAAGCACAAGTGAAATCTGAAACATAATGGGTGAAAAGCTACGCCTACTTAATATTATTTAACCGTCAGAGCATCAAAGAACAGATAACCAGCCGTTATATTATCAGACAATATTATTACCATACCTGGTCTCATCGATCTTGCATACCTTCATCAGTGATACCAAATAAAATTTTGATGTATAAGCTTACCTGTTATCTTATCCTTTTGCTTCCATTTTCTTCTAATGCACAAAAGGATTCGATTAGAATTATTGATATAAATAAGGCCGCTTATAAAGTAATATCTGTTGGGGTTAAACCCGACTTTATTGCCATTGATGGAAACGATGCATGGGTGGTTGATGATCATCAAAGCAGGGTTATTAAAATTTCGCCGGACAGTGAAGTGCCGTTACTGATCGTTCCTATTCCTGAAGCTTGCACTGCACCCATTGTTGGTTTTAAAGCTTTGTGGGTTATGAGTTGCACCGGAAAAATATTATACAGAATTGACCATACCTCCGGTATTGTGTTAGCAAAAATTGCAACAGGTATGGCTGAGCCAAATGGTGAAATGAGTCTTGCAGTTGGCGATGGTTCTGTCTGGCTACTTTCAGATAGTGCCGGTGTACTTATTCGCGTAGATCCGAAAACAAATACGGTGCAGGCAAAGATCACAGTCCTGCCAAACTCTTATGGCCTGGCATTCGGGCATCATTCAATTTGGGTTACAAACTATCAGAACAATAGTGTTCAAAGAATAAATCCAAAAACAAATAAAGTGGTTGCAACAATTGCTGCAGGATCTAAACCACGTTTTATTACGGCAACAAATAAGGGCGTATGGACGCTTAATCAGGGTGATGGGACTGTATCTGAAATTGACCCGAAGTTGAATAAGTTGGTGGCTACTATTGATGTAAAAGCAATTGGTAGCGGAGGAGATATTGCTGCCGGCTTAGATAAAGTTTATGTTGTTTCAACCAATCCGTTGAGGCCGGTACAAACCATTGATGTACGTACCAATTTAATTGAAACGATCTATCTGCAAAAAACTGCAGATGGCAAGATGGCGAAGACAGATGGTGCGGTAAGGATTTCCGGAAAATACATTTACATCAGTGGATATTTCAGTAAAAAGATTTGGATATTAAAAAAATAAAACTTGTTTATTATTTATTTTTTTGACATAAAAAATGGTCAAAATATTACTGAAGTTTTTCAATAATATTTTGACCATTTTAAGTACTAATCGGTGATTTATTTTATTACCGGCTTAATATTTAAAAACTATACAAAAGTCGGGATTAAAAGTTTGTTGTCAGAAGGTAAGCTTATTGCTTCTCCATTTTTTACCGGAATTCCAAAATTGGGTGTGCCATCTTCATTCCATGTAAATTTTTGTGTGCGGGTAGACCTGCAATCATCACATCCCGCATTTGGTGTTGCATTTGCGTGATACATTATAAAGTCTTCCGTTCCATCAGGCGATTTGAAAAATGAACTATGGCCCGGACCGTAAACCTTGTTTCTTTTGGATTGCTTAAAAACCGGTTGCTGATTTTTTTTCCAGGACTTCGGGTTCATCGGGTCACTGTCAACAGAAGCGGTCAGCATGCCTAGTGCATAGGAATCCGTCCAGCAGCCGCTTGCAGAATAGATTAGAAAGATCTTATCCTCTTTAAATAATACCACCGGACCTTCATTCACTTTTAC
>JACMQU010000022.1 GCA_014376805.1 Bacteroidia bacterium
ATTAGAGATGGTTAACAGGTGCAATAAATTGAAAGCTGAAAAAGAATATTACGTTGCAGAAATAGAAAATAATAAAAAAGAAATTTACGAATTACAACATAATACCAAAAGCTTAGAAACCTTTGCTCGTGAAAAGTATTATATGAAAAAAGATAATGAAGACGTGTTTGTTTTTGTTACCAGATAATAATCTGATAATCACCATTATGTGTTGTTTAGCTAAAAATTTAGTGGAAAATTAAGGCGAAATCAATTCTGTTAATTTCTTGAAAATAGATTTTTAACATTATTTAGTATTAGATTCGCTCCCTCAAAAAACACTAAAATCTATGAATTATTTATTAAAATTAACTATTGTGGCAACCACTATTGCCGTTTCATCGCTTCAAATGCAGGCTCAGACGAAAGTAGTCAAGGGTACAGTGAAGGATAGCAAAACAAAAGAAAGTTTGCCAGGTGTTACAATTGTAGTACCAAAAACAACCATTGGAGTTGCATCTGATGAAAATGGTAATTTTACAATTACCATTCCTGATTCGATTAAAAATGTAGTTGTTTCCTCTTTAGGGTTTACTACAAAGGTGGTTACTGTTTCTGGCGAAAGCTTAAATATTACATTAGACCCTGATGGTATTTTAATGAAAGAAATGGTTGTAACGGCATTAGGTGTTAGCAAAGAAAAAAAATCTTTAGGGTACAATGTATCAGAAGTGAGTGGTGCAGATCTATCTCGTTCAGGGGAATCTAACGTTATTCAGGGATTAGCATCTAAAGCTTCAGGTATACAAGTTATAAGTTCATCTGGTACGCCGGGTGCTTCCAGTAAAATATTAATACGTGGAAATTCAACTTTTGGCGAAAATCAACCATTAATTGTTATTGATGGTGTTCCTGTTGATAATGAGACGCCATCTGCTTCTGCGGGTGATAATCCTTTTAATGCGAATTTACAAGGAGTATCTAACTCTAACAGAGCTTTGGATATTAATCCTGATGATATAGAGTCTGTTTCTATTTTAAAAGGACCTTCCGCTGCTGCCTTATACGGCGCTCGTGCAGGGCATGGAGCCATTCTTTACACTACTAAAAAAGGAAAATATAAAAAAGGATTAGGCATTACTTTTTCTACTTCTGTAGAATTATCTAAAGTGAATAAATTACCTGAGCTTCAAAATAAATACGCTCAAGGTTCTAACGGTACTTCATATGTAACATCAGACCCTGGTCCTGATCAATTGTACGGAACATCAGATGATGTTTCTAATGGAACAAATCAATCTTGGGGACCCTCATTGGCAAACGCAGGATTAAAAGGATATGATAATACAGGTAATTTTTTTAAAACAGGAGTTACTTACAATAATAACTTAGCTATTGATGGAGGTACAGATAAAACCATGTATCGTTTTTCATATTCTAATTATAAAAATGATGGTGTGATCCCAAATACATGGATGAAACGTAATACGGTTCGTTTAAACGCAGAGCATAAATTATCTGATAAATTAAGTGTAGGAACTAATATTAGTTATGCAAATACGCAAACTCAAAAACCTCAAAATGGCAGTAATTTATCAGGAGTTATGTTAGGATTAATGCGTATGCCTGCAAGTTTTGACATTAAAGATTATCAATATGCTGAAACAGGAAATAATAAAACATATTATGGTGTATATGATAACCCTTTATACTCTGTGAATAAAAATACCTATAAAGATAATGTAAATCGTGTATTTGGTAATACTTACATTAATTATAAGGCGGCAAGCTGGTTAGATATTAATTATAAATTAGGTCTAGATCAATATTCTCAACGTAGCACACAAATATACGCGATCTCTTCTACAGGTGATGATAATAGCGCTCGTTATGGGCAAATGAATATTGATAATTTAACTCATTTTCAAATTTATTCAGATTTATTATTAACGGCTAAAAAAACATTTAAAGAAAAATGGAATACGAGTTTAACATTGGGTAATAACATTTGGCATACTAAAAATACAGATGATTTTTCACGAGGAAGAAATATGGCTGTACCAGGTTTATATAATTTGAATAATACATCTGAGCGATATGCAAGTAATGTTATAACGGCATCAAGAACATATGCAGGTTTCTTTGATGCTGCAATTGATTATAAAAGTGCCATCTTTTTAGGTGTTACTGGTCGTAACGAATGGTCTTCTGCATACGATCAGAATAAGCGAAGTTATTTCTATCCTGCCGTTAATACATCCATAGTTATTAGCGAATTAGTGAAATTACCTAAGTGGTTTAGTTTCGCTAAAGTAAGAGGAGCCTATGCTAAAGTAGGTTTAGCGCCTGCTTCATATCAAAACAAAACATATTATAAGCAAAATGCTTTAACTGATGGATTTACGAACGGTAATACTTTTCCTTACATGGGTAATGTTGGTTACGGTATAAATAATTCCTTAGGAAGTACTAATTTAAAACCAGAAAAACAAAGAGGTTATGAAGTTGGAGCTGAGGTTAAATTTTTTAATGGACGTTTAAATTTAGATGTAACATATTACGATCAAAAATCATCAGACGTATTGTTATACCGTCCAATTGCTCCATCATCAGGGGCAAACGAGGTATATACTAATTCTGCCGAAATCTCTAATAAAGGTTGGGAAGTTGCTTTTTCTGCGACACCAATCGAAAAGAAAAATTTCAAATGGGATATCAATATTACTTGGTACAGAAACGTTTCTAAAGTCCTGAAGTTGACAGATGGCGTAACGGAATTCAATATTGAGAGTGGCTTTGATGGTATTGGAGCTTATGCTATTGTTGGCCAACCTTTTGGAGCTTTTTACGGAACTACTTGGCAAAAAACAGGTGATGGTAAATTAATTATTGATCCAAGTACAGGATTGCCAATTATAGATCCTAAAAATAAAAATTTAGGAAACGCTCAACCAGACTGGTTATCAGGTATTCGTAACTCATTTACTTACAAAAACTTCTATTTTACCTTTTTATGGGATATTAGAAAAGGCGGTAAAATTTGGAACGGTACAAGAGCCCGTATGAATTCTTTAGGTACATCTAAAGAATCAGAAGATAGAGAGCATCCTTATACAATTGATGGTGTTTATTCTACTGGTGTAAATGCTGATGGAACTGCTTCTTATGGTTCAACAGCTAATACAACTTCAATTACTGCCAAAGATTACTACCGTATTTATCAGGGTGACCCTGCATTTGGAGGTGTAACATCTACTGTTATTGAAGATGGTAGTTGGGTGAGATTACGTGAAGTTTCTTTATCGTATCGAATTAATATTAAGAATAAAAAATTCCTTCAATATATTGATTTATCAATATCTGGAAGAAATTTATTATTGTTTACAAAATACAAAGGTGTTGATCCTGAAACAAGTTTAACTGGAGCAGGCTCTAACATTCAAGGGTATGATTACTTTAATAATCCTGGAACCAAATCAGTATTTTTTGGATTAAAAATCGGTATCTAAGTTTAACACATTAAAATTAAGACAATGAAAAATATAACGTATTACATCTTGGTTGTTGCATTAACATTAACAGGAATTACATCATGTAAAAAATATTTAGATGATGTTGCATTAAATCCAAATGATCCATTAAAAGTATCACCCAATGCTTTACTTTCAGAAATTGAATTGGCTACATTCTCTAACTATAATGGAAACTTAAACCGTCGTTCATCAGTATTTACTCAGCATATTGCTGGTATTGATGGACAATACGTAGGAGTGGCAAATTATAAAATTAATGAAGGAGACGTAACCAACGAATGGAAAACTCTTTATTCAGGGGCATTAATTAATTGCAAAATATTAATTGACACACTTGGTACAAAAAGCCCTGTATTTAGTGGCATCGCAAAAGTGTTGTATGTCATGAATTTAGGACTAGCAACTGATATGTGGGGCGATGTTCCTAACAGCGATGCCTTAAAAGGACCGTCTCAAAATTATACTCCAACATATGACAGCCAACAAAAAATATATACTGATATGCAAAGTATGTTATCAGATGCTGTTGCTAACTTAAAAAATGCAGCTTCTGCAAATTTATTTACTCCAAGTACTTATGATTATATATTTCATGGTAATGCAGAAAAATGGTTAGGGACGGCTTATGTTTTAAAAGCGCGATATGCTAATCGATTAAGTAAATTAAATCCCAGTCAATCAGCAACCGATGCTATTATGTATTTGGATTCGGCTTATGCTCATGGATTTACGTCTTCCGGATCTGATGCTAATGCTGTTTTTGGACAAAGTGGTAATGAAAATAATCAATGGTATGCATTTGAAAATCAACGTGGTTATATTAAAATGGGTGCATTTTTTATTAACTTGATGAATACGAATACCGACCCTCGTTTACCATATTTTGCAGCAACTGACTCCAGTAATGTAACATATACTGGAGCTGACTCTGATCCTAATAATGCTACTACTTATGAGTCGGCTATAGGTCCTTATGCTGGAGGCATAGACCCAAAGACAGGTCTCAGTAAAGTAAATGCAAATGCGCCAATCGTTACTTATGTTGAAGCTAAATTTATTGAAGCAGAGTGTAAATTAAGAAGTGGAAATACGGCTGGTGCAGCTAACGCATATAATGCAGCGGTAAAAGAATCTATTTCACATGTAACAGGAGCTTCTGATCCTACTTATGAAACAGCTCATGCCTCAGAGACCGCAGGTTCAATTAATCTTACAAAAATTATGACAGAAAAATACGTTGCTTTATTTACTCAAGCAGAAACATGGGCAGACTGGAGAAGAACAGGACTTCCTGTATTAACACCTAACCCAAGTGGTGTGGTAAGTGGAATACCCCGTATTTTGCCTACTTCACAAGATGAACGTAATTATAATCCCAATGCAATTATCGTTTCTAATATCTTACAAAAAGTTTGGTGGGATTTCTAATATTTTCTCATTAAATAAATCTTTTAAAAGCTCCGCTAACCAGCGGAGCTTTTTTTGTTTTGGTAGATTTTTAATACGAATTATTAGTTATTTAAAAAGTAGAATCGACTTTACAAAACGAAACCCTAAAATAGTTTTCAATACCTAATACCAATTTTCTTTCTAAAATATACAATAGAAACGAAATTATTTTTTAGCAAGGCGATGATAAAAAATCGTTGCATAGCCTCAGCTACGGAACTATTTTTTGAAGAAGTATTGGTGAAAAAGAATGAGTTTATTTGGGTGTTTTAGAAAGAATATTGGTATAAATAGTTCATATTAATCGGAAAGGTATTATCAAGTTAAAGGCTTATTCATAGCTTCTTTTACTATTTTTGCAATTTTATTCTTTAAATAACGCATTCAATGAAAAGCACAGAAACATTTATATTTGATTTTGACAGTACGTTTATACAAGTAGAAGCCTTGGATG
>JACMQU010000023.1 GCA_014376805.1 Bacteroidia bacterium
ATTTACGCTAAAATTAAGAGATTATTTAAAAGCAATGGTTATGGCAATTGGTGCACCAGTGCTAGCCTTTATCATTGACAGCCTAAAAGCTGAACAAATAACGTTTGATTGGAAAAAACTAATAGTGGTAGCGGTTAGTGCTGGGGCTGCTTACTTAATGAAAAACTTTTTTACGGACGATGTTAAAGTAGCAAAGGAAATTTTACAGAAGTAACCCATAACCCTAAACCAACTACATGAGATTATCACCTCTTGAATTTAAACTGTTCGATGAGATTAAGAAAAATGCAGAATTAACAAGCAGTCAGTATGCTTTACTGGTAGGGAGCAATGCAAAGACTGTAAGAAATACTATTTGCAAGTTAAAAAGGAAAGGGGCTTTAGAAACTATACCCGTTTCAAACGGGTTAAGATCGGAGTTAAAAATAAATAATATTAGTGTTGACTTTGAAGGGGTGATAAGAGAATGTGAGACTGCGGGTATTCCTGCCAGTTCGGTCAATCATGGTTGGTATAAGGGCAAGGCGTGGAGTTTGCATTTTAAGGGGCAGGAGGAACGGGATTACTTCGATGTAAGAGATGAGATCGTTGCAGATATGCAGGCGTTTGCACCAATTTATCCGGTGATTAAAAGGACAAAGCAAAAGGAAAATAATTTATTAATAATTGACCCTGCCGATCCGCATTTTGGTAAGCGTTCAACAGTTGAAGAAACAGGAGAGGAAACCAATTTAGTTACAACAGCACAGCGGTTTTCAGATGGGATTGAGGGGTTAATAAATAAAACGGATTCTTATAAGTTTGATAAGATTGTTTTGGTTGGTGGCAATGATTCGTTACATACAGATAACCCGTTTGGAACAACAACAGCAGGAACAAAGCAGGACACAGCCGGTATGTGGTATGAGAATTTTAAAACTGCAAAGAACGCAAACATAGCTGCTATTGATAGGCTGCTTACCGTTGCAGATGTTCATTTTGTTTTTTGCCCAAGCAACCACGATTTTATGACAGGCTTTTTTTTGGCAGATACATTAAGTGCCTGGTATCATAATAATAAGAATGTAACATTTGACATAAGCCCTGCACATAGGAAATACATTCAGTACGGGCATAGCTTGTGGGGGCTTACGCATGGGGACGGGGCAAAGGAAAATGAACTATCAGACCTGTTAAAAACAGAAGCAAAAAAAGCGTGGGCATTAAGCAGGTACACATATTGGCTAGTTCACCACAGGCATCATTCAGATACAAAGGCTTATAAAAATGGGAAGGGGTTAAAAGTAGAAAAGGATTATAAAAATATAACAGTATTCAATACGGGCTTTTCGCTTGACCCAACTGATTATTGTTATGTGCAATATCTAAGAAGTTTAAGCGGTACAGATAGGTGGCATTTCACAAATGGTTTTGTTCATTCTCCAAAGGCTATGGAGGCATTTGTAGTGCACCCTGAATTTGGGCAGATTGATAAAATTACTCATTTATTTTAATATGAAAGTTTGTAGTAAATGTAATATAGAAAAGGAATTAACGGAATACCATAAAAGGAGTAACAGGCCATGTGGTGTAAGGTCTCAATGTAAATCATGCTATAAGGAATATCCGGTAAAACTAAAGCGTAGAGATGGGTATATGCGACAGTACGACTTAAATAAATCTTATGGCATATCATTATCTAATTATAATGAAATACTTGAAAAGCAAAACGGGAAATGTGCTATATGTAACAAAACGCCAAAAGAAAAGAATATGGGTAGAAAGAAAAACTTATGTGTTGACCATTGCCATACTACTGGTAATATAAGAGGGCTTCTTTGTGACACTTGTAATAGAGGTATAGGATTATTAGATGACAATAAGGAATTATTAAATAATGCGCTATTGTATTTAAGTAGGTAACAAATATTCATAACCGGTTAGTATAACATTCAATACCCGACAGGTTGGAATGTTGGTGAAAATCCAACACCGGTTATTTTTAAAACATTATACCATGAACAGATACAAAGTTAAGTTTGAGATATGTGGCATTAAAAAGTTTAAGATTATAGAAACACCAACTGCTGCAAGGGCTGATATTGAAATCAGAAAGTTGTTGATTGTTTATGAACCGGAGTTATTACCGGAAGTGCCGCCCATTGTAGGTGATGATTTTATTAAGGACTTCTTTAAAGGGTTTAGGTCATGAACGGATCAATACTTATACCGGAGAATTTTACCTTAAATGGGAAAACGTACAAGGTTGTAATTCGGGATAAGGAACTATCTAAAAAAGGTTTTTGGGGGCAGGCATTTTTGAATAGGAAAGTAATAAAGTTATGCGATAAGTTTCATGGGGTTAGTTTGACTAAGGAAGCGAAGGAACAAACATTTTTCCATGAGTTGATACACATGATATTGGACAGCATGGGTTATGATAAGCTAAATGAGGATGAAGATTTTGTTGATCTATTTGCCCAACGGCTACATGAATACGAAAAAAGTAAACAATAAAAAAGCAGCAGTTAATTAGGCTGCCGCTTAGTTTAAAAAGTTTGACATGTTAAATCAAAAAAGATCATTGGTTATAAAGATACGCATTAAAATAACATTATGAAAAAAATAAACAAATGGCCTTTAGCAATCCCCTTCATCATTTGGGCGGTGTACTTATTAAGCGGCTGCTACACCGATAAAAAGGCAACTAATGACATAAGCAAGGGTATTCGGTTAAAGCCTGTTATTGCGGCTAAATTAACCCGTGATGCGTTCCCTTGCATCGTAACCAAATCTGATACGACCTACAATAATTATTACGATACTACAATTATGGCGGATTGCCCGCAGGCTGTAACGGATTACTTTACCGTACACGACACAGCCTTTTTTAACAACATTA
>JACMQU010000024.1 GCA_014376805.1 Bacteroidia bacterium
ACAAATATACAAATTCCAACAGAATATTTTTTGTGTGGGAACAATTGCTTACAGTTGTCTGCCAATTTAGTTCCGCGAGGATTAGGCATTCTATGGACATCTAACAATTCTGCGAATTTAAATTACTTATCTTCATTAACTTCACTAAATCCAATATTTTGTCCACCAATGGTAGCAGGCGTTAATATATATGAATATGATGTACATATAACTAACGCATGTAATGAACAAACTATTCTTAAAGTTAAGATTACTCACTTTCCAAATGTTGTATCAAACCCTGCAATCATTATAGGTTCCGATAACCTTGCAACAAAACCGACTTATCCTGAAATTACTATAAATACAAGTATTTACACGGAGTATTTAAATTTTGACATTTTAGATTGTTTAGGTAATATTATTAAAAGTTATACTTACGATCGGGCAAATGGTTTAATTCCTGGCAATCCTTTTAAATTTCTACTTGACGAATTTCTTGATCCATGTAAATGTTATAAAATTAGAATTAGAATAAAGAATTTTTGCAACGATGCAATTGCAGAACAGATAATGGACTGGAATAGAGAAACCGCTCCAACAAATTTGGTAGCTGCTAATATTGTAATTTGTAAAGATGGAAAAAGACTTTGGTGTTTTTCAGGTAAAGGGGTCAAGTCAATAGATTTGGAAATATTTAATAGATGGGGTGCAAAGATGTTTACTACATCAAAAGATTACAATAATGACCCATTTTGCATAGAGATTCCTAATAATTGGTCAAGTGGAACTTATTTTTATATAATAAAATTCAAAGGTTGTGATGGCACTGTTGTAACTCTTACCGGCAGTATTTTTATACCAGATTGTGTTCAGCAATTTAATAATGGAGGGAATGATAGTAATTCAACTCAATTAAATGGACTGCAAGGAATATCTCAAGATAGTTTAGCGTTTAACATTTTTCCTAATCCAATTACTTTAGCTTCAAAAATTAATTTTAGAATTCCTTCTGAAGGAGGTGTTTCAATTAAACTGTTAAACAAGAACTTTGAATTAATTTCGGTGTTGTATCAAAATAGCCACTTAGCCCCAGATTTGTATAGCATTGATTTTAATTCACTTTTTTACCAATCGGGACTTTACTATTGCATTTTAGAATTCCAAGGCTCCAGCACAATTAAATCCTATAAATTGATTATGATTAATTGATTTAATATGGCCACACATTCTGGTAAGGGATGGATAAACTGTGATTACCCATTACAAACTTACTATTACGAAGTTGAAAAAATCAGAAAAAAAATTAAAATAATTTTTTTTCTGATTTTAAACTCTTTGTTTCAGGCTTCTATTCAAATAAGCTCATTATTTCGCACGAACTTTTGGGATGGTTTACTAAAACTTTTAATTTGAGTAAATGTTATATTTGCTGCATTATTATTAATTTCATCGCCTCAAGTTTAAATGTGCTTAGCGCTTAATTAAATTCTTCGTTTAAGATTTTACGATCCTTTCTTCACATCAAACTTACTCGTCCAGATTACTCCGTTTTTACTTTCGTATTTATCAATCAAACCGTCTTCATACAAAGCAACAAGAATATCGCCGGCCGTATCTTTAGGAATATTACTTAACATGGCAAATTCTTTATCCGTCATGGTTGGAAAATGTTTAAATAAATTCTGAGGAGAAGTGTCAATTAATTCTTTTTTTGCATCGGGCATTAGTTTATTAATAATCTCTTCAAAACTTTCATAAGGCTGATATCCTTTTAGAATAAACTGATCTTTTTCTTTGTTATAAAAAAACAAGGTAGGAAAGCCGGTAACGCCAAGTTTTTCTGCTAGCGTTAAATCCTCTTTAAATAGTTCTTTTGCCTTACCTTCAAAATCTTTTAAAAGCCTTGCAGAGTCAAGTCCTACTTCAAATGCAGCTTTTTCAATGAACTCCCATTTAATAATATTTTTCTTTTCCAGAAATACCATTTCTTTAATTCTCCGCAAAAATAAAACGGCTTTGCTGGTATCCTGCATTTGTGCTGCTTTAAATGCAATTGACGGTGGATAAGAAGAATTTAAAGGATCTTCCATCCATATATCACCATCTAAAGGCATTTCATGAAATGCACACACTTCTTCCCAATGTTTAGCAGCATCAGATGGTTTTCTAATTTTACCTTTATTATATTCGTCCCAGGAAGGAAGGAGTCCTCCCATACAGTATTTAACATTTATATAATTCCCATATTCAAGTTGCAGTTTTCTCAATAAAGGTTGTATTATCCAGCAAGTGGAGCAAATAGGATCCGTAAAATAGAGTACCTGAATTTCTTTCTTATCGGCTGCAAACAAATCTTCCTTTTTAGGCGCAATAAGGGGTACAGGCAGATCATCATCATTTTGATCAAGCGGGTTCAGAAATATATTGGTTAACTCCCTTCCTAACTGAATATGTTTAGAGACATCTTCGGCTCTTAATTCATAAAACTTTTCGAACGCTTTTTCGTAGCCATCACATTCCATTAGACTTTGTGTTAGCGTTTTTGCATCAACAATGGCATTGGTTGTACCAGCACTTGTAAATGGCAGTGCAAGGTGTGCTGCATCTCCAATTAGCACAACATTATGCTTGTGGAATGCCGGCAATAAATCAAAATCCCGGGTATTCCATACATAACTAGTATTAAAATCATTAACGGCAAGAATTTCTGATACTACGGATGGGAAGTTTTTTAATAATTTATGACAGAATACACTTAGTTCTTCAGGCGTGTTATCACTTATATCAGAAATGGAAGGATCATATTGCATGAACCATACAAATTCAATGGCAGAAGTGGGAATTAAGCCAAAGGCCAGTCCACTTTTTTTGTTTTGAAATTTAGTAAATATACTGGAATGTGTTTTTGCAATTTTCTCATTGTAAGAAACCCCTACCACTTCTTTTACTTTAACCGGAGTAAAATCTACCTTTCCGAAAATCTCTTCTCTTACTTTAGAATTGCCTCCGTCGGCTCCAACAAAAATATCGCCATATTCAATATCGCCATTAAAAAAAACAGCCGCCACAATTTTTTCCTGTTCGTAAATAAAGTGAGAGAAATCTCTACCTTCTATAATTTTTTCACTGGGAAGCAATGCGTATAAAAACCTGATCAGGTCAAGTCTTTTAATACATTTCCAGGAATTTAACTGTAATCGTTTAATCTCATTTCCTTCGGGCCTTCTTAGGCTATAAGTATCTACCATTTTACCCGGCAGAATGGCATTGTTTGAGGCATTAAATTCATTTAAAATAGAAAGGCCATCTGCATGCATAAGAAAAGCATGGCCTCTTATAGGGGTACCTGTTGTTCTTTCATTTATAACAACATCAATATTGTTTCTTAGCAAAGATATACCTAATGTAAGCCCTGCAATTCCACCACCAATAATTACAACTTTCATAATACATTTATAGTTTTTTTTATCCTTGAAAGAGCTTCTTTCAGGATCACTTCTGATGTAGCAAAGCTAAGCCGGATATAACCGTCTGCTCCTTCACCAAACCATTCTTTAAGGCCTGGCACTACTGCCACTTTTGCCTCATTAAATAAGATGTGCTGAATCTCCGTACTACTTTTATGTGTATCCATAATATTTACGAATGCAACATAACAACCCTGTGGAGGAGAACATTTAAAGCCGGAAACTGAATTGAGTTCATTAACACAAATATCACGCATGGCTTGCAGGTGAGTTAAAAAATTACTGAGCCAGTAACTACATTCATTAAGCGCAGCGGTAGCAGCAACCTGAGAGATAATATTTGCACCATGAACTGTTGATTGATGCAGAGAGGCCTTAAATAGTTTTTCGTAATGAATACTGTTTGTTGCCATCACGGCTCCAATACGCAAACCTGCCAGACCATAAGATTTACTAAAACCGGTTATGGTTACGGTATGGTTTCTTACTTCTTCATTAAGGGCTGCAATGCTTGTAAACTGGTGTGGTAAAAATACAATATCACTCCAGATCTCATCCGACATAATTATTAAGTTATGTTTACAGGCTATCCTGCCAAACTCCAATAATTCTTCTTTTGAAAAAACTTTTCCTGTTGGGTTTAAAGGATTGCACAAACACAACATCCGTGTGTTTTTATTGATTAATTTTTCGAACCCTGCAAAATCAACCATTTCCGAGCCTGCAGGTATGGCGAATGGAACAGCTATGCCTCCAACTGTTTCAATAGAATATCGAAATAAAAAATCTACGGGATCAAAAATGATGGCTTCATCACCAACAGATAAAAAAGCTTTACAGGTTAAATAAATACCAAACGCTGCGCTGTCAACAGGAAAAATAAAATCAGGAGAAGCAGGGATTTTTCTAATGTTTTGAAAGTAAGCTGCCATGCTCTCTTTAAATTCACGTGAGCCACCTACCGGACCATAGCTAAAATATCTGTCTTTAGTAAATTTGTTTATCGCTTCAGCAATTTCAGGTGCACATGGAAAATCAGGATCTGCGGCCGTTAATGGAATTACACCTTCAGGTACTGTTGCCCATCTTAAATTATAAGCTCGTTTTTTTAAAATATCAAAGTTGATCGAACTGTTATTGAACATAATTAAGTATGAATGAAAACATCTTTAGGTGGTTAAAGACAGTCTGCAATTATCAGTGGAATTTTTTATTTTTTATTTTTTATTTTCAACGCATTATGAATGAATTTTTGTTCATTGTGTCTCAATGTCATTCAGTAATTCTATCAGTTTTTCTTTCAATAGTGGCTTAATAATAAAATCGGATATAATAGGAATGTTTTTAGCCCGATCTATATCATATGGTGAAATAGATGATGAAACTATATATAGCGGAATCCGTTTATCGAAAGCCGAAACAATTAACGCATACTCTTCCAGAAACTCCCACCCATCCATAACCGGCATGCTCAGATCAAGAAAAATAATATCTGGCCATAATTCCCTTTCGCTCATAATACTCTGCAGGTAATCAATTGCTTCTTTTCCATCGCAAAACTCCTTAATAGCAGCATTATAGTTTGTGAGTTTTATGGTTTTCTTTGTCAGAAAAACATAAGTAGCATCATCATCAATGAGGAAAAGATTTATTGATCTCATACGTTTTGATTTTTAAACTCTATATAAAATATGGAACCTTCACCGGGTACACTCTCCGCCCAGATTCTTCCATTCATGGCCTCTACCTGAGTTTTGGTCATAAATAATCCAAAACCTTTAGCATTTGGGTTGCGGTGAAAGACCTTTCCTATTTTTAGAAAATTGTCCTTGTGTTTTATCAGATCAATACCAAGACCATTATCTTTTACCGAAAGTATAACATGCTGATCCACCCTTATTGTTTTGATTTTTAAAATTAGTTTTCTTTCAGGTGAGCGATATTTTAAAGCATTACTCAACAAATTGTGAAAGATGCTGAATAAATATTTTGGCGGAAAAAATATAGTTGGAGCATCTTCAAAATCAGCCTTGATGGTTGCTTCCGACTTGTTTACTTCGGCCTCTAATCCATCTAGTGTTCTTTTCAAACAATTTTCTAAATTTATATTTTCAGATTTTATTTCTAGATCTTGTTTTATCTGTATTGACTCTACCAGTTCATTAAAAGTTGTGTGTAGGTTATCAATCACCGGATTTAATTTTGTAATCAGGAGTTTCCGGTCTTCTTCCTCATCAGACTCCTCTATAAATTTTACCAGCATTGACATATTAACAAGCGGTGCTCTTAAATTATGGGAAACAATATTGCAAAAATCTACCAATTGTGTGTTTTGAGCAGATAATTGTTTTACCAGTTCGGTTTGTTTTTCTTCCATTATCTTACGCTCAGTTATATCAATTCCAAAGCCAATCACCATTGTTAAAGACCCCGTTTCATTAAACACCGGAAACAATCTTCGTAAATGCGTAATCATATTTCCATCAGGATCTTTTATACTGTCTTCCCATCTGATTTCCTTACCGGATTTTTCAATTTTAAGGAAAAGTTTTCTCCGCATTTGCGCTATTTTAATATCCCTTTTACGATATGCTGCATATTCAAAATCATCTTTACCAATAATAAATTTACGAAGTTCTTCATTCCTTATCGCCAACGGATTTACATATATATATTTATGTTTGTTATCGAATACGGCAATGTCAGTGGGGATTTTATTAAGTATATTTTCATAAAATTCTTTTTGCTTATCGAGCTTGTCCGTAACCTGTTTACGATCGGTAATATCGCTTATAAAACAGATAAAGAGGGACTGGCCTTTAAGGGATATTGGCGAAATGCCTAAAGCAATATCAAATTCTGAATTGTTTTTGTGTTTTGCCAACAACTCAATTGTTTTATTAAATTGCGTTTTTCCACCACTTTTTTTATATTGATCCAATTGTCTCAACTGAGCATCGCGGTATCTATCGGGAATAACCGTTTCATAAAAAGATTTTCCAATAGCTTCCGTTGCACTCCACCCTAGAATAACTTCAGCCTTAGGGTTCCATTGTACAATAGAGCCTTTATCATCAATTATAATAACGGCATCTATTGCATTATAAAAAATAGTGTTCATTTGCTCATCACTACTTCTCGAATCTACATCCGCTTTTTTTAACACTGCCACCTCAGACCTCAATCTAAGTAAAGCCACCACCTGTTTTGCTATCGCCTGTAATGCGAAAAGTTGTTTTTCTGATAATACGCGGGGAATTTTATCATAAACTGTCAGGTGGCCAAGTAATTCGTTTTTTTCTGTTAACAGCGGTTGACTCCCACAAAAACGAATATCTGGGGAACCTGTTACCAGCGCATGGTTATGAAACCTAAGATCTTTTAGTGCATCCGGAATTATCAATAAGGTTGTGGGATCAGCAGCAATAAAAGCCTGCGTTAAGGGAATTTCATTTAGTTCAATACCAGTTTTAGCCAGGAACAATTGTTTGCTGTTATAATTTAAGGCAATTGTTAAAATGGGAACTTCACAAATCTGAGCAAGTAAGGTTATCAGATTATCAAAATCTCTTGTGATACTTAAATCCCACGATTGCAACTGATAAACGTCCACCTGGTTGTAAGAAATCTGGCTGGCTTTCATTTTACCATAAATTGAATTTTTGTATAACAACTTATTTAAAAGTTAAAAGTTTTATAACATTTAACTTTTAAAATATTTGGTGTGAAGTTACAGAAATTTTTATAAAGATAACTTTAAAATTTATGGTACATGTGTATAAAGTCAGCGTAACTTGTTCCCTATTCCCTAAGTGCAGAAATTTATTAAGCAATTCAATTAATTCACTTTTTATAAAAACTATGCATAAGTTTTTTAAGGTTACAGTTTGTGTTAATTTTTATATTATTTAAAGATGCTGTAAATAAAAGCTAACCAGCACAAACCAAAGTTCAATGATGCATCAACATTACTGGATCAGGTAATGTAAAAGTACCTTATTCAGTTATTGATAGAAATTAATTATTCGTAAAAGACGTCTTTAAAAAAGTGTCTTATTTTATAGGCTATCTGCACCTGTGCTATCAGCATCCAACTCTTCCATCTGAGATTTAATTGCATTCTCCAGAGAATCCATGGCTAACTGATCCCTGTTTACCTGGTTATCAACTTCGCTTTCTTCCTGTTTATTCAGTTTAGGTTCATTGCTGCAAGCGTTAAATATCAATGCTGATATCGCAAACAAAATTATTTTTTTCATGTATTGCTTAGTCTGTAAATTTTTATGGCTATAACTACACTTCTTATTAAAGGTGTTAAGATTATTGATTAATATCAAAAATAATGCAAATTATCTCAATACAAAGTTCTGCCCTAAATAAACTTTCCTAACCATTTCATCATCGGCAAGTTCTCTGGCAGTGCCTCCTTTTAATATTTTGCCTTCAAATAATAAATAAGCACGGTCTACAATAGATAAGGTTTCGTGAACATTATGATCGGTAATTAAAATACCAATATTTTTATGTTTCAGTTTAGCAACAATCTGTTGAATATCTTCAACAGCAATAGGGTCAATTCCGGCAAAAGGTTCATCTAATAAAATAAATTTAGGGTTTACAGCAAGGGCACGTGCAATTTCTGTTCTTCTCCGCTCCCCTCCACTCAGTACATTTCCCATACTTTTTCTTACCCTGTTTAAGCCAAATTCTTCCATTAAAGTTTCTAGTTTTTCTGCCTGTTCTACTTTGGTTAATTCTGTCATTTCCAAAACAGCTTTCACATTGTCTTCCACACTTAAAGTGCGAAATATAGAAGCTTCCTGAGCAAGATAACCAAGACCCTTCTGCGCCCTTTTATACATAGGCAGGTTGGTTATTTTTTCATCATTAAGGTACACTTCCCCTTCATCCGGCTTTATTAAACCAACTGTCATATAAAAGGTAGTTGTTTTACCGGCACCATTGGGGCCCAGCAAACCAACACATTCTCCCTGGTGAACTTCAATAGAAACATTGTTAACAACGGTACGTTTCTTAT
Source organism: Bacteroidia bacterium (assembly GCA_014376805.1). GTDB lineage: Bacteria > Bacteroidota > Bacteroidia > UKL13-3 > UKL13-3 > B1. Next base: position 8,488 of record JACMQU010000024.1, read on the forward strand.
AACGTTTTACCAGGTTCTCACTTTTCAGAATCATTGACATAATTACTGTCTTTTATTTGTGTTCAGGCTAAATTAGCATTTATATTTTGTATTTAAATAAGCAGGGTTAATAAGCACGTGCAGTATTGCCTTCCATATAATTGATAAAGGCATTATTCACTACTTTGTTTCCGCCTGGGGTAGGATAATCGCCACTAAAATACCAATCGCCCAAATGGTTCGGACAAGCTTCATGCAAGTTATGAATGCTTTGATAAAGTACATCCACTTCTGCCAGAATATCATCAGGGGTTACAATTTCTGCAATCCGCTTACTGATCTGATCATCCGTAAAACAACTGTATAAATCTTTAACATAGTTAATCATAACTTCTTTCGGCAAATTTGCCTGTGCCTTACATTTATGATACACTTCATTTAACAATGATTCTTTTCTATTACTTTTTAACAAAGAAACCATTGCTCTGAATGCAACAAAATCATTCATTCGACTCATATCAATACCATAACAATCGGGATAACGGATTTGCGGAGAAGAGGAAACAATAATGATTTTTTTAGGATGCAATCTGTCCAGGATTCTGAGAATGCTTGATTTTAAAGTAGTACCTCTAACAATAGAATCATCTATCACAACAAGGGTATCTACCTGATTATTTACAACTCCGTAAGTAACATCATATACATGAGCCACCATATCTTCCCGGTGTTCATCATCTGTTATAAAAGTGCGCAACTTAGCATCTTTAACGGCTACTCTTTCTCTTCTGGGGTGAACCGATAAAATCTTTTTAATCTGCAAGGGGTCAGGGTCGTAACCAAGTTTTCTGATCTCTTCTACTTTCCAGTTATCGAGCAACTCGCTAATACCATCTATCATGCCATAAAAGGCAACAGCCGCCGTATTTGGAATATAGGAGAATACCGTGTCCTTAAAATCATAATTTACAGCCTTCATAATTTTATCAGCAAGTAAATAACCTAGCATTTTCCGCTCTTTATAAATTTCGCGGTCATTCCCTCTCGAAAAATAAATACGCTCAAAGGAACACGATTTACGTTCTCCGGGTGGTATAATATTAACTTCTTTTATTTGGCCATTCTTACGCGCTATAAGGGCATTGCCGGGGCCTAATTCTTTTATATCCCTGTGCGCAATATTAAAGCCCGTCATAATAGCTGGCTTTTCACTGGTTACTACTAATATTTCATCGTTCTGGTAATAATAGCATGGTCTGATCCCATTAGGATCGCGAACTACAAATGCATCACCGTGTCCGATTATTCCTGCCATAACATAACCACCATCAGCATCACGTAAGGAACGGCGTAGGATAGTTTCTACATTTACATGCGCGCACATCAGGTTACTAATATCCCTGTTTGAGTGTCCTTCCAGTTTAAGGCGTGTAAAATTACGTTGTACCTCCTCATCTAAAAAGTGTCCCATTTTTTCAAGCATGGTAACGGTATCGGCTTTTTCTCTTGGGTGTTGACCCAACTCAATAAGCAGTTCAAAGAGTTCATCTACATTGGTAAGGTTAAAATTACCTGCAAGCATTAAATTCCGGCTCATCCAGTTATTACCGCGAATGAAGGGATGACAAAGATCTTTGCTGTTGCCGCCGTGGGTTCCATACCGTAAATGACCAAGGTATAATTCGCCAACAAACGGGGCATGTTTTTTCAGGTAATCAGGATTTTTAATTTGTTCTTTAGTGCCCGACTTATCAATTTTATCAGAAACTTTATCAAAAATCTCAGCAATAGCACCACTTCCGTTTGCCCTTTGTCTAAAAATAAAAGCTTCACCAGGTTCCGGATCAAATTTAATCACACCCACACCTGCTCCATCTTGCCCGCGGTTGTGTTGCTTTTCCATAAGCAAGTACATTTTTTTTAGTCCGTAAAGGGCAGAGCCATATTTTTGCTGGTAAAAACTAAGAGGCTTAAGCAGGCGAATCATTGCGATACCGCATTCGTGTTTTATTGGATCACTCATAAAATATAATGCAAAGTTACACTTTTAAACAGGGAAAGAATTAAAATGTAAACAAAGAATATGTTATCCTATACAAGTTTTATTCTTCCCACGATTGCGATCTTACAACCAGTGTTAATTTCATTCCTAATTTTGTTACGTCAACTGCTTTATTAGACAGAATGATCATTCCATAATTATTTGCCTTATCTATTGCCATGAAACTAGCATATCCTCCCGCCATTCCATTATGCCAAACAATGTTTTGGTTGCCAATTAATCTATCATATTTATCAGGCAGCATCCACCCCAAACCCGAATTAGATTTTAATTGTGGTAAATGTGTTTTCAATAATGATTTTGAAATTGTGGTTGCATTTTCACTCAGGTTGGCCTTAATAAATTTAATCATATCAGTTGCATTTGATAAAAATGAGCCGGCACCTGTTAAAACATGATCAGCCCAAACAGGTGTTTTTTGACCTTGGTCATTATAACCCTGAATTATTTTATCTTTATTGCTACTGTCGGGTGTAATAAAAGTATTGGTCATTTTTAAAGGAAATAACAATCTGTTTTTCACCAATTGTTCATATTTTTCAGAAGTTCTTAATTCTAATAAATGGCCTAACAATCCCATTCCAAAATTAGAATATTCAAAAGTTCCCTCTATATTTTTCCCTTCACATGAACTAAGATAATTGTAAATATCAGACGTAATTAATTCTGCATAAGGATTCGTTTCGTCTGTCATTTTAGCAATAAAAGAATTGGGCAATCCTGGAAAGCCTGAAAGGTGTGTAGCCAAATGTAGGAGTGTTGTATTTTGAGCTGAGGCCGGCAACTTAACTTTGTCAAACAATAAATTTTGTATTTTATCATCAGGTTTTAATTCTCCCGTATCTATCAATAATTGCAAGGTCGAAGTGGTGAAGATTTTGCTGGTTGAAGCCAACTCAAAAACAGTTGTACTATCGGGCAGCATAGTTTGCCCATTTTCAATAGTTCCATACCCTTTTATATATGTTTTGCCCTGCTTAAAAACCCCAATTACAAGTCCGTAAGAATTTGCTTCGGCAATAAATTTATTTGCATCTTTGTCAATATAAGCAGCAAGTTTTTTTTCATCCCTCACATTATTGGTTTTATATTTAATGTAAAAAATAATCCCTGTTATAATTGTTGTTAAGAGAAGAATCGTAATTCCTGTAATTTTCATTGCATGATCATTTATAGTTCGAAGTTATATTGAATGCCAGATCAACCAGCTTGATACTTATTTTGCTATAAAAACGGTTTGAGACGGATAGGCAAAATTACACCCATGGTTTCTTACAATCTCAATAATTTTAACATTAATCCGTTCTTTAACCGCAATCATAATTTCATACTCATTAGAGTTCACAAAATAGATTACAAGTACATTTAATGAACTTGTATCTATGTCTGAAAAATGAACGGTCATTTCTACCGCCGTTAATGGATTTTCTGCGTGAATGGCTTCTTTAATTTCACCTATGATGGAAAGGATATCACTTGTTTGACTTTGGTAAGTTAAGCCCAGTATAAATTTTACCCTGCGTTGCGAACTCTGGGTAATATTATTAAGGTTTGAATCAATGATTTTTTTGTTAGGAACAATAAGCAGGCTTCTCTCAAGCGTTCGGATGCGCGTTGTTCTAAAACCGATCCGTTCTACAGTACCTTTTACCTCGCCCAAATCAACAACATCGCCAACCTGAAAAGGTTTGTCAAGGTAAATAATAAAAGATCCGATCAGGTTTGCCAGGGTATCCTGCGCAGCCAGTGCTATGGCCAGTCCACCAATACCCAAACTTGCTACCAGTGCTGTTATATTTATTTCAAATGCTTTAGCAAGAATGGCAAAGAAACTCAATACATAAATAAGAATTCTTGTCAGTTCTTTTAAGAAAGAGGCCAGATCCTTACTCATTTTTGTTCCTTCGAGGTTGTAGTGCACATACTCAACAAATTCTGTTACTTTTAAAAACAGTTTTGTGATCACAACAATTAAAGCGATTAAAAACAGGGTATTTAAAAACCACCTAAGCCCAAATTCATTTACCTTACTAAATTCCCATGCCACCGGAAAGGTAAGTTGATTGAGCGCAACATAGAGGGAAATAACTATTACAAGTTGCCTGAAAGGGAGGGTAAATAAAGAAACAAATTCGGCATGAAACTGAGCACGTGAAAGTGTTTTAAAAATCCTGTAAGATAGGCTTGAGGCAAATCTTGCAATAAGTCTGCTAAAGACAAAGCCAAGTAATATAATTAATCCGCAAGTTATGTATTTGCGAATTGTATTATCTAAATACGGTAGTTGTAAAAAACTCCAATCCATTATTTTATAAAAATATATAGTTTCATTTTTTCAAATAATAGTTGCAATAAATAATAAATAACAATTCTCAAATAACTTCGTGATCAAAAAAGAAGTAATTTTTTATTTTACAAGATTGATTAATGCCATTTCCAGACTTTTTTTAAGCAGACCTTTATGTTTTGGATTAAACTGATGTAAACGCATTAAACCCTGCCAGATAGTTTTTGAAGTGTCTTTAAAAATAGCTTCATCACTTAAATCAACAACTTCAGTACTCATACAGTAAGCGAACACTCTGGCCATTCCACAATTGGCGAGATAATCAGGAATAACGGCAACATGATCATCTGTATAATTTGAAATAGGTCCGAGAAAAATTTCTTCATCGGCAAAAGGTACATTAGCCCCGCAACTAATTACTTCCAGTTCATTATCTGTCATTTCATCAATTTGCTCTTTGGTTACTAAACGCGAGGCAGCAGCAGGCACAAAAATCTCAGCACCCGTTGACCAGATTTTCGTATTCACTTCTTCAAAACTCATCATATCCGGGTGTTCAAGGGTATTTCCTTTTTTGTTTAAGAACAGGTCTTTAATTTGTTCTTTGGTAAAACCTGCCGGGTTAATGAGCCCTCCATTCCGATCAATGATTCCAACAATTAAAACACCATATAAACTCAAGTAATAAGCAGCAGCGGCGCCCACATTTCCCCATCCTTGAATGATGGCGCGTTTAAAATTAATATTTCCACCCCAAATGCCATAATAATGACGCACCGCTTCGGCAACACCAAAACCGGTAATCATATCTGCAACAAGGTAACCGCGTTCCACCACCGGCGTAAAACGTTCATCAGTAATTACCTTTGATACACCCGTTCTTAAATTACTGATCCTGATTTGTTTTTCAGTATCACCAACTTTAAAATGTCCGTTCACAACCCCTTCCTGCGGGTGAAGTAAACCATAAGTTTCAGTAATAGGAATTACTTCATGAATTTCATCTACATTCAAATCTCCGCCCGTACCATAATAGTTTTTAAGCAAGGGATATACTGCCTTATACCAACGTTCCAGTACACCTTTTTTTCTGGGATCAGCCGGATCAAAATTTATTCCTGATTTTGCGCCACCAATAGCAGGGCCGGCAACCGTAAATTTAATCTCCATGGTTTTAGCAAGTGAAGTAACTTCGTGCTTGTTTAACCCCTTACGCATGCGGGTACCTCCGCCTGCAGCTCCGCCACGTAGCGAGTTTATTACTACCCAGCCTTCCGCTTCTGTTTCACTGTCCTTCCATTCAAAAACAATTTCAGGTTGTTTCTCTTCGTATTTTTTTATTAACTTTTGTAATTGCATGTTGTATTTATTATACTTCCAAATCTTAGCTGTTTTTTTTAAATCAGTTCTTTAAAATTACCATATAATGCCCCGCCAATATGATTTTGTTTTGAACCGGTTACACTGCTTAAAACATTCTCTTCATTTCTGATGCGTAAAACACCGAGGAAGGCAAATATTAATGCCTCTTTAAAATTAACTATTGCATCTGTTGGGATCTCTAGTTCAGCATCTGTGTGTTTGCGGATCAACCCAATGAGGTGTTTATTAAAAGTACCACCACCTGTTACCAGAATTTTTTGCAATTTATGTTCATTTACACTAATTGCAATCTGGTTGGCAATATGTTGTGCAAGCGTAGCCATTTTTTCCTCTTCACGCATATTGGGGTAACTTTTTACAATAGGCCAGAACGATTCATTAATCCACTCTCTGCCTAAAGACTTTGCCCCATTTATCCGGTAGTAAGGTAATACTTCAAGCTTCTCCAGTAAGTAGGTATCAACGTTAGCACTTGCAGCAATCTTACCTTCATCATCGTATGGTTTATTTAGCCAACGGGCAACCCGGTTCAGAACAATATTACAGGGTCCAATATCAAATGCTTTCATCTGATCGCCAACTGTAAACGAAATATTAGCGATGCCGCCCAAATTTAAACACGCTTCATATTTTCCAAAAAGCAAACGGTCGCCAACAGGCACCAGTGGTGCTCCCTGGCCACCAAGGGCTATATCCATACTTCTGAAATCGCATACTACAGGCAAACCGGTTTCGGCAGATATTGCAGACCCGTCGCCAATTTGTGCAGTAAAGCCAAATGCAGGCTGGTGAAAAATAGTATGACCATGCGAGGCAATCAGATCAACAGAAAGGTGATGCGATTTAATAAACTTATTAATTAACTCACCTAAATACCTTCCATAAAAAGCATGTGTTTTAGGAAAAACCTCTATGTATTGTTTATATAATTGTGAAAGTGTGATGCGCCATTTTTCATCATAGGGAAAAGTATGTGCAACTTTAATTTCAAATTGCCAGTTGTTATTCTTATAATAAATTTCGCAATACGCTACATCAACACCATCCATAGACGAACCGCTCATTACACCAATTACCCTGTACATTTCCTTCATGAACAAATTTAAATGGCTGCGAATTTATGATTTTTGAGTAGAAATGCTATAAAGTATTTATGATAGTTTGCTGCGATTAATGATAAAATCAGGGCATCAACAAGCGTTCTAACATTGATAGTTATTTCAACAAGTGCAAGGAATGTCTTTTATATCTAAAATTGCTTTTATTTATGATTCCATTAAATTCATAAATCAATCAGAAATACCTATTTGGTTTAAGGCAAGTTATAATCAGGCTGTGATCATAACTTCTGGAAGCTAAACACAAAAACCTAAGTTAGCAAACCCTCATTTGCTATCCAGCAAAAAATTAATACCTTGTCTCACTATTAAAAACAGCGATGCCAGTTAACAGAAAAAATTTTATTAAGCACAGTGCTGCGGCTTTAATCGGGAGTGTTACGTTTAATAAGGCAGCCAGTGCAGATTTTCTTTTACCCGTTCCTGCCCTGCCTGAAAGTATGGGTATTGTTGATCCGAATGATGAGCAATACTGGCAACTGGTACGCCAACAATTTCCGCTTACAAAAGATGTGGCGTATTTAAACAATGGCACGATGGGCCCATCGCCTTATCCGGTTATTGAGGCAGTAAGAAAGGGTATGATGGATTGCGATATGTTTGGCAACTATGGCGGCTGGGAAGCTACATCGGGCAAGCTTGCAAAATTTGTTGGCGCCAATGAAGATGAGATTGCTTTAACACATAACGTAACCGATGGTATTAATATAGCATGCTGGGGACTGCCATTAAAAAAAGATGATGAGGTAATTCTCACCACGCATGAGCATGTAGGCAATGCTTTACCCTGGCTGAACCGAAGAAGGGTTGATGGTATTGTAATTAAAGTATTTACTCCCGCCTCCACTGCCGATGAAACCTTAAACCGCATTACTGCATTGTATACAAAAAAAACAAGGGCAGTTGCAGTGCCGCATATTCCATGTACACAAGGACAAATTTTACCTGTTAAAGAAATTTGTAAATGGGCAAAGGAAAAAGGAATATATGCCGTTATTGATGGTGCACACGGCCCCGGAATGATGCCGTTAGACCTGCATGATATGGGTTGCGATACCTATGCAAGTTGTTGTCATAAATGGATGCTGGGTCCAAAAGGAACAGGTTTTTTATATGTAAGAAAAGATTTTATGGAAACCTTACAACCTTATTTTGTTGGTGGCGGCAGCGATAATGCAAAATGGAACATGGCACTTAAACCGATACCTATGGGAGAATATGCCAACAATGCACATCGGTATTATGGCGGAACTCAGGCATCGGGTTTATACAAAGGTGTAGATGCAGCCATAGATTTTATTGACAGCATAGGCATTGAAAATATTCATAACCGAATTAAAACATTGGGTAAGTATGTACAAGATCATTTGTTAAGTTTTGGTGATAAAATAGAACTGATAACACCCACCGAGGAACGCTCACGATGCGCAGTAAACGGGTTCAGAATTAAAGGTGTTGAATACACAAAATTTTACACGATGGCTGCCGAGAATAAGATCCGCATACGCAGTGTTGCCGAAAATGGGTTAAATTCTTTGCGTGTTTCAACACATATTTATAACAACAAACAGGAGATAGATAAACTGATGCAAGTGGTAGCAAATGCGTTGAAAGGGTGAGCGTGGGGCGTGGAGCATTGTTGTGGGACGTGGAGTAAATAGGCATTACGCTTGAAATGCGAAATGAATTTAGTTTTAAATCAAGAGTGAAAAAAACTCAAAATATTATTTCAGGGTGTAGTTGTTTCGCATTTTAACTTTATCTTTCTAACGACAATTATCAATTAAACATTCAAAACTATAAAAAACATGAAACGCAATGCAACAGCCGTTTGGAACGGAACAGTAAAAGAAGGTAAAGGTACACTTACCACACAAAGCACTACGCTTAACAAAACGCAATATTCATTTAACAGCAGGTTTGCCGAAGGTGTAGGAACTAACCCCGAAGAACTTATTGCCGCAGCACATGCCGGATGCTTTACGATGAAGTTAAGTGCCGATTTAACAGCAGCTGGCTTCGTACCAGAAAGTTTAGAAACCACCGCTAACGTTAGCTTAGACAATGGTGTAATCACTACTTCAGCGTTATCGGTAACCGCTAAAGTTCCCGGTATTAATGAGGAACAGTTTCAGACAATTGCTGCCGGTGCAAAAACTGATTGTCCTGTAAGTAAAGCATTAAATTTAACGATTAGTTTAACGGCTACTTTACAGAGTTAATACAAACACGATTTAATGTTTTCTTCCTGAATGCGGAGAATAGCTGCGGTAATCTCCGCATCATTTGCGGAGATTAAGGGTATTATTCTCCGCATCAATTTAGGATTAATTACCGCATATTTTGCGGAGATAATTTTGATAATCCGAATGGATTTGTTAAATTTGAGGGGTTAAATGTAACCTTATCAAATGAAACCATACATCTATCAACGTGCTAAATGGCCCGATTTTACCTGGGATCATGAAGCTTTGCATTTGGTATTAGGCAAAGTAAGAAACCTTCAGGGCAGGTTAACCGGTAAAATGGAAGGTTTAGGCTTTGCCTTACGCAATGATGCACTATTGGATACACTTACTTTAGACGTTTTAAAATCAACAGAGATTGAAGGAGAGCAATTGAACCCTGATCAGGTAAGATCATCTATTGCACGACGATTAGGTATGGACATATCCGGTTTAATTCCATCCGACCGGAATGTTGACGGCATGGTTGAAATGATGTTGAATGCCACCCAACATTACAATGAACCACTTTCAGCGAAACGCTTGTATGGATGGCAATCTTCATTATTCCCATCCGGGTGGAGCGGTATGTATCAAATTTTAACTGGCAAGTGGAGAGATGATTCAACCGGGCCGATGCAGGTGGTTTCGGGCGCAATGGGTAAAGAAAAAATTCATTACCGCGCACCGGATGCAACAGTGCTTAAAACAGAAATGAAAACCTTTTTAAATTGGTTCAATAAAGAAGAAACACTTGATCCGGTAGTGAAGGCAGGCGTAGCACATTTATGGTTTATAACCCTCCATCCTTTTGAAGATGGTAATGGAAGGATCGCAAGAGCCCTAACAGATTTATTACTGGCAAGGGCAGATGAATCGCAACAAAGATTTTACAGCATGTCTGCTCAGATTCGTGTGGAACGTAAAGGGTATTATGAAATACTTGAGAAAATCCAAACTGGCTCAATCGATATCACACGCTGGCTACAATGGTTTTTAAACTGTTTAATGCATGCATTACAGGCAACAGATCAAACACTTTCAAAAGTACTTTACAAGGCAGATTTTTGGAAAAAGCATACAAATACACCGCTTAATGATCGGCAAAAATTATTGATCAATAAATTACTGAACAGATTTGATGGAAAACTAACATCATCCAAATGGGCAAAAATAGCGAAGTGCTCGGCAGATACAGCACTTCGGGACATACAGGGTTTAATTGACGAAAAGATTCTTTGCAAAGAGCAATCGGGCGGAAGAAGCACGAATTACGCGATGGTAGTATAAAAAGATTCACACTAAAACTTTTCTTATTGCGAACCGAAGAATAAATATATTTTTGAATTATTATGACTACAGCTAAAAGTTATGCCGCACCGGCTAAAAGTGCACCGTTAGAACCATGGAGTTTTGAGAGACGCGAACCGGGTCCGCATGATGTTGCGTTTGATATTCAATACTGCGGGGTTTGTCATTCAGACCTTCACCAGGTGAGAGATGAATGGGGGCGCTCGAAATATCCGATGGTACCAGGACACGAAATTGTTGGACGCGTTACCAAAGTTGGTAGTGATGTTAAAAAATTTAAAGTGGGCGATCTTGCCGGCGTAGGCTGCCTTGTTAACTCATGCAGGGAATGTAATAACTGTGAGCAGGGACTTGAACAATACTGCACCAACGGCAGTGTAGGTACTTACAATTCTTTTGAACGCGACGGCGTAACTCAAACGTATGGTGGCTATTCAAATCACATTGTGGTGAATGAAGATTTTGTGCTGCACATTTCAGATAAATTGCCTCTTGCAGCAGTAGCTCCCTTGTTATGTGCAGGCATCACCACATACTCGCCCTTGCGTTACTGGAAGGTGGGTAAAGGCCATAAAATTGGTGTACTCGGACTTGGGGGATTAGGACACATGGCCGTAAAATTTGCCGTTGCATTTGGAGCCGAAGTAACCATGTTAAGTCATACTGCCGCCAAAGAAGCCGATGCAAAAAAACTGGGTGCACATAAATTTGTGCTCACAAGCAACACGCAAAACCTGGATGCTGTTAAAGGTTATTTTGATTTTATTATTGATACCGTTTCTGCACCACATGACTATAACTTATACTTATCGTTATTAAAAACCAATGGCGTTCACATATGTGTAGGTGCACCACCAACACCCACCGAAATCATCGGCTTTAACTTAATAGGCGGTCGCAAGAGCCTTGCAGGATCAATGATTGGCGGCATACCCGAAACACAGGAGATGTTAGATTTTTGCGCCGAACACCATATTGTATCAGAGATAGAAGTAATAGCGATGAAAGATATAAATGAAGCATACGAACGCATGCTGAATGGCGATGTGAGGTACAGGTTTGTTATTGATTTGGCTACGCTTTGAGGGAATGAATTAGAAAGAAATTTACGATAGAATTCTGAGAAGAAATATGAAATAAAGGTAGGCTTCAGAATATCAAATTTTACATCCGGCCATTTGCCTTTCAAACTCTGGCATTTCCTGATAAGTTTTACCATCAATTAGCCATCCTGCTTTCTTTTTATTGGTGCCACCCCATTGTTTAAAAAAGAATTTAGTATGTCCGTTTTGGCATTGGTCTTTAATATCTAATACCCAATCTACATTTAGTTTTCTTATCCCTATTGGCATTATTAAACATAATGCATCCGAAGCGAGTTTTAATTATCTACCTGAAGGTATTGAAAAGGCTAAAGCTTTTG
>JACMQU010000025.1 GCA_014376805.1 Bacteroidia bacterium
AACAAACAATCCATCCTACAATGTTATTGGTCTTCTTAAAGTTCATCGTTTTGGTTTTAAAGAGAGTTGGCAAACATAATTGAATAAAGGGAAAATTGAAAATGGAGTTATTAGTGGAAATATAAGTGGTTGTTAAAATTTTGGGGAGTTTTTTGAAGAAAAATTAAAAAATTTGTGTTACTGTTTTAAAAGGATTTGCGTTAGCATGTAAACTCCATCAGTCCATATGATTTGATAGGTTCCAGCGAGCAAGCCTTTTATAACAATTTTGGTATGCGAGGCATTTTTGCTTACTTGGTTGGTCAATATCAATTTACCACTTATATCTCTAAAACTGATTTGTGCGGGAATATCAGTATTTGGATGTTCAACTATAACATAATCTCCTGCAGGGTTTGGATGAATTGACATTATGTTTTTATTATCATTTAATCTTATTTGAATAACTTGACTATACGTAAACTTTCCATTTGCATCTACCATCTTCAAACGGTAGTAATTGATACCTTTTTTTGGGGTTGTATGTGTAAAAAAATAATTTCTAATATTATAGCTTTCACCTGCTGCAGAAAGCTTTCCAATATTTGAGAAAGAAATAGCATCCGTTGAATGTTCAATTATGAAAATGGATGTATTGGTTTCATTGGCTGTTTGCCATTTTAGAAGAGTTTGATTTGAAGAAAGTTGTCCATTGAAGGATAGAATGTTTAATGGAACAATTACTGTTTGAGCATTTCTAAATACTCCCAAGTTACTGGATCCTGAAACTCCTGATGTAGCAATATCCATTTTGCCATCACCATCGATATCCACAATACTTAAAGCATAAGGTGCGTGTCCAGAATTATAGTTTACAGCAGCGGATATATTTAAAGTTCCGATTGTACTATTGTTTTTGCAAATTGTAATCGTATGAGAATACTCATTAACTAGGGCGATATCTGATTGGCCATCGCCATTCAAATCTGCTATTGCAATATCATAAGGAAAAACACCTGTGGGGTAATCCACTTTTGAAGAAAAGGCAATATTCCCATTGGTAGTTTGATTCATTAAAATTGAAAAGCCATTGTCCCATGTACTTGTAACTGCAATATCCGTTCTTCCGTCACCATCAATATCCCCAACTGAAACACCATAAGGATAATTTCCACAAGTAAGATCAATCCTCGTACTAAATGCTATGGTTCCTTCACTACTAGAATTTGGGAATACAGAAACGGTATTGCCTTCGAAACTAGAGGTAATCAAATCAAATTTATTGTCACCATTAATATCACCAAAAGTAATCCAGCCTGGATGTTGTATTCCCGTTAAATTAACCCTGTTTAAAAAAGTTATTTCCCCATTGGACAGAGTGTTATTCCTTAATATAGAAATTGTACTTTGAATATAGCATGCCACTGCCACATCCAGTCTACCATCCCCATCAATATCAGTGATAACAACATTATTGGGACCTGGATCTGTTGTAAATTGAACAGGGGGTAAAAACGAGATATTGCCAGTTGTGCTATTGTTTTGATAAACATATACCTTATTTGACCAGTAAGCTAAAGCAACTACATCGGGCTTACCGTCGCCATTCAAATCTCCAACCGCACAGCCCGTCACTAAAGCATCTGCTCCTAAAAAAAATCCCAAACGTTGATTGAAAGATATGGTACCTACAGTGCTATTATTTCTTATAATATGTAAACTATCATCATAACCGCCTGCTACAATCAAATCAGGTTTACCATCTCCGTCTAAATCTGAACTTACAATACATTCCCCCCTACCATTAATAGGTAAGTTCACTCGTGGCTCAAAGGAACTGCTACTGAAAGCTGTATTGCCACCAGTAAACGTTAGGATAAATGGCTTAGCCGAATAAGCAGTTAAATTATTAGTAGTAACTGATATATGTTTTTGAGTAGCTCCTACCGGAACAATGACAGAAAGTGAATTGGGGGTTACTGCAGTAACCACTGCTTTAACTGAACCAAAGTACACTAAATTGTTGTTATTGATATTGCTGAAGTTTAAACCTGAAATTGTAACTATACTTCCTGCAATTCCTGAAAGCGGAGAAAATGAAACAATTGACGGATGGGTTATATAATTAAAACCAGACAAATTTGAAATACCATTAAGAGAAGTTACACTGATGTTTCCAGATGTTCCATTCCCTAAAATAGCGGTTATGGTAGTTGGCGATAATATTGTAAAAGACGCTGCAGGAATACCGCCAAATTTTACTGATGAAGTGCCTGTAAAATTTGTTCCTGTAATTGTTATTATGGTACCAACTATGCCGGAGGTTGGAGAAAACGAAGTTATTGCTGGCGTTAAATTATTATAGGTGAAACCAGTCAATGACGATGAGCCATAAGGATTATTTACCTGAACATTTCCAGAGGTAGACGCACCAACAACAGCAGTAATTGTTGATGGTGAAAGGACTGTAAAAGATGTTGCCGCCGTACCTCCAAAACTTACAGATGTGGTAGAGGTAAAATTTGACCCTGTAATAGTGATTGTACTGCCATTAGTTCCGCTTGTAGGTGTAAATCCAGTAATGACAGGAGGTGCTAAAAAAGCAAACCCGCCTACCACGCCAGTATTAATGGTATTAGAAACATTAACGCTTCCGCTTGCACCGCTACTGCTTAAGATAGCTGTTATCATTGTTGAGGATACCACATTAAAAGACGCAGCGGCAACCCCGCCAAATGTTACTGATGTTATCCCTGTAAAATTGGTGCCGTTAATTGTTACTGAATTGCCACTTTGTGCACTAGTTGGTGAAAAAGAAACAATGTTCGGTCCGTTGACTTTGTTTTTAAAAATTGAAATGCTGTTAGCCGTTGAATTTGCCGTTACTATCTCAGGCATTCCATCACCATTCAAATCACCATTCACATTGTTATTTGGTGATTCCCCGGTTATGTATTCCGCTTTTATGGCAAAAGATATTGTACCTGTACTAGAAGTATTTCTAAGAACAGAGACAGAATTGGAACCTTCGTTTGATGAAACAATATCTATTTTTCCATCTCCATCAATATCTCCTAAAGAGATATTACCGCCAGCACCAGAAATCAATGATATGGATGCGAAAGAAATTGCACCAAGTGTACTGGTATTTTTAAAAACACCTAATGAACTTGCTATATCCTGTTTTCCATCATTGTCAATATCACCCAATGCAAATGATGCAGCCGTGCCCGCACCTAGATCGGTTTTTGATGCAAAGGAAATTGCACCGACAATACTTATGTTTTTGTAGAAAGAAAGCGTATTTCCACCTTGATTCCCAAGAACCAAATCTGGTTTACCATCTCCATCTAAATCGCTACAACGTATATTTGAGGGGTTTGCCCCAGTAGAAATATCTACTTTAGCAGCAAATGAAATACTGCCCCCGATACTTGTATTCTTCAATATTGAGAAAGTGCCAGCACTATAATTCGTTACAGCAATATCAGGTTTACCATCGCCATCAAGGTCGCAAATTATTATACTATTAGGGCTTGTGCCAGTTACATAATTAGTTATCGAAGAGAAAGAAATTGTACCTGCCGTGCTTGAATTTTTATATACTGAAATATTGTTTGAAGCACTGTTTGCAATAACAATGTCGGATTTTCCATCACCATTCAAATCACCAGTTACAACATAAAAAGGCACAAGCCCCGTTGTAAATTCCACTTTGTTTGCAAATGAAATATTTCCATTAGTACTCGTGTTTCTGGAAATGGATAAAGAATATGGATATGAACCATTCGCTGTTACAATGTCAGATTTTCCATCACCATCAATATCTCCAATACATGTATTGTAAGGGTTGAAACCGGTGGAAGAGTCTATTTTAGAGGAAAAGGAACTTTCAGTGATTGCCCCACCCCCAGTAAATGTTACCACAAAAGGCTTTGCTGAATATGCCGTAAGGTTACTCGTAGTTACTGTTATGGGTTGATATGTAGTTCCAGCGGGTACTACGAGTATTATTGATGTTGTTGTAGCTGCTGTAACAACTGCTTTCACTGAACCAAAAAAAACAATATTATTTCCTGCAGTTGTACTAAAATTGGTTCCAGTAATTGTTACGACCGTACCAATAGGTCCAGAAGCAGGTGAAAAAGAGCCAATAGTTGGCTGTGCTGAAATATGCAGCATCGAAAGCAATAAAAAGAAAAGTAATGTTGATTTAGGGTTAACGTAGTATTTACTCATGGCTATATATTTATATTTTGCCATAAAATTATAAGAAAAAAGTATAGGAGATTATTATTCTATTCTACATCCATTTTTTTTTCAACTAGGGCCCCAATTTCAACTTCCATAATAAATTTTCGTTCTTCCACTAAATAGCCATTGCCTGTTTCACAAAAATGGACCTTCATATTTTCTACACTAATGGGGTTGCCTTCAGGAATATCAGCAATATTGCAATGGCGTATCTCATGGCCATCAATAATAATTACCAAGCCGCTTCCAATGGCCTGCATCTTATTGCCATCAGTTATGAGCATGCCTGTATCCTCCCCCAAACCAATGCCAATGCAGCTAG
>JACMQU010000026.1 GCA_014376805.1 Bacteroidia bacterium
ATTTTGTGTTGCTGAACAATGATGTAGAAGTGCCGCTCACCTGGATAGAGCCTGTAATAGCGGCTATGCAAGCCGACGAATCAATAGCTGCTGCGCAACCGAAAATAATGCAGTATCAAAATAAAAGCATGTTCGAATACGCCGGTGCTGCAGGCGGTTATATGGATAAACTGGGCTATGTTTTTTGTCGTGGACGTGTGTTTGAAATTCTTGAAGAAGACAAGCAACAATATGATGATACGCGTGAAGTGTTTTGGGCCAGTGGTGCATGTTTCTTCGTTAAGTCGGCGGCATTCAGAGAAGTTGGTGGCTTTGATGAAAACTTTTTTGCGCACATGGAAGAGATTGGTTTGTGCTGGCGCCTACAATTATCAGGGTATAAAATTATAGCCGTTGGTTCAGCTTATGTTAATCATTTAGGAGGAAGTACACTGCAGAAAGCAGATGCACAAAAAACATTTTTAAACTTCCGCAACTCGCTTATTATGTTGTTAAAGAATATGCCTGCACATACCTTGTGGTGGTTCATTCTTACAAGGTCTTTCCTTGATTTATTGAGCTCTTTGTTCTTTTTAATGAATGCGAAAACCGATTATTTTATGGCTGTACACCGCGCCCATGTTCAATTCTATTTTCACTTTGGTAAATGGTTTAAACTGCGTAAAACAGTTAAGAGAAACATTGATCATTCACAATTAAAGGGTATCTATAAAGGAAGTATTATCTACCAACATTTCATCATGGGTAAGCAGTATTTTAAAGATTTATAAAGATTTTCTGATTCTTAAAATACGGTCTGCCATTTTGTTTTAGTGTTCAAGCAATAATTTACCTGATACAGTATGATTATTTATCATGTCGGTAATGCGGTAAAAATAAATGCCTGAATTTAAAATAGGTAAGGTCAATTTTTGTGCATCCGGAGTTGTTATATCATATACCGTTTCCATCATCATATCATATAAACTAAAATGTAAGGTATGCGTATTACCTGTTGTGATTGTGATTTCAGTACTTGCAGGATTTGGAAAAATAGTGAATGTAGTATGGTTTTTAATCTCATCTATGTTTAAGGGTATGCCCCATTTTCCACTTGTTGTTTTAAAGTACAAGAGTTTGTTATAGGATGAGTAAATACCACCGTAGTGGTCTTCGCCGTAAGGTCCGCCAATGCCATCGTAATATACAAAATTGGGCGATGGATCTCCCGGTTCGGGTTTTGCTCTCCAGCATTCATAATAGATAAGCTGACTACTCCAACGTAAATAATTCATATCATTATATGCCCATTTGTTTAAAATGGGGTCAAAGTAAAAACCGTTATGGTAATTGTTGGTAATTGTTTCCCAAAAAGAATTTAAATTATATGGATAATGCAGTGCACTAAAATCAATTACCAGGCGCACTGTATCTATTACAAAAGTGGTAACAACCGAATCGTTTGCCGTGAAATTCGAAATCCATGCGTGCCTGTTAGCAATTGTTCGGTATTGCATATACAAAGTACTATCCGTATAAATTTGTTTTGAAAGTATTTTTTTTATGGTACTGCTTTTGGAGGTTTCATATCTGAAGTATCCTGAATTTGGATACGCAGAAAATGACTCTTCATGAATTTCATCACCCGGTTCATATACCCGGGTATGCTCCGTAAATTTATTATATGTGCCTTTCCTGGAACTCCCGTTTTTTGACATGATTCCAATAAGTTTTACCGGCATTTCATTCGAAGCATTGTAAGGGAAATTATTCCAGTTATAAGTAGTGATCCAGCCATATTTATTTGAGATTTTTAGAATAGATTGGCTGATCCAATGATTTTTTAAGGTGTCGCCTGTATAATTCAAAAAAAGAAATGAAAGCACACTTACGGGGATGGTTTCTCCAAAAATAGTGTCGGTTGACGAATCTGTAATTTTTGAAAAAATAAGTAATTGTAAACTATCATTTTTATGCTGCAGATTCCAGTTACCTGTTTGATTATAGTCGAAGAAAATACTGTCGTTTTGCTTATTGAATACTACTATATCATTTACCCTTTTAATTATATGCGAGCCTAAAATGGTATTTATTTTCATGGGCAGGCATTCATTAAACTGCTTAAAGGTTCTTACAGGTAATTTCCTTAAATAATAAATGCTGTCTGAACCCACTACCCTTAAACTGTCAACATAAACTGCGGGTGTGTAATTGTAATAGTAGATGATACCGGTATTGGGTATAATTTGTGCATAACAAGTGTTGGCAATTGCCGGCAACAGCAAGGTTGAAATAAGGAACAATAACAGCGATTTATACATTGAATGTTTAATGCTTTAGAAACTACCTGCAATATTGTTTTCTGTTTAATACTTCCAACTAAGGTATGGTATTTATACTAACATTAGCAACAAAAATAAGATCCATAAAGATATTGCTTAAATGAAACAGGTTAATAAATAAATATGCGATTTAGTAGACCGGCGTATTTTAAATTAACCTGGTGATAAAGTTATTTGTTCACCATCACTTCAAATAATTGCTCCAGTCGTTCACCGGTTTCATCCACCAGTGTAAGGGTATGTTTTCCCGCAGAGGGGTTCAAACCATAGCTGTGAAACTCTTTTGTGCTGCCTAAATATTTATCATCCAGGTGCCAGTAGATTGTTGCCTGTTTGTTTCTGTGTGCCACCTCAAATACACAACTGCCTGACTTACCATCGAGTTCAACCGGCACATAAATAGCCGTTAATTTTTTAGGATAAATCATCTCCATAGAACCACTGTTATTTTGCGCATTCAAACAATCACTTGCCCAGGGTGGTAATGTTCGGTAATCGGGGTTATGGTTTTTATAATACCATTCCATTGCAGGCGGTAATACAAACCACGATTGGTGCAACATTTTTGATGGCGGCATACACTCGCTGCTTACTCGAAATTTTTTAGTGATATCGGTATGAACCCATTGATGATAATTACATACAGGTAAGTTTCCTGTATGCTTTGATGTGTAAATGGTATCCTTATCATCACAAATGGCCGATGCAATATATCCGCTTTGTTTGCAGGTAACCACTTGTTGCATGTCGTCATAAGGTAGTTCAAACCAACCTGCATCCGGTAATAATTTAAATATCTCAAACATAATGGGTGCTGCTGTACTAATGCCTGTAAGTGTTGGTCGGCCCTCGCCATCGGCATTGCCTGTCCAAACTGCCACCACTTGTTTTGGTGTTATACCTATGGCCCAGCCATCTCTGAATCCGAAACTGGTTCCGGTTTTCCATGCAATATGTTTTGATGAATTAAACAATGTCCATAAGTATTCATCTCCAGGTCTCATCAAATCCTGCATGGCTTCAAATGTATTGTAAACTGCTCCTGCACCGGGTATAAAATTATCAGGCATGTTTTGCCAATCGATTGCTTTTATAACCTGTTTGTTTTTATTTTCAACAACGATTGGTTCATGCAAATCAGTTAAATTATAATGACCATTATAAACAGGATAATGATTTAACATCCTGGCCAGACTTGCATATACACCGCAAATTTCCCACATAGAATTTTCGCCGCCACCTAATATCAATGATAGGCCATAATGCATGGCACCTTTATCCAATGATTTGATTTCAAGTTTTTGCAACAAGGTATAAAAACGTTCAACCCGATACTGTTGCAACATACGTACTGCAGGTATATTCAAAGAGCGTGCAAGGGCTCTGCTGGCTGCCACCGCACCATCATGCTGCAAGTCGAAGTTTTGCGGGGCATAACCTGCAATCTGTGTAGGAATGTCTGCTATCAATGCATGTGGCAATATCAATCCATCCTGCAACATAGCAGCAAACAGCAATGGCTTTAAAGTACTGCCCGGACTTCTCCTTGCCGGAATCATATCCACATAACTATCAATATCCGGTTGTTCGGGATGGTAAACATTGCCAACATAAGCAAGCACATTTCCACGCTCTGTATCCATTATTATTGCTGCTGCATTTTGAATGCCGTTAGCCGCAAGTATAACATGATGCCGTTCAATTATATTAGTTACGGCATGTTGCAATTTAGCATCCAGCGTTGAATGAATAACGGGTGTAAAATTATTCTTCTGAATTAATACACCGTTTGTTATACTGCCTAAAAGATGAGGTGCTTCTTCGGGTAAGGGCAATGGCTTTTGCGGTATCGGTTCCTGCTTTGCAAGTAAACAGGTTTCAATATCTATGATGCCTCTTTTTTGCATCGCATCCAATAGCATGTTTCGCTTTAATAATAAAATATTTCTGTTCCTGTCGGGCCTCACCATAGCAGGGCTATTTGGCAATATTGCCAGACTTGCAGCTTCGGCCCATGAAAGTTGGTTTGCATCTCTTCCAAAATAACGCCATGCTGCGGTTTGCAAGCCTACTACATTGCCTCCAAACGGAGCATGGTTTGCATACAAGGCAAGTATTTCTTTTTTACTATAAGCACATTCCAGCCTGAGCGCTAACATAAGCTCTATACATTTTTGAAAGATAGTGCGTGGTTTATTCCTGCTAAGTCTTATAACCTGCATGCTGATGGTGCTACCACCACTTACTATTTTTTTCTGCAACAGGTTCAACCTAGCTGCACGTATAATTGCCCAGGGATTAATGCCGGGATGATGATAAAAATGTTTGTCTTCAAAAGTTAATAATGCCAACTCAAATTTTTGTGGTAATTCCCCTTCGCCCGCAAAACGCCACTGGCCATCACTCGCAATCCGCGCCTGCAGAAGCTCGCCATTTCGGTCGAGCAAGATGTATGAATACGGCTTATTGAACAGGGGAGTAGGGAGCGCGAAATAAAAAAGGATTATTACTATTGCGATAATCACAAATAACCATTTCCTTTTTTTGAACCGGGTAATTAAATTTTTCAAAGCAATTTCAATTACCGGTTTGTGAACTTGAGCTGCTTGCCCCCTGCACAGTCGCAATATAGGGCAAGTTGCTCAAGTTCGCTGTTATCGGTTGACGTTACATCGGCATGTCTGCTCTTTGGATGATTACAAAACATTATCATGATTTCTTATTTTCGTGTCCCCATATTGTTCAATCGGCATATTATTATTTTGATTACAGGGAATGTTTTGTTACTTTTTTGCTTCCCCAAAAAAGTAACCAAAAAAGGGGACCAACGAAGCCAACTCCAAAATTTTTTGTCGCACAGGCCAACGCCGCTCGGGCCAAAAATTTAGCAGTTCGCTCCTTCGTTGGATCACAGCCGCACCCTAAATGTCGAAATCTTTTCCCCATATATAGGATAGTCAAATGTCGGAAATTCCAATCATTTTTTCTAACTTTGACGAGTCGTTTTTTTAGCATACCTTTTAAAAATAAACCTTTACGTACTGCTAAAAAAACGACTCGGTTTAGCAATTTTCTGTCGCCAGATTTTTTGTTTTTGAATGCTGAATATTAGCCCTTCGCAAAGTCCATAACGTTACCGATACCTTCCCACTTTAAGCTATTTTCTAATTCATCTATGTCAGGGAGCTGTGATTTTAATTCGGCAGGTACCGCTTTGCTAAATTCATAACCTGCAACTCCAATGGGTTGCTTTATTCCTTTAAGTGCATATTCTGCAAGTATTTCGTTTTTGCCTTTACAAAGTAAAATACCTATCGTATCATTGTCTTTCGGCCCTTTTAATTTATCGTTTACAAGGTTGATATAAAAGTTTAACTGACCGGCATCCCCCGCTTCAAAATCCCTTGATTTTAATTCAACTACAACATAGGCATGAAGTTTTGTATGATAAAAAAGCAAATCAATAAAAAAGTCTTTTTCGCCAATAACGAACTGTACCTGCCTGCCCATAAATGCAAAGCCTTGCCCTAACTCTAATAAAAATTTACTGATGTGATCACTGAGTTGTTGTTCAATATTTCTTTCATCCGCTTTATCGCGGGCCTGTACAAAATCAAAAATATAAGGATCTTTTAACATGTAGTTGGCAAAGTCTGTTTCCGTTGATGGAAGGGTTCTGCTGAAGTTGGTAATTTTCTTTACTTTAATTTGCCTTTCAAATAAGCCACCATCAATTTGTATTCCTAAAATATTACGGCTATTCCCATTCTCTATAGTGTTTAAAATATACCAGAATTTTTTCGAATACAAATCAGTTTTATCTATAATAATAATGTGATGAGACCAACTCACTTTAGCAAGTGGTGATGATAAAAAAAGTTTCTCTTCAGTTGTTTGTACAACATGCGCCGGAAGATTTTTTGATTGTTTAATTTTAGTACTAACCTTACTCCCTTTCAATTTCGCAACAGGCTGTTGCAAAATTTCAATTAACTGTTTATCAAGGTTTAACAATTTCGCAACAAGCGGTTGCGAAATTGATCCATTCTTTTTTATTTGCTTATTTAAATGTATAAATTTCTTTAAAACTTCGGGTGGATAGGCACTTGCAAATTGTTTCATGTACAACATATTTCTTGGTGCAAATCCTTTTATAGATGGAAATTCTTTTTTTAAATCAGAAGATAAATGTTCAATTATTTTTGAACCCCAACCTCTGGCATTTTGATTATTTATAATATAACATCCGAGCTGCCAATACATAAAAAGCATCTGGCTATTGGCTGCGATAACAGTTTTAAGTTGAGCCTCACGAACACGCTCTTTTATTGTTTGCAGCAGTAAGATATATTTTTTATCTTTTACCATGTCTTATCAGATTATTTATTTGACGCCGCTAATCTCTTACCTAATTTTGGTATCACTTCTACCCACAAGCTTCCGGTTTGAGCGCTGATTTGTCCGTTATACATTGCATCGCACGAAAAACCGGGTAAATAAAACTTGCCGAGGTAACTTGCATTGAGCAGGATCACAAACGTTGACTTTGTTTTCGCATTCAGGTTAAAATAAGTATACACCCTGTCATCACGAATATCCTGGTACCTGGGTACTGTGTATTTATTTGCTGTTTGATTTCCATCCATGCGCGTATTGTGTATTTCCCAACCCGATGGAAATACTTGTGATAAGGCCAACTGATCATAGTTGCCCCTTAAACCCGGGTTTGAAATTGTAACCTCTACTTTAAAATCTGTACCTTGTTCAATTGCGTTAGGATTAAGTGGTGCATCCTTCATAGTTTTATAAACAACATCCATAGTTATGTTATTTTGAACAGGTGTTTGTTCTCCCATTTGCGGCTGCCCTCTTGTTATAAGCCTGGTAAATAATAACTGTCCGCTTGTATTGGTAACGCGTATGCTTCCACTGTTTGAACTAATAACTTTTATAGGAACCTGAGACATGTTTGCAGTGCTTCTGAAGTGCGTGGTTTTGCCATTTATAGTATAGTCATA
>JACMQU010000027.1 GCA_014376805.1 Bacteroidia bacterium
CACAGCTTCAGTTCAAAAGCAGACAGTATGTACAAAAAATATGATGGCGCTCCACCTGAAGAACCTTCACTAACCAAAGAAAAAGGATTGAACCGTTTTGTATGGAACATGCGCCACGCCACCATTCCAGGCATACCTAATGTATATATAGAAAGCAGCTATCGTGGTCATAAAGCCATCCCTGGTACCTATACGATTATATTAAAAGTAGGCGAACAGCAAGCAAGCACCAAGGCAATTATTTTAGCCAATCCATTATATTCTACCACGCCTGCTGCATATACCGCTTACACCAGCACTATGAGTGCTATGGAAGCTGATATTACCAGTATGCATAAAATGATCAATACAATGGATGCCAAAAGAAGCCAACTGGAACAGATGCTGACCACACTTTTACCGGCAGAAAAATATACAGCCATTAAAACACAGGGAGACGCTTTGGTAAAACGCATGAAAACATGGGATGAAGATATGATTCAGCGGAAGTCAACAGCTTACGATGATGTAGAAAATTTCCCCAACAAATTTTCTGCAAATTATATGTTTCTGCTGAACCAGTCAGAGAGTGATATTCCGGGAATCAATCAACCTGCTCTTGATCTTTTAAAAGAATTAAATGCACAATGGAACGTATTAAAAAACAAGGGTACAGATATTCTCAATAAAGATATTCCTGCTTTTAATCAAATGCTTTGGCAAGCCGGCGTAGGTGCCATCTGGAAGAATTGAGGAGCGGTTTTATTGTTGGTGTTGGTATTTAAAATATTACTATTTCTCAATCGTTGGCGCTTTCTATCCTTAGAGTTAAGCGAGGCATCTATCAGAACTTATAACTAATAAAGAGACTTTGACATGATTATACACCAAGATTCCTTGGGATTTAGCGAAGCATCTCTAAGATTTTTTATATCTCTATCCTTAGAGTTAAGCGAAGCGTCTCTAAGGATTTATTAATAATGGAGAGACTTTGTCTCAATCAAATACCTTGGCTCCTTGAGACTTAGCGGAGAATCTCTTAGGATTTTTTTTCTTTCTATTCTTAGAGTTAAGCGAAGCGTCTATAAGGATTTATTAATAATGGAGAGACTTTATTTTGATCAAAACATGAAATCCTTAGGACTAAGCGAAGCATCCCTCACCAAAGCAGTATCCTTTCGCAGACTTCATTAAACAATAATGCCGGCATATACTGAAGCGATAAGCTGCTCAGATATGACTCTTGCATTTGGTTATGAACAGCATAAACCGCAGGTGTTTTTATAGCCCACAACGGAATATTGACCGCGGCGGGTGTGTATTGCAATGCTGTTCCCCAAAATGTGAGCTCAGATGCATAAGCACCCTTAAAATACTAAAACGATTATTGTTTCTTCAGTAGTACCACTGCATTAAATAGCGGCAATCCAAAGTCATTTAGTTAGGAAGTGATTTGTGAGGTTGAGCTTATTGAAACCGGGTTTTAGTTTATTTATTCCAGCACCGACTTCGACAAGCTCTGTCTGACAAACCTTCACTAAATGACATTGACCGGCAACCAATAAGGCTGCCAGCCATGCAGCTTTTGCATAAACTGCATCTGTAACTTTTTTTAAGTTGTATTTTTTGCGCTTGAGTCATCTTTATTTATAAAACCTACTGTGTTTGTATGTAAATAGAAAAGCTGTAGCAAGAAATGTATTTATGTTTTTACCGACCTGATCCTGTTATTGATGAATTAAATGTAAAGCTGGTGTTGGGCATAACATTAATCTTTTTCTGCAACTTGCCTTTTTTCAATTTCTCTCATTTGTTTATTACAGCATTATTTGTTTTGTTGTTTAATCAAGAGCTTCTTTTCCTGTTCCACCTTCTTTTGAAACTCCTTCAAATCACGATCTCTGATTTTTATAAAACCGGTTAGATTTTTAGCTTCATCTGCATTGCCAACCCTTTTTTTGTTTTCAGTTAATATGAGAAATTGTTCTCCATCTTTTTTTTCATGTGTTACCAAGAATTGATGATTATCTTCCTTATCATCGTTGAGCAACAATGTATTTGTACCCATTGATGAAAATGTTAGGTTAAAACTGCCCTTAGTTGTAACAGCCTCCCTGTAAAAACTGTAGAGCTTCTTTTATTAAAATTCAAAATAAATTGGCCGCATAAATGGATTATCCTTTTCATTTTTCAACTCATGAAGCACAACTGAGTTAACAGAACTTAATTCCCATGTGCCATATAAATCGTTTCGGGTTAATTGCTGTTGTGCAACAGAAGAAAGCAATGAAATTAACAGCAATAAGGTAATCATACTTTTTTTCATTCCATTTATTTGTGTAAGTGAGTGAACAGCCTTCCAATTAACCGTTGTTTTTTAATTGCACTATTGCATTAGATGCCGGTATCCTCAATTTCATAATTCCTGGAATAGTGGCGGCACAACAAATTTTGCATTTTTAAAATTTAATTTGATGGCTTCCCTCCAAGGTCTATTAAGAATTGTTTATACCCTTTTAGAACCTTCACTTTTGGATGTGCCTCACCCAGATTACAGGTAGATTTTTTTAATTCATCATTTACGTAATCTAAAACATTCCGATTGTCTGCCGGATCAATGAAATTGATATCCATATTATAGGTACCAACAATAGTTTCAAGGAAGGTTTTAAATCCATTAACTACAGCAAACTTCAAAATATTTCCATTATCAATATTGAAGGCACTAGATTGGCATCTAAATTTAGTCTTATGATTGTTCCACCATTTTTTAACAATTATTGCCGTAGCTTCTTGACTTTCATTTTTATAGTCAGCGCAAGCCATATCCATTAGCCTTCTCTCATAACCATACTCAAAATAAGGCTTGTCTTCATCTGCAGGCAATTCCTGAATGCCAATACAATCGCAAAACGCTTTTATATTTGATGCGGTCGGTTCGGTGCAATATAATCAAGTACTATCCTTATTTACCTCAGCGTATGCCGCATCAGTTTTGGTAATTTGCGGAACTCTTATCTTAATGTTGGTAACATCAGATACAGCTACTTTATGCTGCGCTACTGCGTTCAAAGAAGCGAACAGGAAGAGGAATAAAAATGTGTTAACCATTGTAGTTGTGTTTTTAAAATGGTAGTAGGCTCGGTTAGTGGTTTTATTTAATATGCGCTTCATCCTCATCAAATGAGTAAAGTGTATAATTAATATAAAAGTCGCAAAGCGGAAGTTGCATTTTTAGTTCACGCATTTGCTTCTCTATTTCCTGCTTGGGTTCAACTGAAAGAAACAACTTCCTAAGTTCTGTTAAAGTGTGCATCCCTGTTAAACCATCAATGTTAACATTCGTTCCCACAACATGCAGCATATTTAATCCCTTTAACTTTGTAAGGTAAGGTACACAATCATTATAAAGTTCTGTGCATCCTTTTAGGCGTAGTTCCCCAATATGCTCCAGCCTGGTGAGAAACTTTATGGCCTCTATGGTAATGTATGCATCATCTAATTCCAGCGCCTTAATCACCTTTACCCTGGTTGTTAGAAATCCTATATCACTATCAGTAATATCACATGAGCGGAAACTAAGTACCCCTGCCTCTTCAGGAATAGCCTTAGGCTCAGGAGGGTTATTAAAATACTTTACCCAAAAGGCTTTCTCCTTTTTGTCCCATTTAATTTGTTGGGTATAGGATAATCCTTTCTCGCCATTAATGGTATGCTTAGATTTAGTCATTATTTATAAAGTTTTTATTTATAAATCGCAAGCAACTGCTTAAGTGCCTTTTCAACTCTTACCCTGTACATTATATTTTCAGGCAGTGGTGCCCCTACCCGAAACCAGCTTCCCTTGCTTACTTCTTTTAAGGGTGCTCCATTCTTAGATTCAGATAATTGCACCTGTTCATCTGCACACTCCAGTATTAAATACAAATCGTATAGTACTTTTTGTATACTGCTTACAGGCGCAGCTAATCTTACTCTTGTTATAGAGCTATCAGAAGTATATTTTACTGTCACAGCCAAAACTCCGGCTGCATTTATTGCAAAAGCAGAATCTATAGTCATTACACCTTCATAATCTCCATCCTGTTTTTCAGACTTATTCAATACAGTATTTAATTCAGTTACAAATGCTCTTTCAGCCTTATTCTTTTTTTGTGCAAACACATTACTCGGATGCAAATAAAAAGCTGTGATAACTGCTAAAATTAAAAACTTTTTCATACTGTTATTTTATTTATGAATTTCTATACCCCCATGTCCACTCATTCTCCAACGATCTAAAAATTAACCAGCTTCCGTCGATAGCCATAATACATAGATCTTCAGGATGCATAATTTCCTCTTCTTTAACCAAAGCAATGCTTGAAAATGGCACCCGTAAAACTGGAGTAAACTTTGTGTAAAATAAAAATACTTCTTCTTCATGCTTTATAAATAAAGTTTCAGCAGCTTTTGCAAGCATCAAAGCCGTGTCAGTCTCATAAACTTCAGGATGAGACAATGTTGGCAAGTATCGCATTGCTAAATTGCTTGGGTAATGCTCCTTCATCTTATCATGTACATAATAATGTTCCGATATTTTAATAGATTCCGAAGGAATATTTTTTCCTAATTTCATTTGCTTAACTGCAGCGTCCAAAAACAAATAGTCTGTTGGTTTTACACACTCAAAATATTCAAACGAGCAAGACTTTTTCAATTCAATTACAGCATTAAATATGGGCAACCAGTAAGGGAACCAGCTTAGTATTTTTTGCTTAAGCTGTACCTGTTTTTTTTGTTGAAGTTGTATTTTATGTTCTTCGGTCATCTTTACTTTTAAATACCAACTTGTTTAGTATGAATTTATAAAGGCATTACCTTAAACCCTGTTTATGTTTTTACTGATCTGATCCTGTTAATGAGGAGTTGAATGTAATGCTGATACTCCAATTTGTAAAAACCTTTAGCTGCAACTTGTCAAACATTTTAGTTAACTGTGTTTCATCTATTTTACTCTTCCAAAAGGAACTTCTTTTCCGTTTCCACCTTCTTTTGAAACTCTTTTACATTATGATCCTTCTTCTCTATAAAAGTGGTTATAATTTTTTTATCAGCTGCATCTTCATCCTTTTTTTTTATTTTAAAAAATACCAGAAAGCTTTCTCCGCTTATTTTCTCATAGGTCACGAGTACTCGCTAAATTTCTCCCTTCTCATCTGTCAACAACAATATATTTGTACCAATGAATGAAAATTCAACTTGAAAAGTGCCTTTGGTTGTAATACCTTCCCTGTAAAAGCTGTAGCTTTTCTTTTTTTGAATTCAAAATAAACAGACTGTATTGATCTTTGGTTCAATTCTTTTTTCAAATCACTAAGCACAACAGCGTTAACGGCACTTAATTCCCATGTACCGAAAAAAACTTTACGGTTAAAGTGCGTCTGTGCACTAGCAGAGAGAATAGTAAAAAATAGCAAATAAAACAATAAACTTTTTCTCATTCTATGTCATTTGGACAGGTAAGCGAAACATTAACAAACCAATAGTTTTGAAATATAATACTGAATTAAATACCGCAACTGATAGTTATTAACGATACCTATAATAGTGGCGACTCAACGGGCTTTGCATTTTTAAAATCTAAATTGATAGCTCCCCTAAATTCCCCAAATAGTAGTCCTTGCTTTATCACATAACTAAATCCAATTTTGGTTTCACCACTGTACCAACTTCGTAGAACAAACTCTTTTGTTGAAATCACTTTCATTGGAATCCATGACCTTTACCTTTGCCTGTAAAGTATCCAGTTTCAGGTACAGGTTGGCAGCATTTCCCCGTTTATCGAAATAGGCATTTCTAATGTAGTGGGAACATTTAACCAAGGGGAGTGCGCATACATCTTGAAAGGGAAACAAATCAGCAATAGATAAAATAGTTTCCGCATGCTTAGTTCAGTGTTTATAATTACCTACTTTTTGAAAACCCTTTTTTGATATAATCGGCTTCAACAAATATAGATCTCTCGCAATTTATCTTATTGGACCTGCCGAGAAAAATCCGAACAGACAGTACCTACTTTACACTACAGTCTATATGCTTAAACTTGACGGATGGAAAGATGAGTCACTATTTATTGCGATATCACCACCCGAAAACCGTAGGATTCGCTAGGGTAACGCGGGAGGCCACGATCGCGGTACGCTACCCGGGAGGCATCGGCTCCCCAGCTATAACTTCCACCACGCAAAACACGCGAATTACCCGATGTAGGCCCTTGGGGATTTACCTGCGCCTCTGCAGCATAATAGCCATACCAATCGTGGCACCATTCCCATGCATTACCACTCATATCATACAGACCCAGTTCGTTGGCTCTTTTTTGTGCCACTTGTTTGGGGCTGCCATTACTGTTTTCATAAATCCAGCCGATACCATCAATGCTTTGGCCACCACTAAACTTAAATCCTTTACTTTGCTGACCACCACGAGCAGCAAATTCCCACTCGGCTTCGGTAGGCAGGCGATACAAGTTACCGGTTTTATCGCTCAACCAGCTGCAGTAAGCTACGGCATCATCCCAGCTTAAATTAACTATGGGATGGTCATCTTTCCAGCCCCACTCCGGCGTCTTGGGCATTTTACGGCCATAGGCATTACAATACGTTTTCCACTGCAATACCGTGGTTTCGGTTTTGGCTATGCTAAATGTCTTGAGGCTTACCGTATGTACAGGCTGTTCAATAGCTCTGCTGTCTATATCTTGATCATCACCCATTTTAAAACTGCCACCTTCTACTTTTACCATTTCGGGGTATTGCTGGGCATAGGCGGTAACAAAAAATAATGCAATTGTTGTTACTAGAAATACTTTTTTCATTGGGTGTGTTTTTAAATATTAAGCTTTCGGGCCCATCACGGCCTGAGGTGCAATGGACCCTTTAGGATCTGTAATATACTTCATAATCCTTTCTTTTATGTTGTTTACAATTCCTTGTTGTTCTTTAATGAATTTGGCAGGAGTTGTGCTAATTTCAAACTCATCTGGATTGTCAAACTTACGTCGTAGTTTTTCTCCGGGTTATAACACTGTTGTGTAGATCTCTATGGTTTTAGCTTTTTTGAAGCCACCCTCCAAAGAAAGATTGCTACCTGCAGCTTTATAACTCTTAATCGTCACTTTAAGCGCTTCGTCTTTTTTGGTATTTGTAATAAAAGTTATTACAGCATCTGTGGTAGTCGCCCATCTAATTTCAAGACCATCTGTTTTATCCTTCCGCAGCGTAGGCTTGCCCCACCGCTTAACTGTGCTGTAGTTCATGTACTAAAGAATAGCTGGCAATAACACACATTTTATTAGAACTTTAAACCAATTAAATTTATTAATATAACTAATTGCAGATTATATTCAGATTTTCTAACTGTTCCTTTAATGATATTAGGATTAAAAATAAGATTATCATTTTATTTTTAATTACTAATACTTGTTCTTAAAGCTTAATGGAGTGATTTATTTTAAAAAGTTTGAGCAAATTTTTATATTAGTATTAATTGCATTGCATACGTTATCATATTTTCCTTACTTACTGTAAATAATGTTCTATACAGGAAACCATTTTAAAATTTCACCAAACATTCCAATCAAATTCTATATTTTCTTTTCTTGTAGTTGGGCGCTGCCGACCGGCGGTAAGTAAATAAACCTGTTCTC
>JACMQU010000028.1 GCA_014376805.1 Bacteroidia bacterium
AAAAGTTGTGAAGGCCTTATAATACCCAGGTTATCCTTAAGTACCCATTACGGTAAGTTTAAAAGTGAAATTTAAATAACAGCATAAAGTTATATCACCTATAGCATTTATCTGTATTGTTTTACGGTTAAAGTCAACGAAGCCCTTACCAAGAACTAGGGCATCTTCGGGAGTTTCTAAGGCTACTCCAAAATCTCACTTATGTTAATTTAATTGCGTTTGTGAATTTAAACAAGTGCTGGTGAGCCATAAAATTATTAGGTTAGAATTTTACAGGCTGATTTAATTGATACCAATTACGAATGCCGTTTTAATAGCTAAGTCGTATATAAAAAAATAGGTTTTTTGTATACGAATTCTTTATTTCGAGGGGAATTTTACAAAGCAGCTAGAATAATTGTTTTATGATATTAACTTATATTTTTAATTTATTTTTTTTTATTAGTTGATGTTAATTTTTCTTCGGTTCTAATTTTTCATATAAATGTAATAGAGGAGAAAATTTCTCAGCAGGTAATATTTTCTACACTTATCTTTATTGAATGATAAATTTTTACACCTAATAATTTTTTAAATTTCATAAATAAGATTGTATTTATTGCTGATAGGAGGTTTGATGCACGTGTGGAGTTTTTACTGGCATTATTAATGAAGTATAGGATATGAAAATTTAAAAACCAAAAAAAATGAAAACAACATTATTCAGTTTATTCCTTTTATCGATGTTCACGTTAACATCCTGCAGTGAATCTCCTAAACCAAAAGAAAGTACAGAAGTTGCAAATGATCAAAACGATGCTAAGATGAAAGACCATGACATGGCCAAAGATGCAGATTGGATGGTTAAAATCGCTGATGGTAATATGTTAGAAATTGAACTTGGTAAACTTGCTGAGAAAAACGGGAAAATGAAAGAAGTTAAAGACTTTGGAAAAATGATGGTTGAACACCATACTAAACTTGGTGAAGAATGTAAAGGATTAGCAGCAAAGAAAAATGTTACACTGCCTGCTGCATTAGGTGATGACACCCATAAAATAATGGAAAAGTTATCCAATTTGGCTGGTCATGATTTTGATAAAGAATATATCAGTGTTATGATTGATGATCATGAAAAAGATATTAAGGAATTTGAAAGTAAGGCTGAAGAAATTGATGCAGATGCTGATTTGAAAGCATGGGTAACTGCTAGTCTTCCTATCTTAAGATCACATTTGACTGAGATAAAAGCTATCAATGAGAAATGCAAAATGATGAAAAAATAATCGTTGATTATTTTTCTGTAAGTAATTAATGGGGAAGTCAGAAATGAACTTCCCCATTATTTTTACGGTTAGGTAAAGGTGAAATAGTTAAGAGAAGGGTGATAGCAAAACTTGGAGTTATTTTAAGAGGAAACAATTATACTTTGAAAGTATGGGAGTTTTAAATCCTGCAGTTTTACAATCAGGGAATTATGTTCACATATTTTACGGTGCATTTAGTAATGGAAATTTTCTACGTTGGATTATTGCAGTTTTGATGGTCCTACATAACTTGTTTATCGATGTTCTCAAATCGAATTGCCAGAGAAGGCAAAATAATTATTGTCCCCCGCGGAGTATATTTTGTTAAGTCTGTTGCCGACCGAAATTCATTGAAATTGAAATTAGCATTAGAAATAAAATTATTCTTGGAACTTTTGTTTTAATAAGTTCAAATAATGAAATTGAAACCGCACTTGGTGCCATTGCTTAGATGCCGGATAAGCATAATATATTGCTTTTGATTATGGGCAGGATACAAACTTGTGTGCTGAGGAAGGAATGAGAAAAATTCCGTGATTTTTTAATTCAAAAAACCGCTTAATTAAGTATTGAAGACAATGTTTTCTTAATCGATAAGAACTTAAAATTAAATGATTTTCTGACTTATTTAAAATTATTGGATATATTTTTGTTCACTTCAAAAGAACCTTTTCAGATAGTTAGCGGAACACTTAGTTATGCAATTGGTTCAGGCTGTATTGTTGTTTCTATGCCCATACCAGATGCAATTAAATCATTAAAAGAAGAAGTAGGGTATCTTTTTGATTTTGCTAACAGCACTCAATAAATTGAAATCATTTAATAATTTATTAATGATACGGAAAGACTGATGATTACGGTTTAAATGCTAGTTGAAAAGCAATAAGTATTATATAAGACAATGTAGCTAATAAGTTAGCCCTGTTATTTAAAAAACATTTTCATAACAATAAACTTTTGGATAACCTGCCATCTATTCATCTTAATCATTTTTACAATCTTACAAATTTAAATGGTTCAGTTTCCCAATATGGGTGAGCCAGATCTTAACAGTGTTTATACCACCGATTATAATGCCCGTTCACAATATGTTCAAACCCTGTTTAATGTGCTTTATCCTAATGTTGTTTTCACCAAAAACTATTTTGCTATTTATCTCAATTTTTAAGAAGGGGCTTTAACCCCTCCCAAGGTCATTTCTTAAATTATGTTGATCAGAAAGGAGCGTATACCCTTCAGAACTTCAGTCAAAATTTTGATCAGAATAAGACCAGAGCATTTGTAGCATTATGTCGATTTGTTTACAGCAAAGGTGTTAACAGTGGTCTGTAAATGCAAGGCTTACGATTATTGAAAAAATGCAGTAAATATATTTACCAGGTTAAATCTTCCCGCTCTGTTGCAAAATTAATAAAAGGCTTATATTTTTTGGACCTTAATAAGAAGGATGATTTTTATATCAAATCTATCAAAAAAATTATCGACAGAGTTGATAAGAATTTATAATATTACTGCAGATCTTAACTGGAGTTGGTTCAAACCTTATCTGACCTATAGCAACAGTTCAATAACTGAAGGACTTATTTATGGATACCTTTTTACCAACGACTCAGCATGTAAAAACATCCCCTTATTTTCTTTTGATTTTTTAATTCAGAGAACAATTTCATCAGAACGCATTAGGGTAATTTCAAATAATGGCCATCTAAAATATGGTGAGCATTACGCAGATAAATACGGTTAACAGCCAATGGAGATCGCCGCAATGCCCGAGGCGTTACATCTTTTCTATCAGACTACCGGCGAAATTCGACATAAATAATATAGGAGTACTGCTTTTTCAAGGTTTTTGGGTAATAATCATTTACAATAAATGGTTTATAATCCTATATCAGGTAGTTGCCATGCTTAGTGTTGAAGAAGGTGACTTATATATAAACCAGGGGAGTTGAATTAACCTTGTCTTATATCATTTCCAAATTAACAATGGATACGCTTAAAGCAGACGAAATAAGTATTTCTGACTTACTTAAAAACCAGGAAAACAAATCTTTTCATAAATAATTTTTTTATTATTAATTAAATTCATATATTTACATTTGTCGTTTTTAATGCCATTTTAATGAATTGACAAAATACTTTTTAACTATTTGATTACATCTATTATTTGGAAGTTTAGATGAAATCAATTTTTATGAAAACATAATGATATCGAAAAAAAATATTCCATTAACAATTACTCAGAAGCATAATGCTGAAAAGAAAGAGTTAAATGAAATTATACTTAAGAAGAGTGAAGAGTTAAGTGTTGCGATTAAAGAAATTGCGTCATATAATGACGAGAAAGAAAAACGTGCAGCTCAGTTAATTATAACTAATATAGAACAGGTTCTTCAAAGTGAGGAGAAAGGTAAACGTGCAGCAGAACTTGTAATTGCAAATGTTGAATTAGCTTTTCAAAATGATGAAAAGGGGAAAAGAGCGGCTGAATTACTTATCGCAAATATTGAGTTAGCTTTTCAAAACGAAGAAAAGAGAAAAAGAGCGGCAGAACTTGTTATCGCCAATATTGAACTTGCGTTTCAAAACAAGGAGAAAAGTAAGCGTGCAACTGAGTTGGCAATAGCCAATGTTGCGTTAGCATTCCAGATTAAAGAAAAAGGTTTAAGGGCTTCCGAATTATTAAATGTTCATAAAGAATATAATCTTCAAAACGAAGAGAAAGATAAAAAGGCTTTCGATTTACAATTAGTAAATAAGGAACTGGAGGAGTTCGCTTATATTGCCTCGCATGATCTGCAACAGCCCTTGCGAACTGTTTCAAACTACATGGGTTTATTCGAAAAAAAATATTTGAATCAATTAGATGATGACGCGCAGAAATACCTTGATACCGTTAAAAATGCTACCAAACGAATGAGTATTTTGATAAAGTCTCTTTTAACATTTTCTCAGGTAGGTCATAATAAAAAATTAGTTTCTGTTAATTGTACAGAACTTATTAATGAAGTATTAGGTGATCTTGCCTCTTTAATTAAAGAAACAAACGCTAAAATTGAAGTTGGCATAATGCCTTCACTTAATGTTTATGATTCTGAAATGAGACAATTATTTCAAAATTTAATTACAAATGCAATTAAATTTCAAAAGAAAAATACGATTCCTAAAATAAAAATTTCTTCAAAGAAAGTAACTGATAAATGGGAGTTTTGCATAAATGATAACGGAATTGGCATCAACCAAATTTATTTCCATAAAATATTCGATATTTTCGAACGATTACATGGAAACTCAGAATATGAAGGCAGTGGAATAGGCTTAGCTAATTGTAAAAAAATTGTACAACTTCACAATGGTGAAATCTGGCTTGAATCTAATCCGGGACAGGGTACTAGTTTTTACTTTACCATTCCCATCCTTACTTAAATTTACCAATTTGAAGATATATTACAACCCTAAATATATAAACGCTAACTCATAATTCATATCACCCATCACCCATCTCTCATCTCATCTCTCATCACCCATCGGCCATTTTTATTTATATTGTTTTTACAGGCTGATTGATTTCTTTCTTATTTGAGCTCAAAGGGAGGGAGACAATAAATGTTGAACCCTCATTCACTTTACTTTTGGCTGAAATGAAGCCTTTATGATCTTCAACTATTTTTTTGCATAGTGCAAGCCCAATACCGGTGCCTTCAAATTCTCCATTAGAATGCAAACGTTTAAACATTCCAAAGATTTGTTCAGCATATTTCTGTTCAAATCCAATACCGTTGTCTTCAAAATATATCCTGCAATACTTATTACCCGAACCATCATTTTTATTTTCGTTATAATTGGATTCTGCATAAACTTTAATAACAGGCGATGAATTTTTTTTCCTGTATTTTATTGCATTTCCAATAAGGTTGTGGAAGAGCGACCTGATTAGCCCCGGGTTTACTTCCAGGTAAGGCAACTGATCTACCTGCACCGTTGTATTTGTTTCTTTTACCTGAGAGTCATATTCAGATAAAACATCCTCCAATAAACTATTGAGGCTACTTTTTTCAAAGGCTTTTTTCTCAACAGATATTTTAGAAAAGGTTAGTATGTCTTTAATGAGGGTTTGCATCCGCTCTCCTGCATTTTGAATTCTATCTATATACAATTTACCCTCTACATCAAAAATATTCTGATACCTTAAAAAAAGCTTGTCACTGAACATCCTGATCTTTCTGAGCGGTTCTTGCAAATCATGAGAAGCCATAAACGCAAACCGGTCTAATTCTTTGTTTGCTGATTCAAGACGGTCAACACTTTCCAATAACTGATAATTAAGTACTTTAATTTTTTCCTGAGATTTTTTTTGTTCATTTATTTCAGCTTCCAGATTTTTGTTAATCGCAATAAGTTTTTGTTCCTGTGCAAGTAACCTATAGTTCTTTTTATAGAGTTCAACAAAAACCGAAACCTTTGCTTTTAAAAGAATCTGGTTAATAGGTTTATAAATATAATCTACAGCACCTGCCTTATAACCCCTAAATATATGCTCATCGCTATAACTGTTTGCCGTGATAAAAATGATAGGTATATGTCTTAGTTTTTCGCGTTCATAAATAAGCGAAGCAGTTTCAAACCCGCTAAGGTTAGGCATTTGAACATCCATCAGAATTAGAGCAAAATCAAATTCTGTAAGGAGAATTTTTAATGCTTCTCTTCCAGAGAGTGCTTTCATAAAAATATATCCTTCGGGTTCAAGAACAGATTCTATGGAAAGCAGGTTGTCCGCACGATCATCTACAAGTAATATTTTAGGCTGCATTTATTTAATTTTATTTGTAAAACCAAACCCTCATCAAAGATAAAAGCTGATCAATTTTTAATGGTTTAGTAATATAATCTGATGCACCTGCTTCAATACATTTTTGTCTGTCGCCCTTCATCGCTTTCGCGGTAACGGCAATAATAGGGAGTGATGTATTTTTGTGCTCTCTTCTTATCTTCTGTGTTGTCTCATAACCATCCATTTCCGGCATCATAATATCCATTAATACCATTTCAACTTTTGGATTGTCATTGAGAATCTGAATAGCTTCCTTACCACTCTCTGCCGTAATAACATTGATATTGTATCGTTCAAAAACCGTGGTTAATGCAAACAGGTTACGCACATCATCATCCACTACAAGAATATATTTACCGGTAAGAATGTCTTCTTTCATTCTGATGTTTTCAATTACCTTCCTCTTTTCAGGGGCCAGGTCCTTATGGTTGATATGAAGCTGCAATACAGTTTCTTCAAGCAGGTGTTCAATTGATTTTACGCCTTTCATAACAACAGTATTCGAGTTGTTATGAATCATATTCAATTCGCTTTTGTTAAAATCTTTAGCGGAATAAACAATAATTGGTGTTAAATTTTTCTTATTTTCAGTTACTTGTCTAATCATTTCTGCTCCATCAATATCTGGTAATGTATAGTCGAGAATGATACAATCAAATTCTTTTTTAGGAAGTAATTTCAGTGCCTTTTTACCGTTTGATGCAATCGTAACCTGTATATTATCACCATTCAGAATTTTGCTTATTTGTGATGAATCCAGTACATTGTCTTCTATCACTAATAATTGTTTCAGTTTCTTTTTATTATAAGTAATAATATCAGTGAACAATTCATTCAGCGAGTCGTTTTCAAGTGGCTTCAAATGGAAACTCCTTGCACCTCGTTTTAATGCGAGTATTTTATTCTCCTCCCCTGAAATCAGGTGGATGGGTATATGCCTGTAGTTAAGGTCGTTTCTTAACAAATCTAATACTCTCCATCCGCTTGTATCAGGTAATTTTACATCCAGTGTGATAGCGATAGGGGAGTAGCGGTTTATAAAATCAAAAACCTCTATATAACTTACCGCAACAATTGCTTTCAACCCTTCTTTATGCGCTTTTTCTACTACAATTTTTCCAAAACGAAGATCGTCTTCAACAATCAGAACCAGCTTATCATTCAACTGTATATTGTTTCTATCATCTCCGGAATCATTCAGCATTTCATTCACCAATGCTTTTGATTCAATGCCATCACTGGTAACCCTTATAGAGCTTAGCAATGTATCCATGCTAGTATTTTCTGTTGCCAGTTGTTGTAATTGCTGATAGGCACTTATATTCTCTGATTTATCCATTGCGGCTATGCCTGTAGCATTTTCAATGGGTAGAAATAAAGTAAAGGTACTTCCATTTCCCGGATTGCTTTCCAGTTCAATGGTGCCTCCTAAAAGTTCTGCCAAACCACGACTAATAGAGAGCCCTAATCCTGTGCCTCCATATTTACGACTTGTTGAACCCTCTGCCTGCTGAAATGCTTCAAAGATGATATTCTGCTTTTCCACCGGAATACCAATACCTGTATCACTAATTGCAAATGCAACAATTCTCTTTGAACCTTCAAGGGCAATATTTGCTAACTTCGGATTGTTTTTAGCTTCATAAATACGCAACTTTACTTCTCCTTTTTCAGTAAACTTGAAAGAGTTCGATAAGAGGTTTTTTAAAATCTGGTTCAACCTTTGTAAATCTGTTTCCATCATATCCGGAAGCTTTGTATCTGTTTCGATATTGAATTTAAGATGTCTGGCTTCAGAAATAGGTTTAAAGGTTGTTTCAACAAAACCTGCAATCTCAGAGAAGCGAACAGAAGAGAAATTAGCTGAGATAAATCCTGATTCAATCTTCGATAAATCAAGAATGTCATTAATCAGTTGAATCAGGTCATCACCACAAGAGTGAATTGTTTTAGCATACCGGATCTGTTTGTCATTTAAGTTCCCATCAGCATTTTCATAAAGCTGTTGGGCAAGAATCAGTAAACTGTTTAAAGGAGTTCGCAACTCATGCGACATGTTCGCAAGGAATTCCGATTTATACTTCGAGGTAAGTGTTAACTGTTCTGCTTTTTCTTCCAGTGACCGTCTTGCTTCTTCTACCTCTTTGTTCTTAGCTTCCACTTCATTCTTTTGTTTAACAAGTAACAAGGCTTTGTCCTGTAATTCATCATTGGTTCTACTCAACTCTTCCTGCTGAATCTTTAACTCTCCTGCAAGAGACTGTGACTGGGCAAGTAATTCTTCTGTACGGGAATTGGTTTCAATAGTGTTCAACACAATACCAATACTTTCTGTAAGCTGACTTAAAAAATCCAAGTGAGTTTGGCTAAATGCATCTAGTGATGCCAGTTCAATTACTGCTTTTACATTGTTTTCAAACAACACCGGCAGTACAATTAGGCTTGATGGTTTAGCTTTTCCCAATCCGGAATTTATCTTAATATAATCGCCCGGGACATTAGAAATCAGAATCCTTTCTTTTTCAAATGCACATTGTCCAACTAAGCCTTCACCAATCGCAAATTCTTTAGGGATATTTTTTTCTGATTTATAAGCGTAAGCTGCAAATAGGTTCAACTTAACACTTCCAGTTTCTTCATCTTGTTTTAAAATATAGAATGCACCGTATCGTGCTGTTACTACTTGTGCAAGCTCAGAGAGAATTCGTTTAGTTACAGTATTCAGATCTTTCTGTCCTTGCAACATCTGAGTGAACTTGGCAAGATTAGATTTAAGCCAATCTTGTTCCTGGTTTAATAATGTTGTTTCCCGAAGATTGGTAATCATCTGGTTAATGGTATCCTTCAAAGCTTCCACTTCACCTTTGGCTTCTAGACGAATATTTCTGGTTAAATCTCCTTTGGTTACCGCCGATGCTACCTCTGAAATAGAACGTACCTGCGTTGTTAAATTCTCTGCAAGCTGGTTCACATTCTCCGTTAAGTTTTTCCAGATACCTGAAGCTCCCGGTACATTCGCTTGTCCACCTAATCTGCCTTCAACACCTACCTCACGTGCCACATTTGTTACCTGATCGGCAAATACGGCAAGGGTTTCAATCATTTCATTAATAGTATCTGTTAACTGTGCTACCTCGCCTTTGGCGTTGATGGAAAGTTTTTGTCGAAGGTTACCTGTTGCTACTGAGGTAACCACTTTTGCAATACCCCGCACCTGTGAAGTAAGATTGGATGCCATCATGTTCACAGAGTCTGTTAAATCTTTCCATGTACCAGCCACACCTTTTACCTCTGCCTGTCCTCCAAGTTTTCCTTCAGTACCAACCTCACGAGCCACACGGGTTACTTCAAATGCAAATAAGTTAAGTTGCTCCACCATCGTATTAATCGTGTTCTTTAAATCCAGGATCTCTCCTTTAACATCGATAGTCACTGTTTTAGATAAGTCGCCGGATGCCACCGCTTTAGTAACTTCGGCAATGTTACGCACCTGCGCTGTGAGGTTACTTGTCATCTGATTTACAGAGTCTGTTAAATCTTTCCATGTACCTGCTACACCCGGCACAAATGCATATCCTCCAAGCTTACCATCTGTACCTACCTCACGTGCCACACGCGTTACCTCCGATGCAAACGCACGAAGCTGATCCACCATCGTATTTAATGTTTCTTTCAACTGAAGAATTTCACCGCGTACATCCACGGTAATTTTTTTCGACATATCTCCTTTAGCCACGGCAATTGCCACATCTGCAATATTCCTAACCTGATCAGTAAGGTTGCCTGCCATTTGGTTTACCGAGTCTGTTAAATCTTTCCATGTTCCCGCAACACCCGGTACATTTGCCTGTCCGCCAAGTTTACCTTCTGTGCCTACCTCCCGAGCCACACGGGTTACTTCTGATGCAAAACCACGAAGTTGATCCACCATCGTATTGATCGTATTCTTCAACTCCAGAATCTCACCTTTTACATCTACCCCAATTTTACGAGATAAGTCACCATTTGCAACTGCTGTTGTTACCTCCGCAATATTCCTTACCTGTGATGTAAGATTAGATGCCATTTTATTTACTGAATCTGTTAAATCTTTCCATGTTCCTGCAACGCCAGGAACGTCGGCCTGTCCGCCTAATTTTCCTTCTGAACCTACTTCCCTTGCCACACGCGTTACCTCCGATCCAAATGAATTCAATTGATCCACCATCGTATTTATCGTGTTCTTGAGTTCAAGAATCTCACCTCTTACATCCACCGTAATTTTACGCGATAAGTCTCCTTTGGCCACCGCCGTTGTTACTTCTGCAATATTCCTTACCTGTGCAGTAAGGTTTGATCCCATCTGGTTTACTGAGTCGGTTAAATCTTTCCATACACCACCAACACCTTCCACCGTTGCTTGTCCACCTAGTTTTCCTTCTGAACCTACTTCTCTTGCCACGCGCGTTACTTCAGAGCCGAATGAGTTAAGCTGATCCACCATCGTATTGATCGTGTTTTTTAATTCAAGAATTTCACCCTGCACATCCACTGTTATTTTACGTGATAAGTCACCCTTCGCTACCGCCGTTGTTACTTCTGCAATATTCCTTACCTGCGAGGTAAGATTGGATGCCATCTTATTTACTGAATCTGTTAAATCTTTCCATGTTCCACCTACACCCGGCACATCTGCTTGTCCTCCAAGTTTCCCTTCTGATCCTACCTCACGTGCAACACGCGTCACCTCCGAACCAAAAGAGTTCAACTGATCCACCATCGTATTGATCGTGTTCTTCAGCTCAAGAATTTCTCCTTTTACATCCACCGTAATTTTACGGGATAAATCTCCTTTTGCCACTGCCGTTGTTACCTCAGCAATATTCCGTACCTGACCAGTTAAGTTACTGGCCATACCGTTCACACTATCTGTTAAGTCTTTCCAGGTGCCTGCTACGCCTTTAACCTGAGCCTGGCCACCTAACTTACCTTCAGTACCTACTTCGAGCGCCACACGCGTTACTTCCGATGAGAATGAGTTCAACTGATCCACCATGGTGTTAATCGTGTTCTTTAACTCAAGGATTTCTCCTTTTACATCCACTGTAATCTTGCGGGATAAGTCACCCTTTGCCACTGCCGTTGTTACTTCGGCAATGTTACGCACCTGGGCAGTAAGGTTTGATCCCATTTGGTTTACCGAGTCTGTGAGATCTTTCCACACTCCACCTACACCTTTCACTTTAGCCTGTCCGCCAAGTTTTCCTTCCGAACCTACTTCTCTCGCCACACGTGTTACCTCTGATGAGAATGAATTTAACTGATCCACCATCGTATTAATTGTATTCTTTAATTCAAGAATTTCTCCTTTTACATCCACCGTTATCTGCCGTGATAAATCTCCTTTTGCCACAGCCGTTGTAACCTCTGCAATATTCCTTACTTGTCCGGTAAGATTAGATGCCATTTGATTCACGGAATCTGTTAAATCCTTCCATGTACCGGCTACTCCTTTTACCTGTGCCTGTCCTCCCAATTTACCTTCAGTACCAACTTCAAGTGCCACACGCGTTACCTCAGATGAGAATGAGTTGAGCTGATCAACCATCGTATTAATTGTGTTCTTAAGTTCAAGAATTTCTCCTTTTACATCTACCGTAATTTTTTTGGAAAGGTCACCCTTTGCCACGGCTGTTGTTACCTCAGCTATGTTCCTTACCTGTGCTGTAAGGTTTGAACCCATCTGATTTACGGAGTCTGTTAAATCTTTCCATACACCTGCTACACCTTTTACTTTTGCTTGTCCCCCAAGTTTACCTTCAGAACCTACTTCCCGAGCCACACGGGTTACCTCCATAGAAAATAAATTCAACTGTTTTACCATGTCATTTACTTCTTTGGCAATTCGGGCAAATTCACCTTGCAAGGCATGTCCACCAATTTCCTGAGGCATCTTCTGCGAGAGATTTCCTTTGGCCACCGAACTGATTACGTGTGCAATTTCAATAGTCGGATGCACCAGATCGGAGATCATCGCATTCAATGATTCAACTCCTGTTTTCCAAGAACCTTTAGCTGCCGGTAATTCTATTCGTTGTGTTAACTTTCCCTGTTTACCAATGGTATTACCGGCATGTGTAAATTCTTCCATCATCTTTTCATTTAATGAAATAATTTCATTAAGGGTATCGCATATTTTACCATTTATGCCAATTTGATCGATAGGCATGCGAACGGTAAAGTTTCCGTTTTTAACTTCAGAAAGTACAATAAGTAATTCCTTATTTGATATGCCGCCGGGGAGATTCTGTTGCTGATTTTTTTCATCAACCAATTGTGAATTTGCTTGTGAAACCCCATTTTTAGTTTTAACAGCTGGAACTAATTCGGCTACGCTATTTTCATTAGTACCCGAACCTCTTTTTTTTGTACCCATGATCGTGAATTATTGATAAAAAAATATTAATATTAGAAATAGTTTTTAATGATTATTGAGTTTGATTACAAAGCAAA
Organism: Bacteroidia bacterium; assembly: GCA_014376805.1. Taxonomy (GTDB): domain Bacteria; phylum Bacteroidota; class Bacteroidia; order UKL13-3; family UKL13-3; genus B1. The sequence goes on from JACMQU010000028.1 coordinate 12,610, forward strand.
TATAAGATGAGCTAAATTCCAAAATTAGAGTCCATAACTTTCAAAATTGTAGACGCTATTCTACAAATCATGTGTGAAATTCTATTGGCACATTTTTTGTTAAGTCCCTGTTGCTGCTTCTATAACATTATTTTTATAATTGATGCTTTATTTATGTTATATAATCATCCTGTTTTTAATTCAAACTTTTATGCTTTTTTTAACTTTAAATAATGAATTATAAACTTAATTTTAAAAATTGAAGAGAAGGTTTTAAACAATAAAAAATTACAGAATTTAATTTTTTATTTAGTAAAAAAATAAAATGTAATTCAAGGTTTTAAAATTCATAATAAATGGAATAAAGCGAAAAGGCAATTTTGTAAAAACCAGCCAACATAAAATTGGTTTTGATTCTCAGATAAATAAAGGAGATAAGATTTTAATTCTTAGCTCTATGCCGGGTGAAATGTCTTGCCATGCAGCAATACTATGCACATCCACGCAACTTATTCTGGAAACTTCTAGCCACTATGATAAGCCTGCATTTATCACATGATTATAAAGCAAAAATTGAACTATTAATATAAGCACAAATATCTTTATGGGATGCATGCAATACTTGTAAAGTGAAAGTAGTTACTACAGCCCTATCAAGGAAGAAGGTCCCTAATCATATCGAATCTTTATTAATAGAGAATCCCTCAATTAAAATTATTGCCTTTAAGGGTAATAAGGCTGCTAAATTGTTTAAAAAATATTTCATGCTAAGTACTGGTTACACCTTTCTTCATTTGCTTTCATCAAGTCCTGCAAATGCGAGTATAAACTGGAAAATTATACTGGGCCGATGGATGGACTTAAAAATAAATGATGTGTGATAATTTTTAATAAATAAAATGAGAAGCTGACTTAATTTCTTAAGTCAGCTTTCGCGATGTTCAAGCATTATAGTGATGCTGATATTTTATATTAATAAGTAGATTCTCTTCAAATAAATTACAAATTGTATATTATGGCGAATTTATAAAATACAAGTTACAAGAATCGCTTTATAAAGTAATTGTCAATTGATGAATGGGCAAGGTTTTTTTCAAAAATAGTTGTGGGAAAAAATACCCATTGTATGAAAGAAATTACTCACTCAATTTTTTTTATGTATTATTTCAGATCTCTTTTAAACAAGATCTGCTATATAATTAATTTCCTCATTTGCCGGCACGCGAAATAAAGAAGATGATTAATGCAATTACCGCAACTACAATAAAAATTCCGAAGCCCATCCCTGCTTTAAAAATTCCGGCAATAGCACTGCATGAACTCAATAACAGAGCATAGCAGAGAGTTGGAATAAATAGGGTTAAGGTTGAATTTTTCATTTTAAATTAATTAAATTGGTGAGTAGATGTTAAAATACATACAACCTATATACAAAACCATGCCTAAACGTTTTTACTGGGCTTTTGGCGGATTCTACCTTCAACCGGTGAGTATTTGTTGCCCCAAGTGTGGATTTTTCTCGGTAAAATATCAAGTGTATAAATAGAATGATTTCTATTAAGGCATTAATTTTGACAATAATCTAATAAATTGAACGGCATTAACTTTTATCGATATGGCAAAAAAAAATGATTCAGCAAAACCTAAAATAAACAATAAAAAGGTTAATGATCTTTCAAAAAATACAGAAACTGGCGAAGGGCAATTTCTGACTACAAACCAAGGCTTAAAAATAAACGACAATCAGAATTCTTTAAAAGCCGGAGAAAGGGGTTCAACCTTACTGGAAGATTTTATTTTACGTGAAAAAATAACTCACTTCGATCACGAGCGAATCCCTGAACGTATTGTGCATGCGCGAGGGTCTGCTGCTCATGGATTTTTTCAGTTATACGAATCGATAGCACAATATACAAAAGCAGGATTTTTAAACGACACTTCAGTTACTACTCCGGTTTTTGTAAGATTCAGCACAGTGGCAGGTTCCCGGGGCTCCTCCGATCTTGCCCGGGATGTTAGAGGTTTCTCCGTAAAATTTTATACAGAACAGGGTAATTATGATTTGGTAGGTAATAATATGCCTGTGTTTTTTATTCAGGATGCCATTAAATTCCCAGATTTAATTCATGCTGTTAAACCCGAGCCTCACAATGAAATTCCACAGGCTGCTTCAGCACATGATACCTTCTGGGATTTTATTTCTTTGATGCCGGAAAGTATGCATATGATCATGTGGGCGATGAGTGATAGGGCACTTCCAAGAAGCCTCCGCATGATGGAAGGATTTGGGGTTCATACTTTCAGGCTTATCAATGAAAATAATAAGTCTGTATTTGTTAAATTTCACTGGAAGCCGTTATTGGGTATTCATAGTGTAGTTTGGGATGAAGCACAAAAAATATCAGGTAAAGATTCTGATTTTCACCGCAGAGATTTATGGGAAGCAATTGATAAAGGAGCCTTCCCTGAATGGGAATTAGGTTTGCAGATAGTGGAAGAAAAAGATGAGTTTAAATTTGATTTTGATTTGTTGGATCCCACTAAATTAATACCTGAAGAATTGGTGCCTGTTAAGATTATTGGTAAACTTACTTTGAACCGCAACCCAGATAATTTTTTTGCTGAAACAGAGCAGGTTGCTTTTCATCCGGGTCACTTGGTACCGGGTATTGATTTTACTAATGATCCTCTCCTGCAAGGTCGCCTGTTTTCCTACACCGATACCCAATTATCCCGCTTAGGAAGCCCCAATTTTCATGAAATTCCTATAAATCGTCCTTTATCAGGTGTACACAATAATCAACGCGATGGTCATATGCGTCAGACTATAAATACCGGTAATAGTTATGATCCAAATACCACTTCAGGTGGTTGTCCTTTTCAGGCAAAAGCAGTAGACGGTGGATTTACCTCTTATAATGAACGAATTGATGAAAGAAAGATTAGGGGGCGTAGTAAAAGTTTCTTCGATCATTTTAGTCAGGCAACTTTATTTTATAACAGCCAAAGCGAAGCAGAAAAAAACCACCTAACAGATGCATTTCGTTTCGAATTGAGTAAGGTGGAAGCACCTGCTATTCGAGAAAGGATGCTGGGTTTAATTTCGCAGGTTGATAAAAACCTCGCCATGAATATAGCAGTTACACTTGGCATATCCGTTCCCAAAACACCAAAACAGCCTATGAACATGAGCATACCTGCCGATGGAAATGTTAAAAAGTTTCAACCGGTTAAAGTTAATTCTACGCTAAGCAGTTCTGCTGCACTAAGTATGGCTTCTACCATTAAGAATACCATTAAAACACGTCAGATTGCAATTTTAGCAGGCAATGGAGTAGATGATGTTTCTTTAACAAAAATGAAAACAGACCTTGAAGCAGAAGGCGCAGTAGTTAAAGTTATTGCTGCACAACTTGGTTATATTAAGGGCATAAGTAAAATGGATATTAAAGTGGATTTGAATTTTATAACAGCAAGCAGTGTATTGTTCGATGCTGTATACATTCCGGGTGGTGCAAAAAGTATTGCATCCTTAAAGCAGGAGCCTGATGTTATTAATTTTATAAATGAGGCTTACAAGCATTGTAAACCTATTGCAGCCGATGCTGAAGGAGCAGAAATGCTTCAAACTTCAACTGAAATAGGAATGCATTATAAGCATGGAAAAAATGAAATAATGCAGGGTATTGTTTTAAATGGCAAGAGCCTCGATTTTATAAAAGCTATTGCCAAACATCGGTTCTGGGAACGTGAAAAAGGAAATAAAATTCCCGCTTGATAGTGATCACCTTTTTATAATGAATACGTTTCTAATTGGAATAACTGCCGTAATCTCAACTGCTGTTTTGGCCTCAACTCATTAAGCTGATAAAGGATTAAAAAGCAGAAGATATTTCCGTACGCATGCTCATCATATTATTTGTGGGTTTGGTACATTAGATTTATTATTGGTATTTGAAAAAGACTGGTTACTGATAGTTACCAATACCTTTTCTCTATTGATTAATGTTCTGATAGCAATACTTACTTTTAAGTATAAAAAAATTGAAATAAATATCTACCTTTCTAAAAAATAATAAAATGGATAATCTCGAGAATAAAGGGCCAGAAGATAGAAGCTTAATTGCACTTAAAGAGGACTGGGAAGTTAAGTGGTGGACTAAAAGTTTAGGCGTATCAGTTTTGCAATTAAAAGAAGCTATAGATGCAGTTGGATATTCATCAGAAAAAGTGCATTTATTTTTACAAGATAAAAAGCATTTAAAAAAATAATTGGAATGACAGTTTATTTAACAACAGATAATCTATAAAAAACGGCTTTCCGCTTGGCTAAAGACTTAATTTTTTGGACTAAAGGTATTACGAAATTAAAAAGGTCAGGGTTAGAAAAATGTTAGTACAAATTACGTCAGACTACGCGTTGCCAAACTGAAAGGTAATAGTTTGTTGATTTCATTTTTTAGTTTTCGTGAAGTGTTATTTTTATCGAGATTTTTTTTAAAATAAGGTTCAGGTTAAAACAATTTTCTAAAAATGTTTTAAGTATAGATAGAACAAGTATAAACCGCTTGTTGAACCTGTAATTTCTTCTATTACTTAGACACCTGTTTTGTTAAAACCGTAAATTTTAATGGTTACGAAAATTGATTCGTCAGTAAATATTTTAAAGTTAAAGTAACAGTTGTTGGGAGCTAAATAGTAAACCTTGTAAAAGCTTTTTTGGGTTTGATAGAATTTCTTTAGCCATTAGATAAAAGGAGAAATTATACAGTTCCAATTCACAAATGATAAAATTGATAACAATTATTCTTTAATAAAATATTTTTCAATTAAAATCTAAAGGCTTCACTTGTACTCCAGGGAATTCTCGACAGTACAAGGATCAAACCAATACTATAATAAACAAGACATCTTTTGTGTTTATCCAAATCAGCATAAGCCTTTTTAGATTTAATGCGCCCAATCTGAATTATCGTTATGGCAATAATCATTACCAAAGGATGCTCCAGCATTTGAAAGCGCAATGTTTTATTGTGCATAGAAGCAGATACATCATTGAGGGCTTGCTGAACAACCGGACTAAGTACCCAAAGAAATAAGCCTATTAATAATTGGGAATGTGCAGTACCTAAAAAAATAGCTCCGGCAGTTTTATCTTCTTTGCCAAAAGGGGTTTGATTACGGGTGCCTTGCAGCGCCCTGAAAATAGCATACACAGCGGCGGCTAAAAATAGCCAGCGTAAAAAATTGTGAATGGTTAGTAATGTTTCGTACATGGTATTTTTTGTTCAAAGCTACTAATTGTATAACTTATGTGAACAATTGTTTTGAACACAAAACTTATGATGGCTAGTTTTTGGCAACAGATGCCTTTTGTACGATTAATAATTCCGTTTATTGCCGGAATTGTATGTCAATTATTTTTACCTCTTAATTTAGTGCTGTCTCTTATTTTGCTTATATCTTCAGCCCTGATAGCCTGGATAGGATTTCTTAAAATAAATAACTATTCACGACTTTGGTGGCCCGGAATTTTTGTGAACATTTTGCTTTTTTTCTTTGGATCAGCCATTACTTATGTACAAAACTATAAAGTTGATTCTAACTATTTAAACCCCGCAAATAATAGCTATTATATTGTTAAGATAGATGAACCTATAGTAACACGTAAAAACTCTTATAAAGCCAGGGCTGTAGTTATAGAAGTAATTGACAGTTTACATAATGCCATAAATGCAGATATGAATTTGATGATTTATTTTAAAAAAGACAGTTCCATTCTTCATGTTCAGTATGGCGATCTTTTATTAATTAAATCCCAATTATTGGAAATTTCTTTACCTAAAAATCCGGGTGAATTTAACTTTAAGAATTACCTGGCATTTAAACATATTCATCTGCAAACTTACCTAAGCAGCAATCAGTTTACATTACTACCTCAACGGAAGTCTAATCGTTTATATTTACTTGCTTATCAAAGTCAGGAATACATTAAAAAAACTTTACAACAATATGTTAGTGGCAAAAACGAAATGGGAGTGGGAGAAGCATTGTTGTTTGGTTTTGATGACGACATCGATCCCCAGGTTTTTAAATCCTATAGCCATACGGGAACATTACATGTACTTGCAGTAAGTGGGATGCATGTGGGGTTAATTTTTATGGTTTTAAGTTTCTTGTTAAATCCCCTTCAAAAAATAAAACAGTTACGGTTTTTAAAACCGGTTTTAGTATTAACAGGTGTATGGTTGTATTCTTTATTGTGTGGTTTATCGCCTTCTATTTTAAGAGCTACCATTATGATAAGTTTTCTGGTAACAGGAGAGGTGATCAAACGAAGAAGTAATGCGTTCAACAGTTTGGCCGCATCTGCATTTCTGTTGCTAATGTGTGATACATCCATGATTGCGAATGTTGGTTTTCAACTAAGTTATGCTGCAGTACTTGGTATTATCGCTTTCTATAAATCTATCTATGAATTGTTTGATTTTAAAACCAGGTTTGGTGATGCTATATGGAAAGTAATTGCTGTTTCTCTGGCAGCTCAAGCATTAACTTTTCCTATGAGTCTTTATTATTTTCATCAGTTTCCAAATTATTTTTTAGTAGCTAATTTACTCATCATTCCTGTAACAACACTGGTTATTTATACCGGGATTCTTTTATTGGTTTTCAGTAAAATTTATATCCTTGCCTATTACCTCGGTTCAGGCATGCAGGCTTTAATTTATATTTCTAACTACATGGCACAATGGATTGAACAAATTCCATATTCTTACACAGATAATATTTTTATATCTGCGGCCGTTACCTTGCTAATTTATGGTTTTGGCCTGTTCATACTTATATATTTTCATCAAAGGGATTTGTTATTCTTTAAACTAAGTTTATTAACTTTATTGCTGATCTGTTTTTTTCGCACCCAAGAATTGTTTCAGCAGTTGGATCAGAAGAAACTTTTAATTTATAGTATCAAAGATCATATAGCTATACAACTCTTAACCGGTAAACAGGCCACACTTATTGCAGACAGTGGATTAATAGCAGATCAGGTTGCGAAGGATTACCATTTAAAAGGTTTCATTTGTGAAAGTGGTATAAATATACAATTAGAGCAAATTCTTCCGCAACAAAACACGCTTATAAAAATAGACGAACATAAAACACTGGTGGTTCTTATTAAAAATTGTAATTACACAAAAGGTAAATATGAATGGGCTTTGGTAAGTGGTAAACAATATCTGAACCTGGAAGTATTTCTCAAGAATAACATCGTTAAAAACTTGTTGCTAAACCCGGATATTCCATTTAGAAAAAAAATCGCTTTAAAAAAAATTGCCTCCACTTATCAAATTCCCTGTTATGATATTGCTGAAAATGGAGCGATTGAAGTATTATTGTAGCATCATGGAAGATTTGGTATTATATGAAGTTACTGATCGTGTAGGGTATATTACCCTTAACCGGCCCGAAAAAAGAAATGCATTGAGCTTTGATTTTGTTAAAGAGATTAAACAGAAACTTAAGGATGCACAATCTGATGATCTTTGTAAAGTGATTGTAATTAAAGCCAACGGCGAAGCTTTTTGTTCGGGTGCTGATCTCGCCTCTTTACAAAAACTGCAAAACAATTCCCTCGAAGAAAACATTGCTGACAGTAAAAATTTAGCAGAACTCTATCTTCAAATCTATCAGTCTCCCAAGATTATTATCTCCAGAGTAGAAGGAGCAGCATTTGCGGGTGGCTGCGGTTTGGCAACTATTTGTGATTTTACCTTTGCTACTACCATGTCACGGTTTGCTTATACGGAAGTGAAAATTGGATTTATACCAGCTATTGTAATGGTATTTTTACTGCAACAGGTAGGCGAGAAAGTGGCCAAACAATTACTTCTTACCGGGGACGTTTTTGATGCGCAAAAAGCATATACATATAACCTGGTTAATTGTATTTATGATCCTATTATGATTGAAGAAGAAACACATAATTTTGCCTTAAGACTTTGCAAGCAAAATTCTGCCCAGAGTATGGCCCTAACAAAAAAAATGATTGGCAAACTTCGCGGACTTACCTTACCTGATGCACTTGAATATGCTTCACAAATGAATGCAGAAGCCAGAGGTTCGGTGGATTGCAAAAGGGGGATTGCTTCATTTTTAAATAAGGAAAAACTTATATGGTAATACATCAACAGCAATCGGGGATGAATTATTTAGCGTTATTTCTTTTTATAACACTCCCAACTTTATTATGGGCTCAGCCAAAAATTACTGAAGGCAAACTGTTTTATGATATTACTTATCAGAATTTATCTGAGCAGATGAAGGGCAAGGAAAGCCAGTTACCGCATGATGCAAGTTTTTATTTTAAGAATAAGAAAAGCAGAATTGAAATGGGTGCAGGTTCACTTGGTAAAAACGTTACCATAACAGACCAGACAAAAAAACTTACAATCGTATTACTCAATATCTATAATAAGAAATTTGCCATCTTAAAAACTGACAGTGAGATGCTGGAAGTGAGAAAATCTTTTCAGCCGGATACTGCAAAAACAGTGGTAAAAGTGGAAGTTATAAACGAACAAAAAAAGATTGCCGGTTATACTTGTCAGAAAGCTATTATTACCAGAACTACCAATGGTATTATAAAAAAATCAGACTGTTGGTTCACAAAAGATCTTCCTTCTTATAATACTCAATATGATGAAGCTTATAAAATGATAGATGGCTTTTTAATGCAATATAATATTACGGAAGCGGGCATGACAATGATGATGACTGTAAAGATGATAATGCCCATCCCAATTGATGATAAAATGTTTGAAGTGCCTGAAGGTTATAGGGTGCTAACAGAAAAGGAACTCATGAAAGTACTCAATGTATTGCAACAGGATCAATCAGGTTACTGAGGCATCACAAGCCCATGATGGAGAAAGGGCATTAATAAAAGCCATAAATTCTTCTAAAGTATTTAACTTTTTTGTTTTGGCGCAAAGCTGCAGTTTTGCACAATTGAATTGTGCACCGGTTAACAAAATTTTAGAATCCTTCCAGTTCTTAACCATAAAATCTACAAATGCCTGCTTATCCAGTTCGGCCTGTGAAGCCGTCATCATGGTTAAAATATAATGTGGGTTTTCTTTTTCAAATGCGTTTTTCAGATCTGCAAGCGGCACTTCTTGTCCGAGGTATAAAACTTCATGTCCGCGAGACCGGATGATATAATTAGCAAATAACAAAGCCATTGAATGCTTTTCATATTCAGGTAAAAATAATAAAAAACGTTTGCGGTGTTCTGCATATTTACCTACCTGTGCATCTATAGCAACATATAATTTTTGTTTTATGATATTTGATACAAAATGTTCATGTACGGGTTGAATTGTGCCAACCTGCCACAGCATACCAACCTGATTTAAAAAAGGGGAAATGATTTTTATAAAAGTTTCTTCAATCCCGAACTGACATATATAAGTACCTAATAACTTATGAAAACAAGCCTCATCAAAACTCATCATTGCCGAAACAAAAGCACAGATGTGAATGTTAAAGTCCTGACTGTTATTGCTTAGCTCGATAACTTTATCTGTAATCTCTGTCTTACTCATTCTGGCAATTTCAGAAATCTTAAAACCATTCTCATTCAACACCTTAATGTTAAGCAGCGATTTCATATCGCAGTCGTCATAAAATCGAATGTTTGTTTCCGTACGCTTAGGTTTAACAATGCCGTAACGCTGTTCCCAAATCCTCAGCGTATGCCCTTTTATACCAGTTACGGCTTCGATATCTTTAATTGAAAATGTTCCCAAAGCGTTAAATTATTTTTGCTTATTTTCTTCTAACATTAGGCTAATTAAAATTGTTTTATTAATTTGTTATATTATTTGCAAATATGACAAAAATTTTGATAACAGGAGGTACTGGTGCAGTAGGGGTGCAGCTTACCAAATTGCTTAAGGAGCAGGGACATGAAGTTTTTTGTTTATCAAGGGATCCGCAAAAATCCGCCATCCCGGCTTATAAGTGGGATATTAAAAAGAAAATGATTGACCCTGCATGTCTGTCAGGTATCGATGCTATTGTTCACCTTGCGGGTGCCCCTGTTGCTGGTCAAAGGTGGACAAAAGCTTATAAGAAGGAAATTTACGTTAGCAGGGTGCTTTCTACGCGTTTGTTATTTCAATTACTTGAAACACAACCTCATCACGTTAAAACATTTGTGGCCGCATCAGCAGTTGGAATTTATGGTAACAAAGTTTTACAAAAAGCAACTGAAAATTATGCTACTGCCAATGATTTTTTGGCTCGTGTCTGTAAACGTTGGGAAGAAGAATCGCTAACCATAAACCGCTTAAACATCAGAACAGTAATTATCAGAACGGGCATTGTATTAAATGCAGATAGTGGCTTTGTATCAGCCATTGCAAAGGTTGCCAAATTGTTTATAGGAGCTCCACTTGCCAATGGAAAAATGCTTACCCCTTGGATTCATAAAGATGATATTTGTGGGATCTATATAAAAGCGATTACTGATTTAGCTATGAATGGAATTTATAATGGCGTAGCACCAGATATCTGCACAAATAAAGAAATTACCAGCTATATCTGTGATGCTTTGCACCGTCCAATGTGGCCGGTTTCTGTACCTGCATTTATGATGAAATTAATTTTTGGAGAAATGGGAATGGTGATATTGGCAAATCAAAACATATCCTGTAAAAAAATAACAGAGGCTGGATATCATTTTAAATATAAACATGCGAAAGAAGCTATTGATGCCTTACTGAGATAAAATAAGATTCCGCAGAAATTATGTATCTTGTATATTTGTTCCTGCTGTTTCCATAAATATATACAGCCGGAACAGGATAGATGATGTGACGGATTAACGGATAAAAAAGTTTTAATTATGCAAAAAATATTTTTTCTGATATTATTCATTAGCTGTGGGCGCTTAACTTACGCACAAACAAATTATTATTTCACAAACGCGGTAGTGCCAGATATCTTAAAAGGGAATTATAATACTGCTTTATATAATAGTTCAACAGCAGCCACTGCTAAATCAACAATAATGAGTGGTTTGTATAGCGGTGTGAATACTGATTCGCTCTTGTTTTTCCTGAAGCAAATGGCATCATTCACTACCCGCAATACCGGCTCGGATACGGTTTCCAACTACATGGGTATAGGCGCAGCGAGAAGGTGGGCTCATCAGCAATTTGAAAGATTCGCAACAACATATCAAAACCGCTTGCAGGTATCCTATTTCCAGTTCGATAAAATTATATGTGCTAAAAATCAACATAGAAATATTATGGCAGTTTTGCCAGGTACCGACACCAGTGATAAAAGTTTTATATTGGTGGAAGCACACCTGGATAGCCGCTGTGAAAATGTATGTGATAGTATCTGCCTTGCACAAGGTATGGAAGATAATGGCAGTGGCTGCGCTTTAGTATTAGAGCTGGCAAGGGTACTAAGCATGTACACCTATAAACGTTCTCTTGTATTTATGCTTACCATAGGTGAAGAACAAGGTTTGGATGGGGCAGATGCTTTTGCAAAATATTGCAGAACAAATGCACTGACTGTGAGAGCCGTTTTTAACAATGATATTGTTGGCGGGATCATCTGTGGAAAATCAGCTTCCCCACCGGGTTGTCCCGGAGAAAATGAACAGGATAGTATCAATGTAAGGATTTTTTCTGCAGGTACTAATAGCTCGCAACATAAAGGTTTGGCCCGTTTTGTTAAACTTGAATTTGAAGAGGAAATGAAACATTTGCTTAATGTAAAAACAAATGTTAATATAATGAATGCCGAAGACCGCACCGGCCGTGGTGGTGATCACATTCCTTTTAGGCAGCAAAATTATACAGCCATAAGGTTTACAAGTGCTAATGAACATGGCGACGCTAACCCACAGGCAGGCTATCAGGACAGGCAACACAGCACCCGGGATGTATTAGGGAAAGACTTTAATAACGATGGCCTGATAGATAGTTTTTATGTAAGTACCACTTATTTGCAACGCAACTGCCTCCTTAATGGCACTGCGCTAACAATGTTAGCAAATGGGCCAAATACTCCCGATTTTGAACTCATCAATGATGGAAATGGATTAGGCCTTGTGATTAAAAATCCAGTAGCACCTAATAATTACCGCATCGGTTTCAGAAGTAAAAAAAATGATTTTGATACCCTCTTCACCATTAAAAATCAAATTGATTTTAAAACGTATCAGGTAAAAACAGACAGCATTTATTTTGTATCAGTTGCAAGGATGGATGATGAAAATATAGAGAGTTTATTTGCAGTTGAAAAATTTGCAAAAGTTTTGTGGGTTCCTCCAGCCGGAGTTCTAAATGTGCAACCTTTACAAAGAGCTATGCAACTATTACCGGTAAGTCCTAATCCTGTAGATGAGACCATAAGTTTTACGGTGTGGATGAAAGATCCGGGCATTGGGAAGAATGGGTTGATTGAAGTTTTTGATATGCAGGGAAAGTTAATAAAGCGTTTACCGCTTTCTTTATCCAAAGAGATAAATGAAGTATTGTTTGAACATGGATTTAATGCAAAGGGTTTATATTATTGCACACTTTTTGTAGATGGGTTATTAATTGATTCACAAAAGCTTTTTTTTAAATGAAAAAATTATATCTATCTGGTTTATTTGTATTGTTGATCCAACCTTTTTTAATGGCACAGAAAATGGCAGATTCCCTGCCTCAATTTTTTCAGCCATCCGTTCTCATAGAATTATTCTCCTCTGAAGGATGCAGTAGCTGCCCTGTTGCGGATGCGTTTATGAAAGAAATTCTTGCTATTAGCGATAGCAGCAAAACAGCTGTATATGTTTTAGATTATCATGTTGATATCTGGAACCGTTCAGGTTGGGTTGATCCATACAGTGATTCAACCTATAGTCTCCGACAGCAAAATTATGTATTTAAAAAGAAATTTGCGGCCATGTATACACCAATGGCCATTATTAACGGTGGCAACAAAGACTATGCAGGTTCCGATAAAGGAGGCATAGGAAGAAAAGTTTCTGAACTATTAAACAAACCTTCAAAACACTTTATCAGAACTGCTGTGGCACCTGCAACTAATGAAGACAGTATCGTAATCGCCTATAATATCTGGGGCAATATAGATTCATGCGATTTTCACGCAGTATTGGTTCAACGTGAAATAAAAAACATGGTTACTGCCGGTGAAAATAAAAATAAGGTATTAGAACACCATAATGTGGTAAAAAAGATGATCAGCATCCCGTTAAAAATGAATAAGGGTTATGTTAAAATGGGTATCAGCAGAGATCTTAATGTGGAGAGTTACAGATTGATTGTTTTTATGCAACATCGCAGAACATGGGATATAATGGCGTCAGATCAACTGAGTTTCGATTAAACGTAAAGATCGTTTCAGGTATAAGATAACTAAATTTTTTTTGAGGATAATTTTAGTGTAAAAGTACTTGTTATCCTTTTTGCTGAAAATTGTTTATCCCCCTTCATAAATTTATTTTCTCTTAGGTTTTTAACCAGTGGCTTTCATAAAATTTTATCTGTTATCAAATTGTTAGCAGATAATCCTAAAGCTATCTTCTATCTAATGTTTTCCTCAAACTGTTTTAGAACTTGAATTAACCGTTTTTGCGCTGCACTTTCTTTCCTGACTTTTTCAGTATCAATTTCTTTTCTGATCACGTTAATTATTTTTTGCATTGCTACTGCTTTGTTCATATCACTGCACTGATCATAATACTTTTGCAAAACAGGTATTGCCTCCAGTATTGTTTTATCATCCCGGGTTTTCAGGTAATTACCATAATTGGTTAAGATCATGTGGCGGTTTAAACCAAATTTGCCAATTACACTTTTAAAATAATCATTTTTATTGGTGGTTGCTGATTCGCTGTAAATATCAGAAATTGTACGTTGAACAATACCACTTTGCAAATGCTCCAGTGCCTGACATCTGCTGAGTACAGTGTCGTCATTAAGAGTTTGTATGGCATATAAACTTGCGCTGATAACTATGTAAGAAGAGTCTGTTAAGCATTTATCAAAGAGTGGTAAATAAGCTGCATTTTTTTTCCGGCCAACTATTTTTATTGATTCATTTTTAACTTTAACATTTAAAGAATGGTTGATAAGATCAACTAATTTTTTTTCATGCAACACAAACTCTTCCTCATGGTTTGCCAATAAACTTAAGCCGTTCAACTGATAAAATTCTTCCTTTTTGTTCAGTAAAAAGGAGATTGCGTCATTCAATATGGGTTTTAAACTATCTGCTTTATACAATATCATTTCCCGCATTGCCCGCAATTGGGCAAGGTAAGTCTCCCCATATTTTATCTGATTCAGGCAGGCCTGTTGAGATTTTTTTTCTTTTACAGATCCTAATAAACCACCGTTTGGATCAAAGTTAAAAAACAGCAAGTCCTTATTCATTACACTTTCATTTTCACATTCAATGGCAAGCAGTTGATACTTATTTTGAATGTCCACATTCATTGTTTTAATGGTGGGTATTTCACTTCCATTATTAAAAGCATAGCTTAGTTTTGCAGGAAACATAAATACCCCAAAACTGCTATCCTGTATCTGTTTAATTTCTACCATCAGCTTATGGTGAGCCTTATCAAAATAGTAGTTCAACTCTATTTCAGGATGACCTTTACCAAAGTACCACTGGTTAAAGAATTGTGTGAGGTCTTCGCCACTAGCTTGTTCCATAGCATGGCGCAGGTTATGAATATCGGCAGTGCCAAATTTATTCTGAAGGAGGTAAAGGTTGAGTCCTTTAAAAAAAGCAGTATCACCTATCTGATTGCGTAACATGTGAATGATCCAGCTTCCTTTTTGATAACTAACTACATCAAACATTTCATCTGCACTCACATAATAGTTGCGAATGGGTGTAACCTGGTGCTTTATTTTTGAACGCAGGTATGCATCCAGGTTTTTACTAAACTCCATGTCAGCGTAGAGCTTTCCATAGGTAGCTTCATTCCACATATATTCTCCATAGGTGGCAAAGCTTTCATTTAAGGTAAGATTGCTCCAGCTCCTGCAAGTAACCAAATCACCAAACCAATGATGAAAAAGTTCATGTACAATAATATCCTCATGCGGGTTATCAAGGTGTTCCCTGGCATTGTGTTGCACAGCTTCATAATGCACAACAGCTGTAGTATTCTCCATAGCACCACTTATAAAATCGCGGCATACAACCTGGCTAAATTTATCCCAGGGATAATCCACACCTGTCAGCCTCGAAAACGTTTCCATCATTTGTGGCGTTTTACCAAAGATCATTTTTGCGTATTGCTCATATTGCGGCTCAACATAATAGGATACTTCTTTGTTGCGCCACCGGTCTTTTACAATCTTAAAATTACCTATAGCCATCATAGTTAAATATGGCGCATGCGGTTTAAGTTGTTGCCAGTGATCGGTTCTTAATGAATTTTTTAGATGTGTTGAGCTTAATAACAACCCGTTGCTAAGGCTCACCTCATTTTCCTCAACCGTTATAAACAGGTCCTGAGTATGTTTCTCATTAGGTACATCATTGGTAGGAAACCAGCATGAATTATCCTGCGTTTCACCTTGAGTCCAGATTTGCCGGGGTTTAAATGGATCTGTTCCGTTGTGGTTAATAAAATAAAGTCCGCGCGAATCTGTAATAGCTTTCCCGCCTTCATTGGTCAATTCAGCGGGTTTGGCGATATAATCAAGAAAGAGAACAAATGTATCGGTATAGTTTTTTGTTACGGGTAACTGAATTGTTATTTTTAAACTATCGTAAGTGTACTTTAAGGCTAAAGTGTCTTTATGCTGAACCAAAGCAACCCGGTTAAGGGTAAAGCCCTTTGCATCTAATATTACACTTTGTAGAGGATGTAAATAGGGTCTGATGGTTAAGGCTGCCTTCCCATATACCCACTGTTTTGCATAATCAAAAGAAATTTCAAGATGCGTATGCAAAATATCAATGATTCTTTTCTCTGCCGGGTGGTAGGTAAGCACCGCTGGTTTCTTACGCGGACTCACCACAACTTCCTCCAATATTATTTTTCCGGTTGTAACTTGTTTTTGCGTGTCGGGCTTTTTGTTTATTTTGCAAGCCGTAACGGCAAGTAAATAAGATAAAATTATAAACGTTAAAATTCTCATGATTAAATTGAACTTGCAAGGAAACAAATTATTTGCGTAAAACATGCTAAACATAAAAGTAAACGAACAGGATTTTATTTTCGACCTCATAGCAGGCACTGCGCTATTGAATGGCAAGCCCGTAAATGCAGACACCATTAAACTCGGAGCCGGAAAGTACCATGTGCTCATAGAAAGTAAAAGCTATTCCATAGAATTGCTCGATAAGACCGAAAATGGTAAAAGTATGTTTGTAAAAGTAAATGGTATTAAACACGAGGTAGCTATTAAGGACAAATATGATGCTTTGCTGAACCAACTGGGAATGGATAAATTGACAAATAAAAAATCAAATTCCATTAAAGCTCCGATGCCCGGCATGGTTTTATACATTCACGTAAAAGATGGCGATACCTTTAAAAAAGGTGATGCCTTATTAGTTCTCGAAGCGATGAAAATGGAAAACATTATTAAAGCAGATAGTGATGGCGTAGTAAAGCGTGTTGCCGTGAATGTGAAGCAAGCCGTAGATAAAAATACGTTACTGATTGAGATGGAGTGAAAGTCTTAAACTTAATATATAAAATTTGTGCTTTATTTCAACCACACTTTTTCATAATAATTTTCATTTGAGATGCTAATCATTAATAAATATAAGCCCGTTGAACCTTTATAAGTTATGGGTACAATTTGATCTGCCGACTGAATAACCTCTATGGAAGACCACACCAAAGACCCGTTTATATTAAAGAGTTGTAAAGTTATAGCACTTGTGGGAAAGCTTTTAATATTCAAAAAGACACCATTGTTATCATACAATAGTTTAATT
Organism: Bacteroidia bacterium; assembly: GCA_014376805.1. GTDB lineage: Bacteria > Bacteroidota > Bacteroidia > UKL13-3 > UKL13-3 > B1. The sequence goes on from JACMQU010000028.1 coordinate 29,596, forward strand.
TTATTTTCATTATGTGTTTTTAAGTTCACCGTTTTAATTTCACTATCACAATTTTTACCATCAAAATCTACCTGACGTAACTTGTAATAAATGGTTGTAAGGCTTTTAGAAAATTCAATTTTTTCATCTTTGAATTGATAGTAGTTAATGGTATTTGTTGTTCCATTGCCTTTTAAATGCACTATTTGTTCGAAATTAATTCCATCAAAACTCCGTTCAAGAATGAAACTTTGATTATTTGTTTCGGAAGAGGTTGACCAGGTGCATAGCACAGTAATGTGGTTATCGGAATTATCTGCGTTAACATCAAAATTTATCAATTTAACAGGTAACAGACCAAGTGATGAAAAGCTTGTTATAAAAGCATCATAATTTCCTCCTTCATAAGTTGATTGCTGACCACCTGATGTTGCCATTGATGAAGTAGATGAAGTGAAACCTGTTATTAGTATACTACCTGTTCCATCTTTGGAGATGGCCTTAGCTACATCCTCTCCACCACCGCCATAATAAGATTCCCACAGTCGAATTCCGGAAGAATTTAATTTAACAACAAACGCATCCTTACTGCCTCCTCCATACACATTTTGGTATACACCAAACGTTGCTATTCCGGATGTTGATGAAGTACTTCCTGTTAAATAAAGGTTGCCTGCATCAGATATTATTCCATTTCCAAACTCATTATTTGAACCACCATAATAGGTGGCCCATTGACGTACACCTGATGAATTAAATTTTACAACGTAAGCATCTAAGCCACCTGCATTACTAGTTTGTTGAGTGCCTGTTGTGGCAATTCCAGATGAAGATGTTATATTACCTGTAAGAAATATATTTGAGGCAAGATCAAGCGTTATAGCCGCACCGCCTTCCTGGCCGGTTCCTCCATAATATGTCCCCCATTGAGGTCGCAGGTAATTGTCTGAGAAAGCTGATTTTAAAAGCTTAGAGAAGCCGGATGATTTGCAAATTTGTAGTGGTTAAACGAATGACCTTCAAAACTAATTTGTCCCAAAATACTTGCGAGGAAAGCGAACAGGCCTTGAGTCGCAGGGAATTTAATTTGGATTGGCCAGTAAGTCCCGGTAAATTGAATTATAATTAAAACAAATTAGTCCAAGGAAGATTTTCACCGTTAATGGATCGAGATAAACCGCATTAATTGATCAACAAAATTGTTCAAGAGCATCCGCAGTTAAAAGGGCGTTTGTCGAAATAAGGCGTTTTAAAAAGTGATTTCAAGTTTTGTTAACTTTTTGTCTGGGTCGCGTCAAAAGTATTCGTAAGAGTTCGGATTTGTTACTTTGTAGTCGCGGAGTTCAATTTTAAATATTTCTTTGGATTGCTTGTTAACGGCCTGGTCTGCCGATACGAAAATTCTCTTTTGCTTCTGCTCAACTGAAATGTATATTTTGTAGATCCTTAATGCGGAATTTATAATTGAATTTTGTGTCCGAATGTTAAGCGTGTCTTCATTGACTTTTAAAAATGGTTTTGTTGGCATTTCATTTAAGTAAACTCCTCGTTTGCCAATAGCACAACCAATTAGAAAAATTAAAAGTGTCTTGACAATTATTTGTTTTGCTTTCATTATTTTTATTTTACAGTTATCATTTTATCATCATATTCTTTCTTTGGTAAGCCACCATTTTCTTTTTGTTGAGCTATGGCAGATTAATACTTGAACATATTGGATGGCCCTAAATCTTAGCTGTCATTCATAAACACCCGGTAAAATTGAGGTTTTGGTTTAAGCAAAATAATCCGAAAAAAATTAAACTCAAAAACAAATGTCTCCAGAATTCTAAAAACCCACTGCGCCATAACATCCCGCTAACGTTTGTATGGCTTTGGTGAGTAAACCATAATACCGTCGGAGCTATAGCGGTTATTTATAAACCAATACAAAATTTAGGTTGTCGTTGTGGACTTCGCCCACCTTCGCTCACCTACGCATTACTTCGGTGAGTAAAACCCGCTTAAGGATGGATTAGCCCGCGTAGCGAAACACAAGCAGCGGCTGTATGTTTCTCATCTGAAATTAAACCCAAGGAATACTTGGTTATTGTATCAAAGTAGACCAAATGGTCAATCCATTCTACTGTTAATTCATCTTTAAATTTGAATGCCTTCGAAAAATATTGAATAGCGTCGTAGTTTTCCCCACAATAATGGTTCGCTACGCCCATTATCAAGCAAAACATTGCTGACGAATCAATGGCTTTAGAAGTCCTATTATTCACCGCTTCTACAAGCTCAATTGCGCGCCCTTCATCCATGAGCAAAAATCCAGCCTTTTCAATAATTTCTCTCAATGATTTGTCATCATGGATATTCAAATGTTTATCTATAACCAAGTTATTACCTGATTCCAGCAAGGAAGACCTTAAATATATCTTTTCATTAAGTTGACGAATAAACTGGCATTTATCGAGGACGGCTTTGTACATTTCTCCAATGCTATCAGAATTTAGTTGTTCTTCTAGCTTTAAGGAATGCGTGGCCTGTTCATTCCATGCCGACTCCTTTGCATTCAGCTCCTAATAAAAATAGTGAACGGATTTGTAAAAATTCATCGAATGGCTCAATGTAATAAATATAGAAAGCGGGCAATCCAGTGTTTAGCAAATTTTGAATATTGGAAGTGTCGATTTGAATGCTGTATGATCCTTGCAAATTTGCTTTCTTTACGGAACTAAATTTCAGTTGAATTACAAAACGAAATCCTGAACTTTTGCGCTGATAGTTAATCCAAACAAATCAATACCTTTATCCCGGTAGTTTTCATCTCTGAGTTGAATATTCATAATATTTAAAAGCGGTAGTAGAGGCTCCATAGATCATTTTATTATTGCCCTACTTCCAACATCTTTGGCACTATAGTAGATTCATTCGTTCTATGTTTTACAGGGCTACTAAATGGCCTATGTTAAAAAATTAGTTTTATGATTTAACGTTATTCTCACGGATGCCATTTTTCCTGGTGTAAAAATCAAGTTGGTTAAATAATGATTCGCCAAATTTTATGGACAATTCGTTGATTTCAATATTTGTCAAGCCTTTATGCAATAGACGTTCTTCAAACAACTGGACTCTTTGTTTACCATTAGGCTCTACGAATTCATCGATGTATACTTTGTAGTAGATGTCTGTAAATTCAATTGTGAATTGCTGACTTATAGAAACTGGTTTAAGTCCCTCCTTTTTAAACTTGAGGTATGTAAAGGTAATTTCAAATCGCGCTTCATCCTTGAATGTTGCTTTTTTGCTTTTACTATCGTCGATCAACATTCTTAAGATTTCGACGGCACTTTCATTCGTAAATTTTACTTGGGCTATTCCGCTCACTAAGTAAACCTCATGTCGTTTCTCTTTAAAAAAGTGATTGAACTTCTGCCCGACAGGTACTATCTTTTTTAAAGCATTGCCAAGCCATGAACTGAGTGCTTTAATTAGATAATTTTGATTGAACTCTTCCTTTCTTGTTTTATCTGGATCAATTCTGTGAAGTTCTTTTTCAAGCAACTTTAATTTGGCATCCAAAGAAAGTCGCTTTTGCGAATCTGGCATGTCTCCTTTGTCTCCTTCATGTCCTGTTTGGATATTTGTCGCTTCTTTAATGTCCCCTTTGTCTCCTATATGTCCCCTTAACGTATAAGTGGTCCCCTTTCCAGTACTGCCAGTCTTGACAAGCAAATCCTTCTCCAATAATTCAGCTAAATCCCTTGATGAAGTTCGCCTAATGGCCCCGGTAATACGCTGATACTCCTGATTAGAGATACTTCCAGATTTCTTCATATGCAAAATGCCTTTTATCTGGCGCTCGTTCACGCCCTTTTTGGATAAATACTCCGCGGCATAAATATCTTTAGCAAATGTAACGAGCATTCCTTCATTATGTTCTTCGAAAAAAGGTTCGGGCAAACCTGCCTTAATACAATCTCTTACCATTTGAACGGTACCATACCCCCACCTTTCAACAAGGCCTGCATTATAGAAAATTTCAGCTATCAGCTTGTTCCTCGGTTGAGAGGTGTGGCTCTTCTTAAGATGAGCTACGGTAAGGCCTTGCGGTAAAACTCCCGGATTCCAGAACGTCAACTTATCAGGTTAGACTTTAATTTGAATATGAGAACCTGAATACTCTTTATGTGCAATTGCATTTACCAAAGCTTCCCGCAAGGCTGTTATGGGGTATTCAAGATTTTCGGTACGATAAAGACCTGTGATTTTTAATTCAGAAACCAAATACTTAGTCGATAAGATTTCAAGAATTCTTTCTGCCTGATTAAATAAGTTTCCCTTTACTTCCTCAGAACTCTGTAACTCTTCACTCTCACTAAACTTTCCAATTTGAATAAAGCTGCCAGGATAAAAGTACTGGGGAGTGTTTCCAAAAAGTAAAATTGCTGCACGTGTTAATTTGCCCTTTTCGATTAAATGTAATTTTGCTAAAAGACCAGAGGTTGTTCTTTCTTGAACCGATGGTTTTGACTTTGCTTTCGCTAACCCCCTAAACTTACTAACAGATTTATTGCTAATATCATTCAGGGTGGCGCCATCTACAGTTAATGATTCTCATGCAATTCCACTCTTCGCCAATAAAAACCGATGAAGCTCCGCTCCATTAACTTCATGTGTAGTACTTCCAGAACCTATGTAACATTTCCCTTTGTAGGAGATATGGGCTTCGTAAGGCTTAACTCTAATACTTAAGTACTCTTTTGTAGCTTTTTTCTTTATCTGGACTTCTGCCAATACATTCAGATGCTCCTTAATTTTATTGGAGACATCCTCAAGTAGCTTCTTTATATCAGCCAACTTTTTTGATTTTCCATTGTCATCAATACCAATCTGAAGTTCACCCCCTCTAGTATTTGCAAACGCACAAATAGTCTTAAGGTATTCGTCACGCCATGATTCTTTAAATTCGACATTGTGTGTTTCAAATGCAGTCATTTTTAACCTCAAAAGTTTATTTTCAAATATATGAATGAATGAATAGAATATGACAATGCCTTAAATGACAAAACGCTCTAAAATCCTTGCGCAGCAAGGATTTTAGAGCGTTTTGTGGTGCTGGAGAGATTCGAACTCTCGTCCGGAAGTGCAATGGTCATGCTTTCTTCACGTTTAGCGCAACATTGTGTTCGAACTTAGCAGGCTGTTACGCTTACCAACTAAATCTATATCCCTTTGTATACTGTTCACATGCCAGTGGCAAACATGTTACAGACCCTATCTGATGACGGTTCTAATGAAAATGCGATAAGATAAGCACTCCCGAACCGAAAGCTTACCTAATCGTCCTGATTAAGCAGCCATTGCGAATGAAGTTTCGCCAACTATAGTTTTGGAAATTGATATTCAAGTGCCAACTGTCCAAAGCACTACATGCTTACATGCCAATCAATCACCCCGTCAATACCGGTCAGCCCCATGAAATGAAAGAACTATTTTACAAATATAGTGGAAATTTATTAAGCTATGAAAATAGAAAATAAACCCAAAAGTCGCAAACTAATATAGCTTAACAAAATTTAATTGATAGAACTCAATAAAATTGGTTTTGAGGTGGTTTTATCTCGATTTAAATAGTCATAATTCACACCTCCCCCTTTCCCCCAATTGGGCGGTAAGAAGTTTTTAGCAAATCTGCAGGCTAAATTTTAAGGATGGAATAATTTTCAGAGCAAAAAACTTTTAAGATGGTTTGTCTTGCGTGTGTAACAAAAGTTGTAGCCACTGTGATATAATGAAAGCATACGGCTTTGGTTCGCATCGAAAATGTTATTGCTTTTGTTTTATTTTTAATCAATATGGTTTTAGTCCATTCGAACAAAGTAGCACACATTGCCATAAGGTACATGTATACTGTGTTGGTATCCATATCTGGAAAGGGCAGGTGATTGAAGTTAAAATCATTTAACAGATAACGGTTTGAATTTTCAGCATCCCCTCTTGCATTATAAAACTCAATAACGCTTTGTTCACTCATCTGCTCATTGTTTGTTATGATACCCTGATAGATATAGGCCGATCCGGTTAATAAGTCTATTTGTCCATCTTTTCTTTTGTGACGAGTAACAACAATACGATGTGCTTTTTTGCAATTTTTAGGTTGATAAAAGATGGTTGCTACTTCTTTTACTTCATGGTTGATCCTAATAGTTTTCCATACTTTTATTTCAGAACATGCCTGCCGTATATCTTCAAAATCCATCATGCGGATATAAAAATATTTTACCCAGTTTTCCATTGCATTTATAACATCAATTTGATACGATGCTGAATCCGCCCTGAAGTGTTCAATTACAAGGTTGTGCTTATTCAAATTGTTGAAGCATCTTTCCAAAGTCTGAAATTGCTCAAAGCGGGCTGGGGTATTGCCGTTGTGATTTTCTATATGAACGGGTATACGACCAATAAATGCAATATTTGGATGATAACCTTTTACCATTTTATAACTAAGTTTTGCATCTTGTTTTTCAGTCGGAACAACCACATTGTCAAAATCCAAAACGTAGCCTACTTCTCCTACATTTAGTTGCTTTGTTTTTATTCCAAGACCAATGAGTGCTTCATTAAATTTGTTGTTGTAATTTAGTTCATGTTCAACTCCATTTGGACCTTTTTTAACTATGTTACATTGCTTGAGTTCCTGGCAAACATATTCAACTGTATCAGGGGATGGAATTTTATGAAAAACCTGATCCGCAAATTTTTCTTTTAGCAATTCTAAGTCGGAGATAAAACTACCTTGAACAAGTGTGTTTCCAAACAAGGAAAGCAGCACATCAGAGTAGCTATATTTAGCCATGACACTTCTGTATCCTATTTTTTGATCAATGAATTTATCAATACCAGAGCGGCTTAGAGCGTCATAGATGAAATTTAATCCACCAAAAGGTGTGATATTTTTGTTGCTTAGTGTAACTTTGTCCATTAGAGATATTAGAGACCTCTAATTTCACCTTTTTGGTGCAAAGAAAAAAGCCCTTAAGTATTGATTTATCAACAACTTAGGGGCTCTTTGTTAATTAACTTGCGACTTTTGGGGTGGTATTTAAATTTTCAGTCATTTTGCATAATGCTTAAAAAACTTTAGGTTTGGAAAGTAAAGTTATAAAGCATGACAGACGCTGGTAATACCCAAACCGATATTAAATTTAAAGCCATGATCCTGGAGGATTACCGGGTTGCTTTTCAAAGCAGGATAACCAGCTTGTTAGGAAGAAAGGAAGTTTTAACAGGCAAGGCAAAGTTCGGGATTTTTGGGGATGGCAAAGAACTTCCCCAAATAGCCATGGCCAAGGCTTTTAAAAAAGGCGATTTCAGAAGCGGGTATTACAGGGATCAGACATTTATGATGGCGGCAGGTTTACTTACAGTGCAGGAGTTCTTTGCGCAGTTATATGCCCAAACCAATGTAGAAGCAGAACCTGCCAGTGCTGGGCGCATGATGAATGGTCATTACGGCACCCGCACCCTTGATGAAAAGGGTGAATGGAAAGAACTAAAAAACCTCAAAAATTCCTCATCAGATATTTCTCCTACAGCGGGGCAAATGTTAAGACTTGTTGGTTTGGCACATGCTTCTAAATATTACAGGGAGAATGCAAAACTTATTGGTGAAAATAAATTTTCTGACGAAGGCAATGAGGTTGCCTGGGGAACTATTGGAAATGCAAGTACCAGTGAAGGACATTTTTTTGAAGCTATTAATGCAGGCGGGGTGTTGCAGATTCCTATGGTAGTTTCCGTTTGGGACGATGCTTATGGCATCTCGGTTCACGCAAAATACCAAACAACAAAAGAAAGTATCTCCGAAATATTAAAGGGCTTCCAACGTGATGAAAAGGGTGAAGGATACGAAATTTTTGCAGTAAAAGGCTGGGATTATCCCGGTTTATGCAAAACGTATGAAGAAGCCGGGAAAATTGCCAGAGAGAAACACATTCCATGCCTAGTACATGTAACTGAATTAACTCAACCTCAAGGACATTCCACATCAGGCTCGCATGAACGCTATAAGAGCAAAGACAGGCTAAGCTGGGAAATAGAATACGATTGTTTAAGACGCTTTAAAGACTGGATCATCAGTAACAATATTGCAGATGAAAAAGAGCTCGAAACCTTGGAAAATGAATCTAAAATCCAGGTAAATGTTTCAAAGAAAAATGCCTGGGAAGCTTATCTTAACCCGATCAAAAATGAATTGCAACAATTGGTGCAAGTGCTTGAACCTATTGCTGCTGCAAGTGCTTTTGGTTCAGCCATAGAAACTGTTAAAAATGAATTGTTAACCATTGCTGAACCCAACCGCAAAGATATTAGCATTGCTGCTAATAAAGTATTGCGTTTAATTTATGCTGAACCAACCCAACTTCGTCAATCCCTTCTCGATTGGAAAAAGGAATTTCTGAACCAGAATGCAGAAAGATATAACAGTTATTTGTTTAGCCAGTCGGATGAGAATGCATTAAAAGTTGCTGAGGTAAAACCCGAATATTCGGATGCCAGTAAAATGGTTGATGGCCGTGAAGTACTTGTAGCTTACTTTGATAAACTACTCGAAAATGATCCGCGAGTTTTTGCATTTGGTGAAGACCTGGGCAAAATTGGTGATGTGAACCAGGGCTTTGCAGGCCTGCAGGAAAAGTATGGTGAAAGCCGTGTGTTTGATACAGGCATTCGGGAGCTTACCATTATAGGCCAAGGCATTGGGGCTGCTATGCGCGGTTTACGCCCAATTGCCGAAATACAGTATCTAGATTATTTATTGTATGGCTTACAACCTTTGAGCGATGATCTTGCAACTTTGCAGTACCGCACCAAAGGCGGACAAAAAGCGCCACTCATTGTGCGTACACGTGGACACAGGCTTGAAGGGATCTGGCACTCTGGATCTCCCATAGGTATGATATTAAACTCGTTGCGCGGTATGCATGTGCTTATGCCACGCAACATGACACAGGCCGCAGGCATGTATCAGACCTTAATAAAAAGTGATGAACCAGCCTTGCTCGTTGAATGCTTGAATGGGTACAGGCTTAAAGAAAAAATGCCTGATAACGTAGGCGAATATACCGTGCCTTTGGGCATACCTGAAATACTAGCTACAGGCACTGATTTAACACTTGTAACTTATGGTTCAAGCGTAAGAATTGCACAAGATGCAATAACACTTTTAAAAGAAAACGGAATCAGTATAGAGTTGATTGATGTACAAACATTATTGCCCTTTGATATCCATCATTCCATTGTTGAATCACTAAAGAAAACAAATAAACTTGTAGTGCTTGATGAAGATGTACCGGGTGGGGCAAGCGCATTTATATTGCAGCAAATTTTAGAACATCAAAATGGCTATGTATACCTTGATGAAAAACCGTTAACCATAACCGCAAAAGCACACAGGCCACCTTACGGCACCGATGGTGATTATTTTAGCAAACCTAATGCAGAAGAGATTTATGACATGTTGTTTGAGATGATGAAGGGATATGACCCGAAGCGATTTACGTGATTTGAGGGGGTGCTTAAGAGGTCGAGTTATGGAAACTATTTCAAAGAAAGAATAGAATAGTAAATTATAATTTTACTTTCCTTTTTTCACTAATCGCAAAGTATTAAACAAGGCCCTTTTAAGGTACAAAAACAATTAAGCAACAGACAATAATTTGAATTAAAAAACGATTTAACAACAGTGACAACTGAGCATCGACAAGCAGACCTTTTTGTATATAAGTACGCGTACACTTACATGCAGGCGTAGCTTAAATTGCTTGTACAATTCATTAGCTAAGGCCATGCTTATATAAACGGGTGCTTTGCTTTTATAATTATTTGTACATGGCTCTTCACTTTTGTCAGGTGTTGTAGAACTCATAAATATCAACTTTTCTTATTTCAAGTTCAGGAACGTTTAATTTTTATATTTTTTTGGCGGTAGATACTTAGTAAAAGTAAGCCGATATTGATAACGGCTACATCTATTTGATTTGATTTGCATCCTGCAATATTCAGATGGGATAAGTATTAATATCACGTTGCGTAAGTTTTTGGCCAGTTTCCGGCTCCCTAAAGCGGTCTGGTTTACATAATAACTATGGGGTTTAATTGTTAAGCAAATTAAATATACTTTTCGGGTATTTGTGCTAAAACAAAAAATGGATTAGGGAAAGTACAATACAACTTTATCTAAAATTATTTTCCATGCATGTAATACCCGCAAACAAGCAATAGGTTCAACAAAAATTTCAATAAGACTTACTTTTATTGAATTGGATGAAAACATTTTCAATATCAGTTACTATAATTTTTTGTTTGTATTTTTAAAGTTTGGAGTGATTCTGTATTTCTCATCACTATGCTTCCTGTTTATCAATCAAACAACCTGAACAATTTTTTATAAATTTCCTGTAGTTTATTTACACCTGCAGTTACTGCTTTTTTAACTTCGGCTGGTGCTTTTTTTTTAACTCCATCCCTAAATCAGACATAGCGTTTACAAAATAAATATAAGCATCATAAGGTGAATCAAAGGGACTGAAATATTTGTGCACATCCCCATCGGCCCAGTACTTGGTGCACATATAATAGAAATGATCGCTAGTGAGCATTTTTTTCCAGGTATCAATCATCAGTGTATCGCCACTTTTATAGATATCTTTTTCGAGATTATAAATTTTTGAAATTGCTTCATCTTGCATAGGGTTTCCGAGCCAGGCTGAAAGGTCACGTTCCGAATCGGCCCAACTGGTCATCAGATGTGCATCGTAAGTGTCTCTCACCGGATAGAAATCTGCCGTTTCAGAAACTGTTTTAAAGGAGAAGCCGGGATTTTTCAAAACATGGTTAGGCAGGTATCGCATAAACTCGAAAATACCCGTTTGAACCCATTGATGTTCTCCAAAAGTTTCATAGTCCATGAATAGATTTATCGTTTCTTCCTGTTCGGGAAGGGAATGTATCCATCCGGCAAATTTATCTGCCGTTAATGGCCACTCACTCCAGCCTTTATCGCTGAATCGAAATGCAATATCATCACTGAGTCTGTAGTTTTTAAGTAAGGTTTTTATTTTATGAACATTAGGTGCCTGATAAATATGATTGGGTGATCTGCCGTTAAGGATGCCGTCAACACCTTCGCTGATGATTGCTTTGTAACCCATGTCTTCAATAACTTTTGCAAGTTCGTTATTGTATTGTAATTCGGTATTCCTGAAAACTTTGGGCTCTTGCTTAAAATATTTTTTGATAAGTAAGCGATGCTGTTCTATTTGCCTTTTAAATTCATCACGAGAGAAAATATATGCCAGTGAATGGTAATAGGTTTCAGAAATAAATTCAACGCAGCCTGTATTAGAAAGTTCAATAAATGATTGCAGCACATCCGGACGCCACTCTTCAAACTGCTCCAAAGCAACACCACTTATTGAATAACTTATTTTAAACCGGCCTTCATGTTTTTCAATCAGTTCAAGCATTAATCTGTTAGCAGGCAAATAACAATTGTCGGCTACTTTACTTAAGACCTCCCTGTTTTTTGCATCATCAAAATAATAATTGTTTGAACCAATATCAAAGAAAGTATATTCCTTTAAACGATAGGGTTGATGAACCTGAAAATAAAAACAAATAGAAGGCATATCAAAAATACATTAAAAATTAAAATTCAAATCTTAAATAACAAAATTCAGAAACAAATTGAAAGCTCAAAACAAATCAAATCAACCATAGTAATCAGTATGACTGAACCCGCAAAAATTTTCTATATGGGGAGCTAAGAGATTCATTTTACTTATCTACCAGACTTTATTATAACTCTTCTCAGGGTTTTAATATGAACAGCATATTATCAAAATTAGATTCAAAAAATATAACTAAATAAAAATTATCAAATCAACAATTAAACAATTAAACAATTAAATCAATTCAAATTAACTAAAATTTTAGTATTGTTGAAATTAATCTGCTTCATCAAATATAGACTGGTAAACACCCATCACTTTCTTCGCACAATTTTCCCAGGTAATCGATTGCAGGCTTTGGTCATTGGCCTCTACAACGCTTTTTCTCAGGCCTTCAAAATCGAGTGCTGCAATAATATACTGCGCAAACTTCTTAATATCCCAAACATCAAATTTTAACGAACCGTTTAAGGCTTCTGCCACGCCGGAAGTTTTAGAGATAATTGTTGGAATCCCATATTGTACGGCTTCAACTGCACTTAAACCAAAAGGTTCACTTACACTAGGCATGCAATACACATCCGCAATGGCCAATAATTCATTGAGCATTTTTTTATTAAGAAAGCCGGTAAAGAAAAATTTATCACTGATTCCATAAGAGGCAGTGAGCTCTATCATAGGCCTGAGTAAATCACCACTACCCGCCATTACAAACTTAACATTCTTGTGTTTATCAAGAACCTGTCTTGCCGCTTCAACAAAATATTCCGGGCCTTTTTGCATGGTTACCCTTCCAAAAAAGATGACCATTTTCTCTTCAAACGGACTCATTTTAACAGTATGTTTTACCGCTTCAATTCCGTTGTGGACAGGCATAATTTTATGTGCAGGTATTCCATAATATTTAGCACAAATGCTACCCGTATAATGACTTACCGGAATAATTCTGTCGGCAAGTTCCATAGCTCTTTTTTCCAGATCAAACACCCAGTTTTTGCTAAATTCACCTGCCCTGTCGTACTCGGTAGAATGTATGTGCAACACAAGGGGTTTTCCAGTCCTCTTTTTCAACTCCATTGCCGGTAGAAAAGTCATCCAGTCATGAGCATGGATCACGTCGAATTTTTGCCTTAAACAATACTGAACACAGATACGTGCAAATTCTATTACTTTCCTTATAACATCTCCGGCATACAGATCATCAATTTCAAATGGTGAGATATCACCATGAAATACTTCATAAAATTTCTGGTCTATTGTTTCCGTATCAGGTACTGTGGTATAAGGTCCGAAACCAGCCCCAGAAGTATAAACAGGTGTTCGAAAAGAATAGTAATCTTCTTTTTTAAAAAGTTCCGCCAATTGTTTTTTAGTAATGCTGTTTAAACCTATCAGCTCAATATTTGGAATATTAAAGTCAGGAATGTTTTTAGGGATAATCATTTTAACGTCGGCTAGAGGAGCAAGAGCTTTACAAAGGCCCAAAGTAGCCACGCCCAGCCCGCCCGAGATAACAGGAGGAAACTCCCATCCGAACATTAAAACTTTTGTTCTTATCGCTTTCAATGCTTAACAATTTTACTTTTACAAAAGTATGATTAGATTGCGAAACAAGTAAGTTATATTATTCTTATAAAAAAATTATTTTTACAAAAAGCCTTTACCGATGCAATCACCGTCAAAATACTCAATAAAATACTATCCCGGAGAAGCCTTATCATATAAAAAAGAAGGCAATTTTTACTTCTTTTATACCGCCGAAACCATCCTTGAAATTAAAATAAGCACTGATAGAATATTCCGTTTTCGTTATGCTCCGGATGGATTTTTTCAAAAAGATTTTTCGTATGGTGTAAATAAATATTTCAGAGAGCAACTTATCTCCGTAAATCTTAAAGAGTTAAAAAACGTTTATGAGATAGAAACCACGCAGGTTATCTGCCAAATCAATAAACAAAATCTCTCAGTTAAATTAATGGATAAAAGCCGCAATGTTATTCTTGAAGATGAACTGGGTTTTCATTGGCAGCATTACCTTGTAAAAGGTGGTAAAATAAATTATTGCAGTAAAAAGATTCAGCCTGATGAATCTTTTTATGGCATGGGCGATAAACCTACTGAATTTAATATTAGAGGGAAGTTTTTTGAGAACTATGGTCAAGATGTATATGGCTTTCAAAAAGATCAGGATCCTTTGTATAAAAACATTCCATTTTATATGGGATTACACAGCGAGGGTAAACACGCTTATGGTATTTTCTTTGATAATACTTTCAGAACCATTTTTGATTTCGGAAAAGAGCAACATGATGTAAGTAGTTTTTGGGCGCGCGGTGGAGAAATGAATTACTATTTTATTTATGGCCCGAAATTATTAAATGTTGTTGAGCAGTATGCACTTTTAACAGGCTCGCATGAGTTACCACCTTTATGGGCCTTAGGCTATCATCAGTGCAAATGGAGTTATTTTCCTGATACAAAAGTAAAGGAGATCGCAGAAGAATTCAGAAGAAGAAAAATACCCTGTGATGTAATCTATCTGGATATTGATTATATGGATGGCTTTCGATGCTTTACCTGGAGTCCGGAGTATTTTCCTGAACCTAAAAAGTTGTTGACAGAGCTTTCTGACATTGGATTTAAAACAGTTGTGATTATTGATCCGGGAATTAAAATTGACAAGGATTATGAAGTATGGCAACAGGGAATTTTGAAAGATTACTTTTGCAAACGTGCTGACGGAACACTGATGGAGGGCGATGTGTGGCCAGGTAAATGTCACTTCCCCGATTTTACAGATCCTGAAGTTCGTGAGTGGTGGGCAAGTTTATTTGAAGGACTGGTAGATGCCGGTGTAAAAGGGGTTTGGAATGATATGAATGAACCTGCTGTTTTTGAAATAGGCACCTTTCCTGAGGATGTAAGACACCATTATGAAGGCAATCATTGCAGCCATCGCAAAGCACATAATATTTACGGAATGCAGATGGCCAGGGCTACATACCATGGCCTTAAAAAATTTCTGATGCCTAACAGACCATTCGTAATAACACGTTCAGGATACAGTGGCCTGCAACGGTATTCGAGTGTATGGACGGGAGATAACACAGCCACATGGGAACACTTATGGCTTGCCAATGTGCAATGCCAGCGCCTAGCCATATCGGGTGTATCATTTGCAGGTAGTGATGTTGGAGGTTTCATAGGAGAACCTGACGGGGAATTATATACGCGATGGGTTCAGCTAGCAACCTTCCATACTTTTTTCAGAACACACAGTGCGGGTAACGATACAAATTTTAACCAGGAACCGTGGAGTTTCGGAAGTAAATATGAATTTATAGTTAAAAAATTTCTTCACCTGAGGTATCAGTTATTACCATATCTGTACACTGCTTTCTGGCAACATACAACTTATGGTACACCCATTATCAGACCTTTGGCTTTTCTTGAACAGGAAGACAAGGAAACAATGAACCGCATGGATGAATTTGGTTTTGGCGACCATTTAATTGTATGTCCTGTGCTTCATGCAGGTGCTAATGAAAGAACGGTTTACCTGCCCAAAGGTTTATGGTATCATTTATGGAATGATCATGAATATAAAGGTGGAAAAGAATATAGTATTACCTGCCCGATAGATCGCATTCCCGTATTTATAAAAGCCGGTGCAGTGATTCCCTATTATCCGAAAATGCAGTATGTGGGTGAAATTGAAATAACTGAATTAACCCTGCATGTTTATTATACCAAAGATAGTGAAGTATTGAGTATCTTATATGAAGATGCAGGTGATAATTATGGTTATAGAGCGGGCATTTGTAATGAGCATCGTTTTTATGTAAGTGGTAATCCCAAGAACCTGATCATGTCTCATATATGTGAAGATGCTAAATACGAAACCTCTTACAAAAACTATAAGGTTGTTTACCATGGTGTACCTTTTGATTGTAAAGAAGTGGTGATTGATGGAAAAATTCTTAAATTAAATGAAAGAAATTTTGCAGTTGGCACGATCAAAATAAAAGTAGAGAAATTGTTTAAGAGAATAATTCTCCGATAGGCTGAACCAATCTGCGAATCGGATATTTCAGGCAATAAATCTGATTTATATATTACATTAATACCTTGCTTTGATTGGGTACGATGAAATTCTTACATCGGCTTGTTACCTGCCATTATCCGCCATCATCTGGTTTGGATTTTTTAAATTTAGAAATAAAATTTTTAAAACCCTTAACTGCATATTTAGATACAAAAGTTTCAACAGACGGTAATATTGCATTTAAAATCATTCCTTTAGTTCCTAGCATAGGAAGTATTGAACTTTTAATAAAGCTCATCACCCGTGAACGGTTTTGTTCTCCTGGTCCGAAAGGAGAAACAGTATCCCACAGAATAGAAAATTTATTTTCGTTTAAATATTTATGCTGAACCGTGAGTTCAGCTTCCGTTTTTAAATGTGCTAAGCGAAGTTGTGCACGCCTTTGCTGCAAATCCTGCAGGTTGTTTATTTCCATAACAGTTTATTTTGTATCGTTAAAAATTAATTTTATAAGAAGATTTACTACAGGTTTTTCAATACTTTTTCTACATACTATTAAAATTATAGTGATCAACAAATAAAATGCAGCAACCATCGCAAAACCAATAATCATGCTATTTAACCATACCCCTAACAACAAGCCAGCCATCGCACTTAAAAACATAAAAAACAGCAATGCAAAAAAAACTATTAAAAAGGAACTGAAAAATATTCCGCCTAATACAGCAATTTTTTCAACCACAGTTAATTTGGCGAGTTCTACCTTTTGCTCTATATAAGCCTTAAGTATATTTTTATAATTCGCTAAAAAATCTGCATCGTTTTCAGGTGAAGTTTCTTCCTCTTTATTTGAATTTTGTTTTTCCATTCAATTTTGTTTTTGTTCTGTAAACTTTTTTCGAAATGATCAGGCACTTATCAAACGTTATAATAAGTGTATCATATAAGCTGCTGACGGTGGTTAAAATTAAACTTCCAAAAATAATCAAAAACTTATTTCATTTACAATCCGCATAAAATGTTTTCTTTGTTCAAAGATAATAATCATATAGATATAAATTTGATATAAATGATTGCAAAGACACATAAGCCTGAGACAAAACAACTGGTCGCATTTATTATTCTTATTATAGCTGGCCTAGGACTATTCATCCTATTATATGATTATTTTGTTCCTTTTTTAGGAGCATTAATTTTTTACATCATGTTTTTTTCTCTGATGAAATATTTTGTCGAAAAAAAGAAATGGCAAATTAGCCTGGCAGCTATTTCCATTATTTTTATTTCACTTGTTGTTATTGTTGCCCCCGTAATTCTGTTTTTTGACCTTTTATACAATAAACTTTTTTACATTATTCAAGATCCGGCGTCCTTGCTTGATGCACTTCATATATTGGATGCAAAGATTAAATCTACTTTCGGAGTTGAAATAATAGATGCCGGAAATATGGCAGGGATTAAAACATTTATTGGCAATTTAATACCCGGTGTACTTAATAAACTTGCCGGCATTATTGCCTCTCTGCTTTTTATGTACTTTATTCTATATTTTCTACTCATAAATTATAAAGAACTTTACCATAATCTTTGTAGCTTTCTTCCATTCGAAAAAGAGACAATTGCATTATTCAACAAAGAGATGTATGACATGACCTTATCAAATGTAATTATAACCCCAATGCTGGCAACATTACAGGGCCTTTCAGCAGTTATTGCATTCTATTTTTTAGGATTACCCGACAGTATATTCTGGGGAAGTATGTGTGGCATTTTTTCATTTATTCCCATGGTGGGTTCAGCAATTATCTGGTTACCTGCAGCTATTTATTTAATGATTACCGGCAAAACATTATTAGGGCTTATTCTTGTAGCTTATGGTGTGCTTATTATTGCAAGTCTTGATAATGTAATCAGGATGATGATACAGAAAAAATTTGCAGATGTGCATCCATTGATTACCATTTTCGGCGTTCTGATCGGGCTAGATTTGTTTGGTTTACCCGGACTTATTTTTGGACCCTTATTACTTTCATTTTTCGCAATGGGGATAAGAATTTACCGTAAAAGTTATTTAGCTGAACCCTCTGTTTTAGATTAACATAACAATCGGTCCGTTTATAAAAGCATTTGATTAATTTTTTACTGAGCAGGAATTATCTATATATTTATGTTCAAATATTTAGCTTCAAATTTATACAAGAAGTCGGATTAAAGCTGCACTAATTTTTTTGTTTTTTTAATTCTTCCAGCCGTTTCTTTTCAGCATTTTTAGAAGCGTTTCCAAACAAAGAAAGACTTACATACCGTGCAGGATTTTCATGCAAATCTTTAAGAAGAGATTGTAATTCGAATGATGATTTATTTAAATTATCATATAACTGTTTATCATTAATCAATTTTGCAGCGGTTCCATCTCCGCTATTTAATTTTTGCGTTAAAACGGCCAATTCGCGGGAAGTTCTGTTCAATTGTTCGATAGTTGATTTTAAAGGAGCATTTGCTAAAGAATCACTCAGTTTTCTAAAGTTATGAAGACCAGTAGTAATATCTTCATTATTCATTCTGATGGCACCGCTAATGGATTCGAAGTGACCCAGGATCTTTGAAAATTTAGTGCTTTCCATTTTTATCAGTTGATTGAGACTGGCCGTTGCTGAGTTTAAATTTTTTAAAGTTCCTGACAGATCACTTATCCCTGCGCTTAAATTTTTTGAGCCCCCGTTTGCGAGCACGGTCTGTACTTCGGTTAATACCTTATTTAAAGTGATCAGTACATTTTCCGTTTTGTTTTTTACGGGAGTAACCATTTCTGATAAGGAGGCAGAGAGGCTTATTTCTTCTGTTCCCATCATGGTATCATTTTCATCTAACGGCCCTATTAAATTTGGAATAATAAGTGAGATGGCTTTTCCACCAAGCAAATCTAAAGTAACAATCTTGGCTTCACTGCTTTTAGAAAGCCTGATTTTATCATCGATCAGCAGTGTTACAATAATTTTATTTGCGCTATCCGTTCTAAACAAGCCTAATTTTTCTACCTGCCCTACTTTTAAGCCCTTATAATAAACAGGTGTAGATTTAACGATGCCATCAATTTCATTGTAAACCACATAATAAGAATCTAAATTAGAAAATAATCTTTTTCCTCTCAAAAAATTATATCCAAAATAAAGTGCTGCTAAAGCAAAAGCAGCAAACAATCCAATTTTTATCTCTTTAGAAATTTTCATTCGTTTGCAGGGTAATTAATCAACATGATACCAGTAATCTTAGTAAAAGGAAACTGCTTCATGTTAGAAAACAATTTATTTGGACAAAAATAAGGAATTTGCTTGTTGTAAAACTAATTAATCTTAGCGGAGGACGAGGATTCGTATGATTTTTTATATGCAGAAACCGCATTAGCAATGCCTGTGGCTATTTCATCAACCCCTTTGTTTCCTGATAAATATTCGCGGTCTTTTTTATTACTTATAAAACCAATTTCAATAAGAATACTCGGCATTTTTGTTTGCCACAGCACCACAAATCCTGCCTGCTTAACGCCTCTGCCAGGCCTGTTAATCCCTTTAGATATTTGCTGTTCTACCTTTGACGCCAATTTAATGCTTTGATCCATATAAGCATTTTGAAACAAGGAAAAATAAATATGCGATTCGGGAGAATTTGGATCAAAACCTTCATAACGTTCAATATAATCATCCTCCAGTAAAATCACTTCATTTTCTCTTTTGGCCACTTCAAGATTTTCATCTGCTTTTTTTAGACCCATTGCAAAAGTTTCGGTTCCGGAAACAGTGTTATTTTTAGTTGAGTTACAATGTATGGAAATGAACAGATCTGCATTATTTTTATTAGCAATGGCAGCACGTTCCCATAACTCTACAAATTTATCTGCTGAACGGGTATAAATAATTTTCACATCCGGTAATTGTTCCTGAATTTTTTTACCTACTGATAGCGCAACTGCAAGTGTTACTTCTTTCTCTTTAACACCTGCTGCATGGCAACCAGGATCATGACCTCCATGACCGGCATCAATAACTATGGTACTAATTGATTTTCTGTAAATTTTTTTAGCAGTAGGTGGAGGAACAGCAGCAACAAAAATAAAAAGTAAAAGAAGTGGCACAATATTTTCGCACCACGGTAAATTCTTTACTTTGTTTAGCTTTGCATCCACTTTTGAATTTATTATTTTCATATAATCGTTTTAACTCCTGCAGCAAGAGTTTTTGGGGATGTCTGCTCGCAATACCTATGCTTGTGGCTGTATTGCCTGTTTATTCAGCGGCCAGTAAAATAAACACAAAAATAAACAATATTTTTACCATATCCGCAAACAAAATAAATTTCAAAAATATTAATCACTCAAAATCAACAACATATATTTTAAAAGATTCAACTAAACACTTGATAAAATCTGCTTCTGACACATTATCAGCAGACAGTAATTATCTCCCCAGAACAACCTCAGCTATTAAATCGAAAGTAAAATACAGTGCAAAAGACTCCATAGTGTATTCTACCAAATCTAAAAGCGCTACACTTTATAATGAAGCAAAGATTGTTTATGGGGACCTGGACATGAAATCTGCTCAAATTATTATAGACTTGGCAAAAAATACAATAAATGCAAAAGGAGAACTGGATACGTTAGGAAAAAAAATTAACACTCCTATTTTTAAACAGGGCGATGCAGAATATAAAATTGAAGAAGTAACCTTTAATTATGAAACCAAACGGGGTTATATGAAAGAATTTAAAACTAAGGAGGGTGAGGGATATATTAGGGGTGAAAGGGTGAAGCGTGATGAATTCAATAATTTTTACTTGCGGGATTCATACTATACCACCTGCGATGCAGAGGAACCTCATTTTTATATTGAGGCTAAAAAATTAAAAGTTATACCGGGCAAACGCGTTATAACGGGGCCTGCAAACATGGTTATTGAGGGAGTAAGAACGCCATTGTTTGTGCCTTTTGGAGTATTCCCTTTAAAGCGCGGACAACAGTCAGGAATTATTGTTCCGGTATATGGTTTTGCCGGCGGACGGGGATATTTTTTAAGGCAGGGAGGATATTATTTAGGTCTAGGCGACCATGCAGATGTAGCCATTCTTGGCGATATTTACGCTAATTCAAGCTGGCAACTGGGCTCCCGTATCAACTATGCCTACAGATATCGCTTTGCGGGCAGTTTAAGCGCAAATTTTGCTTTAAATCAGGATGGGTTACCGGAGGATAAAAATTTCCGCAAATCAAATACCTTTCAGATCACCTGGGGTCACAGCCTTGATCCCAGATCTAAGCCGGGCACTACTTTCAGGGCAGATGTAAATTTAGTGGGAAATCAATATCTGGCTCAAAATACTTACGCAAATAATAATAACGCTTTTAGCAATAATATCAATTCCAGTATCTCTTATGGCAAATCTATGGGGAAGGGTAGATATAATTTATCCGCAAATGCGAGGGCTTCTCAGAACACCCAAACAAGAGATCTTTCTATAACACTTCCGGACCTTACTTTTACAGTAGGTTCATTTCAGCCTTTTAAACCAAAATGGAAACCAACAGCAGGCAGTTGGCTGGAAAAAATAAGTATAAATTATACCGGTCAGTTTCAGAATCTGATTAACACCAAAGATACTTTATTATTCAGGCACAGAACTTCCGAAGAAACAAAGGCTTATCAGGACAGCACAATCAGGAATGGTGTAAGGCATGTTACCAGTGCTCAAAATTCTTTTAATCTTTTTAAATATTATACCATTTCATTAGGTGCAGATTATAATGAAAACTGGACGTTTAAAACTATCAGAAAAGAATGGGATACTATGCAAAGAAAAGTTATAGAAACAAACATTAATGAATTTGGCCGGGTTTATCAGTATTCTTTCAGAGCAAATATTACCACCCGCTATTATGGCCTGGTTAATTTTAAACGGAGTAGATTAAAAGCGGTGCGGCATGTTTTAAACCCTGATGCCGGATTTACGTATGTGCCGGATTTTAGCCGCCCAACTTATGGCTTTTATCAAAAATTTCAATTTGACTCAACCGGAAGAACCAGCGACTATTCAATATACGACAAATCATTATATGGTGGCCCTACTAAAGGCCGGCAAGGGAATATTAACTTTTCGGTAGATAATAATATTGAGATCAAATGGCTTAGAGGTAAAGATACGGCACAAAAAATAGAGAAAATTAAAATATTTGAAAGTCTGCGGGCATCTGCCTCTTATAATATTTATGCCGACTCTTTAAAATTAAGTACCATTCCTATTTCCTTCAGGACAACTTTATTTAAAACGGTGGCCATAAATGGTGGTGCACAATTAGATCCTTATGTGAATGTGCTTACTGAAACTAATGGTTCAAAAAATTACACAAGGATAAATAAATATTACATTAATGAACAAAACAAATTAGGTCTCGTTACGAATGCAAATTTAGGTTTAAGTGCAAGCCTTACACCGGAAATGTTTAAGAAAAAAAACAACCTTAAAGCCGAAGCACTAAAAAAAGAAATGCAACAGAATGGGTTTTCAGAATTTAAAATTCCCTGGAGTTTGAGCCTTACTTATACTGTTTCATATGACCACCGTGGCAGGTTATCAACTAAAACCAACACAGAATACCAGCAAAATCTTGAGTTTAACGGAACCATCAGCCCTAGTAAAAACTGGTTTGTAAACTTCAATTCGGGATATGATTTCAGGCAGAAAAAAATTTCGCACCTGGGCATTGATCTGAGAAGAGATTTGCATTGCTGGCAGTTTACATTTAACTGGACTCCCCTATCTGCATTTGGCAATCAATATTTCATTTTCAACATTAATGTTAAATCATCCGTGTTGCAGGACTTAAAATATCCAAAACGTAAAGATTGGTTTGACCAACGGAGAATTTAAATAAGAAGTGTTTAATGCTGCGGAATATTCTTTTTAAATGACTTTCTTTGAAAGCGGCTTTGGTTCAGCCTGAAAACATTTTAATAACAAATATATACTTTATGAAATACGTTGCCTTAAACGATCTGCATGCTTCCTTAGGAGCTAAAATGGTTGAGTTCGCCGGTTTTAATATGCCTGTATTGTACAACAATTTAATACAGGAACATCTGGCAGTGCGCAAAAGTGTGGGTGTTTTTGACGTAAGCCATATGGGCGAATTTTATCTGAAAGGTGAAAAGGCACTTGAGCTGATACAACTTGTAACATCAAATGATGCCGCTAAATTAACTGATGGTAAAATTCAATACAGTTGTTTGCCAAATGAAAAGGGAGGGATAGTTGATGACCTGTTAGTTTACAGGGTAAAGGAGAATGAATATTTTTTAGTGGTAAATGCCGGCAATATAGAAAAAGACTGGAACTGGATAAGCAAGCACAATACCTTTGGAGTTGAAATGAACAATTACAGCGATACGCTTTCATTGTTAGCCGTTCAGGGTCCAAATGCCATTAAGGTATTGCAGAAATTAACAGCTGTAGATTTGAGTACAATGGAATATTATACTTTTAAAATAGGTGCTATGGCAGGTATTAAAGAAGTATGGATTTCTAATACAGGTTACACCGGGGCCGGTGGATTTGAATTATATGTTATGAACAACGATGTCCGTAAATTATGGGATGCCATTTTTGAAGCCGGAGCAGAATTTAATATTCAGCCTGCTGGGTTAGGTGCGCGCGATACCCTGCGCCTTGAAAAAGGCTTTTGTTTATACGGTAATGATATTGATGATGAAACCTCACCTATTGAAGCAGGCTTAGGTTGGATAACCAAATTTACAAAAGAGTTCGTAAATAGTGAATATCATAAAAAGCTGAAAGAAAACGGTGTAAGTAAAAAACTGGTGGGCTTTGAAATGATAGACAGAGGCATACCCCGTCAGCATTATATAATTAAAGATGCATCAGATAATATAATAGGTGAAGTAACATCAGGCACACAATCTCCCTCCTTAAGTAAAGGTATAGGAATGGGTTATGTTAAAACAGAATTTAGCAAGCCTGATACTGAAATTTTTATTGAAATAAGAAATAAAAGCATTAAGGCTAAAGTGTTAAAGACTCCATTTTTATAGTTGACAAAGTCAACTAATTTTAATTTTGAATTTAATTTATTCTATTCAAAAGTAAGAACCTGTTTTTTATCTGATCCTACAATTTATGCAATTTACAATTGAAGTAATCCACTCACCTGCTTTGTTACCATTTTATAATATAAATGGTAAAACAGTGGTGGTTATTGATATTTTAAGAGCTACAAGTACGCTGTGTGTTGCATTTAAAACAGGTGTAAAAAAAATACTTCCTATATCAACTCCAGAAGAATGCCGCATGTTTAAAGATTTTGACTTTATTATAGCTGCAGAACGGAATGCGGAAAAAGTTAAAGGTTTTGATTTGGGCAATTCACCTTTTGAATATGAAAACCCATTACTGGAAGGTAAGAACATTGCGTTTACCACTACCAATGGAACGAGGGCCATTAAACAAGCTAAAGCCATGGGAGCTGAATTTATTGTGGCAGGTTCATTTCTTAACATTAACTTCTTATGTAACTGGTTAGTTAAACAACAGCATAATATTATTTTATTATGTGCAGGGTGGAAAGATAAATATAATCTTGAGGACACTTTGTTTGCAGGTGCTGTTATTTCACAAATTGGTTCAAACTATATTTTAAATGATGATGCGGCTTTGGCTGCTCAATTTTTATATAACCAACACAAAAATAACCTGGAAGGAGTGGTAAGACAATCTTCTCATGCACGCAGGTTTACTGCATTACATGCAAATACGGATGATGTAGGTTACTGCATGCAGCATAACATCTGTGATGTATTGCCCATAATGGAAGGTGAATATATGGTATCGTTTAAATCGCAATTAACGGCTTCTTCTTCATCATAGGGTTCAGCAATAAACTTATAATTATTACGGCGGCACAACCAATTAAGTTGAACCAAAGAAAAGTGATGCCGGTAAAAAAATAAAGATACAGTACAAATAATTCGGCAAATATTGCTGCGTAAAAAGCGGATGAACCCGTTACATTTTTTACATAAAACGCAACCAGAAAAACACCAAGTATAGTGCCGTAAAACAATGAACCCAATACATTTACTGCTTCAATTAAACTGCCGAGTTTATTGGCAAACATAGCAACACCTATAGCATATACACCCCATAATGCAGTAGCTGTTTTTGACACAAAAAGATAATGCTTTTCACCTGCATCTTTCTTTATCATTCTTTTATAAATATCAACTATGGTGCACGATGCTAAGGCATTTAACTCAGCCGATTTAGATTGCATAGAAGCTGCAAAAATTACCGCAATCAATAATCCAATCAGGCCATGCGGAAGGTAATCGATTACAAATCTTAAAAAGATATAATTGGTGTCATTGGTTTCTGCTTTGGCATCATTGGTTTGCATTAAACCTGTGGCCTGGGTGCGTAAGTTTACAAGTTCGTTTTCATATATTTTTATTTCATTGCGTTCCTGTTCTATGCCTTGTTCGTTTTTTGTTTTTATAGAATGATGAAGCCTAAATACTGCTTCTTTTTTATGTATCAGATTAAGGGCATGGCGCTGCTGAATTTGTTGCCATTGCGGTGCATATTTGCTACTTTCAATTTTACTCACTTCGTTGTTGTTAAAAAACAACGGCGAAGGATTGAACTGATAGAACACAAATAACAGCACCCCTATAAATAAAATCAAAAACTGCATCGGCACTTTTATCAGTCCATTCATTATTAAACCCAGCCTGCTTTGCTTAATATCTTTAGCTGATATATACCGTGATACCTGCGACTGATCGGTGCCAAAATAGGAGAGTGCCAGGAAGAAGCCACCAATAATACCACTCCAGATATTGTATTTATTGTTCAGATCAAAATTAAGATCAATAATATTCATTTTACCCAGTTTACCAGCAATCTGAACCGCATCGGTCATACCAATACCTACGGGTAATAGTTTTACAATCATCCATCCTGCCAGAAACATGCCTGTGAAGATGATGATCATTTGTTGTAAATGCGTGTAACTAACGGCCTTTGAACCACCTAATACAGTGTATAAAATTACAATTCCCCCTATAACCAGATTAGTATAATAAATATTCCAGCCAAGTAATGAAGATAAAATTAAACTGGGGGCATACAATGTTAAGCCAGATGCAAGTCCTCTTTGAGTTAGAAATAAAAAAGAAGTGAGTGCCCTTGTTTTTAAATCAAATCGATCTTCAAGAAACTCATAAGCAGTATATAATTTTAACCGGTGATAAATGGGAAGGAAAGTAATGCATAACACCACCATGGCAATTGGTAAACCGAAATAATACTGCACAAAGCGCATCCCGTCTGTATAAGCCTGCCCCGGAGCTGATAAAAAAGTTATTGCACTTGCCTGGGTGGCCATAATAGAAATACCAACCATAAACCATGGCATGGTGTTATCACCTTTTAAATAACTTTCAATATTTTTTTGACCCCGGCTTTTATAGATTCCGTATCCCGCAATAGATACCAACGAGGCAATTAATACTAACCAATCAAGGTTGCTCATTTATAATGTTCCGTTATAAAATAATAAATTACACACTGGATAATCAAAAACACAATAACAACAATATATAAAAAGTTCCAATGCCCTTTAGTATAGTTGTGTATATGTTTTTCATCCTTTATTTGTACCATTGAAAAAATATTTTATAAAACATTAACCCGCATCAAATATACTTGCTGTTTCAACTTTTACAAACACCATGAAACCTTCAACTACTTTTCTACTCATTTTACTTTTACCTCTTGTTACATTAGCGCAGGAAAAGCCACCACCAAACTGGTTCAACCTTGATTACAAATCAGATAGAATCTGGGGAGTTAGTACAGAGAAACTCTATCAAAAATTTGTTTTTAGTAAAAATGAACAAAAAATTGTAGTAGCCGTTATTGATGGTGGCATAGATATATTTCACGAAAATCTTTCTGCCAATATCTGGAAGAACAACACCGAAATTGCTGATAATAATATAGACGAAGACAGCAACGGCTATACAGATGATGTTTATGGTTGGGATTTTATTGGTGGTAAAGATAGCATGGTTGTAGAAGACACCTATGAATATACAAGAATTGTAGGATCATACATTTCCAAAGGTACTCCAGAAAACTATTCACCCGGTTTTAAGGATGCGAGTAGTAAGGAAGCAAAGCGTTATGCTGCTGCCAAAGAAGCGTACACAATGAATAGTACCTCTGTAAAAAATCAGAAAGCACAGGTAGATGATTTGCTTTATACCATAAGTCAATTAGCAAAACAAACCGGCAGTATTGATCCGGATGAAGTGCAGATAAAAAGAATCACTACGTCGGGTCAAACAGAATTGGTTGCTAAAATGTTAATGGGCATAATCTCTAAAACAGGCGGTATGACTTATTCACCCATTATTAAAAATTTGACAAATATTTCTGATGATTTAAATAAAATGTTACGTTATAACCTTAATTTATATTTTGATCCGAGATCAATAGTTGGGGATCATTATGAAGATATAAATGAATGGCGTTATGGAAATAATAAGGTAGTTGGACCCCGTGCTACGCATGGTACACATGTAGCAGGAATTATAGCTGCCAGCCGCGATAATAATACCAGCATAAAAGGAATTTGCTCAAAGGTTCAGTTAATGGTTTTGAGGGTAGTGCCTGATGGGGATGAAAGAGATAAAGACGTTGCAAATGCGATTAGGTATGCAGTTGATAATGGAGCAAAAATAATTAACATGAGTTTTGGAAAATCATTTTCCCCCAATAAAAATGCGGTAGACCTCGCAGTAAAATATGCTATGGAAAAAGACGTACTGATTATACATGCATCCGGAAATGACGGAAATGATCTTGAAAAAGAAAACATCTTCCCAAACCCGCGTTTTGAAGACTCTAATTATACTGCTCCCAACTGGATAGAAGTGGGAGCGAGTGGTTGGAGAGGAGGAAAAAAAACTGTCGTAAACTTTACTAATTATGGTAAAAAAACAGTAGCTGTTTTTGCACCCGGTGAAGACATTAATTCATGTGTACCTGGCAATGATTATGATAGTAAAAGTGGCACCAGCATGGCCGCTCCTGTTGTTTCGGGCATCGCAGCACTCATCAGGCAGAACTACCCCCACTTTACTGCGCTTCAAACCAAACAAATTATTTTACAATCTGCTGTAAAATACAAAAGAAAAATAATTATTCCGGGTACCAAGAAAAAAGCACATTTATCTGACTTATGTATAACTGGCGGCATCATTAATGCTTATGAAGCTATGATGCTTGCTGAGAGAGTAAATAAAGGCCAAATTAAATTGTAACAGCCACTTGTTTTAGGTAATTACCAAATGTGTGTTTAATAAATTTTAAATTAGCCAAACCCTTATTGTTTACTAATAATAATTGTTCTGCTTCTATATTGCGATTTAAAAAAAAAAGAGCACATCGGAAATAATTACATAGTGTAATTAAATGTTTTAAGCCATGCTTTTTCATTAAATAATTTACCAATGATTATTAAAACCCTAAGTTGCTGTTTTTTTTAAACACCTAAGTAAGTATGACCAAGGTAATATATATATATTTATACTAATTTGGTTCCATGTAAATATATGTACCTGTTGTTTATTTTCTTACCATAATACCTATTTAGGCGATTAACTGTTTCCGGATAATATTTAATGCTCCGCCTGCTTTAAACCATTCTATTTGCTGAGCATTGTAAGTATGGTTAACGAGTATAGATTCTTTGGTACCATCTGCATGATGCAATAACATGATTAAAGGTTGATCAGGAGCAAATGAACCAAGGTGATCAATATCTATCCTGTCGTCTTCTTTAAATTTATCGTAATCGTTTTTATCTGCAAAAATAAGTGCAAGCATTCCCTGTTTCTTCAGATTGGTTTCATGTATTCTTGCAAATGATTTTACCAGCACTGCTCTAACGCCAAGGTGGCGCGGTTCCATGGCTGCATGTTCTCTGCTTGATCCTTCACCATAGTTTTCATCACCAACAACAATAGAACCAATGCCCTGCCCTTTGTAGGCACGTTGTACTTTTGGAACCGGGCCATATTCACCGGTTAATTGATTTTTTACCGAATCGGTTTTTTCATTAAAGAAATTTACCGCACCAATTAGCATATTGTTTGAAATATTATCTAAATGCCCCCGATACTTTAACCAAGGACCTGCCATTGAAATATGATCGGTAGTGCATTTCCCTTTTGCTTTTATTAACAGATACAGGCCCGTAAGGTCTGTGCCTTCCCATGCCGGGAACGGATCTAATAATTGTAAACGATCTGAAGTTGGCGATACGGCAATATCAATTATGCTGCCATCTACAGCCGGCATTTGGTAACCCGGATCATCAACAGCAAAACCTTTTTCCGGCAGTTCCATTCCTGTTGGTTCATCCAGTTTTACCATTTCACCCTTATCGTTAATTAAGAAATCTGTTAACGGATTAAAAGACAAGTCGCCCGCAATAGCCAGTGCCGTAACTAGTTCCGGAGAAGCTACAAAAGCATAAGTATTAGGATTACCATCGGCACGCTTAGCAAAATTTCTATTAAAAGAGTGTACAATTGTATTCTTTTCCCCTTTTTCAGCTCCCACCCTTGCCCACATGCCAATACAAGGGCCACAAGCATTTGCAAAAACTTTTGCACCAATTTTATCAAATGTTTCTAAAAAACCATCACGTTCAATAGTAAATCGAACTTGTTCTGAGCCGGGTGTAATGGTAAATTCTGATTTGGTTTTAAGGCCTTTTTCAACAACCTGCCTGGCCAGTGAGGCAGCACGAGAAATATCTTCATAAGAAGAGTTGGTACATGAACCAATCAAACCTACTTCAATTTTGGTTGGCCAGCCATTCTTTGCTGCTTCCTCTTTCATTTTAGAAATTGGAGTTGAAAGATCAGGCGTAAAAGGTCCGTTTAAATGTGGCTCAAGCTCTGTTAAATTAATTTCTAAAACCTGATCAAAATATTTTTCAGGATTTTCATATACTTCCGGATCACCCGTTAAGTGCGCTTTGATACCGTTTGCAAGATCAGCTACTTCTGCCCTGCCTGTTGCCCTAAGGTAACGTTCCATACTTTCATCATATCCGAATGTAGAAGTAGTTGCTCCAATCTCAGCACCCATATTACAGATAGTACCTTTCCCTGTACAACTCATGTTATGTGCACCTTCTCCAAAATATTCAACAATTGCTCCTGTTCCACCTTTAACGGTAAGTATGCCGGCAACTTTTAAGATTACATCTTTTGGAGCTGCCCAGCCACTTAATTTACCTGTAAGCTTAATGCCTATCAGTTTTGGAAACTTAAGCTCCCAAGGTAAACCTGCCATCACATCGCAGGCATCGGCACCCCCAACGCCAATGGCCACCATACCTAAACCGCCCGCGTTTACTGTATGGGAATCAGTGCCTATCATCATACCTCCCGGGAAGGCATAATTTTCTAACACTACCTGATGTATAATGCCCGCACCGGCCCGCCAAAAACCGATGCCATATTTATTTGATACCGATGAAAGGAAATCATATACTTCTTTATTTTCTGTCTCTGCTTTTGATAAGTCTGTTTTAGATTCAACCTGTGCTGTAATCAGGTGGTCACAATGCACTGTAGAAGGTACAGCCACTTTTGGCCGGCCCGCCTGCATAAATTGTAACAGTGCCATTTGCGCTGTGGCATCCTGCATTGCTACCCGGTCTGGACCAAAATCAACATAACTGTTACCTCGTTCATATGCCCGAACAGCATTACCCTCTGTAAGATGGCTGTATAAGATCTTTTCAGAT
The DNA here is from genome assembly GCA_014376805.1 of Bacteroidia bacterium. Lineage (GTDB taxonomy): Bacteria > Bacteroidota > Bacteroidia > UKL13-3 > UKL13-3 > B1. The sequence continues at coordinate 60,233 of JACMQU010000028.1, forward strand.
AAAGTAAGAGGCCTGTTAACTACCATGCGTGCAGCAGCTATTCTTTCTTCGGTGCGGGCGTAAACCGCTTTAATCATGTCTAAATCAAAAACCATAGTCTTTGTATCATTAAATTATTTATCAATATAACAGTTATGAAGGCGAAAAGGTGTTGACCCTAAAAATAGGATCAGTTTCAAAAGCCTTTAAAACTGCCGCAAATTAACTGAAACTTTATGAAAATGATGGAGTAATTTTACGATATTTTCTAAAAGTCGCAAACAGATCTTGTTTAACTAAATTAATGGTTAATTGTCTTTAAAGTTGTTTGAGGCATCGTTCTATGTTAATTTTTAAAGCTCTGCTTCACACTTATTGCTTTCCGCCAAACGGGCGGTTAGTGCATTTAAAGAAATCATGCAGACTAAAAATCATTCAATCACGCAGTTTACTTTAGTGGGCTCGTTTGCGCAGAATAAGTATCTGAAAGCTGATTTTACATCCATGATACAAAAATATAACTATATTTTCCATAATCCAAAGTCATTAACTTCTGAGGAGTTTGATTAAACCAGAATCATATTTTCTTTCCGCTGCCACAAACAACTTTAATTATCAAACTTTACAGTCCAATATTTATATTTAATTTATGGGATTGTTCTTGCTCTCTATTCAATTATAAGACTATAATCTTTACGTTCCTCAAATTTAATAAAAGGAAGTACTTTAAAAGGAAGATTTTAAGGAAATGTTATTATCTAAATGAACTGCATCAAAACTGTAGTTAGGATCAGTTGCCGATTGGGCATATATAATAGCCGAGCAAATATTAATAATACTCATATGGCAGGTAAATGTTTCATAGATATTAAATTAGACAAAGCAAACCAAAAGCCATTTTTGAATTAAAATTTATTTTATCATATTTGTTAAAATTAAATATTATATATTGAACGCGATTGATAATGATATGTGCATGCTGGCCTGTAAAGATTTTGATTTACCTGAATCAACTTTATATGAGCAACTCCATAAATTGTTACAGGAACGGATTGTTTATATGCTCAAAAATGACTTACCGGGCCTTTGGAATATCCTTTACAGGATAGATGTAAATGAAAGAAAACTAAAACTTTTATTTCAACTTCCTGATCCAATAATAATAGCACCCGGAATAACAGACCTTGTTTTAATGCGATTAAGAGAAAAAGCAGAAACACGCATAAAATACCGGCAATAAAAATATTCTAATCACCCCCTCCCATTCAAAGTGCTAAAGTGACAAACATCAGTGAAAAAATCTAGCGGACTTATGTAGATTTGCTATCTTAAATTTATTTATGACAATTTTACTTTTTTTTATCGGGCATTGGTATTTATCACTTTTCGGACAAACCTTTTATTTACATCGTTATGCCGCTCATAAAATGTTTACGATGAGCAAAGGCTGGGAACGATTCTGGTATATTTTTGCCTGGGTTACACAAGGGTCGAGTTATTTAAATGCAAGAGCTTATGCTATCTTACATCGTATGCACCATGCTTATAGTGATACAGAAAAAGATCCGCATACACCCCACTTTTTTAAAGAAGTGTTTACAATGATGATGCATACCCGTGAAATATATAATGGTGTATTACATGGTTCGTTTAAAGTAGAAGAAAAATTTGACAAAAATTTTCCTGTTTATCCTGCAATTGATAAAATTGCAGATGCATGGCTAACACGTATTGCTTTTGGTGTAGGTTATGTAGCATTTTATATAGCATTTGCAACACAATGGTGGATGTTCCTTTTATTACCTGTTCATTTTTTAATGGGCCCGGTACATGGTGCTATCGTTAACTGGGCAGGACATAAATATGGTTACCGTAATTTTGAAGAAGGTGATCATTCAAAAAATACTTTGATAATCGATTTTCTGATGTTAGGAGAATTATTTCAGAACAATCATCACCATGCAGGTGCCCGTGCTAACTTCGCAGCAAAATGGTGGGAGTTCGACCCTGTCTATCCTGTAATCAGGTTATTTGATAAATTAGGAATTGTTAAACTAGTTTTGAGTGCAAAAAATTAGCGGCACCCGCCCCTTCTAAAAACGTATTTTTTTATATTGCATCGGTTGATTAGTTTTTAACCGCAAGGTTTTTTATACATCAGCATGATGCATTATATTCTTTGGAATTATGAAAATCTTTTATTGAAAAACTCGATAAAAGATGCAGGCAGAATATTAAGAGGTATGAATTTTATAATTATAATTGATTGCGGTGATTTATAGCAAGTAAATTCATTTTGTAACAACCAGTAAGTATGAATTATTGTATTTAAAATTTATAAAACATTTCGCTTAGTGTTGATTAAACCAAATGATTATTAAATTTAGCCATAATCAAAAAAGCAGAAAATAACATTTCTAATGTTTCATTAAACGAAAATTGGTTCACACCATATTGATAAAAAACTAAGCCTTATTGAACCTTAAACTTAAGCAGTATTTTTTAGGCCGGTTCTTAACCTGATCACCCCAATTTTTGTATTGTAAATAGATTCGATAGTGAGCTCAAATGAATCGATCCAGATTTTTTCACCTTGGTGTGGAATGTTCTCGTGCCGTGCAAATATAAGGCCACCCAAGGTGTGATAATCATCTTCAGGAAGGTTCAGGCTATATTCATTATTTAGATAATCTATTTCATGCCTGGCCGAAAAACGGTATTCCGTTTCGCTAATTTTTTCTTCAATCAACTCTTCCACATCATGTTCATCTTCTATCTCTCCAAAAACTTCTTCCATAATATCTTCTATGGTAATAATGCCGGCTGTACCACCCAACTCATCAACTACTACGGCAATACTTTTACGAGTACGGGTAAACTTATTAAGCAGATCCATTATGGACATAGTTTCTGTTGCAATCTCAATAGGGATTAACATGTTTTTTATGCTCAATGGTTTTTTGAACATTTCCTTTTGGTGTACATACCCGATAATCTGATCTTCATTTTGATGATATACTAAAATTTTTGAGAGGCCTGTATCCATAAACTTGTTGTACAGTTCATCAATGGATGCATTAATATCAATGGTAACCAATTCTGTTCTGGGGGTTATACATTCACGCACTTTTATATTACTAAAGTCGAGTGCATTTTTAAATATTTCGGTATCTACCTCTATATCATCCGGAAGGTCTTGTTCATTAATTTGCGAGATGTACTGATCGAGATCTACTTTGCTAAAAGCGGGGGTATTTTCAGTAAAAGTATCCCCCGAAACTTTGCTCAGAATTATTTTCGAAAGCCAAATTATAAAATGAACTACAGGCCAGAATAAATAATAAAAAAACATGAACGGAACTACCAGAACTTTCAAGATACTATCAGGGTTGATGCGGAACAAAACTTTAGGTATAAACTCTGCCGTTACCAAAACTATTAAAGTAGAAATTATTGTTTGCATAACTAACAACAAAAACCTATAATGTTCTAATGCCGGAATAAAACCAACCAGACTTTCGTCTAATATTCGGGCCATATAAATGCCATATACAACAAGACCAATATTGTTACCGATAAGTGTAGTACTGATAAACTCAGAAGGATTGCACACGAAATGAGATAGCAACCGGGCGTATGTACTACCTTGTTTATTTTTTAATTCGATTAGAAGTTTATTAGCAGAAATAAATGCAATCTCCATTCCTGCAAAAAATGCAGAAAAAAGAATACTGCCAATAATAATTATAAAAGGGTTATCCATAAATGGTGCTTGATGCAAAGTAAATCATTTATCAATACTTTCTCTTCTTAAAATCAGTAAGCTTTTTAAATATACGGCCAAAATTATAGTCTTGAATCGATGCTACTATTGGTTTATTATTTATAAGCGCAAAATATTTTTCAGGATCTATTTTTAAAGGCATATTATTCTCATCGAATTGCTGACGACTGCGATCGCCAATGGGTTTGTTAAAAACCTTTAGAGTGGTTTTAAGACGTGCGCTATTTATTAAAACAACCTCGCAATAGGGAACTAAATTAAGCAATGAATCGCGCGCATGTTGAGGAAAAACATCCTCTTCATAATAACCTTCCACATATAAATTTTTATACCCCGAGAGATAAAATTTTACATATTGGGTGTCTGCCTCCATTAAATTTCCGGTTGCATCAGAAATATAATTGCGGGCAGAATATATATTACGTTCATATATAAAAGAATTTTCAGGATTGGCGGGATAGGTAACTTTTAGGGAATTGATTGTTTTAAAATCTTCATCAAAAACAAATTTTGAATACCACTTAATTTCATTTAAAATAAAGCGTGGAGTGAGGTAACCAACAAATCCGGGTATATGCACATCATAAGGTTCATCTTCACCTTCTATTAACATAAAAGTTCCGGTACGTTCGGGTGTTTCTGTACCAACGTATAGAGTTTTCACCAATTTGTCTCCAAAATAAATCTCCGTTTTAATCCCTTTGCTCGCTAAAATTCCTACCGCTGTATTGTGCATAGAAGCAGGCAATGGCTTCTGTATACGCATATCATGCAGGGTGCTTAATAACAGGTTTATTTTAGTTACATCAACAGGGGTTTTCCCATTAATAATCCAAATATTATTTATGCTGCGTTCAAGTAAAATTTTGATTCCGTTCTTATTAGCCATGAAAATTTTAGTTACAGCAGCAGTATCTTTAACCGCAATTTCATCAGCTTCCTTAGCTGAAGTTCTCCAGGGTTTTTTACTTATTAGCCAAAAGGCTGCTGAGCCAAAAAAAACAAGTAATAAGAGTATAACTGTACTGCGTTTCATGATTATTTTTTACTTAGCGTATTTTCTTTTTCTGATGAATTTATTGATAACGCCAAACAACAGGATTAATAAAACAGGTGCTATTATATTGAATAAAATATAAAAAGTGCGCTCTTTTTTAATCCGTCCTTTGTCTAACAGGCGCAAGGTGATTTCTTTGCCTCTTATTTCTATAATTCCAATATCATCACATAAATAATCAATGCAGTTTAAGATAAATTTTTTATTGCCAAACTGTTCCCTTGTAAAACGATCATAACCTAAGGGATAAATTTCTCCGGTAGCTTTACTATACTGATTTCTGATTACGTCGCCATCTGAAACCACAATCATTTTATTATTTTCTATCTCGTCTTTAAAAAGCATGCCCGGTGTCTGACTTGCATCTACTCTATGTTGAAAATTAGAAGTAAATTTACCTTCTAATAATACACTCATTATAAAATCTCCATTACTTTTTCTTCTAAACATCTCAGGCTGTAAATCTAAGCGGGCAACATTAAGATCAACTCTAACCGGTGCAGAAAGCAAACGTGAATAGGGTGAACTTCTTAACAACACTGTTTTTTTAATAGCTGGATTATTAAGGGTATCAATACTGTTCACAAACTGAAACCAAACGGGTTCGATACCTTTTACAACCGGATGATCTGTAGCACCTGGAGCAACCGGGTAAAATGGCCAGGGCAGAATTTTTTGCTGAGGTACGCCATTCTTCATTCCCGTTAAAAAAGGTGCGCCATTGCATTGAAGATCCTGAATAATATTTGTATTTATGCGCACCCCGTACTTAAACAACATATCTTCCACATGAACAGGATAAGTACTGGTCATAAAAACATTTTCACTTCGCAAACTATCCATTTCAGCTAACTGAGTTTCAAGCAACCACAGTACTTTACCGCCATTCATAATAAACTGATCTATCTTAAACTTATCAAACTCCGGAATTTCCTCTGTGGGTTTAGCTATAATAATCCCTGCATACTCATTTAGTTTCTGTGGCACCTGAACGCCCAACGGCAATCTTTCAACCTCATAAAATTCTTCGAGCATGGCCTGAGCTTCGGCCATATCCCACCGGCTAAGTTCGCCATGACCTTCTATTATGGCAATTTTTTTACTCTTTATCTTGGTTGCCTTTCGCAGGGCATTCGCAATTTCATATTCAAGTAATTCAATAGAACTGTTAATTACATCTTCAGGATTCTGCCCAAACTGGCTCTTTAAAAAATTAATTGGAAACTCCCTGCCTTTATAATACAAAATCGCTCCCGGCACAATAATTTTTTGGGCAAATTCATCTTCTTTTTTAGTTTGCACATTAGTAGGTTGCAGCCCTTTATTACTAAGCTCAACTATTATATCATTGTTCTTTTTTGAATCTCCACCTTTAAACGGATCAATAAATTCATATTGAATATTGTTATTGCTGTACACATTAAATTCATCCAGCATTTCTTTTGCAGATCGGCTCAATCGTTTAAAGCCTGATGGAAATTCACCTTCAAGGTACACTTTTACATACATGGGTTGGTTTACCCTTGCTGCTAATTTTTTACTTGCCTCTGCCAAAGAAAATCTTTTTTCTTTGGTGAGATCCAAACGAAAGAAAAAATTGCTTAACAATAAATTTGTCAATAACACTAAAGCAATTACTAAAAGCAGTTGACTGATATGATGGAACCTGGTGTTTTTTTTATTTAATGCCATTCAATATTTTTAACTTCAATAATCAATTAATTTTTATTAAAAAATTTACCATTTTCTACTCCCAAATACAGTCTTAGTTGCGTAAATAAAAACAATATCGAACCCTATAAAATATAAAAGATCGCGCGAATCTATAACACCCCTGCTGATAGATTGATAATGTGCATTGATGCCAAATCCGGCTACTATGGAATCGAAACTACCTAATAATTTAAAATCTGAGATAAGATCAAATAAATTATAAAAAAGGAAACATAAAAACATAGAGACAATAAAAGAGATGATCTGATTATCGCTGATGGATGATGAAAAAATTCCAACTGCTATAAAACAACTGCTTAAAAAAAACAATCCAACGTATGAACCCAAAATGGCACCACTGTCTAAATTTCCTTTTGGAGAACCTAACTGATAAATGGTATAATAATAGAGCAATGTTGGGATCAAAGTAAACAAAACCAATGTTACCCCAGCGAAGTATTTACCAAGAATGATTTGTAAATCGCTGATGGGTTTAGTAGTGATAATCTCAATGGTTCCATTCTTTTTTTCTTCACTAAAGCTTTTCATGGTAATGGCAGAAATAAGAAAGATAAATAGCCACGGTGCCATGCTAAATAAGGTTTCAAGGTTTGCATACCCATAATCAAATACATTGTAATCAGGCAATACCCACGTAAATAAACCGGTAGCTAATAAAAACACCAGCATTACCATATAGGCTATTAATGAACTTAAGAAACTTCTGATTTCTTTTAAATAAATAACGATCATCAGTTATTGAGTTAAGGATTGAAAAACGTCTTCGAGCGAATTTTCCTCCGCTTGCATCGATAATATTATCCAGTTATTTTGTTGAGCCAGAACTGCCAGTTGCTCGCGTATATCAGCAGTTGCCCTGAGCTTATATATATTGCCGCTGGTTTCAATCTGAACCAATTCTTTTATTTGTTTTAATTTTTCAGGGGCAACAGTTGTCTTGAACTCTACCATTAACAGAAAATGTTTTTGTAAACGCTTTTGTAAGGAACCAATATCATCATCAGCAACAATTTTTCCTTTATTAATAATTATCACTCGGCTGCACATCGACTCTACTTCCTGCATGATATGAGTGGAGAAAATTATCGTTTTATCTTTACCCATTTCCTTAATCAGGTTCCTTATTTCAATAACCTGGTTCGGGTCTAAGCCAGATGTAGGTTCATCCAGAATGAGCACCTCGGGATTATGCAACAATGCTGCTGCCAAACCTACCCGTTGTTTATATCCTTTTGACAATTGCCCGATTAATTTTTTGCGTTCAACTGTTAACCCTGTTCTTTCAATCATTTTTTCAACTGCCTGTTCCGTTTCATAAGTGGTAAGTCCATTCATTTTTCCTGAAAACAATAAATATTCCTTTACATACATATCTGTGTACAATGGGTTAAGTTCGGGCAGATATCCTATTTTGCGGCGCACCTGCATGCTTTGTGTTTCCACATCAAAGCCACAAACTTTTGCTATGCCTGATGTTTGCGGAAGATAACCTGTTAAAATTTTCATGGTGGTGGATTTACCAGCACCGTTGGGGCCTAAAAAACCCAATATCTCTCCGGGCTTTACCTCAAAACTTATTTGGTTCAAAGCCTTTTGTTTACCGTATATTTTTGATAGTTCGTTAACCTGTACCGACATATTATTGTTAAACCTGATTCAATTACCTTACTCGTATGCTAAAATGATAGTCAGCAAACATACGCAAAAGGTTACATTGAGGGAAACTGAAAAGTAAATTGGTTCAACACAAAATTATTTATGAAACCTACCGAGGAGGATACTTATTTTAAACAATTTGGTTGCATACTTTGATAAGAATTAGCAGGCAGGATATAATATATAAGACATTGCTAAATTTCTTCTCATTTATTGCTATCCATTCCTAAACCCAATAACCTGTCAGGATACCAATTTTTCCTGATTGTAATTGTTAAAGCTTGCGCAATGTTTTTTAAACTCAACAAGTTCAATAAACTTAAAATGCATAGTTTAATGTATTAAATGATAGTTAAACAAAGTTTTAAAAATTTGTAATAGAACTATTCCGTGATCCGATCCTTAAATAACTAAATAAGAAAGCCTCATCAAACCCTGAGCATGATGAGGCTTCCTTAAAAAATAAATCTTTACAATACGTTAATTTCTTTCAACACATTATTCATGGTTCTAACAGCCTCTGCACTTTTAGCAAATGCTGCCTGCTCATCACTGCTTAATTTATAATCAATAATAGTTTCCCAACCATTTTTACCAATGCTTACAGGTACCCCTAAACAAATATCTTTTTGTCCGTACTCACCTTCAAGAGATACGCAACACGGCATAATGCGTTTTTGATCGCGTACAATGCTTTCAACCAACAAAGCTGCTGCAGCACCTGGCGCATACCATGCCGAAGTGCCCAGTAATTTTGTTAATGTAGCACCTCCAACCATGGTAGCATCACTAATTTCTTTTAATTTATCTGAACCTAAAGTTGCTGATACCGGTACACCATTAAATGTAGCAAGTCTTGTAAGCGGGATCATGGTTGTATCGCCATGACCACCAATTACGGTTGCATGAACATCTACAGTGGGTGTGTTTAATGCTAAACCTAAATAACATTTAAAACGGGCACTGTCTAAGATTCCACCCATACCAATTATGCGGTTCTTAGGTAATCCTGTAGCTTTTAAAGCAAGGTAAGTCATTGTATCCATTGGATTTGAAACGACGATAATGATTGCATCAGGTGAATGTTTTAGTACATTTTCTGCAACTGTTTTTACAATATTTGCATTGGTACCTATCAATTCTTCACGTGTCATGCCCGGCTTACGAGGTATGCCTGAAGTGATTACTACCACATCAGATCCCGCAGTTTTGCTATAATCATTGGTAGTACCCGAAATGCGGGTTTTAATGCCAAGTAAAGAAGAAGTCTGGTAGATATCTAAAGCTTTGCCTTCTGCAAAACCTTCTTTAACGTCTAATAATACTACTTCATCTGCGAGTTCGCGGCAAGCGATTACATCGGCAGTGGTGGCACCTACAGCACCTGCTCCAATTACAGAAACTTTTGTCATTTTATATTTTAATTAGTTGGTTTACAAAAAAGTGCTGCGAAAATAGAAAGAGTTGCGACAAATTGAAATGATTTTATATAAAGCTGTTATTAACAACTTTTCCTTCCTCCACAAATTCGTCCCATCAATTAATAGAGACGTTATAAATAATGTCTCAACATTTTCTCCTTGTACAATTCGTCTTCATTCATATTTTTGTATTTGAACCAAACAGGTTCAGAATACAAAAATATGAATGATGTTAGATAAATTTGGAATTGCAAAACGCATTGCAAAAGAGTTAAAAAATGGCTTTTATGTGAACCTGGGCATTGGAATTCCAACCCTGGTAGCCAATTATGTTCCCGTCGGAATTGATGTAATCCTGCAGTCTGAAAATGGCCTCCTGGGTATTGGTCCGTTCCCTTATGCCGGAGAGGTAGATGCCGACCTGATTAATGCCGGTAAACAAACAGTAACTACCACCAAAGGGTCAAGTTTTTTTGATTCAGCAATGAGTTTTGGGATGATTAGAAGCGGGCGCGTTGATTTAACTGTTTTGGGGGCGATGGAAGTTGCCGACAACGGTGATATTGCTAATTGGAAAATACCGGGCAAAATGGTAAAAGGAATGGGCGGCGCAATGGATTTGGTAGCCTCCGCAAAAAATATTATTGTGGCTATGCAACATGTAAACAAAGCTGGCGAATCCAAGTTACTGAAAAAATGTTCACTTCCAATAACAGGCCTGGGTTGTGTTAAAAAAGTTGTTACAGAGTTAGGCGTTTTTGATATCACCGCAGAAGGTTTTGTATTGATTGAACGTGCTCCCGGTGTAACTGTGGATTATATTAAAGAAAAAACTGAAGGAAGATTGGTAGTAAATGGTGAGATTCCGGAAATGATTATTGATTGATTTAGTTTTTTAATAATTTTATTGCTCGGCAGGTGGTATTTGCTTGGGTAATCAAGCAAAAAGTTAACATTTTAGTTTCCATTTTTATTTGAGCAAATCAAAAGTTGTTCATTCTTTTTCCTCTTACTGGGAACCCAAAAACTTTTATCCATCTTCCCAAAACAAAGCGGTGGCATAGATGCATTTAAAAATAAACAGGCATAACCGCTCGATAATTTCCAACTATTTACATAACTGATTAATGTATGCTAAGGTTTTGATGCATACAAATGATGATGGGCATGCCGGCTCAGACTAACCAATACAAAATAGCTCAAAAACTTTTTACTGTTCCGGAAATATTCTTCGTTTACCTGAATTTTTTAGGTTTGTGTTAAACCATAATGTTGTAAATAATTTACAAATTTTGGCAAGAAATTTTTAATGTAGCAGTTTGGCTATTAAAACAATCACTCCTAAAAACCAATATAAGCGAAAGTAAAATATAGCAAACGTGGGTTCAGGAAGAAAACATTATAAATAAAAGAAGAAAATTAAGAAGTTTTGGTGACAAATACAGAATCATTATTGGGGAGCAATTCATCATTTTTGGGTGGCACTTTCATTAAAATAACACCTGCATAAATTAGAAACAAACCAAAGAGTAAAGCATATAATGCAATGAGGAAGTTGAGGCCGTAAACCGAATCAAAAGGGTTAAATAAAATTAATAACCCAAATACAACAGATACGGCAGAATTGATATATAAAAATATACGGTATCCATTAACATAGAAAGCTGTAACAAGTATAGCTATACCCATTAAAATAGCAAATAGACTAATAACAATAGTAAACAAACTCATGGCACGTTCTATATTTATCATTACAAATCCACCAGTAAAAAGATCGGCAAAACCCCAAATTAATCCCCAGTACCAGGCTTTGTTGGTTTTACGTAAAAGAATGGAAACTACAACATATAATGCTCCGCAAACTAATAAAAGAATTCCCAGAAAAGTCATTGGCCCGTAAATGGTTTTCGATTCGGTGAAAATGATTAAGAACCCAAAGATAGCAAACAATATACCTCTTATTATTAATGCCCAACCAATACTTTTCCTGAACGACTCCATGTTAATATTTTTTTTAAATGTACTTTTCAAACCATTCTTATCCAAATAAAATAACATTATTATGGTATAACTTTTGTTTATTTTAGAAATCGACTAAATTCGCAAACCTGATGAGAATACTGTTATTAATTTTAGTTTTAATTGGTTTTTCCAATATTGACTCTCTAGCCCAAAAAAGAGTAGGCGGAAAATTGTTGAAGGGATACGATGTAATTTATCCTTTTAAAAACGGACGAGCCAAGGTAATCAGGAATGGTAAAGTTGGCTTTATAGATATTCAGGGTGAAGAAGTAATTAAACCCATGTTTGATCAGGTTTATCCTTTCGAGAAAGGAGTTGCACGCGTAGAAAATGTTGGCTTACTTGGTATTATAAACGAACAAGGTGAAATTTTACTTGATCCTATTTATGATTATATTGGTACTAGTAAGGAAGGGTTAGTTATTGTTACCAGGAAAGGCAAAAAAGGACTGGTGAAAATTACCGGTACAACACCTGATGCAATAGAATATCTGGTTGATGTAAGGGATTAACAGATTTATTAAAATACGTGAATATATTTTTGAAATATAGAAAAATCGTACATGTTTTCATCTTAAATTTAATTAGTGATCCATACTTAACCCAAGATCCAAATAATCGAGAATATCCGCAGGTAATTCATCACCTTTCTTATCAGCACGTTTATGTCCCAGGCGAACAATAATCATTTTTCTCCCGGGAATGGCAAAAATATACTGCCCTTTTATTCCCCTTGCATAAAATATATCAGTTCCTGCATGTTTCATTACCCACCATTGATAACCATATTGTGTATTAGCCTTTCCTTCTTTTGTTTTTAGGGGCGCTGCAACAATACTTTGTTTAATAAAACTACTATCAATCAATTGAACACCATTCCAATTTCCATATTGCATGTATAACTTTGCAAACCTGGCAAAGTCATGAGCCGTAGCATAATAACAGCAACTTACTTTTTCCATTCCATTATTCACATCCAGGCTCCAGTAAGCGGTATCTTCCGCTCCAATCTTTTTCCACAAGCGTTCACTTGCATAAGCCGCAACCCGTTTGCCGGTTACTTTTTCCAGGATTATGCCAAGTAGTTGAGAATCGCCTCCTTTATAATCATAAATAGTGCCCGGATCATAAATTTTGGGCGGATCAATAATGGTCGCATTTACATCATCGCCGTAGTAAGCTTTGGCAGGCCAGCCTAATAAACTGCCGTACGATTCTTTAAAATCAAGACCAGAGCTCATCATTAACAAATGCCTGATAGTAATTTTATCATAAGGGGGCTTTTGATATGACTGAATAAAAGTTCCAATTGGTTCATCTAAACTTTTTATCATTCCATCTTTTAATGCACAACCTATTAAAGCAGCAGTAATACTTTTGGCCATGGAAAAAGAATTGCTTACTGTTTTTTTATTATACCCTTCCCAATAATCTTCAAATAAAATACTGTCGTTTTGAATAACTAAAAATGCTGTGGTTTTATAGTCGTGCAATTTTTTTATTAAAGCTGGTTCAAGCTCAACCGACATTATTTTATATGGCCATAGGTCAACCTTTGCGTTTGGGATAAGTCTTAATGGAAAATCTTTTAACTCATCAATCTGCGGACCTAATTGAGCTCTGAAAATAGTCATACGCAAGGTTCGGTAAATATGTGTGTTGCCACTTAACTGAATCCATATTATCAAACTCAGCAATATTAACCCGATAGCACTCCAGGTAATAATCCATTTTTTTATCATACTTAATATTCTGTGTTTTCAACTTAGTCAGCCTTATCCAAGGCCTTTTTAATCCGCTTAATTTCCTTATCACCCATTACCGGAGATTTAAGATTTAACTCCTGCAATTTCTCCTTTACAATATTAGCAATGGCAGCACGCGCATACCATTTATCATCGGCAGGTATAAGAAACCATGGACAATGAGGTGTTGATGTTTTTGTTAATATTTCTTCATAACACTTCATATAATCATTCCAGTAACCTCTTTCTTCAATATCGGTATAATTAAATTTGTAATGTTTTGAAGGGTCATTGATCCTGTCTTTAAGTCTTTGTAATTGTTCATCTTTAGATATGTGCAGATAAAACTTAAGAATTATTGTTCCCTCCTGGTGCAGGTTTTTCTCGTATCGTTTCATTTGCTTAACACGTTGATTCCAGAAATGATTATTGATATCTTTTACACTTCTTATACAAGGTAATTTTTCATTGAGAATTAATTCGGGGTGTACCTTACATATTAATGAATTTTCATAATAAGACCGGTTAAAAATACCTATCGTACCTTGCTCTGGAAGATGCCTGTTAAACCGCCAGAAAAAATCGTGGTTATATTCTTCCGCACTAGGGTGTTTAAAGCTAGCCACATTAACTCCCTGTGGATTCAAACCACTCATTACATGGTTAATTGCACCATCTTTGCCGGCAGCGTCCATAGCCTGAAAAATGATGAGAACAGCATATCGGTGATCCGCAAACAATTTCTCCTGTAACAGTTTCAACTCTGCTACAGTTTCATTGATTTCTTTCTGCATTTTTTCTTTGCTGAAATCTTTGTCTGCTATGGTACGTATTTTGTTTAATTTTAAAGGCTTATCGGGTTGAACCCAAAAGTGTTTCGATTCTATTTCCATTAAATCGAAGATAAATTTAATTGATAAAAAATACAAATTAACCTTTAAAATTTGTTCAATTTTAATTCTGTACTTCTTATATTAATGATAATTGGATGTGTGAGACTTTACAAAATTTCAGTTATAATAAGTATAAGAATAATTTATTTCTTCCAACTGTTTGTTTTTATT
>JACMQU010000029.1 GCA_014376805.1 Bacteroidia bacterium
ACCCGCAAACACTCTAAAACCATCGGTATATCAATCACCGTCGGTCACATCTTGCGATGCAAAAATATTTAACAAAAATCAATTAGAAACAAATTAATTTAGCAACCGATAAAATTGTCCGATTAATAGGGGGGCAAACCAAAAACATCTAAACACTATTACAGCTTTAATATTAATACTGATGTAGATTTACTATGGTTTAATGATTTGATACAATCACAAGCATTTAAAACGGTTTTAAAGAATTTAGTTAAACATACATCCAGAACTGAAATTTCATATAAAGAGTTTTTGAATTTAGATATCTAACTAAAAACTAACATTCAGTTTTTTATATATACTTTATGAATAAAGAGTATATATTAAATCAATGCACAATAGAAGGTAACATAGTTTATCTACCAGCAATTACATTAGATAGGAAAGTTTATCAGGATGTAGCAAAATCACTTCAATTAATCGGTGGTAAATGGAATAGTAAAAAAAGAGGTTTTATATTTAAGGATGAACCAACACATCTATTATCACAAATACAAAATGAAGTAACAATACATAAAGATGTTGTTAAAGCTTATCAATACTTCCCAACACCAGATTCAATTGCTGATGAACTTGTAAGGTTAGCAAATTTTAAAATAACTGATAGCATATTAGAACCCAGTGCTGGACAGGGTGCAATTATTAAAGCTGTTAGAAGGGTTTATAATGATGCAAAGGTAGATTGTATTGAACTGATGCCAATAAACGCAACAGTGCTAACTAAAATGGGTGAGAATGTTATAGGTGATGACTTTCTTAACTTAAACAAACCAGAATATTATGATATTATTATAGCAAACCCACCTTTTAGTAAAAATCAGAATATTGAACACGTTTATAAAATGTATGAATGTTTAAAAAAGGGTGGTAGAATAGTAACTATAACCAGTAAACATTGGACATTTAGTAAAAATAAAAAAGAAACTGAATTTAGGAACTGGTTAAATTCATTAGACCATTCAATAGATGAAATTGCAGCAGGTCAATTTAAAGAAAGCGGTACAATGATTAGCAGTCAAATTTTAATCATTGATAAGTAATAATCAATATATTGTTTAATTGAAAATTTGTTAGGTTAGTTCTATAAAGTTAGATTGCAGGTTTAAATAATATCACTATGTATAACAGTTCATTTTTCAGTGGTATAACCATTAAAGATTTCTTTCCTTTTATACAAACTGCTTTAACACTGTTTATAGGTTATATAGTCATTTCAATTCAGATAAGGAAGAATTCTAAATCCAGATGGATAGAAGATTTTAGAAAAGAAGTTGCAAAACTACATTCACTTATACACCTATTGAAAAATTGTAGGAAGGATGAAGATATAGCCAAATTCATAGAAACAACTACAATGATTTTACTTATGATTGATAGAAGTGATTGTTCACACACAAATTATATTAAACTTCTATCAGAAGTTCAAACTTTCATTCTATTGGAAATGGACGGTAGATTGGATGTTACAGGTTTTCCAAGTATTGAAAAAATACCTGATAAGGAAATAAATAAAAAACTTAACAGCTATTTTAGAATGTTAGCGAATGGTGCGGATGAAATTATAACACTTGAAAAAACTAAAATATAACTCAATTGCAATTCATAACAATATATTATTTTAAACTACTCAATATATTGTAGTGCTTCAATTGACATTGCTGTTAAATCCATTCTTTGTTCTAATTCTTCATTAAAATCTGATGGTGTTCTATAATTATTTATTTCCATATTAAGAACTTCAATTATATGTATAACTTCATCATTTAATTTACCATTCTTTTTTAAATCATATTCAAAACGATTTAATAAATCTTGCATTTTATTGCACTTAAATTCAACTGCATTCATATATAAATTGGTATAATTTTAAAGGCAATTATAGAGTTAAAGAATATATTGAAAAACTGTTTATACAATTAGTTGATATTCAGATAATTAAGATAATATATTATTAAAGACAGCAGGAAATATATTAGCAGTAACCGATTTTTATAATTATTCTACTTTCTTTTAACCAGTTCCACCATTTCAATATATTGTGCTTTCATTTCAACTATGAATTTACAACACATCAATTGAAAGACCATAGAAACGAAAATTAGGGTGAGGAGTAAATCGTGTTCCTATGGTGTTCCAAAATCTTTAAGACACAAAAAAACCCCTTGATAATCAAGAGGTTAATTTTTTTATATGTAGTCCCTGAAGGACTCGAACCTTCGACCTACGGTTTAGAAAACCGTTGCTCTATCCAGCTGAGCTAAGAGACCAAATTTGTTGTTGCTCCATTCTCCCCATTAATATCGGGAGAGTTAAGTGACCCTATTTGTAAATCGGACTGCAAATAAAGGCTATTTTGTTTTTTCAGGCAAACTATATTTGAATTCATTTTTACAGGTAAGCATTTTTTTAATGCGTTATTTTTTATAATTTCCTTAATTTGCAGCAAGGTCTTTTGGTTCAAAAGTCTGAATTAAAATGCTTTAAGTATATAAGTAAAGTTATAAGTGATTCCTCAAACTAAAATAGAAGAAATATTAAATGCCGCTCATATAGAAGAGGTAGTGGGCGATTATGTGCGCCTGAAGCGTCGTGGGGCTAATTTTAGCGGACTTTGTCCTTTCCATAATGAGAAGACGCCATCGTTCTCTGTATCGCCCGCCAAGGGCATCTATAAGTGTTTTGGCTGTGGTAAAGCAGGTAATGCTGTAAACTTCATTATGGATCATGACAACCTTAGCTATATTGAGTCGTTAAAGTATCTGGCAGAAAGATACCGCATTGAATGGCCGCAACAGGAAAATGTGAACATAGATTTTGAACGGGCCGTTAAATCGGAAAAAGAAAGTCTTCAGATTTTAAATAACTGGGCTGCAGATTATTTTGAAAAACAATTATGGGAGTCGGAAGAAGGCCTCAATATAGGGGTATCGTATATGGAGGAGCGTGGGTTCAGAACGGATATTATAAAAAAATTTAAACTTGGTTACAGCATGGAAAGTTGGGATCATTTTTACAAGGAAGCTACTACTAATCAATTTAACCAGGATCTTTTAGTGAAGTCGGGCCTTGTTAAACATAATGAGCAAGACAGAACTTATGATGCATACCGGGGAAGGGTGATGTTTGCGATTCATGGTTCGAACGGGAAAATTATTGCCTTTGCAGGAAGGCAGTTGAAAAAAGATGATAAAAGTGCCAAATATGTAAACTCGCCAGAAACATTACTGTACCATAAAAGCAATGAGTTGTATGGCTTGTTCTTTGCCAAAAATTCAATAAGGCAACATGATTTTGTTTACCTTGTGGAAGGATATACAGATGTAATTAGCATGCACCAGGCAGGAGTGGAAAATGTGGTGGCATCTTCAGGCACCTCCCTTACCGAAAACCAGATAAAATTAATAAAGCGGCAAACAGATAATGTAACTATTTTATATGATGGAGATGCCGCAGGTATAAAAGCAAGTTTACGGGGTATTGATATGTTGCTGGAACAGGGATTAAATGTTAAAGTATTATTGTTTCCGGATGGTGATGACCCCGACAGTTATTCGAAAAAAGTTGGTTCAGCCGCCTTTAATATATACCTTGAAACAGAGAGCCGGGATTTTATTTTGTTTAAAGTAAAACTGTTGCTGAAAGATGCCAAAGGTGATCCATTAAAAAAAGCACAGGTAACCAGGGATATAGTAGAAAGTATCAGTAAAATTCCGGATGGAATTAAACGTATGGCTTTCTTACGGGAGTGCGCAGTATTGCTTGATATGAATGAGCAATTGCTTATTACTGAACTGAACCGGAGCCGTAAAGGATTTTTAACACAAAAAGAAAAAGAATGGATAAGTACTGAACCAAACGAAATTCCTTATGAAGAAGAAGTGCTCCGGCTAACAGCAGGTGAAAATAACTTTACACAAGAACAATATCTTGTAAAATTATTGCTACTTCATGGCGATAAACCTGTGGAAGGTTATACCAACGTGGCTCATTTTATTTTGCATAAAATGAATGAAGATGAACTGAAGTTCGATCATGAGATTATGAATTTACTGGTAGAAGAGTTCAGGATGTTAATTACACAGCAAACGACATTTACCACACAAACATTTACGCAACATACCAATACAATAGTGTCTTCAGCCGCTGCAGGATTGTTATCGGTTCAGCATGAAGTAAGCAGCAGGTGGGCCACTAAATATGATGTGATAATGGATCATCCTGATGATGTTTTTATGAATGATATAAATTCTGCATTGTTGTATTTAAACAAAGTTACTGTTGAAAAGTTATTGGCTGAAGCGGAACTGGAGGTAATGAAGGCACAGGAAAAAAAAGATGAAAGTGCTGAAACGGTTTACCAGGAAATACATATGTTGCTAAAGGCTAAACAACAAGAAATGTCTCATAAAACGGGCACAGTTATCTTGCATTGATTGATGTTATTTTTTGCTTTTGATCCAACTTCACTTATGTAAAACGTAGCAAGTGCTTTCCTGCACGGGGAGAGTTGAAATTTTCACAATTTATATGTGCTCTGTTCGAATTATATTGCACCCAAAAATAAAAAGCAATTGGCAAAAACAATAGGCATTATATGCGAAGGCAAGAAGCCGGCCGACTTACGTACACCTCTTACCCCACAAAACTGTGAAGACCTGATGCTGCATTTTCCGGGCACCAAGGTTATTGTGCAGCCATCTGCACACCGTTGTTATAACGATGATGAGTATAGGATAAAAGGCATTACGGTGAGTGATGACATGAGTGAATGTGATATTTTATTAGGGGTAAAAGAGGTTCCTGTTGATAAGCTGATAGAAGGTAAAACCTATTTATTCTTTTCACATACCATGAAAAAACAACCACATAACCGTAACCTGTTGCGAAGTGTTTTGAATAAAAACATAACGCTTATAGATTATGAAGCACTAACATGGGATGCCGGAAACCGCATTCTCGGATTTGGCCGTTTTGCAGGTATTGTAGGCACGCATTATGCCTTTGTAATGTGGGGACTTAAATACGGTTCTTTTGCATTAAAAGTGGCTAATGAAGTAAATGATCTTACCAGTTTAATTGATCAGTATAAAGAACTTTCATTACCTCCTATGCGTATTGTTTTATGTGGTGATGGAAGAGTGGCACACGGGAGTATAGAGTTGCTTAAAAAATTAAAAGTGCATCATGTAAGTCCTGAAGAATTTTTGGAAAATGAATATGATGAAGCAGTATATGTGCATCTGCGAAGTGAAGATTATTATACCCGAAAAGATGGACGTCCCTGGGACAAATCAGATTTTTATAAGCATGCAGAAGATTATAAAAGTTCATTTAAACCCTATTATCAAAAGGCTGATGTGATGATTAATGCCGTGTTCTGGAATAGTAAAATTGAACCTTTTTTTACACATGAAGAAATGAAAGGGAGTGATTTCAGTATTAAAGTAATTTCAGATATTACCTGCGATATTCCGGGACCTGTACCAAGCACTATTCGCAGTACAACTATTGAAGCACCTTATTACGGTTATAATGTGTTGTTGGAAAAAGAAGTAGAACCTTTTGCACCTAATAGTATAGATGTACAGGCAGTAGGTAATTTACCCTGTGAGTTGCCGGTGGATGCCAGTATAGAATTTGGGGAGCAACTGCTGCGCCATGTACTGCCCTGTTTGTTAATGGAAGATAAAGAAAATATTATTCTGAACGCTACCATTACTTCGGGTGGCGGTTTAATGCCTAAGTATGGATATTTATCGGAATATATTGCCTGATGCCGCCCGGTTTTAAAGCTAATTAATTATCACTTAAAGATACAACAGGCAGATTTTTCATACATTTAAAATGTTTGCGCGGGCAATGATCATACCCTATTTTACTGCAAGGTCTGCAAGGTAAATTATTGTTTTCAATGATGCTATTTTCTATTGGCTCAGAGCCATAATATGGATACATGCCAAATGCCGGAACGGTATTACCCCAGAAAGAAGTTATTGGTTTTTTTAAAGCAGCGGCAATGTGCATTAAGCCGGTATCATTGGTATATAACCGCAATGAATTTTTTATTACCCAGGCAGATTGGTTCAGGCTTAATAAACCACAAGCATTTATACATTGCGTACCAATATCCTTTGCAATTTCATCTCCGTTTTTTGTATCATCCTTACCACCTAATAAAATTACAAGAGTATCTGATTTTTTACAGGATTCTATAATTTTATCATTGGGCAAACGCTTGGTAAAATGCTGAGCTCCTATAGCCCAGGTAATATATCTGGTATTATTTAAACGAATCCCCTTTATTTCACTTAACCGATCAATTTCCGGTATAAAGTAATCGAGGCCTTCACCATCATGGTAAACTTTTAAAACTTCCGTTGCTTTAAAATAGCGATCAACAATATGCTTTTGCGGCATTAGGTTGATCTTAAAATTAACCAGCAAAAACTTCTCTATATTAAGTTTAGGATATGCGGAGGATGGAATGTCTAAAATTGTTTTAAATATAATTGTTCTGAGATTATGGTGCAGGTCTATCACGAAATCATAATTCTCGTTTTTAAGTTCAATTGCTTTACAAGCGGGATGCTTATCTAATAAATGAACTTTGTTTATATAAGGGTTATTGGCCAGAATTTCTTTAAAAGCAGGCTTTGTAAGATAGTGAATGATAACATCCGGGTATTGTTTTTTAATGCACCTGACCACCGGTGTGGTTAACACAATATCACCAATAGAACTGAAGCGAATGATTAATATTTTCTTTATGTGCTGATCCAATTCAATGAAATTATTTGTGTTCAAATATAAAGTTAGTTGAAGGATTGCCTTTATCTTTTATTAATAAATAATGATAAGGCAATGTTTGCCTATAAATTATGCAAAAATTACTACCTGTAAAGCGCATTACTTAGCTTAATATTGCGGCTATATGATAAAGTATCCATATCCTGTAAAATATGCCGAAATTGGCAATGATATTAAACTGGCCTATTGCGATGAAGGCAGTGGCGAACAGGTAATCTTATTCGTTCATGGCCTTGCAAATTATATTCCGGTGTTTGAACACAATATTGATGTTCTTAAAAATAAATTCAGGTGTGTTGCTGTAGATTTGCCCGGTAACGGACTTTCATCAAGAGGCGATTATCCTTTTTCAATGTTCTTTTACGCTGAAACTCTTTCCAGATTTATGGTGCAGATAGGACTCAGAAATGTTGTTCTTGCCGGTCATAGTATGGGTGGGCAGGTGAGTTTAATGGTAGCGTTAAGATATCCGCAACTGGTAGATAGACTGGTACTGATGGCACCAAGTGGGTTTGAGTATTTTACAGATATGGAAAAAACCTGGGTTAAAAGCCTGATGAATTTCGGAAGTTTTATGTACAGTGATGCAATGAGTCTGGAAAGTGCTATTACAAATAGTTATTACCATGACAAAAAAAAGGATGCAAACCGTATTATAAACGATTTAAAGAGTTTAATGACAGGAGAACAGGGGAAGTATTGGGGCAAGATGGTTAAGGCAAACATTGAAGCTATGCTGGATGAACAGGTAGTTAAATTTTTACCCGGCGTTCATCAGAAAACATTGTTACTTTATGGTAAACAGGATGCTTTGATTCCAAACAAAGTAGTGCATTTTAATGAAACTACTGATAGCATTGCAAAAAATACTGCCGCAGTTATGGCTAATTGCGAATACCATATTCTAAACCATTGCGGACATTTTGTACAAATAGAAGCAGCAGACGAAGTAAACAAACTTATAACAGCATTTATTGAAAAATAGCTGAAAATATTTCCTCTATAAAATCAAAATTACTTTAATTTACATTACTCAACACCACCTGAAATAAGGATTTTGTTAGTTCAGCATTTGCCTGATAATTCAGTTGGCTAACGTTAAAATTTATAAGTTGTTTTCAAAAAAAAAAAACCTGCTTACAAGCATGCAAACAGGTTCATTTAAACAAACACACTTATAATTTTTTGGTATCGGTTACATTTTATAGGGTTTAAAAGACTGGATGTTAATACCCAGACTTGCTGTTACTGTATTAATTGTTCCTATACTATATTCTGCACTCACCGTAACCATATAAATTTTAATTCTTGCACCGGCATTGATCCTTACATTCGATATATATTTAACTATACTTACCGGATCAGTTACTCTTTCAATTTTACTATTAGTAGTAGTACTTGGTACAGTAATAGGAAAGTCACCTAAAAATTTTAAATTAACTCTTGAGTTCGCGTAATTAATTCCGCCAAAAGGTTCAAAACCAATATTTCTTAATGGACTGGTTTCTTTAGAAATTATAAATCCTCCTGTAAATGCATGTCCCGAAAAACTAATTCTTTGATTAGCAGTATAGTTAAAAGAAGGATCCGGATTAAATGCAAACTGATCGGGTTCCAGCATTGGTTTTTTGTATTCTGCACCATAATTTGTGTATCCTAAATAAACAGATAAATCAAATGGGCGTTTAGAGTCTACTAATAAATCTTTATACTTACGAATATATTGCACCAAATCATGCTTAACAGCTATCCCAAACAAGCGGATTTTATATTCTGTTGGAAAAAGTGTTTTAGGGAAAAACCTTAACGTTACCTCGGTGTTTTTAGGCACACCCACACTTAGTTGCAGCATGGGTAAAGATGGTGTATAAGCTGAACCTACACCATTTGGCATGGTAAACGAAGCTATGGTTGTATCAACACCATTTATAGTAGACCTTACAAAAGCTTTTGGCGGGTTTGTTTCTTTAATTCCATACAATGACTGCCTGTTTGGATCTGATCCCGGAGCAAGCACAATATAAGTGCCTTTGGAGTGGTCTGTATTTAAATCAAGATTGTTAAAGTTATACGACTGATCAACTTTATCTACTATACCAATACCCAAATTAAAACGAAGATCAAAACCTAATATGCCTAAAGGCTTTGCGGTATTATACCAACCATCATTAATACCTTGCCCAAACCCTTTAATACTGGGTGCAAAGTATGCATTTACCAGTTTGTTACCATCATCAAGACCCGCCTTCAGAAAATTGCCGGATTGTTCTTGTGCTAACACATTTGTAAGCGTTGAAATCGTTAACAAAAAAATGCCGCAGATTTTAAAGATCGTAGTTCTCATAATTGAAAGTAGTTTACATTAATTTAAAACCTAAGGGGCAAAAATACTACCATTAAATTTTACTTAATCCTGTAAAATACTGTAGAATGCTTATTTTACTAATGATTTAGTACTGTGCAAAAAAGCTTCACGTTACACAATGTGTAGAATCATGCTAAAAAGTTGTTTATTTATTTCCCCAATTGCACTTAACTTCACCACACGGTTTTAGTGAGTGAGGTTTTATATGTCGGTTTTTATTTAATCTTAAGCAGAATCTAATATTCCTTTAGCAGACAACTTAGTGAACCTTGTCTACCGGCGCTTCTATTGAAATAATAGCCGAAGTATCAATTTTAACATTTTGTACTTTCTTTGCTTCCAAGCCCCTTAATACAGATTCTCTGCTGCTTAAATTTTCTATAACCTTAGCATAAATACTATCCATTTCATCGGGTGTGCTGAGATAATAATGATAGCTTTTTTCAAAATCATCTTTGGATATTTTATGCTTTAAAAAGATAAAATTATAATAACCCGCATTTGTACGGTTAGCAGAATCAGGGATATAATTCTTTTGAGCCACCGCAGCTTCAGAGATTTGTATGTCACATAACACATCGGCCATTTGCTGCCGGTTTAATAAGTTTTCAGGAACACTGATTTGATTTATCTGATCGCCCGAACAAGATATGCTTAGTACAATTGAAAACAGAAACAGATATTTGACAAATTTTTTAATACGCATGATAACCGCAAATATTCAAAAAATAAACGGAGAAATAGGCAACGGTATAAAGTTAATTGCTGTAAGTAAAACCAAAACCGCAGAAACCATCCTGGAAGCTTATCATGCAGGACAAAAATTGTTTGGAGAAAACAAGGTGCAGGAAATGGTAAGCAAACAAAGTATATTACCTTTGGATATTGAGTGGCATCTGATCGGACATCTGCAAAGTAATAAAGTTAAATACATAGCTTCTTTTGTTAGTATGATCCATTCAGTTGATAGTATAAAACTGCTTGAGGAAATTGATAAAGAAGGTAAAAAAAACAAACGGATAATTAACTGCCTTCTCCAGATTTATATTGCAAGTGAAGAAACTAAATTTGGCTTAAACAAAGAAGAAGTGTTTAACATATTACGCAACCCTGTATTAAAAGAACTCAAACATATTAAAATCTGTGGATTAATGGGTATGGCTAGTAATACCCTTGATTTAACGCAAATAAGAAATGAATTTAAAAACTTACATCAATTATTTACCGGAATAAAAACTACGTTTTTTTCGGGTGATCCAAATTTTAAGGAACTCTCTATGGGAATGAGTAGTGATTACACTATTGCTGTGGAAGAAGGGGCTACATTGATAAGAGTAGGAAGTTTGATATTTAAAGATAAATAAAATATGTTATAGCGCTTGTAAGAATCTTTTATGCAGCAGCTTTACGAAAAGAATTTCCAATTTCTTTTTATCTTACAAAAAAGAATCGGATATGGAAACACGTGTATGTAATTTTTGTGAGGAAATAATCAGAGGCAGACAAGATAAAAAGTTCTGTGACGACGCATGCCGCAGCGCATTTAATAATAAAATAAATTGTGATCAAACCAATACCATGCGAAATATTAATAATGTTTTGCGAAAGAACCGCCGGATTCTTGAAGGGCTTTTATCATGCGTGAAAGAGGGGAAAACCAAAGTTAGCGGTAAGAAAATCCAGGAATTAGGATTTATATTTAATTTTCATACCCATACGCAAACAACTAAAACAGGGGCTCAATATTTCTTCTGTTATGATTATGGATATATGACGCTAAAAAACGATTACCTGATTGTGATAAAGAAGAAAGCATGAGCCCATCGTTACTAAAGTTGCTCCACAAGATAAACTCCTTCCGGTTCTATTCTAACAAGGCGTTGCCGGTACAGCATACCTATTGATTTTTTAAACGTTTTTTTACTGATATGCAATTTAGCCGCTATCTGCTCAGGAGTGCTGTTGTCAGTAAGTTGCAGAAAACCATTGTTCGCTTTTAAATAATTAATTACAGTATCTGTTTGATCACTAACATGATCAAAACCTATTTTTTGCAGGCTAATATCAATCTCCTTATTCTCTTTGATTTTTTTAATATAACCAGATAAAATATCGCCGGGCATTATAGGTTTATAAACTTCATTATGATATATTAACCCTTTATGTTTACCCTCAAGAATTACAAAATAACCGAGTTGTGTGTTTTCATAAACCATCATTTGTACCGCTTCACCAACCTCAAAATCTACCGATTCGTTGTTTAAAATTTTGTTCATCCGGGTAGTACCCACCAATCTTTGTGTTTCATTATCGAGATACATATACACCACATACTCTTTACCTTCATACATTTTCTCGGCTTGCTCTTTAAAAGGTACCAGTAAGTCTTTTTCCATACCCCAGTCCATAAATACACCAAAGGTAGCTACCTCGTTAACACGAAGCAGCGCAAACTCATCAACCTGTAAGAACGGTTCCAATGTAGTGGCTACAATGCGGTCTTCTGAATCTTTATAAACAAAAACTTCTATGCTTTCTTGCGCACCTAATGTTTTGGGAACATACTTATTCGGTAGTAATACTTCATTACCTTCGTCGTCACCTAAAAATATTCCAACACTTGTATTGCGTATTGCTTTTAATGTATTTTTTTTACCAATATAAATCATTGCCCGTTATCTTATGAAATGCACCTTACAATTCGACAGCGAAATTAAGTGTTTTTAATTGCTTTAAGTGAATCCGAGAATAATACCGTTGTTATTTCATTTTAACAAGGCTACAGGCATTAACAAATCAATCCACTGCTTGTACATAATAGCACCCGGAGATAGTCTGTCTTAACCTACCAGATCGGGTTTTTAAAGACCTTTCCTGCCTATAAAAATAATATCTGTATAAATTACAGGCATGTTGTCGCAAATAAGTTTTGCAGCTAAATTGTACTGGTTAGTATATGCTGATAAAGCAGCCTGGTTTAAAGCCCTGAATAGCATATAACCATAATCAGAAATAGAAACTTCAATAACCCGTTTAGGATCATTTTTTTGCCAATGTAACAGACTTTTTAAACAATGCTATTAACGCTGTTTTGTAAACCGAAAACAGGAGGCCGTGATATTTATTATTAATACCTGTCAAAAGTGTAACAAGTTCATTATTGCCTGCAGGATTTTGTGGCTCAAAAGCATTTATTAACCGGGTATAATGCAGCCTGTAGTAGCAATAATTTCTCTGGCCCGAGATCTTTGGGTTTAACATACCTGAAAGCCCCTTAAATAATTGGGCAGCAAAAGTAAGATCGGTTGATACATTTTGTCCAAATGTGTACAAATCAGCTGAGGCCATGTAATTTAATGTAATTAACAGAATTACCTGTTACAGTAACAGGAATTGTAAGGATTAATTTTAATTTGCAGGAGCATAAAATACATTTACTTAAAATAACCGGTTAAAAACATTTTTAATAATTTAAAGGTTTGTGAAGGCTGAATTAAATTAGTTAAAACATAATATTTCCAATAAATTTCAGATCTTGTTTATTTATTTTAAGTTGCCTCACCTCATTAAAGTAATGGTACCATGCAAGTTCTTTTTGGGCTTACCTCCCTGCTCTACATTTGCCAAATAATAGTAGATACCTTCTGTAACTGCTAATCCCTTTTTATCAGTGCCATCCCAGGCGAAGTTTATGGTGTTACTTTCAAAAACTAATTGCCCCCAACGGTTATATATTTCTATATGCACTTGATCACATGCGGGTGTAAGTCCTTCAATAATAAATACATCATTTATCTGATCATTATCCGGGGTGAAAACATTTATAAATTTAGTTTCAAGTACTGTGTCGTGGTATAAAATAATATTGGTTACTGTATCTTTACATACTGATCCATAAGAGATAATTAAAGTGACAGGTTTGTCCTTAAAGTCTTTAATTAATCCTACAGGTTTTTCATCCGTTGAAATTTGTCCATTTGGGAAAAACCATTGATAACCTATTGCATCAGGTGTCTGGCTACTAAAGGTTATTGTACCCGAACATGAATCAATTACATAGTTGAAAAGAGCTTCGCTAAAATTAAAGCGTATCTTAAAAGCAGCATTACTGCAGCGTTCTGTTGATTTGGTTTTATATACAGCACTTGCGGTTGTGGGGAAATCACTTACAGGCGCATCACAACTGGCACAAACCGACTGATAGATAAATCCTTTTTTATCGAACCTGCTGGTACCTCCATCTACATGATCATGAGAAGAATTACCTCCATAATAACTTGCGAATAAAACCTTACCTGCATTCTTCCCTAATACAAGCAGATAAAAATCATGACCATCGGTTGAAGGCTTAATTGCATTAGAGGTTACAGGCAACAGATAAGTTGATCCTACGCCATTGGTACCTCCCCATCCTGAAATAAAAATACGGCCGCAATTATCAACCAGAAATGCGTTTATGGTAATGTCAAGAAATGGTCGTCCGCTGCCGAATACAGTAGAAAAAATGGTATTTGAAAAATTATTATCAATGCCGGCCAGAAACTGATGCCCGTTAGGATTATAGTAAACGTTGCCTTTAACAGGTATATTACCCAAACTCTGTCCGGTAATGTATAGATTTTCTGCCTCATCAAGTTCAAGAGACAAAACCTGATCGTATGCAGTAGTTCCAAAAAACATAGCGTTTAAAACTTTGCTCCCATCACTTTTTATCTTTGCCATAAAGCCATCACTTTCACCTCCGCTATAAGTGTTTTTCATGTTTGAAAAAAGTGTTTGGCCGGTAGTTCCCCCTGCAATAAATATATCATCATTTTTATTCAGGTCAACGCTGTAAATAGCATCTTCTCCATTACCGGGCAAAGCAGAACAGAAAAGTAAACTTTTAAGGTCTGCAGATAATTTAAATACAACCCCTTTTTGCGTACCATTTGAGCCCGAACCCGCCACGCCAAATGAACCCGTTGTGTATGGAAAATCAGTTGAAGTAGTCATTGAACCAACGATGATATTATTATTCTGATCGGTTATTACATCTCCTTTAAAATTATCTGCATAAAACTTATTCAATATGGCATTATCATTTCTTCCATCAAACTGACTACCGCCAAAATAGGTTGAAGCGATTAGTTGTGTGCCATCAGAAGTAAACTTTCCAATGATCAGATCGGTGGCACCAACATTATCATTTTTAGAAGTATCATAGGCATTTAAAGTAACGGGAAAATCGGTAGAATAAGTTGTACCCATTACCACCAGGTTATCATGTTTATCAACAACAAAACTATGCGGGTATTCATCATCAGCACCTCCATAATAGGTGCCATATAATAGTTGCGTACCATCAGCAGAATATTTACTAAAAGCAATATCGCAGGCAAGAAAAACAGGTGCTCTTCCTGCACCACCTTTATACGAAGTTTGAAAAACGCCTGGGGTTACTTTAAAAGTTCCTGCGGGTTCACTTCCAGCAATTCCGCCCGCATATAAATTGCCTGAACTATCATATGTAGCGGTAAAGCCAAAATTATCTGTTAAGGATCCTGAATAAGTAGAGAAAATCAGATCCGGATCAATAATGAGTTCATAATTTTTATTATAGGATGCCGGCAAAGTAAAACTAACTTTATTTCCCTTAACCACATATTGCACCTCCACCTGAAACTGTATACCATTAATTAATTGATAAGCATAAGGCCGCTTTTCACGCATGTAACCCAGACTATGGATTATGTTAAGATCACCATATTCTAACAATATAGATGTAGCCCCTTCATAACGCATCTGAATGGTGTTAATATCTGCATGTGGTTTAATTATCCAATCATATTCCAGACCCTTCTCAAAATCATTTCCTTTAATTTTTAAATCAATTCCCGGATAAAGATTCTTATAGATTAACTGACGGTAACAGCGCACTTTTGATTTCCATTTATTCTGATCCTTACCTATAAAATAATTATAATAACAGGTAGTTACTAACGTATTTTCTATAACCGCATCAGAATTGGCACTATCAAAATTAAGTTGAATATAATGGCTGTTAATGGTAGTTATTTGGGGGTGTTCTATATGTGCATGTTTGCCAATTACCGCCATTGTTTTTTCATCCATAAAATAATAATCCAGCGATTTTTTTTTAATATGGAGATCTATTGTTGACGTGCTGAACCGATAAAGAATGTCTGCATTCCACTGACCCTTGTTTTCTTTAAAGGCAATAAAACTATCCTTTAGAACGGAGTTATCTGCTGCTCTTCCGGGCGGTAGAAAAATTACCCACAAACAAAACAAAAAGATAAATTTATGATATGTGGAATTTAAAAACAAATTATATAAGTGTGGCTAAGATAGCGTTAATCACTTGTTTATCCAAATGCTGTATTAATATTAAGTAAAAAAGCTTTGCATTATATCCTTATATACGCGTTTAGAAGTAACGGATTATAAAAAAACAAAAACTTGTTTTCTTCATATTAATGAATGAATATCATGAATTTTTATTACAATAAAAATTAAGCTTTAGTTATGTTTGCCATCACAAAAAACCGCCCGGCCAACAACCGGGCTAAACTATTTTATGAAGTTACAGGAATTAATAACAGTATATAAAGAAAGTGAGCAGATAATTACCCTTACAGGTGCACTTAATCAACCTAAACCACAAAAAATTCATTTAACCGGCTTAATAGGATCAGCACCTGCCCTGCTTGCCACAGCTTGCTACCAAATGAACTTAAGAACACAGGTAATTGTTCTTAATAATAAAGAAGATGCACTTTATTTTGTGGCCGATCTGGAGAATCTGCTGGAGGGCAAAACCATCAATTATTTTCCCGCCTCTTATAAAAGAAGTTTTCAACCCGAAACGCTTGATAATAACCTGGTGCTGGAAAGAGCAGAAGTGCTTAACCGGCTTGATCAGCACTTTAGTAAAGGTGAGTGGGTAATTACCACTGCAGAAGCACTTGCCGAACTGGTGATAAGTGAAAATGACCTGCACAAAAATACCTTTGAATTAAAAGTTGGTGATCAACTTGACCTTGAATTTTTTATTGAGTTTTTAACTGAACACCACTTTGAAAGAAGTGACTTTGTATATGAGGCAGGTACCTTTAGTATTCGGGGTGGAATTATTGATGTATTCTCTTTTAGCAATGATAAACCTTATCGTATAGAATTAAATGATGACTTGATTGAAGCCATCCGCATCTTTGAACCAATGGATCAGTTGTCTATAAAAAAAGTTGACAGGTTTTTTGTTATCCCCAATGTACAGAAAGATATTGATAATAACCAGCGACAGGCTGTTTTCAGCTACCTGCCTGCTGATACCGTTTTTTGGGTTGCTGATGTTAGCTTTTGTAAAGAACAAATAACAAAAGGCTGGGATAAAGCTGTACAGCTTATAGAAATAAAAAATAAAATAAAAGACGCTGAGCCACTTGAACCAGTTGAAGCAACCTGGCTCAAATGCAATGAACTCATGAGCACATTTGAAAAATTTAACCTTATAGAATTCGGATCACGCAAATATTTTAAAACAACAACAGAAATTAAATTTGAAATGGCCCCGCAACCAGTGTTCCATAAAAATTTTAAACTACTTATCGAAAATCTCAAATTCAATACTTCTCAAAACTATATTAATCTTATTTTTAGCGACAGCAGCCGGCAGGTAGAAAGGTTATATACTATTTTTGATGACCTTGATAAAAGTGTTCAGTTTGCACCGGTTTACCACGCATTAAGTGCAGGTTTTATGGACCGTAATCTACACCTGGCATGTTATACGGAACATCAGATTTTTGACAGATTTTATAAAGGGAAAGTAAAGAGTGGCTATACAAATAATAAGATTTTAACATTAAAAGAACTCAGAGAATTAAGGCCAGGAGATTTTGTTACACATATAGATCATGGAATTGGAAAATTTGCCGGTTTAGAAAAAATAGAGATCAACGGACACTTTCAGGAAGCAGTGCGGCTGGTATACCGCGATAATGATTTATTGTATGTGAGCATTAATTCTTTGCATAAGATTTCAAAGTATGTTGGTAAAGAAGGCACGGAACCCAGGATGAATAAACTTGGAAGCGATGCCTGGGAGAAACTAAAAAGCAATACAAAGAAAAAGGTTAAAGACATAGCACGCGATCTGATTAAATTGTATGCGAAACGTAAAGCTCAGACAGGTTATGCATTTTCTCCCGACAACTATTTACAAGTAGAGCTTGAGGCTTCTTTTATGTATGAAGATACAGCAGATCAAAGTAAGAGTACTGCCGATGTAAAAAAAGATATGGAAAGCATTCATCCAATGGACAGATTAGTTTGTGGCGATGTAGGATTTGGCAAAACCGAAGTGGCTATACGTGCTGCATTTAAGGCGGTATGCGACAGTAAACAAGTTGCCATATTAGTTCCCACTACTATTCTCGCTAACCAGCATTACAGAACTTTTAAAGAGCGGCTAAAAGATTTCCCTTGCAATATAAATTATATTAACCGTTTTAAAACAAATGCAGAGCAAAAGGAAGTGTTGCGTAAATTAGCCGATGGAACTTTAGATATTATTATTGGTACCCATAAGTTATTGAGCAAAGAAACAAAATTTAAAGATCTGGGCTTGCTAATTATTGATGAAGAACAAAAATTTGGTGTGGCTGCCAAAGAAAAACTAAAAGGGTTTAAAACCAATGTGGATACACTTACTTTAACTGCCACACCAATTCCGCGCACTTTGCATTTTTCTTTAATGGGGGCAAGAGACCTTTCAGTAATAAATACGCCGCCAGCAAACAGACAGCCGGTTCATACCGAATTGCATAATTACAGTGATGCCATAATCAGTGAAGCGATAACAGAAGAAGTTAACAGGGGCGGTCAGGTGTTTTTTGTGCATCACCGGGTTAAAGATATTTATGAAATTTCAGAACATTTAGCAAGGCTTTGTCCAGGTATTAAAGTGGGTGTTGCACATGGTAAATTAGAAGGAGATCAATTGGAAGATGTGATGATGAAATTTATTGAAGGCGAATATGATGTATTGGTAGCAACCACCATTATTGAATCGGGCCTTGACATCTCCAATGCAAATACCATTATCATTAATAATGCGCACATGTTTGGCTTAAGTGATTTGCATCAGATGCGGGGGCGCGTTGGTAGAAGTAATAAGAAAGCGTTCTGCTACCTGTTGGTTCCAGGTATGGTTGGATTAAGCACCGATGCGAGAAAACGGCTACAGGCCATTGAAGAATTTAGCGACCTGGGTAGTGGCTTTAATGTTGCTATGCGTGACCTTGATATAAGAGGTGCCGGAAATTTACTGGGTGGTGAACAAAGTGGATTCATTGCTGAGATAGGGTTTGAAATGTACCATAAGATTTTAGATGAAGCTATACATGAACTGAAAGATGAAGAGTTTTCAGAACTTTTTAAAGATGAAGAGAGATTGCATAAACTTGAATCATTTGATTGTAATCTGGAAACAGATTTTGAAGCATTGATTCCAGATGTATATGTAAGAAATATAAGTGAACGTTTAAGTTTATACAATACCCTTTCGTCACTTAGCACAGATAAAGAACTGGAAGATTTCAGGAAACAACTGGAAGATAGGTTTGGTAAAATACCAGTAGAAGTTGATGACCTCATTGCACTCATTAAGTTAAGAGAATCAGGTAAAAAACTAGGCTTTGAAAAGTTAGTGCTTAAAAAAGGGCAGCTATTGGCTTACTTCCCAAATGAAAGTAAGCAGCATTATTATCAATCAGAATTGTTTTCTCACATTTTAAAATTTGTACAGCAGCATGCTCATATCTGTAAGCTTAAGCAAAGTAATAAATCATTAATCTTAATGGTTCATCAGGCTAATACTATAAAACATGCAAGGCATATATTAGATCTGTTAGTTCAGGAAGCAACAGAAAATCTAACGGGTTCAAACAGCGATATTAAAGCTAATTAAAGTTAGAAGTAACAAAAAAGTAACTATAGCTAATTGGATCGGTTCCATTTAAAACTGATATGTACATGATAGTAATGTAAATATTTAAATTCCGCAGGCTGAACCTATTTTATTACATGTCCCTGTCGGTCATATTTAAGTTTATGACCTTTATCATTGCTTTCAAAATTAGCGCAGCTTTTAGATTTACAGGCTAAACAAAACAAAGAAATAACAAAGAGGAAGATAGCTATATGTTTTTTCATGATGTAAATTTTTATGGTTTCCGCTATAACAAATTATTACAGCTAAACAGATAGTTGCTGGAACCCGAAGGTAAAAAAATTAAAACATATTACATATATTTTTTTACGATAAAATTTTTGGCCAACTTAAAATACATTTACAGGCAATAGCTAAATCTTTTAATGCTTATAGTAGTTACGATACAAAAATAAAAAAGGCCTCATGCTTGCATGAGACCTTTTAGGTTTAAGGAATAAAACCCTTTTACATTTTTTTTGCAGCGGCCTTTTTAGGTGCAGCTTTTTTAGTTGCGGCTTTCTTAGTTGCGGCTTTTTTAGGAGCGGCTTTTTTAGTTGCTGCTTTTTTGGTAGCGGGTTTCTTAGGAGCAGCTTTTTTAGTTGCAGCTTTTTTAGTTGCAGCTTTCTTTGGAGCAGCTTTCTTTGGAGCAGCTTTTTTAGTTGCAGCCTTTTTAGTTGCAGCTTTTTTAGGAGCGGCTTTCTTAACAGCACTCTTTGAAGGAGCAGCAGTCTTTTTAGTTTTTTTGGTTGTTGCCATGTGATTAAAAATTTGATTGATTACGAAAACAAAGTTATAAGTCATTACAATATTTTCAAGCACCTTGTGTAAATATCTTAAAAGAAAATGTCTGTTTTAAATGTTGATAACTGAATGCGATAGCTGTAATCACTTGATTTTACAATGTGTTTCAGTCATCATGTGATTAAAATAAATGTGATTAAATACTTGTAATTATTTT
Source organism: Bacteroidia bacterium (assembly GCA_014376805.1). GTDB lineage: Bacteria > Bacteroidota > Bacteroidia > UKL13-3 > UKL13-3 > B1. Next base: position 20,167 of record JACMQU010000029.1, read on the forward strand.
TTCATTCAAATGGTTCTTTCTCTTTATACTTTAAAACTTTTTTATTCATGCATGCTTGCTATATAAACTATAGAACCTGAAACAATGCAATTTTAAAGGGCTTCACAGGCGATGATAAAAAACAAGCAGATGATTTTATTGTTTTTATGAATACTGTTAAAGTACAATTCACTTTGTTATAAAATGATTCATTTGCAATATTTTTTTTATAAAATGAGTATGTTTTTTTATATGTTTTTACATAAATAATATGATTTGCAATAACAGTTTTTTTTTAAAAATATGGATAGGTATTGCATCAGTTATAATAAACCATATAAAAAAAATTGAAGTTAAATTTTTTACTCTTCTCAAAGCAACTTATCTTTAAACCATTCAAATCATTTTATCATACCCCGGAAAAGTTATTTGATGATTTATTTTATATAAATTTTATATTATGAATGCAGAAATTATAACCATAGGTGATGAATTATTATTAGGGCAGGTAATTGACACCAATGCTGCCTGGTTAGGCCAGGAGCTGAATAAAAACGGCCTTCGCGTACATTTTAAATCTACCATAAGTGATACACATGAGGCTATACTTAAGGCACTTTACGAGGCACAGCAAAGAAGCGATGTGGTAGTGCTTACAGGTGGTTTAGGACCTACCAAAGATGATGTAACTAAAATTGCCCTGGCACAATTTTTTAATACCAGACTTATATTAAATCAGAAAGTTCTTGATTGGGTAACTTCAATTTTTAGTAAGCGTAATTTACCTATGCTTGAATCTAATCAGCAACAGGCAATGGTTCCGGAAAATTGCGAAGTGCTATGGAACAAAAATGGAACAGCACCCGGCATGTGGTTTTTTGAAAATGATACAGCTTATATAAGTATGCCTGGTGTACCATTTGAAATGAAATCTATTTTTGAAGAAGAAGCTATTCCTAAATTAAAATCCGTTTTTACTTTTCCTGAGATCATACACCGCACCTTGCAAACATGCAGTATAGGTGAAAGCTATCTTGCTGATTTAATTTCTCCTGTTGAAGAAAATTTACCTTCTTATATTAAACTCGCATACCTGCCGGATGTTGGTTCAGTAAGACTCCGCTTTAGCGCATATGGTAGCAGGAACCATAAACCTGAAGCAGCATTAAACCAAATTATAAAGCAGGTGTATGAACTTGCCGGCCAATATATTTTTGGAGAAGAATCTGATACTTTACAAAAGGTAGTTGGAAAAATGCTGAAGGAAAAAAACTACACCATTGCAACTGCAGAAAGTTGCACCGGAGGTTTCGTCTCTCATTTACTTACTTCAGTTGCCGGAAGCTCAGTTTACTTTAAAGGTGGTATTGTAGCTTATGCCAATGAAATAAAAATAAATGAATTGTATGTTGATCCAAAAATATTAGAATCAGCCGGTGCTGTTAGTGAAGCATGTGTTATAGCCATGGCAGAAAACCTTTGTAAAAAAATGAAAACAGATTATGGTATTGCTACGAGTGGTATCGCAGGACCTGATGGAGGTAGTATTGATAAACCTGTAGGCACTGTATGGATTGCTCTTGCAACACCAGATAAAACTATTACCCGCAAATATAATATGGGCGATAACAGGGAACGCACCATACAACGAACAGCTTTGGTTGCACTTGATATGCTGAGAAAAAATTTATCAGGTTTGGTTCAGGCAAATACTTTTTAGTATTATTAATTATACAAGCCGGCTTTATGTGTAAACAGTATAAGAAGGTTTGATGCAAGATTTTATTAACATTCATCCATGTGTTAACGATAACAAAATATTTAATTAAGTGGAATTTCAATTAGAATCAGAATTTAAACCAACAGGTGATCAGCCACTGGCTATTAAAAACCTTGTTGAAGGAATCAGGCGTGGAGATCATGCACAGGTATTGTTAGGCGTTACCGGATCGGGTAAAACATTTACCATGGCCAATGTAATTTCGCAGGTACATAAGCCAACATTAATTGTTAGCCATAACAAAACTTTAGTGGCGCAATTGTTTGGGGAATTTAAACAGTTCTTCCCTAATAATGCTATAGAATATTTTGTTTCTTATTATGATTATTACCAGCCTGAAGCATTTATACCATCAAGCAATACTTATATAGAAAAAGATCTTGCGATCAATAAAGAAATAGAAAAACTACGTTTAAAAACTACCTCATCACTTTTATCAGGGCGAAGGGATGTGATTGTAATGGCATCCGTAAGTTGTATCTATGGTGCCGGTAATCCTAAGGATTATGAAAACAGTATTATCCGTTTAAAGAAAGGAATGACAATGGCACGGAATACTTTATTGTATGCCCTGGTGGATTCACTCTACAGCAGAACAACAGCAGATTTTCAACGAGGTAATTTCAGGGTAAAAGGCGATGTGGTTGATGTATATCCTGCTTATGCAGACGTTGCTTTCCGAATCTCTTTCTTTGGCAATGTAATTGAAGAACTTCTGATTATTGATCCGGTAAGCGGACGTAAGCAAGAGAGTACAGCGAACCTTGCTATCTTCCCTGCTAATATTTATGTAACACCAAAAGAACAACTTCATTCTGCTATGCGCGAAATTCAGGATGATCTGATGCTACAGATAGAATATTTTAAATCAAATGGCAAATTTCTGGAAGCAAAACGAATAGAAGAACGTACTAATTTTGATCTTGAAATGATGCGTGAACTGGGTTATTGTAATGGTATTGAAAATTACAGTCGTTATATGGATCAGCGTAAACCCGGTGACCGTCCGTTTTGTTTACTTGATTATTTTCCGAAAGACTTTTTGTTAATTGTTGATGAAAGCCATGCTACTATGCCGCAGGTACGCGCCATGTATGGTGGAGATAGAAGCCGCAAAGAAAATCTGGTGGAATATGGTTTCAGACTACCCTCTGCTTTAGACAACCGCCCCTTAAAATATAATGAATTTGAAGCGATGGTTCCTCAAACAATTTTTGTAAGTGCTACACCGAGTGAATACGAAATAAGAGCATCTGAAGGCATTGTAGTAGAGCAGGTAATAAGACCTACCGGCTTGCTTGATCCAACTATTGAAGTAAGACCCTGTTTAAACCAAGTTGATGATTTGCTGGATGAAATTGATGAAAGAATAAAAATGGGAGATAGAATACTCATTACTACTTTAACAAAAAGAATGGCAGAAGAACTTACAAAGTATATGCAGAAATTGCACATCAAATGTAATTATATACATAGCGAAGTTAAAACAATTGACCGGGTAGAAATTTTACGAAATTTACGACTGGGTAAATTTGATGTATTAATTGGCGTAAATCTTTTACGGGAGGGACTTGATTTGCCTGAAGTTAGTCTGGTAGCAATTATGGATGCAGACAAAGAAGGTTTCTTGCGTAATGAACGTTCACTTACGCAGACCATTGGACGTGCCGCCAGAAATGTAAGAGGTAAAGTAATTATGTATGCAGACAAAACAACAGACAGTATGCAACGAACCATTGATGAAACTTACAGGAGAAGGGATATTCAGATTGCGTATAACCTTAAACATGGAATTACACCTACATCCGTTATAAAAAGTATTGATGATATTATGAAACAAACCAGTGTGGCTGATTCAAACTATGATGTAAATATTTCACATGCTTATATTGAAACAGAAGAAATAAACATGGCTGCTGATCCAATTGTGAATATGATGTCTACAGACCAGATTAAAAAGATGATTAACGAAACTCAAAAACGAATGTTGAAGGCTGCAAAGGAAATGGATTTTATGGAGGCAGCACGTTTAAGAGATGAAATGTTTGCCTTGCAGAAAAAATTGCCAGCCTGAGAAGTATAGTTTTTCGTTATCGTAAATTACTGACTTAAAAACTTTTATAAAATATATCAACCATAGATTTGACCGGAATTTCGTATATTTGTTTTATATCAGTTATACTATGTTCTTTAAAAGAATCCATTCATATAGTCATCAGTACTTGGTGCTTTTCCTTCTATCATTTTTATATTCTAATGTATGGTCTCAAACAAGAAATCATTATGAGAAACCAATTACTAAAAACAAGAAAGATAATATTTATATACTACATGATGGCTTATATGTTTCCGCATCTACTGGAATAATTTATGGAAATGTTTTTGATAGCTATAAAAGTTACGACTATATTTATAAAGGAGCAAGCTCAGTGTTTGATCTAAAAATAGGAGGCGCTATAATTAAAAATCTTATCCTGCATGCAACCGTAATTGGCATCTCAAATAATAATCCGGTGCTGGTAGATCGTAATAAAAATACACAGAATAAAATGGGTAAAAATTATACATTTAATGAAACCATGCTGGGCGTTGGTATAACTTACTATTTTATGCCCGTTAATATACTAACTTCGGTATCCTTGGGTGCAGGTCAATTTGTATTATATAATGAGAGCAGTGGTCCACAGGCTATAATGAGTCCGCGCTCTCCTTCTTTACAAATAAAAGCAGGTAAAGAATGGCTTTTTTACAAAAAATGGAGTGTTGGTGCGGCAGTCATATATCACCATACAAGTACTAGCAATTTGATTGATGAATTTTTTGAACAAATATCCAGTCATCGTTATGGAATTTTACTAAACGCATCATTTAATTAATGTCTTCCTTATGACCGTAAAGAAAGACTTTGATAAAAATTTAAATTTTGATAAGTATACCGGATTTGGAGCAGGAGCTTCAACTCAGGGAGACAGGTTACTGAACAAAGATGGTTCATTTAATGTGGAGTTAAAAGGGTTAACATTTTTTCAGTCATTCAGTCCTTTTCACCATTTAATTACGTTGAGTTCAATTAATTTCAGCTTGATGATTTTAGGTGTTTTTATCCTGATAAATCTGTTTTTTTCAATGATCTATTATCTGATTGGTATTGATCAGTTACAAGGCATTATTCATGTAACCCCTGTGGGGAAATTTATCGAGCTTTTTACATTTAGTGCACAAACACTTACAACTGTAGGATATGGGCGGATAAACCCTATTGGTTATGCATCAGGCCTGGTAGCTGCATTTGAATCTTTACTTGGCCTTTCAGGTTTTGCACTGGTAACAGGTTTGCTATATGGCAGATTTGCCCGCCCGCATGCTAAACTATTGTATAGCTCAAATGCCCTTATTGCTCCGTTTCAGCAAAAGACGGCTTTGATGTTTAGAATTGCCAACTTACGTAAAAATCAATTAGTAGAATGTGAAGCTATTCTGTCTCTGAGTTTTTTGGAGAAGAAAACTAATACCCGTAGGTTTGTTAATCTTGTACTTGAATATGCAAAAGTTAATTCACTGCCTTTAAGCTGGACAATTGTACACCCAATTGACGACAAAAGCCCGGTGTACGGTTTAACCAGCCAGGATGTGATAGAATTACAGGCAGAGTTTATATTAAGTTTTAAAGCGTTTGATGACACTTATGCGCAATTGGTATATACCCGCTATAGCTATAAGGCAGATGAAATTATTTGGGGTGCAAAGTTTGCCCAAATGTTCCGTAGAGGTGATGATGGCAAGACTACTTTTTTACAAATGGATAAAATAAGCGAGTACATTAAAACCCCCTTACCTGAAATAAAAAAAGAAGAAAATAATTTTTAACGGTTAACGCTGCACAATAATACTATACTATGCAAATTTTTTTTAAGCAGAATAAATTTTAATTCTGAAATTTTACTTTGAACTTACCTTCTGTAATTACAACCGTTTTTACAGTTTGCTCAAGTTGTAAAGATCCTGAGAAAGTTCCAGAAACAGCGCTATCTTTAGTTAAGTTAAAACTTGTAAAACTTATCGTTAAACCTCCATTATTAGAACTTGATATGGCAGTACTTTTGAATTCGTCTAGATTTTCATCTTTGTAAGTTGCAAAATTAGCAAGATCATTATCATCAAGTTTATAACTTAAACCAGCTTCCCAAAGACCTTTCTTGTTCAAATCGAAATTAAATATTGGCGGTGTATTTCCACTGGTTACACCTGCCACTAAAAATATTTCCTGTACGTTAGCGGGATTATCTTTTATGAGTGTTTGATTTTTAAAATCTTTAAAGACTCCATTAATTTTACATGAAAAATAATAAGTTACCGATGGAACAACAGGATTAGTAGTATTATTTACCGCCGGAGTACTATCTTTTTTGCAAGTAGCGAAGGAGAACATTACTACGATTAATAACGTAGTTAAAGAAAGTGTCTGGTTTAATTTAGTTTTCATTAATTTTTTCATGTATTTTTAAGATTGCAAAAATAACTACAATAACTGTTAATGTTTTATTAAACTTTATACATTGTAATTAAAAGCGGTATTTTTTCCCCTATAATTTTATTCGAACCGATGCGCTGTTTTATAAAGTTCTTCATCAGAAAGACTTTTAAAATAATCATACGTAATTTTTAAGCCCTCCTCCCTGCTAATTTTTGGATTCCAACCCAAAATTTGCTTCGCCCTAGTAATATCCGGCTTTCGCTGTTTTGGATCATCTTTAGGTAATGGTTTAGTTACCAGTTTTTGATTTGTGCCGGTTAACTTAATAATCTCTTCACCAAACTCCCTGATGGTAATTTCATCCGGGTTGCCAATATTAACAGGCTCAGCATAATCACTATGCAATAAGCGGTATATTCCTTCTATTAAATCACTCACATAACAGAAACTTCTGGTTTGGCTTCCATCACCAAACATAGTAAGATCTTCCCCGCGTAATGCCTGGCCAATAAATGCCGGCAATACTCTCCCATCATTTAATCGCATACGCGGACCATAAGTATTAAAGATTCTAACTATACGGGTTTCCAGGCCATGGTAAGTATGGTAAGCCATTGTAATAGCCTCCTGAAAACGCTTAGCTTCGTCATACACACCGCGAGGGCCAACAGGGTTTACATTTCCCCAGTAATCTTCGGTTTGAGGATGTACCATCGGATCACCGTAAACTTCACTGGTAGATGCAATAAGTACACGAGCGTTTTTAACCCGTGCTAAGCCCAGGCAATTATGAATACCCAATGAACCTACTTTTAAGGTTTGTATAGGAATTTTCAGGTAATCAATAGGACTTGCAGGCGATGCAAAATGAAGGATATAATCAATCTGTCCGGGAACATGAATAAATTTACTGACATCATTATGATAGAATTCAAACTCCTTCAGTTTCATCAGGTGCTCAATGTTCCTGAGATCGCCGGTAATGAGGTTATCCATGGCCACCACATTATAGCCTTCTGCAATAAATCTATCGCAAAGGTGTGAACCTAAAAATCCGGCAGCTCCTGTAATTAATACTCTTTTATTGGGCATAAGATATATAATTTTTTTAATTGCTATTTGCTACCCTATTTGTTCTCACGCCGATGCAATAATACTCAAAACCATTTTCCTGCATTTCCTGAAGATCATAAATATTACGGCCATCAAATACGAGTTTATTTTTCATCAGTTTGCCCATAACCTTAAAATTAGGTGTTCTAAATTCAGGCCATTCGGTAACGATCAGTAAAGCATCCGCATCTATCAGTGCATCATTAGGATCTTTAGCATATTCGATCTGATCTCCGAGGTCCTTTTTTGCTTCATGAAAGGCAACAGGATCATACGCCTTTACATTGGCACCTGCATGTAAAAGTTTTTCTATAATAACCAATGAAGGGGCTTCCCGCATGTCATCGGTTTTGGGCTTAAAAGAAAGACCCCACATAGCAAAAGTTTTGCCTTTGATATTGCCTTTAAAATGTTTGCTTATTTTTTCAAACAAAACACTTTTCTGATCTTCATTTACATCTTCTACTGCCTGCAGAATGCGCATTTTATGGCCATTATCGCTGGCTGTTCTGATAAGTGCTTTTACATCTTTTGGAAAGCATGAGCCACCATAACCAATACCAGGGTAGATAAAGCGGTTGCCTATGCGTGGATCGCTTCCAATGCCTTTACGTACCAGGTTAACATCAGCACCCATAATTTCACAGAGGTTGGCGATGTCATTCATAAAACTGATTTTAGTTGCCAACATAGCATTGGCGGCATATTTTGTCATTTCAGCACTTGGTACATCCATAAATATAATTGGATGACCATTAAGCAAAAATGGCTTATATAGGCGTCTCATCACATCTTCAGCCTTTTTTGTTTCAACCCCTACTACAATCCGATCCGGCTTTATAAAATCTTCAATAGCAGCTCCTTCTTTTAAAAATTCGGGATTAGAAGCCACATCAAACTCAATGCTTTTTGAACGTTTATCCAATTCGCCCTGTAACGCTGCTTTAACTCTTTGAGCAGTACCAACCGGAACAGTGCTTTTTGTAACTACAACAATATAATTTTCTATGTGTGACCCAATTTCGCGGGCAACTTCAAGCACATATTTCAAGTCTGCAGAACCATCTTCTCCGGGAGGTGTGCCAACTGCTATAAAAGCAACATCTGCATCTACCAGATTTGACCCCAGATCGGTTGAAAATTGTAAACGTCCCTTTTCAGCATTTCTAAGTACCATTTCTTCAAGACCTGGTTCATAAATAGGCATTATTCCTTTTTTCAGGTCTTCAATTTTTTGTACTGCCACATCAATACATACCACATCAATGCCTATTTCAGCAAAACAAGTACCGGTTACTAAACCAACATATCCTGTGCCTATAACAACAATTTTCATATTAACTTACTTTAAAACGCAACGAAAATAACAAATTGAACCATTAAAAAAACCCTTTAACTGATAATCAAAAACTTTTATGAGGTAGATATATATCAAAAACATACATATTTGCTGTCTGATATGATAAAAAACCCCTTCCTGATGATTATGTTAACTGTGCACATGCTTAATTTATGTGCTCAGGATAAGTATGCTTTCAGCAATAAAATTTTTAATATACAAATCATGTATAATTATCATATTCCGGCAGGTGATATGGCAAAATCTTATGGAAATTTCAACTCTGTTGGGGTGGGTGGTTTATTCAAGACAAAAAAAAACTGGATGTATGCGCTTGAAGTTAATTATTTGTTCGGTCATGAACTTAAAGATCTAAATATTTTGAACAGCATGGTTAATGGTGGAGGTTATATTGCTACTGCAAGCGGGGCACCTGCTAATTATGCGGTTAACATGAGAGGTTACGAAGGATTTATAAAAGCCGGACACCTTTTTGCCTTTAATAAATATAATATGAATTGCGGGCTTATGGTGCTGGGTGGAATAGGGATACTTCAACATCGTATTAATTTCCAGATCCCAAGTACAGATCCTGTACCTTCTCTTGATGAAAATTACCGCAAAGGATATGACCGGTTAACCTACGGACTGGCACTAAATGAATTTGTGGGTTATTACTTTCACAGCAGAAACAGGTTTATTAATTTTTATTTAGGAGTAGACCTGGTACAAGGATTTAATGAAAATAAAAGAGCCTACAATTATGATAAAATGGCTTATGATAAAGGAGCAAAATATGATTATATTACTTCCTTCAGATTTGGTTGGTTGATACCTGTTTACTTAAATACAAAGGATGAAAATGAATTTCAATTCCGATAGCCTTAACTGTTATGAATAAGATCATTTATACCCTGGCCACCAAGGCATGGTTCTTATTAGTAAAATCAGTTAAACCGTTTAATAACCGTGCAAGACAATTAGTTGAAGGGCAAAAAGGATTACTTGAAAAATATGAAGCATACCGTAAATCTACAAGTAAAAGATCACTTTGGTTTCATGTATCTTCCTTAGGAGAATTTGAACAAGGCCGGCCAATTATGGAAGCCCTCAAAAAGGAATATCCTGATCGCAACCTGGTGGTTACTTTTTTTTCTCCTTCGGGATATGAGCTTAAAAAAAATGACCCTTTATGCGATGCGGTTTTTTACCTTCCGTTTGAAAGCAAATACAACGCAAAATTTGTGCTTACCTGCCTTAATCCGGAAATTGCGGTTTGGATCAAATATGATTTCTGGTACTATTATTTAAGGGTATTGCACAAGTATAAAATTCCTGTATTTTTATGTGCGGCACAATTCAGAAAGAGCCAGGCGTTTTTCAAACCTTATGGAAGATTTCAACGTAAAATACTTAAACAATTTAATTATATTTTTTGTCAGAACCAAACAACTAAAAATCTGCTGGATTCAATTGGACTTACAAAAAGCATGGTTACCGGAGATAACCGTTATGACAGGGTGTACCAGACATTACAGGAAGCTGAAACTTTACCCTTAATTGAAAAGTTTAAAGGAACTGATTTTTTATTGATTGCGGGAAGTAGTTATGAAAGGGAAGAGCGTATCCTGGAGGGTGTCTTTGCAAAATTATTCTGTTCCTTTAAGATCATTTTCGCACCACATTTTGTTGATCAGGCACACATTCAATCCATAGAAAAACGATTTGGGAACATATCCATTTTGTATTCACAATGCTCTAATGAAACAGATTTTACAGGTAAAAAAATTCTAATCATTGATAGCATTGGACTCCTTGCAAATGTATATCGTTATGGTAATGCAGCCTTTATAGGCGGAGGATTTAAACATAATGGATTACACAATACATTAGAAGCTGCAACTTTTGGAATGCCCATTTGTTTCGGCCCGGTTGTTAAACGATTCCCGGAAGCATATGATTTGATAAATGCAGGTGTGGCAACAATTGTGAATGATAAAAATGATGTATTAAACTGGTTGCAAAAATTAGTATGCGATAAAATTTATTGTGAAGAAATTGCTATAAAGAGTAGGGCATTTATTTCAGTACATTTAGGCGCAACAAAAAAAGTAGTGGAGAGTATTAAGGCAGCGATCGGTAACCGGTGAGTGGTTTTAACCTTTCGAAAACAAATTAATTAAACTAAATTCTAACTTATACATTCCCATTTTTATTTATTTAACACATACTTTACACCTAACATTAAACCAATATCGATGATATGA
>JACMQU010000030.1 GCA_014376805.1 Bacteroidia bacterium
ACTCCTGTGCTCCCAACAGTTGATATTGCAGAAGAATTAATTGTATGGTATATGGTTCCGGCCCCGATAGTAAGTGTACCAAGAATACTGGCAGCTGTGCTGGCACCAATTGTTAAATTAACAGTTACTCCGGTAGCAAGGGTAGAACCATTTGCAACCGATAAACCTGTGCTACTTGCGGAAGTTGTAGTAAGTGTTGTTGCAGAGCCTTGTAAAGTTACATTGGTACTGTTTAATACATTCAACTGTTTAATGGTAATTGCCGGAACGCTTGTTACTACAATTGTACCACCTCCATCAAATGCCACATTATCCCCTGCTGAAGGTGGTCCGGCAGGATTCCAGTTGCTGCTGGTTGTCCATGCAGATGTTCCTGTTCCTATGTAAGAATAAGTTGTGTTTATAGTTGCTGTATTATTTATTGCAGGAGAGGTAACGTTATAATTTTCTACTCCGGATATGCCTCCATTATCATTGTATTCGTAAACGGCAAAATAATAAATTGTTGATGCACTTAAACCTGTTACTGTTATGGTATTTCCAGTTCCTGTATACATTACATAATTTCCGGAACCAATTTGCGCGCCACTTGTAAATGCGGCGTTTGCAGTATAGGTAGTTGCATCCACCGGATCACTATTAACAGCACTAGCAGACCTTGTTAACACAATTCTCTTAGCACCGCTTCCAGTTGTAAAGTTTAAGACAATGCTGTTTGAAGTTATTGTTCCAAAAGTAATATTACTGGCCTGGGTTGCAGGTTCAGTATCAATAGATGTGCCTGATACCGGTACATTTTGAGAAGTGGCTCCAGTACTTGTATGGGTTATATTTAATGTGCCGGTAGCTCCTGTTGCACTTGATGGAGTATATCTTACATAAATAGTTGTAGTAGCTACTATTCCTCCACTTTGGGTAAGGGTTATGCCTGAACCAAAACCAGATGCACTGGTAACTGATATTTGAAATCCGGCTGGTGTTGCTAGTACGATATTAGTTGAAAGATTAGATCCGGTAACGGTGTAGGTGTGTTCAGAAGAATTACTTCCTGTTACAACATTCCCATAGCTGCCTGCATAGCCTGTCTGATCTATACTAATAACAGGCCCTGAAACAGTTAATTGATTTGCAGTAGCCGGGCTGGTGGTAAAATAATTTATGGTAGTAGATGTTCCGTTGTACTCATAAACAGCAACATGATAAGTGGTAGACGCACTTAAACCGGTAATTGTTGCTGATGAACCAAAACTGTTATAAACAATTTTATTTCCACTACCCTGATCTGATGCTACAGTGAAATTTGTATTAACACCGGTTGGAGAAATTCCATCTGTAGGTGTATAAGTAACGGCTGATCCGGATTTTACAACTACTATTCTGTTAGCTCCGTTTCCTGAAGTCCAGTTTAGGGTAAATTGGGTAGTAGTTATTGATGAAAAAGAAAGCATTGAAGCATTTGTTGTTGGTTCATCAGCCAAAAAAGTAAATGTATATACAGGCCATGATGATAAAGTTGCGATTGTACTAACAGTCCAGTTTGTTGAATTATGAATAGTAGATCTATGACCAGCTAAACTTGCCGTTTGTGTTGCATTTGTTAAAAAAGCTGAACTTGAATTTGTGCCTAAGGATAAGTAATTAGTACCGGCAGTTAATCCGGTAGGAACCCATGTTTGAATACTTGTAGGACTTGCAGATGAAATGGTTGAACCTGAAGTAAAACCTGCAACAAATGTGGCTGCCGTTAAAGTACCCTGATAGGCAAATAATTGTTCTCCCGCAGATCCTAATCCCGACAGTAAACCTCCGGTACCTGTAACTGCAGTTCCTGCATCACAATCAAACTGAATAGTTGTACCTTTGGTAACACCTCCTGCCGGTGCAGTCCACACATTGTTTCCTTCACTTGCAGTAAAAGCAGGTGTTCCTAAACTTCCATCCCAGCTTTTATCTGTAAACCAAATTCTGGTGTTGCCAGGTATATCATTTATTGCTACTATTTTAAACTGATCCGGCCCCGTACCCTGAAAACTTATGAATGCAATATCACCTGCAACTAAATTAATTACTTCTCCAGTAACTGCCATATTTTGAGAAGAGGCACCGGTACTGCTTAATATTATATTTCCACCGGCCTGATCGGATAATGCAATTGGATTAAAGCGTGTATAGATTGTTGTGGATGAAACTGTTCCTCCAGATTGGGTAAGTGTAACGGATGATCCAAAGCCGGATCCTGTAGTTATAGATATCTGATATCCGGCAGGTGGAGTTATGCTAATATTATTAGTTAAGTTTGCACCTGAAACTGTAAAGGTTTGCTCATTAGAAGGAGTGCTTACTGCGCTTGAAATAAATGAAGTAGTAGTACCTACAGTAGTAATGGATGGGCTGCTTGAAGGGGTACCTTTTAATAAAACATCATCAATGCGGATGGAGGCAGTACCTGTTTTAACAAAACGAATTTTTAAACCACTTATTTGCGCACCTGAAGGTAAAGAAAGACTCTTGGATAAATACCACCCGGTTGCTGCACTTGCCACTTCATTAAATAAAACAGAAGCTGTATTTGCTACTGTATTCCAAGAACTTCCATTCCAATAATCAACAGAAAGCGTTGCATGTAAACTTGCAGATTCTTTTCTATAACCAAATTGAAAAGATAAACTGGTAAAAGCAGATGCATTTACAGACTCGATAGAAAATCCGTAAGCAGCATTAGTAGTTGTAAAAAAAACATTTCCATTACCCGATGCTCCTGTATAAGCACTGGAAACGCTTGTTGCCCTCACATCACCCGGGCTTGTCTGACCTCCATCAGAATAAGTTAAGGTGCCTTTATTCTGAAACGTGGCAGGTGCAGTTCCTCCGGAATAAGAAGCTATGCTGGTTGTTCCGGATGGCGTTCCTATATTTTCTGAAAAAATTGTGGTTTGCCCTAACAAATTTGTTGAACCGAATACTTGAAACAAACCTAAAATATAAATTATTTTAAAGTATGATAATTTTTGGCCTTGCAGTTTTCTAATCCGTAAAAATTGATTGGTCATATAAATGATTTTAGTGTTTTGTAATATTTGATTTGCGTCAAAATTCAATACACTACTTCATCAAATTGTTATGGCAATGTTTTGCTTTGGTTAATTTGATTTATAAGTATAATCAGCATCAGTTTTTAATTAATCAGCTGGTATTAAATGTTTTTATAGTTTTAATTAAAGTGGGTGTTTATTTTTATATGGCAATTGTTAATTATATAATAGGTTTATGTTACTTAAAAAACACTTAAATGTTAACCATAGATTAAGATGAATAAATATTTTATGGATGAATATTTATTTCGGAGGTATGGAAATGGGTATAAAACAAAAAATTGAAATTAATTTGTAGATCTGAGTAATTCTAACGCGTTTTTAAATGATGCGTTTTATTGATAATAGTTGCTGAGCAACTTACTGATCCAATTATTGACAATACTTATAGAACAATTTCGCAATGAATTAAGATGGTATCTTAATAAGTGAAATTTATTTACCTAGTACATAAGTAGGGTGAGGTTATCCGGTAATTAATTTACCTTAACCAACCATAAACCATTTTCCATCCATATCAATGGAATAAGAAAGTCCGTTACTCATTTCAAAAACTTCTTTTTTGCTTTCTTCATCAACTCTTCTTTTTTTCTCATAAGATTTTATCCCATTATTTTCACGGGTGAGATAAAGAATTAAGGCTGATAAAGTGGGTGGGATCTGATCCAACATCTGATCATCGGATTCCCTAATAAATGCATGGCTCATATTTTTGAAATTATATTTAATCATATTATACTCAAAAACCATTCCTTTAAAAGTTAATAAAATGTAGCGCACGAACCAGAAATTGTTTATACAATTTATTTTACATTTTCTACAATAAACTGAATCATTTTATCATATAAAGAATTATTAAAATCCTGCAACTGTGTTATCATTGCAGAATGATTTCTTCCGGATATTTTTTCATATTTAACATAGCTTTTGGTTAATATAAGCTTGCTCACAAATGTATCATTATCGAGCAATACAAACGGATAACTATCAGCACCTGTAACTATATAAAATGCAAGTGTTCTTTTTTGTATGTGGGTTACAGGAGACGCTTTTTTCCATTCCGATTTATCATTGGTAAAGACTTTTTCTATAGATGACATAAAAGCCATAGCAAGGGAACTTTGAATAAAACCCTCCATATTTAATCCAAATGCATCAATTAAAATACAAGCTTTTACAGGATTACTCATTTTTAGACCCTCAAAATAAGTCGGATCAAGACTTATTAATGCGCCGAGATGTGCGCCGGCAGAGTGGCCACAAACAATAATCCTGTTTTTGTTACCATTGTATTTTAAAATATTTTCTGTTAACCAACCAATGGCTGCCGCGCAATCTGCAGCCATCTCATCATACCTGGCTTTATCACCCAATCTATAATTAATTATAGCAGTAGTAATGCCTTTAAGAGCCAGGTTATTTCCTAAAATACTATATAAATCTTTACTTCCCGAAATCCAGGTACCGCCATGTATAAATACAAACACCGGGCAGCTATCTTTAATAGCAGGCCAATACATGTCAAGCAAATGTTTTTTGGGATCAAAATTCTTATTATTCTTATCTAAATATGATATGTTTTTTTGTTCTGACACTAGTTTTTTTGTCCAATTTTAAATAAATCTTACAAATTAAAATTACTTTTTTTAAAGAAGATATATTTTACTGAATTTTAATATTTTACTTATTAAAAATCTAAAACAAATGAGCTACAATGGAAGCTTATAATTTAAGGAAAAAAGTACTCGTTTTTAAAAAAACGGGCAAAATTTTCAACACCTGACAATAGAATTGATAACACCTTACAAGTAATTTTATAATAGATATTTTGAACATATTAGTAAACAATTAATAATTATAAAAACGATAATGAAAACGTTCTTTAAATAGTGGGTGCAATGGTAACATTATTTGTACTCGGGTACTCACAGCACAGGCAGTAATGGAGGCACCGGAAATACCGGTACTACTAGTTCTACTATCAGATAATTAATTCCATAAATGTAAAAAAAAACTAACTAAAAGGTTTATTGCATGAAAAGTTGACAACTGCCGTGCTCATTTTTTAATTCTTTTTATGGCCGATTGGAACCTGATTAAGCTGCATTTTATAAAAAGTAAACTTCCAGAGCGCTTGCATCCAATTGCTTATTTGTTACGGATAGATCAAAGCTGGTGAATGTTTGCACCCGGGGTATTAAAAGATGGTAGTTGGTATGTTTTTGAAGGAACCTGAATGAATGGAAAATGTATCAATCTTTTAAACAATGAAAATAAGTTGACGTATAAAAAACCGGATCAGATTGTCTACCTATTTAAAATGATCGTTGGAGAAAATATGCGGAGAATTATATTTTTGCTGATAATAGTTTTTTAAGGCTTTACTTTTGCAATTATTATAAACGAATCTGGAATAAAAATCATCCCGAAAAAAAACATAAAACAATTAAAAATTATTTATATGACAGAATTAACGCGACCTGACTATTACTATACCATACCTGAAAAGGCTGAGCTTTTTAATTGTGCGGACGAATAAAACTACTGCCTTTTACTTTTGCTTTAACCGGATTAATCATGTCGTGTGAATTATTATATTTAATATTTGGAAATGTGTTAGTTATTAAGTTTTTTTTTAAAATGAGACAGATAATTTTATTTGATGGTGTATGCAACTTATGTGATTCAGCAGTTCAGTTTTTGATCCGCAATGACTTTAAAAAAAGTTTGATGTTTGCATCTCTTCAGTCTGAGAGTGGTAAAGCCTTATTAAATGAATTCTCTCTTTTATCTGATTTAAGTACATTAGTTTACATTAAAGGAGATAAGGCCTATATAAAATCGGCAGCCGTGTTGGAGGTTGTAAGCGACCTTAAAGGGATATGGGTTATTTTTAAGATTTTAAAGTTGATTCCAAAGCCCGTAAGAGATTTGGTGTATGACAAGGTTGCGCGTGCCAGGTATAAATGGTTTGGTAAAAAAGAGCAATGTATGATCCCAACTCCCGAATTAAAAAAACGGTTTTTAGATTAACTTCTCTTGCTCTGCGGTTAAAAGCAAATGCAGGCTATATACAGGTTTTGTTTAATAACGATGATTCATTAAACATAAAAAACATCAAGATAAAATGTAATATTATATCTACAGGCTCTAACCATGTTTTGTATAATAACTATGCGCAAAAACGCTATGGTTGAATATTAGAGGTAAGAGCATAAACCACATAACTTACGACAGAACAACCATCGACCAGCAGACAATTTAACAGAAAAAGTAAACTATTTTGACAAGTGACCAACACACAGACCATATTACACCAACCTTTGCGGTTATTGAAACTATAATCTATGCTTGGGCATTATTTAATACCATTAAATAGAATAAGATAATTATAAGCCAAAATATTAAACCGTATTATGAAAAGGAAGTTGAAAATCTAAGGCTGAAGGAATAAAGATTGATGGAGCATTATTAAGCCCGACCGAAGCCACCAAAAATCACTGCTCTAAATTTTATTAAAACTATTAACGACACCATTATTACTCTATTACAAAACCAAGAATTTTTAGAGGATTATAAAAAGTATGATCAAAAATGATACATTAACCAAAGAGTATTTTAAAAAAAGGAATTACTATAGAAAACTGTTAATCTCAACAGAATTCACAATGGAAATAAACTGAAAGAAAAAAGATTGTATTAGGTAAAATCTATTACAACTTAACAGAACTTATTGCAGAAGCGAAAGACAAAAACATCTGCACTTCATTAGCAGTTTTTAAACCGACAGAAATTATAGATTTTATTGTAGAGCCTGTAGAACGTGAATGGGACAGAGACAAATTGGCAAAACTTCAACAGCTAAACATATTTGAAAACGCAACCGCAGACAAATTTGAAGTTGTAAGAAAACTTCCATACAAATTTTCATACAAACTCACCGACAATCAAGGCAAAGAAAGCCGAATGATGATAGAAGATTGGGAAATAGGACAACTTTATTGGAAATGCTTTGTAAGACATGAGGGAGATGAAGTAAAAGCGGTTAAAGACGTTAGAACAAAATACTTTAACGACTTTGCAAAAACTAAAGACCTGCATTTATTTTTAGGAACAACTTTTAAATTTCATTTACGAAATGCTCATAATCCATTCATCATTATTGGAACATTTCAGCCAAAAATAATCACGCAAGGGAGTTTGTTTTAACCTATGCAATTTGCAAGCACATTTAAAAACCGCACAAGCAACAGTATAGACCAAATTTTTTAATAGAACTTGTAAAGCCGACCCAAAAGATAAATTGAATTAAAAAAAAACTCCAACGCTTTAAAAAAAAATAAAAAACACGCAATCCACAGGCTATACACAAATACACGATAAATCAATAACGACAATGGTTTACAAGCGCGGTGAACAGAAACGCCAGCACCTAACAGCGGTTTGGAAATGGCAGTTCAGTACTTCGTAAAACAGTTTTGTGGTTAAATAAACATTTGTGTTTCGTAAGAAAGTTTGTGTTGAAAATCGCCACCATCGCCAAGCCGCAAAAAGTTAAGAGCAGAAACCACATAACATCTTAAATGGATCATAAGTTAACATAGTATTCATTTGATATTATTGATAAACTTTATTTTACCTTTAAGATAATTACCCAATGTTATAATATATAAAAAAATGAAATCATTATGCACTTCATCTAATCAGGCTTCATCTTTAGTGGTTCGGATTAAACCAATACCGGAAGAAAAAAAGATAATCCCGAGTATCCCGTAAATAGCAAGTGCTTTTATATCGCGGCCTCCACCTGAAGTGTTAACAAATAATACTGCTGCATAAATAAGTCCAATGATACCGAGTACGGTAAGGATGGCTCCAAAAATTCTTTTCAAATTCATAATTTATTGTTAGTTTAAATTTATTTATTTTAAATATTGTAGACGTGCTTTACTTATAATTTCCTTTACTTTTCCTTATGTTTACTGCTACCACTTTATACTCCGGACATAAAGCTTCAGTATCATGTTCATCGCTGGTAATAATATTTAGCATTACTTCCGGAAAATGGAAAGTGGTACTTAAGATACCAGCTTTCACTTCATCGGTAATTCGTGCTTTAATATCTACTTTGCCTCTTACAGATTCTACACAAACCATATCACCTTGTGTTATAAAATGTTTTGCAGCATCATTCGGATTAATCATCAGAACATCTTCTGTTAATATATCAACATTGCCGGTTCGTCTGGTCATGGTACCCGAATTATAATGTTCAAGTTCACGGTTGGTGGTTATGATATAAGGATAATCCTTGCCATTTTTAACCAGTTCTCCCGATTCCTTCCAGTCGAAATAATGGAACTTACCCAAGCCTCTGTTAAAATGATCGATATGTAAAATTTCGGTATCGCTCCCATCTTTTTTTACAGGCCATTGTTTACCGTTATCACCAAGTTCATCCCATTTAACACCGGCAAAGAAAGGCACAATCTGCGATATTTCTTCAAGCATTGTATCAGGTCTGTATTCGGGTTGATCATAGCCCATTCGGTTCATTATATCAACCATAATCTGTCCGTCTGATTTTGTGCCTTCTAATGGTTCAACAACTTTTTGTACCCGTTGTATCCGACGTTCAGCGTTGGTATAAGTTCCACTTTTTTCAAGGAAAGAAGCACCAGGTAAAATAACTGTTGCATACTTTGCTGTTTCCGTTAAAAATAATTCCTGAACCACAAGTAATTCCAGGTTTGCCATAGCCGCAATAACCTTATTTGTATTTGGGTCGGTTTGAACCACATCCTCTCCCATCAACCATAATGCTTTTAATTTACCATCAATAGAAGCATTAAACATTTCAGGTATCTTAAGGCCTATACCCAGTGGAATTTTTCTTTTATAAAAGGCTTCATATTCTTTGTTAATTTCCGGATCATAAGCATTCATATAACCTGCGCCCTGGTGTGGCTGGCAACCCATATCAGCGGCACCCTGTACATTATTCTGGCCGCGCAACGGGTTCACACCAACCCCTCTTCTTCCTATGTTACCAGTAATCATTGCAAGATCGGAAATTAACATTACTGTAAAGGATCCCTGGGTATGTTCTGTAACACCCAATCCATGAAAAGACATGGCATTTGGTGCAGTAGCATAAGCCACAGCAGCTGCTTTTACAAGGTTACGGTCTACACCTGTTACCTTTTCCATTTCATCCATATCAAGCTTTAATAACTGATCGCAAAAATCGGCATAGCCCTCTGTGCGTTGTTCTATAAACTCTTTGTCGGCTACTCCTTCGGTAATGATATAATACAACATCATATTAAGTAAAGCTACATTGGTGCCAGGCCTCAATTGCAAAAAATGTGTAGCATATCTTGCCATTTCTGTTCTTCTCGGATCAATTACAATCGTGGTCTTACCTTTCATGGCGAACTGCTTTAATTTAGCTCCTGTAACAGGATGTGCATCTGTTGGATTGGCACCTATAATCATAATGCAATCTGTATAATTCAAATCTGTAACAGAGTTTGTAGCGGCACCTGTACCAAAAGATCTTTGCATCCCTAAAGCTGTTGGAGAATGACATACTCTTGCGCAACAATCTATATTATTTGTACCTATAACAGCCCTGATAAATTTTTGCATCAGGTAATTTTCTTCATTAGTACATCTTGCAGAAGAAATACCGGCAACTGAATCCGGACCATGTGCCGCTATAATAGCTGTTAACTTTTCTGCTATAAAATCATAGGCTTCATCCCAAGTGGCAGGTTCAAGTTTTCCGTTTCTTCTTATCAATGGTGTTTTGATCCGATCAGGGTGCTTGTAGAAGGAGAAAGCGAACCGGCCTTTTAAACAGGTATGCCCCTGATTTACTTCCGAATTATATGGAGCCTGAATAGATTTTACCTTACCGTTTACAACAGCCACTTCAAGGTTACATCCCACACCGCAATAGGTGCATATGGTTCTTATTTTTTTATCGGCTACAATTGATTTCGATTCAAACACATCAGAGATAGCGGATGTTGGGCAAGCCTGTGCACAAGCACCACAACTAACACAATCAGAATCAAAAAAATTGTTCTCATTGCTTTTAATAATATGGCTGTTAAAGCCTCTGCCAGCCATGTTTAACACAAACTCTCCCTGCACTTCATCGCATGCTCTAACACATCGAAAACAGTTGATACATTTAGAGAAATCCGATGTCATATATGGATGGCTCAGATCCTTTTTACGATCGAGGTGATTCTTTCCTTGGGGGTATCTCACATCTCTTATGCCTACTCTTGCTGCTACTGTTTGAAGTTCACAATTGTTATTTACTTCACATGTTAAACAATCAAGTGGATGATCCGTTAATACGAGTTCAATAATGTTTCTCCGCAATTTTTTTATGCGATCGGAGTCGGTATATATATAAGAGTTTGGCATTACCGGAGTATGGCAGGAAGCCATCGCTTTGGCATGCTGGTTTTTTACCAATGCCACATCCACACTGCATACACGGCATGAACCAAATGGCTCAAGGTTAGGTGCATCACACAAAGTAGGCACAAAATCTTTACCAAAATGCCGGCGCACTAATTTTAAAATTGTATCTCCATCTTGTATAAAGTAGGGTTTATCGTTTATATAAGCCAGCTTTGCATCCGTTTTCCCGTTTCCATTGTTATTAATTTCATTTTCAAACACAGGGTGTTCGGTTGCTGCCATTTTATTTTTACTTTCAACTTTTGCTTCCATTGTTTTCGTTTTATGGTGCTATGGTTTTTCTATTGGCCTTTAAGATAAATCTTCTTTCATCCAATTACTTTTTTTTAACACGTGGGTACATCGGTTAACATAGATTTATTGATCAGTCCCATTTTGTTTTTTTTATCATTCCTGTTACAATTTACCTATGCGTTAAATCTGCATTTTAAAATCAGATAAAATAAGGCTTCAACTCTTCATCAAAATACTTTAATGCATTTTTTACGGGCAGTGGCAAACCTCCGCCTAAGGCACACAGCGAGCCAACTTCCAGTGTTTCAAGTAAATCATTCATAAGGGTTCTATCCATTTTATAAGCTGTTGTGCGTGCCTTTTCAATCATTTCATATCCACGGGTTGACCCTAGCCTGCAAGGAAAACATTTACCGCAACTTTCATGCGCCGTAAACCTAAAGAGGTGTTCGATATAATCAATCAAAGGATAATCTTCAGGAATGCAAACAACAGATGCATGTCCTAATAAAAATCCTTCTTTAGCAAATGAATCAAAATCTACCGTAAGAGAATCAATCATACTTACCGGAACCATACCACCTAATGGTCCGCCAATGTGCATAGCCTTTACCGGAGTTCTAAAACCGTTTCCCAATTCATTCATCACTACACTTAAGGGTGTACCCATATCCACTTCATAAATACCCGGCCTGTTAAAAAAACCATCTAAAGAAACAAGCTTGGTGCCTGTAGATTTAGGTGTACCTATAGCTGCAAAAGCTTTGCCTCCGTTTTTCATAATATAAGGAAGATTGGCAAGTGTTTCTACATTATTTACAACAGTGGGTTTATTAAACAATCCCTGTTGCGTTGGATATGGTGGTCTGGTGCGCACTTCAGGCCGCTGCCCTTCAATAGATGAAAGTAAGGCAGTTTCTTCACCACAGATGTAGGCACCTTGTGCTTTAATCAGCTTAAAATCGAAGTAAAACCCATTTGCCCCACTCTCCTCTCCGATTAACTTTTCCTTTCTCAGTTCTTGTAAACAATCAGCAACAATGTTTACCGACTCAGGATACTCTCCTCTTATATAAACTACACCGTGATTAGCACCTGTAATGTATCCGGCTATCATCATACCCATTAACATGGTATGTGGTCTATTCTCCAATATATAACGATCAGAATAAGCTCCCGGATCTCCTTCATCGGCATTGCAAACTATAAACTTTGTTTTACTGGCCACATTCCTGCACGACTCTAATTTAAAAGCCATAGAAAAGCCCGCACCGCCCCTGCCGCGTAAACCAGAGTCTTTAAGTTCTGTTAATAATTCGGCCGGTGTTTTTGTTAAACAATTTTTATAAATGCTGTAAAACTCATTCACACTACCATGTTCTTTAGTAATAACCGGTGTACCGTTTGAACCCACATAATAAGTTTCACGCGTTACTGTTGATTCGTTTTTTATTTGGTCGATTACGTCAATATCATTACCTGAATAATTCTTTCCGTTAGTATGAAAGGACACGTTTTGATGGCATCTGCCAAGGCAACACATTTCTCCTATTTCAGAAGCTTCAAAATGTTGAAGTAATTTTTCTTTTAAGGCGGGTTGTGTGCCAGCCGTAAGGCATGAACTGCCATTGCATATATATACTTTTTTTCCTTTGTTCTCCGGCTTAAGAAAATCATAAAAAGATACAGCGCCATAAACAGATGAACTGCCTATCAAAAATTCCTGCCTGATTCTTTCCATCTCCATCAACTCAGGAGTTCCTGTTTGTTGAGCGGCAATCCCTAATTCTTCGAACAAATTTTTTTTCAGTCCTTTGCGACCAGATAATTCACTTAAATTTTTTGACATTGTATCGTCTCAATTGTTGATTTTATATCATTAACAAACACCTACACACACACAATAATAAAACATTAATTCTGATAAATTAAATACTTATTTGCGTATTTTAGCTGATAGTTACAGTTTTTGTAGATTTATCAGAAGAGTTGTATTTGTTACTTCTGCTTATTAAAAATATCTTTTATTACACATTTAACTTTAAACAGAAGGTCTACTAATATATATAATCTGTATTTTGCGGGTCATGATTAAATACTTCTTACTATTAATAGCTGTTGCCTATTTTCAGCTTTTACAAGCGCAGATACAATTTATTCCGGAACCACAACAAGTCACATATCAGGCAGGAACATTTTCATTGCCAAATCCAAGTACCTACGCATTTAACAGTACAGATAGTTTTGCATTTAGTTTATTGCGGGCGCATTCATTTTTTGTGTCTACAGAATTAGTGGAAACCTCTTTCAAAAAACAAGCTGTTTTATATTGCCAGCTTGTTGATTCAAAAAAATGGAAAAGAGAATTAAAGAAGTTTCTTCTCGATACTACTTTTATGGCAGATAGTGAAGGATATGTTCTACAGATTACACCTAATCAAATAAGGATACTTGCCCAAACAGATGCCGGATTATTTTATGCCATACAAACCCTGCTACAAATAAGCAATAACAAAACTGCTGCCACACAACTTCCCTGTTTAACTATATATGATGTGCCGGCATTTCCTATTAGGGCGTGGCAGGATGATATAAGCAGGGGCCCGATACCCACCATGGAATTTTTAAAGGAAGAAATTAAAACACTTTCGGCCTATAAATTAAATTATTTCACTCTTTACACCGAAAATATTTTTAAATACAATTCGCATCCGGATATGGCTCCGGATGATGGGATTAGCAAAGAAGAAATTGAAGAATTAATTAGTTACGCGGCACAGTACCATGTAACCTTAATAGGTAATCAGCAATCTTTTGGGCACATGGAAAAGATTCTCGCAAACCCTGCGTACCAGGCCTTGGGAGAACGACAACACATACTTTCACCAGCTAATGAAGGTTCATATCTTTTATTGAAAGATATGTTTAAAGAGATGGCTCCTGCTTATACCTGTAAGTATTTTAATATAAACTGCGATGAAACATTTGGGTTGGGTGAGGGGCAGTCAAAACAACTTGTAGATAGTATTGGTTTGCCCAATGTTTATGCCAATCATATTAACCGCTTAATACAACTGTTAAAGCCATATGATAAACGTATTATTATGTGGGCTGATATTGTTGGTAACCATCCTGAAATAATTTCTCAATTACCTAATGACCTTATACTTATTCCATGGTCATATACCGATTTGGATAATTTTGATAAAATACTTGAACCTATTGCTGCATCAGGATTAGATTTCTGGGTGGCACCTGGAGTAAGTTGCTGGTCTAATATCTATCCGAACACGAATGTAGCTAAAAAAAATATATTTAACCTGGTAAGAGATGGTAAAAAGTTTGGTGCAAAAGGTGTGTTGAACACAACTTGGGATGATGATGGCTCTAACTTTTTTACAAACAACTGGCAAGGTCTTATATGGGGCGCTGCATTAAGTTGGAATGCACCACTGGTGAAAGAAAGTGGAAGTTTATCACAAATAGAACTGGATCAAAAATGGAATGCATTTAACCGAGCTTACGATAAATTATTCTGGGGTACAAAAAGCATTTCAATAAGTAAAATCCAGAATGAATTTGCAGATATTCATCAAAATAAAATAAAAGGTCTGTTAAAAAATCAACGTCTATTTGAGTTTGTATTTCCTTTAAATTCAGATAATCTTAAAGAGGAGCAAAAGGTTGAATATAAATCCATAGAAGATAAAATAAATACCCTTCTTATTGATCTTATAGTGGTTTCGGGCAATGTAAATTCGCATTCTGAATGTATACCTTACTTGCAATTTGCAATGGAAGAAAGTTTATTTATTATTCAGATGAACGAGTTTAGAAATAAACTGAATGATTACCTTCAATATTATTTAAATGCAGCAACTTTGAAAGAAGATTTAAATAGATTAGTACTAAAACTAAATCAATTATCTCTTACATATGCCGAGTTATACAGGCTCGAAAATCGCAATTGGTGGCTCAAAGAAAACCTTTTAAAATTTGAAAAGTTAAGAGTAGATCTTGATAAATTGCCGGGTACGTGCATTATTGTGCCTGATACAGTTTTAACAAACCGCAAACGAAAAATAACCTTACGATCACTAATTTACAACCTGCCAATTTATTATACTATAAACGGTACCGATCCGAATGCAAAATCCGGGTTGTACACAAAACCATTTTTTTTAAATAAAACAGCCATAGTAAAGGCAACTATGTTTTGGGGGAAAGATTTTACTTATACGCAGGATAGTTTTATTATGCATAAAGCTATTGGCAAATTAAAACAACTTAATTCTATTTACAGCAATTCTCAGCCATCTTTTAATGGCGGAGGTAAATGGGGGCTTGTTGATGGTAGAATTGGATCAAACAACTTAAAAAGTGGCAAATGGCAGGGTTATGACGGACAAGATCTTAACCTGATTTTAGATTTTGTTAAAGATACAAAACTAAAAACTTTCCGGATGGGTTTTTACCAATATACAAGGGCCTGGGTTATACTGCCAAAGTCCATTGATTTATATACATCTGCTGATGGTGTAAATTTTAACCTTTTAATTTCTGTTTCACATACAATTGATCCAAATTCGGATCAGAAAATAATACACTATTTTGAAGCAAATCTGAATAAAGTAAAAACCCGGTATTTAAAAATCATCGCCCGCAGTTATGGTAAGTTGCCTGCATGGCATGCTTCCGCTGGAAAAGATTCGATGCTGTTTAGTGATGAAATAATTGTAAAATAAGCAGTAATATACACTGTATCTAAATAGTATTAAATTTAATTTGGAAATAAATTTGAATTACAGACGCAATAATTGTTTACACCGGAGATAGGGTTAAAGCATTTTTTTATCAACTTTTCTAAGCTTGTTCTTTTATCACATTCATTTCTTTGTCCACTTTCTTTGCTTCCTCTTTTCGTTTAATACGGGCCATGTAAAACCCATCGAAGCCGGTTTCACTGGGAAATAGATTTTTTTCTTCCATCAGTTCATAATTGCTGTGGTCTTTTAAAAATGCATGAACCTGCTGGCTATTTTCTGAAGGCAGGATGCTGCAGGTAGCGTAAACCATAATGCCGCCGGGTTTTAAAATTTTAGAGTAGTCGTTTAAAATTTCTTTTTGTTGAGCTCTTACCCTGTCAATAAAACCGAGGCTTAGTTTCCATTTGGCATCAGGGTTGCGTTTTAATACGCCTATACCGCTGCACGGCACATCAAGTAATAATCGATCAGCAGTGCCATACAATTTTTTTATGGTTTTTGCCTCAATCACACGTAATTCAAGATTACTAACACCAGCCCTGCGTGCTCGCTTTTTAGCTTCATCCAACTTCCATTGTTCGGTATCAAGGCTTATAATTCTGCCTTTGTTCTGAGATAGTGCAGCAATGTGCATACTCTTACCACCCGCACCTGCACAAGCATCTACAATGCGCATACCAGGTTCAATCATCAGGTAATCGGCCACTAATTGCGAGGAGGCATCCTGCACTTCAAACAAACCTTCTTTAAATTCAGGGGTAATAAACAAATTCTGTCGTTCTTTTAAAACCAGTGCATCTTTACAGCCCGGCACTACGGCAGTATAAATCTCTCTTTCCTGTAATTTTTTTATAAGCTCTGCTTTGTTTGTTTTAAGTGTATTAACCCTAATAACAACCGGAGCGGTTTCATTTAAAGCTTCCACTTCTTTATTCCATTGTTTACCAAGTTCATTATAACCCAGTTCATCAAGCCAGTCAGGCAGGGAATGCGCAATCTTACGTTGCGTTTTCATTTGTTTATAGTTGTGGTCAATCTGCTTGGGATCTACATTTTTAAACTCTTCCCAATTTGGTAAATGTACTCCCTTTAATACCTGCCACGTGCCAAAAAGAGTGAACAGGTTTTGTTCATTTAATTCATGTGTTTCAAGTTCAGCAACTGTTCGGATCAGCCTCCAGTAACGCACCATATCATAAGTGTTTTCAGCAATAAAGGCGCGGTCTCTGGCCCCCCACAAATTATTTGATCGCAATACTTTTTCAAGTACCTTATCGGCATATTTATTTTCTTCAAATACCTGGTAAATGGCTTCATTAACAGCCCTAAGTAAATTTAAGTGAAACTTCATTTGTATAAAATTTGGTTCAAACCGAAATATTTTTTATAATGCACCTACATTAAAAAAAGTTAACCGGTTAATCAGCAATAAAGTTGCAAAGGTAAGCATTCTTCACAGATAGCAGTCATACCTATAAATTCAATACCTGTTTTGTTAATCTAACTCTTTGATAATGCGGTATCCCGCGGGCAGGTAATTATTAATTCTATTAGGCAATACTTTAATCCAACCTAATGCTAAACCTTGATACCGCAGCACATACCACCCCTGTTCAAAAACTTGTGGAAGAGAAAAGGTTACTTTTTTAAGGAATAGCAAGGCTGTATTTTTATCCACCTCAATGCTCTCTATATTTTTAGAAAGGCAGATTGAAAGTGCGAGGTGATGTTCAGGAATTAGTTCACCATGTTTATCAAATTTTCCCATGCAAATGCCCGCATGCTTTACATATAATTTAGAACGGGCAACTGCAAACACCGGCAAAATTGTTTTTGGCAATGCATAAATAAAATCATTTTCTGTTACAAAATCAAAATCATCAGGGTTACTAAGCCAGGGTGTTAGTTGCGGAAATAATTTTCTTGACACAAAATTTAGTTTAGGCTCTTTAAACTTATTTTCATGCAATTTTTCTGCAAGTGGTTTTTGAAGTACTGCCATAAAAAGGCCTTCTCCTTTTACTTTGTGCGGGAGAAATTTGAACATATATTTTTGGATCTGTTCAATAGGCCAAAGTTCAGGTACATCAATTTCAAAAGGAATCAAACCCATGTCGTTACATAACCATTTAACTATTCCATCATTTTCGGTTTCATTATAGGTACAGGTGGTGTATATAAGGAAACCACCGGGCTTAAGAGCAGCTAACACTTCCCTTAAAATTCTTTGTTGCCGCCCCGCACACAACATCACATTTTCCGGGCTCCATTCCTTTATAGCAGCCTGATCTTTGCGGAACAATCCTTCACCACTGCACGGAGCATCAACCAGCATCAGATCAATAAGCGCAGACATATTTCCCACTTGCTTAGCGTCGTTATTGGTTATAATCTGATTAGGAAGCCCCCAGCGTAACATATTTTCAACCAATACAGGCACACGTGTTTTTATGATCTCGTTCGCAATCAGAGCCGAATGAGGATGAAGTACACGCTGCATTAATGTGCTTTTTCCACCAGGAGCGGCACACAAATCAAGGGCCGTTAAGGGCATATCAATACCTGGTAATTGTTTTAACACATATTGCAGAAACATGCCCGAACTTTCCTGCACATAATATGCGCCGGCATGAAACAATGGATCAGTAATAAAAGAAGGTCTGTGCGCAAGATAAAAACCTTCTTCACACCAAGGCACGAGAGTTGCATCTTTAAACATATCGGCATTTTTAGAAGGGTTGACCCTAACCGATGTTACTGGTGGGTTCAGCAGTGCCTCAAAAAAATCGATTGCCTCATCCGGATATATTAACAGGATATTTTTTTTAAAATCTTCAGGCAGGTTAATCACTTCACAAATTTAGGTAAAATGTAGCTGTTTATTTGTAAACATGTATTCATAATCTGTAACAGGCTATGCTTTTTTGAACCAAAAGTATCGCCGCAAATTTTCATTTAAACCAACAGTGTACCTTTTTGTTTAACGGGTTCAATTTCTCTTTCTCCAATCTGCTGTCTCCACATAGCATAATATAATCCTTTTTCAGCCAATAATTCGAGGTGTTTTCCTGTCTCTACCATTTCACCTTTTTCAAGTACAAAAATGCGATCTGCGTGCATAATAGTAGAAAGGCGATGCGCAATCATAACAGTTACATGTGATTTATTACTGCTTATCTGTCTGATGGTTTTGCTGATTTCTTCTTCAGTTATTGAATCGAGCGCAGAAGTCGCTTCATCAAAAATTAATAAACGTGGTTTACGTAACAATGCCCGGGCAATAGACAATCGTTGTTTTTCACCACCAGAAATTTTAATACCACCTTCACCTATCACACTTTCTATCCCATTCTCACTGCGCTCCAGCAACCCCTGACAAGAAGCTTGATTTAGAGCAGTTAGGATCTCCGAGTCATTTGCTCTAGGATTTACAAAAAGCATATTTTCTTTTATCGTGCCTGAAAACAATTGTGTATCTTGTGTAACAAATCCGATTTGATTGCGCAAGTCATCAAAATCAATAAGTAAAGAATTAATATTATTATATAGTACCTGTCCTGAATTTGGTGTATACAATCCTACCAGCAATTTTACAAGTGTGGTTTTACCTGATCCCGAAGGACCAACAAAGGCAACTGTTTCTCCACTATTTACGTTAAAACTGATATTGTTTAGTGCATTTGTTTTTGCTGTGCGGTGTTTAAAAGTAACATTGTTAAATGCAAGTTTTTCAATTTGTCTAATCGACTGGGGATTTGAAGGTTTTACTTCTATTGGCTTTTCCATAATCTGCTGAAAGTTTTGCAAAGAAGCTTCGGCTTCGCGGTAACTGATAATTACATTCCCCATTTCCTGCATCGGACCAAAGATAAAAAAGGAATAAAATTGCAATGTCATTAATTGTCCGAGGGTCATAGAATCTTTAAAAATAAGATACATTAACAAAAACAAAATACTTTGGCGTAACAGATTAACAATAGTGCCCTGAACAAAACTTATACTGCGGATATCTTTCACTTTCTGCAACTCGAGTTGAAGAATTTTTTGAGTGGAAAGGTTCAGGCGTTTCATCTCCTGATGTGTTAAACCAAGACTTTTAATAAGTTCTATATTACGCAATGATTCTGTGGTAGAGCCTGCGAGAACTCTTGTTTGCTGAACAATTTTTTGTTGAACTGTTTTAACTTTTTTAGATAAATAGCCGGTTAAAAAAGCCAGTAGAAAGCTAGCACTAAAATAAATAAATATGAGCCAAGGCTGAACACTAATGGCATATATAATAACGAAGATTATACCTACTGTAGAGGTAAAAAATATATTGATAAAATTAATTATAAATTTTTCAGAATCGGTTCTTACCTTTTGAAGTACATTTAGCAGCTCACCACTTCGCTGGTCTTCAAAATCCTGAAAAGGCAATTGTAAAGAGTGTTTTAGTCCGTCTGTATAAACAGCAGCACCAAATTTTTGTATAATAAGGTTCAGTGTGTAATCCTGAAAGGCTTTTGCTATCCTGCTTATCATGGCAACACCAATGGCTGCCCCTATAAGAAGACCCACGCCTTTTATAAAGGCATCCTTATCGTAAGTATGCGGTTTTGTGGCAAATCTGTCAATAATTTTTCCATAAATATAAGGATCAAGCATGGAAAACAACTGATTGAGAGAAGCCAGCAACATGGCCAGTATTACAAGATTTTTATAGTTTTTTAGATAGCCAAGCAGAATTTTCATTGGAAAAAATTAGGGGTACAAATAAAGGAAAAAACCAAGGAATAATGAATATCAATTAAGCGAAGTATAAAAAAAAGTCATAAAATTTTCTGTTCTAAAAGGCAATTATCACTTATAGTTTATTATATATAGTTTATAATATATAGTTTATGATATATAGTTTATGATATATAGTTTATGATATATAGTTTATGATATATAGTTTATGATATATAGTTTATGATATATAGTTTATGATATATAGTTTATGATATAT
>JACMQU010000031.1 GCA_014376805.1 Bacteroidia bacterium
GTATCGGGATGTATGGTTTTGTATGCCGTGGCAAGCTCGCACAACATCGCTACCTTTACCGTATCATTACCTCTGTAATTAGCCAGTATGCCGGTAAGTCTGTTTACTTTTTTCTGCTGAGCAGTGAGGCTAAAAGCGAATAAAAAAAATATAAACAGAATGCATACATAGTTAAATTTATATTTCAGTTTGATCATAAAGGGCTCTTTGATACCTCTCAAATGTAAGAGTTATCCATTGGAAAACTACGAATGGTTTTTTATAGAAGATGCAGGATCAACTATTTTTAAAAAAGTAATGGGCATTCCCTTCGGGCCGGGCTTTCCGCTGCAATCTTTTTTGTGAAAAACAAAAAAGGATTTCCGCTGCAATCCCTAATGCGAAAATCAATAAGCGATCAGTGTTAATGCTTTAAACGGATTTGTAATCCTGAATTCTCTAAGACACAATATTGTTACATCCTGAAGCACTTTTAATTGTACCGAATTCGGTATAATTAAAATCGGGGATGACTTTTGATCAATCCGTATGGAAAAGAAATCATCATCTTTCTGTGAGATGATGGTCTTCCTTTTCCTTTCTACCATTATGTTTAATAAGTGAAATCTTGATGACAGAATTTTTCAAAGACTTTTCTGATAAGCTAACACTTCTAGTATTTTATTGCTCATTTTTTTCTTGGCTCAATTCATTTCGCTTCCTACCTTCAATGATGTTTACTTCTTCAATGCTTAACAGTTTGAGTAATGCTGCACTAATAGGATGCCCCGGGTCTGAAAGTTCTTTGTAAACCTTTTCTATTGTTTTCAAATTTTTTTCGTGCGGCCCTTCTTTCAATTCAGGTAAATTACTTAGGTATTTCAATACCTCTGCCCCTCCTGCTTTTATTTCTTCTGGCAAATACAATTCATAAACCATGGCGTCAATGAGGCGTTCAAAAAAACTTGAGTCAAGTCCATCGTCTTTTAGTGATAAAATGTAATCAACGATTAAATCAATTCTATTCTGAAAGTCTGTATATCGAATTGGTAATTGGTTAACTTGTGTTATTCTTATTTTAGGAAACAAATCAGTTTCACTTTTGAACCTTGATTGATAATAGAATTGGAAAAGCGAACTATTTAATAACGCAGCTATGTATTTTGAGGAATACTTTTTGTCTCGCACTTTAATTGAATACAAACTTCTGTTACAATAGAGTTTTGCTTTTAAATATAAAACTGTTAAGTCGCTACCTTTTTCTCTTATCAAAATTCTTTCTCCTTTAAAGCAGTCCTCATTTTTTTTATAATCATTCTCTATTTTCTTTGATATGTAACTAAATTTTTTAATTCCCCATTTGACTACATCAGAACCAGTAATAAATTTTACCTCTCCTTTTTCAGTTAATTGGTCTCTTCCAATTTCAAAGCCCCTCATTACATCACATATTTGAGAAAGTGCTTTTGAATTAGATTCTATTGATTTTATAATATCATTATTTGGAATGAAATTTTCGAAAGTCCAATCATTAGTTTTTTTATTTGATTTTGTTCCTATCAGAACTGCTGTAGGCATTTGAACATTTTCAAAAACCTTGTCTCCCTGAACTTCTAAAGCAATAAGTTTAATATTTTGCTCTAAAAAAACTCGAAGAGATTCAAATTTTAATCCTTTAATAAATAATGAAGCTGTGATAAATGATAATGCACCATTAGGTTTTATAAGTCCTTTTATACTTTTTTCAAAGAAATATGCATATAAGTCACCACAATTAATGGTTGAATAACTCTTGTATTTAATTTGGTCTGTTTTAGACTCTACCTTATAAGGCGGATTCCCAATCACAATATCAAAACCTGTCGTCAATCCAAACATCCATTCAGGGTCAAACCAATTGGCAAAAGTATTTTGGTCATAAGGGTCAAAAGCCACAATCTGTTTGGCTACTGCGGTTTGCCATCCATCGCTTTCAAGCATTTTAGCAATTTCCTGTCTTAGCTTTTTATCTTGCTTCTGGTATTGCAGTTTTTCTTTTCGGGTATTGGCTGTAAAGTATTTGTGTCGGAGTTCTTTTAACTCGGTTTCATTTTCTTCTATTTTGGGGTTACGCAAAAGTGTTTGTGCAGGTTTGTCTAAACCAATTAAAGTATTGGCAGCTACAAATTTTGTTTCCAGGTTAGGTAAACTTCTAATACCATAGTTTTCTTTAGTGGCTTGTTTGTTTTGATCAATAATCAATGAAATGAAGAAACGTAGTTTTGAAATTTGCACCGCAATCGGCTGAATGTCTATAACGTAAATACAGTTTTCAATTAAATACAATTTACGTCCGTAATCGCTTGCATTGTTTTCAAATACATCGTTTATCTCTGCCAGTCGTTTGCCTCTTTCTTCTTTATCGCCAATTTCAAAAGCTGCTTCTGTTTCCTCAATTGCCTTTTGCCTTTGCAAAGCTTTCCAATGTATATTTTCTGGGTCAAGCTTTTGCAACAAATGTACCATTTTGTGTAAAATACCCATTGGGTAAGCACCCGAACCACAGGCAGGGTCAAGAATTTTACTGTTGTTTATTGCCTCTGTTAATTCTTTAATATCTAATAGATTTGTAAATGGCTGAATATTTTCATAACTAAATAGCTGCCTTAAGTTTTTTTCAAACGAATCCTCTTTCACTTTCCATCTGTTTGGTTTTACTGAGGCTTCTAATTTTAATTGGCCTTTTCTAGCTTTATTGCCAAACATATCTGTTTGTTTATCCCCTAGTTTTAGTTTTTCGATAGGTTCAGATAAAATGGTTTGTTTTAAATATTCTATCAGAGATTCGTCCACCATATAGTTTACAATCTCTCTTGGCGTATAAAAGCTACCGGTTTGTTTTCTTGCAGTGGTTTGTGTTTCGGGGTTGTAACTGGCTAACAAGTTTTCAAAAACTTTACCTAATAGTTCAGGGTCGAGGGCAATTTCTTCTTCTATTGGTGTATTTTCTGCAACGGTAAATTTGTAGCTCTCTAAAATGTCAACAAGCCCTTTAACTTTTTTAACAATTGGCCTTTTTGCGCTTGGGTCGTAGTCTTCGGTCAGGTCAACTTCTCTCTCTTCACCAAAAAAAATATAATCAGGCACGCTTGCTTGTTTATCTGGGTTGCGGCTAAAGCCATCAACATAAATAATTTTACCGGCATCATTAGGCTTATCTAAACAATCAAACAATCCCCCATTTAGAAACGGAACATTTTTAAACAACTGCATAGCTTCCTTTTCTGAAATGTTGAAAAGGTTTGTATAGCGAAATAAATTTTTCACACCGTATTCTTCCTGGTTGATATTAATGTCGCCTTCCTTAGCAAATTTGCGTTCATCCATTTTTTGGTTGAGTGTTCCAAAAAACAAGTTCTGCAAAATGGCATGGTAATAGTTTTGCGATTTTTTATTCTTGTTAAAGTCTTTCAGTATTTTATTTAAGTATGTGCTATCGAATAACTCAAATGGCACAAGAGATTTTTCTTTGATGAACCAAATAAAAACAACCCTTGTAATTAAACGAATAAGGTTTGTGGCATTCCTAACCTCTTTCTTTTTTTCGAGGTCGTCTGGAAACGAAACATTTTTCATTGCCCAGAAGTACCAATTTGCCAAATCCTGAAAAAACTTTTTGTTGAGTATGTTTACATCCAATACCTGCAACCAATGTTGATGCAATTGGTCGAAGTAATTTACGCCAACCGGTTTAACCAAGTCTAATAAAATACGTTGATGGCCAGCGTGAGTGGTTTCTGAATGTATATCGCGAAGAATAATCACCTTGCCGGCCTTTTCCCCTTGCCGCCAGTTTTGTTTGTATTTAAAGCGTTCGCTGATAGCTATTGAAAAGCAAACTTCCTTTCCTGTCTTATATTTCAGCACCAGTGCTACCGGCATTTTCTGACTGATGCGGTTGAAGGTTCTTGTAAGATCTGATATTTCAGTTCGCGAAGGATGTTTACCAAGTTCTAAGGCAAAAAGCATTAAACCGTCATAATTTTTGTCTCCTTGCTGCAATGCTTCCTTGTAAGAATAATTTACATCAAACATTCCCGTGGCTTGAAAAACAGTATTGTAAATGATTCCAATGAAGTAGGTTTTGCCAATGGTTTTAAACGTATCGTTGTCTTTGAAATGTTGTTTTAACAAATCTTTTACAGGTAAAGGTTCGGCTGTATTTGAATTGAGTTTTATACCCAATTGCTGAAATAAATTGGTGGCTGCATCAAACAGATTGGTTGTATTGAAAAAGGATAGATTCATTTATTTATCTTAGTTTTTTAAGGCTATAATTATTCACCAATGATTTCATTTGGGTGATGGCAATCTTATTGAGTTTAACTAATCTTTCCGATTGAGGCAGTCCATGTTGTATGAGCATGGCATTGATGCTTTCCAAATTGCTTAATACAACCAATTGTTCAATGCTTGCTTCGTCCCTAATATTGCCTTCTGCTTTTGGGCTTACATCTCTCCATTGCTTAGCCGTTGTGCCAAATAATGCCATATTTAGCAAATCAGCTTCGCTAGCATACACAAAACTAACTTGTTGTTTATTTAATT
This sequence comes from Bacteroidia bacterium, assembly GCA_014376805.1. Classification (GTDB taxonomy): domain Bacteria; phylum Bacteroidota; class Bacteroidia; order UKL13-3; family UKL13-3; genus B1. The sequence continues at coordinate 4,567 of JACMQU010000031.1, forward strand.
CTTTCGGAATTAAATTTTCTTTTATGGCATCTGTGTGAATGTGATAATTTATTTTCGCTAATGTTCGTTGCAAATTCCAGTCAAGTTTTAAACGATCGTTCTCATCGGCTTTCAGGCGTTGAAATTCTTTAATAATATAGAGTTTAAATTCAATCGAAATCCAGGATGCAAACTCAAATGCAATGTCCTTATGTGCAAACGTTCCGCCGTACCGTCTGGATTTTGAGATTAATCCGATGGCATTGGTGCTTTCTATCCACTTTTTAGGAGTCATTACGAAACTATTTAAACCGGCTTGTTTTCTAAACCCGTCGAATTCGACGGGTTTAAAATCCGGGTTATACATTTGCTCCCAAAAGCCTAACAGTTAAATCGTATTGCGGTTGCGAAGCCAGTTTTTAATAATGTCGTCAGTATTGGAAGAATCTTTACATCGGGCTATATCGGTAAGGGAAATGTAATCGTTTATTGCTCCTTGAAAAACCGTTATTTCCGTGCCTTTAACATTAATAGTTTTTTTCGCCGCCATACTTGTTTTTAATTATTAGAAATCACAAACCAATTGATTAAATCAAAATTATCACTCTTAAATTTATCTTCCAATTTCTTTTGTTCGGGTGATATTTTATTGGCTGTAACATCGCCTGTAAACAAGTCCTGGATTTGATTAACTGCAACCGGTGTTGTTTGTGATATTACCCAATTAGCAACCGCAGCAGCCAATTTATCTAAAACGGGTTGCTCGCCTTTGTCGATGTTTTTGGGAACATATCGGGCTTCCAATTTGTGGTTGCGAAGTAAGGTCAATATTTCCTGATTGTTATTTAAAACTAACTTTCGCTTTTTCCCATCTTCAATGCTTTGATGGAGCAAATGGATCTCTTCATAAACATGGTCTATGACCTCATCGGGTCTTTTCGGATAACCCAAAACCGCCACAATGCTTTCGGGCATTGATTTCAATTTTGAATTAGGGCTGAATTTAAAACCTGTGAAAACTCCATTTGGTATTTTCTTAAAAAATTCTTCGTTCTTTTTGAAGAACTCAAACAATTCTTGCTACAATTAAAGCATCCGTGAGTTTTTCAAACTTCTGTGGAAGCATACTAATAAAGTCGGCAATTTTCCTGTCCTCTTTATCAGACCATTCGTTAAAATCCTTCTGTGCTGTTTTGAAAATATTTTCAAGTCTGTCGATTTCAAAATCTGTTTCTTTAAAACCATTATCCTGTCCTTTGGTCATTAACTTAAACTGATTCCGGATATCCATTAACTTGTTATTGATTGGAGTCGCTGAAAGGTGTAAAACCTTTACGTCGCGTAAAGTTTTTTCAGGCATCAAAACATTGTCAACAAAGAATTTGTATCGGGAAGATTTGTCATTTCGTAAATTGTGGCTCTCATCAATTACCAACAGTAGTTTTTGTTTGCGTTGGAGTTTGGAAAGTGGAAAATCAGGATAATTATTGCTGAGTCTTTCATCTTGAAAGTCGGTGTGGTTTCTCACATAGTATTCAATTTCGTCTTTCTCAAACCTTGAACCACTGTGCGATTGATATTGCTCCCAATTGATTCGAAGTTTTTTAGGACAAAATAAAACAACGGTATATCCTTTTATTTCAAAATACTTCATCACCGCTAATGCAGTCCAGATTTTACCTAAACCAACTGCATCAGCTAAAATTGCTCCATTAAATTTTTGAAGCATTTTAATCAAACTGATTGCTCCTTTTTGTTGGTAAGAGAAAAGTGTTTTGTAAATAATAGTTTCTTCTAAATGAGCAATTTCGCGCTTGAATTCCGCGTCACCGGAAAGTTCAAGTAAATCATCTTTAAAAAGCTCGTAAAGTACTTTGTAATATAGGTCGTAAGGTGTGTATTCTTTGAACAGATTCTTGATTAATTCAATGATGTGTTGCTTTACTTCAACTTTGGTCTTATCAGGAAGTTCATATTTATCTAGTGCAACATTATCCCATTGTTGCCTGAACCATTTTTTTAATTCCTTATAATCATTATTGTCCCCTGTTGATGCCGTGTTTAATTCAATGTTGCTGCTTTCTTTTATGCCGAGGCCCGCGTCAGTTAAATTTGAACTTCCAATGATGTGAAAGTTCTTGCGTGAATCCTTGTCGTTGTAAATATATGTTTTTGCGTGACAAAAATTTCTTTGAATTGACTTTACTAACACCTTTTCTTGTTGAAGAAACTCAACTGCCTTATATGCTGCAGAACTCAAAGAGAGTGTTCCTTTAATACTGTTATTGCCGTTAAGCAAATCGATTACTTTATTTAACTGTGCTTCATCCTGCATTAAGTTGCCTAAAATTAGCCTGAATTTTTCAGCTTGGTTAATATCGTCATTCATTAATGCCAAAGCATTCACAGAAAAGAAACCCGTCACAAGGTCAAGTCCTCCGCTTTCAGTGTAATTTTTTATGAATTCAAATACTTTGAAGTGATCGTTGTCCTCTGTTTTGGTTTTATTATCTAAAAGCATTAATTATATCTATAATGATGTGAATATCGTAATTTATATCCAATGAAGTGTAGGCAAAAAGTGGGTTTTTTCTATTTACACAGAATGGATCAAAGTATTGTCAAAACCAATAGAGCCGGCCTGAGAGTTCATCCAATGGCAATAACTTATTTCATCCATAATAATTCATGATTGTTTGGTGTAGGTGGATATGTTGCATTTATTTAGGCTTTGTAAAATCAAACATACACTGTTTTCAAACAATACATTAATAAATGCATTAATTGAACAAATTTTTAAACCAATACAATTTTAGTGAATAGTCCATTCAGAATGTTTAGAGGTCAGACAATTTGCATTAATCGTTATGAGAATGATTGTAGATGTTTAATAAAATTTACGCACCCAATTAAATTATTTTACTGGCTTCATTTATATAGCAGTTTTACAATTTTAATGAAGTATCATAAATTTTGTTTGATTTTGTGCAGGTTGATCTATACTCATCATGTGATGTTAACTTCAATAACTATTTTAAATATCACAATTTAAAAAAGGTAAATTTATTTAAAAATCAGGTATTTTGCATACCATGATTTTAAGAATAATTACTTTTCTTTTTACGTTACATTCATTAAATGCACAAAGTTTGCAAACAGACCTTTCACTGAAATACCTGAGTAGGGAACCTATTGTGAAATCGACACACACCCCTATCCTACTCTTGCTGCATGGACTGGGCAGTAATGAAAATGATTTGATTGCATTGGCTTCACATTTACCGAAACAAATGCAGATTGTGTCGGTACAGGCACCTATCACTTTATCACAGAATTCATTTGCCTGGTTTCATGTTGATCTTTCCAGAGGCACACCTATATACAAAGGCATTGAAGCTGAAAAGAGCAGGACTTTATTATTAACTTTTATTGAAGAGCTAAAACATAAATATAAGACCAATGAAATATACCTGATTGGTTTTAGTCAGGGTGCTATTTTAAGTTTCAGTGTAGCATTAACGCATCCCGAAAAAGTAAACGGGGTTGTAGCATTAAGTGGCAGAATACTCCCTGATATACAACCTCAATTAGCTACTCCTGTGCGATTAAAAAAACTCAGACTATTTATTGGTCATGGTGTAAATGACCATGTACTGCCTTTGGATAACGCCAAAGCTACTTATAACTTTTGTAAAGAGGCTGATGTTAGTTTTACTTATAAAGAATATCCTATAGGGCATGAAATATCAGAGAACGAATTAAAAGATATTTTAGATTGGTTCGAAAGTTTAAAATAACATCAAATATTATTTGTTCTGTATGTTGTAACATCATGCTTGAGCGTCAGGATAATTTAACGATTTATGTTATTGTTTCACCTGTGAGAATAAAGGAATTCTGAACGTTTAGATATAATCCGGATAGTTTTTAAACATTCTAAAATAACAACTTCAGACATTCCAAAACTTCAAAATATACTATGTAACTAATTTTTTAGTTGTATAACTAAAAAATTAGTTATACATTTGATTCATGAAAGAATTAACCAGGGCGGAAGAACAAGTGATGCAAATTTTATGGAAGCTGGAGAAAGCGTTTGTAAAAGATGTAGTAGAAAGCTTTAATGAACCCAAACCTGCATATAATACTGTATCTACAATTATCCGCATTCTTGAAAAGAAAGGGTTTGTAAGTTATGAAGCATTTGGAAAAACTCATCAATATTATCCTTTATTAAAGAAAGAACAATATTCAAAGCAACAGTTAGGCAGCATTGTTACTGATTATTTTGAAGGCTCTTTCACCAAAATGCTTTCCTTTTTTACGAGCAACAAAAAGCTCTCACTCAAAGAAATTGAGGAAGCCGGTAAATTGCTGAAAAAACTTAAATCTAACACTAAAAAATAAAGAATATGGAATATCTTATTAAATGTAATATAAACCTCATTATGTTTTATATGGTTTACCTTATAGTCTTCCGCAATGCTTCTTACTTTGTACACAACAGAATTTATTTATTAGCAACACCACTCATCAGTTTTATTTTACCTGTCTTAAACTTTTCACTTCCTGCAGGCAATTATGTTGCAATGTTGCCAGAAGCATTCATCTTTGAAAGTAACAAGCAATATTGGTTGAGCTTATCAATTAAATAACGCTTTTTCAGGCTCTGGCCGGACTATATATCTTTATAACTTTTATTCGTCTTCTTGTTTTTTTTATCTGCATTAGAAAAATATTGATCATTCAATCCACTTCAAATAATGCAGGATCGTTTTACATACTCGATAGTTCTTATAAGATAGCGGCCTTTTCATTTTTCAATAACATATTTATAGCAGAAAATACGAATAAAGATGAGCAGCAAATTATTCTTCAACACGAACGTGCTCATGTTAATCAATGGCATTCGCTTGATATTGTATTTTATGAATTATTAACCGTCTTTTTCTGGTTCAACCCCGTTACATTTCTTTTACTTAAAGAACTCAGAAATGTTCATGAATATCTTGTAGACAAAGAAGCAGTAAAGAACATTCAGGATAAAACAATATACTGCGAACTGCTCATAGCAAAAGCTGCGGCAAGGCATGCGTTACAATTTACCCATTCATTTATTTACATAAACACTTTAAAAAACAGAATTATGATGATTACCAAAAACACAAGAATCTCTGTATGGAGATACACCATTATTATTCCATTGATTGGCATGCTAACTTATTTTAGCAGTTGCTCCAAAACCTCGCCAACTGAACAACAGGAACAAAGTACTTCTTCAATTCAAAACGAGATAGCTCCTCCGGAAACCATGCCGGAATTTAAAGGCGGTACGGAAGCCTTGTACAAATATTTAAGCGCAAATATTAACTACCCCCCCGAAGCTAAAAACAACAAAGTTGAAGGCAGGATATTAATAAAATTTATGGTTGATGAAAATGGTAAAGTTTCATCAATGGAGATCGCGAAATCTGCCGGTAAACTGTTGGATGAAGAGGCACTTAGAGTATTAAGTATTATGCCTGCATGGATTCCGGCCAATGACAAGGGTAAGAATGTTGCATGTAAGATGCTATTGCCGATTAGTTTTAAGCTAGAGTAATGCCTGGAGAAATCTGCGCATTATTTCGTTTTCCTGGTATCGCATATTTGTATAATCTTCCAGCCTTCATTGCTTTTAAATAATTGCAGGGCATCAACACCGGTGTGCAGTAATTTGTCATTGAGATAAAATCCATGGGGTGCCCATACACATACCATTGAACCATCTGCTTTTATTTTGTAAGCCGTAATGTGTTCTTCAATTTTTAGTGTATCATTTTTTATTTTGGCAATCTGAACCAAAAACGAACCGATGCTTTCGGTTAATAATTTTGTTTGATTTGTTTTTTGATTCAGTATAGCGGTTTGTAAACGGGCGTTGGATCAAACAAAACACGCATATTTGCGCTATCAAATTTTTGCATGTTTGAAAAGAGATTGTTGATCACTTTTTTGATGGCAGTATCCTCCGTTACCTGGGTATTTAAATGAGTGCAATAGACCAGCGCTATTATGAATGTTATAGTTTTCATTTTATGTAAGCTTAGATATTTCTTTCGATATACTTTGTATATTGATGGTGGAATAATTACTTACCTCTTTCCTTTTCAATGATCCAAACCAAATCCTTTTTATACAGCTCAACATTCCAATTAATTTGCCAGCGTCTTACATAATCTGCCAGCGGTTGAAGTCCGATTGCTGCGCGCCTATTGTCAACATTATCCGGATCTTCCAAAGGCCTTACATAATAAAGGCCGGTTTCTTTATCTTTTGCAACCTGGCTTCCGTAAACTTTTTTAGTGCTGCGGTTTAATGCAACCCTGTCTTCAAGTAAACCTAAACTGCTTCCATTGGCTTTGCCATTTTTAACAGCTTCACGCATCATGGGTAAGTATTTTTCTTGTGCGGTTTGATTTGAATGTTGGATCACCAAAAATAATGTGGAGTTACCCTTAACACCAATTACATCTGAACCAAGCCAGCCATATTTATGAAGAAACGCCTCCACTTTGATCAGGTTTATAGAGTCGTTTTTACTAATGACACTCCAACATTCTTTTACTTCTATTGAGCCTAGTCCAAACTTTTTTTCTATTATATCTAATTCCTTTCTTAGTGACTGGTCATCGTTGTAAATGCTGTCTAATAGTGCTACTAAGGGCTTATTTAAGTTTGCCTCTACGCGTTCTTTATTCTGCTTTATTAAATCGAGCAAAGGTTGCCACCTGTTATCAGTATGCAAATTATTCAAATCATGGTCATGTGTTATCTGCGCATAATTATAATAGTTCGCAACATTAACGATTCTGTTAAGTTGAAAAAATGTACTATCGCTCATGCCTGCCAATGCCCACGCAAATGCCGCATTGTACCTGTCTGTTGATGCCCCCTTTCCTTTATTTGCATTAAAGGCTTGCGTGTATGCATATCCTGATCCTTTAAAGTCTTTTGATTCATACAGTGAATCTGCTTTTCTAACAAGTGCGGAATATTCTGCCGAAAAAGTTTGTGCTGTTGCAGGTAGGATCAAACTTAAATATAAAATTGATAATATGATTTGCTTCATGCTATTTAGAGTTGCTTAATTACCCTGTTTTATTTATTTGTATAACATTAGAATTCTTACTACATTAATTCTTCAACTCCATAAAAGTAATCGTTGAACCTCTGTGTATCCTATGCGTAGCCTTTACAAAATCCTTTTCTTCGGCATCAAACACATTCATAAACTGCTGCGGATTGCGGTCAACCAAAGGGAACCAGGTGCTTTGTATTTGTATCATTAACCTGTGGCCCTTTTTAATGGTATGGTTTATATCGTTGATTACAAAGTTTACCTCGGTAACTTTACCGGGAACAAAGGCTTCGGGTTTTTCAAAACTATTCCTGAATTTTCCGCGCATTACCTCTCCCCTGATGAGCATCTGGTAAGCACTTACCGAAACCATTTTGCCATTAGCCGAATCTGTAAATGGATTATCGGGATATACATCTATAACTTTTACAATCCAATCGGCATCGGTACTGCTGGTAGACACTTTTAAATTAACACTTACAGGACCTGCATAGGTAACATCCTTATCAACGGGCTCTGTCTGATATACCATCACATCAGGTCTCCTGGCAGCGAAGCGTTGATCGGCAACCATATATTCTCTTGTCATGCCTACTTCACAATTAACCATATACGGTACAGGCTTATGCGGATCACTTATAAATTCATCATAAGAAGCGGCACCTTCTGTGTAACTCAACGACTCTTTTTCATTGAGGTAAAATATTTTTTGAGTTGTATTTGCAGGAGGCCATTGATCATACTTACGCCAAACGTTAGTACCTGTTTCAAACATGATGGCTTCGGGCATTTTTGAAGTGCCTTTGCCTTTGAGGTAATAACTAAAAAAGGGGAACTCTATGCTATCGCGGTAATACGCACTGGTTTTTTGTTTAAAGCTGATATCGCCCAGGAACTCGCCTGTGCCGCGGTTCCAGCCACCATGCACCCATGGTCCCATTACAATGGTATTGGTAGTTTTAGGACTTTGCTGTTCAATTGTTTTATAGGTTTGCAATGCGCCGTATAAATTTTCGGCATCAAACCAACCTCCAACAACAAGTACTGCGGGTTTAATATTTTTAAGATGTGGCCTGAGATTTCTTACCTGCCAGAAGGTATCATAGGTTTCATGCTGTATCATCTGATCCCAAAAGGCAACGCTGTGTTTGTAATGATCATTCACATGCTTAAGTCCACCCATTTCTAAGTAAAACTTATAGCCATCTGTTGTTGGGAAATTAAATCCTTTCCATGATCCTGTACCGGGTGCTGTACGTGCTTGTCCGAACCCATACATGAAGCCAAAAAAGTGCGGTAAGTAGAAGGCGCCGTTGTGGTGAAAATCGTCGCCGGTAAACCAATCGCAAATGGGTGCTTGCGGGGACGAGGCTTTCAAGGCCGGGTGTGCGTTAATCATTCCGGCCGAGGTATAAAACCCAGGATAAGAGATGCCCCATTGTCCAACCTTGCCATTGTTGTTTTTAATGTTCTTCATTAACCACTCAATACAATCGTAGGTGTCTGTACTTTCATCAACACTTTGTTTGGCATTTTTATCAATATGTTGCGGAGTCATATTCACAAATTCGCCTTCCGACATAAGGCGCCCACGTACATCCTGCAATACAAAAATGTATCCGTCTTTGGCAAAATGATCGGAGGGTCTTAACCTCTCCGGAAACTGATCGCCGCCATAAGGAGCAATGCTGTATGGAGTACGGTTGAGTATAATTGGGTATTTGATAGATGAATCTTTGGGCGAATAAATGGCAGTAAAAAGTTTTGTGCCATCACGCATGGGTATGTAAACTTCGCGCTTTACATAGTTTGATTTGATATCAAAGGTTTGTGCTTTGGCTTGATAATAAAGCGTGAAAAGTATTAAAATTTTTAAGGTGCGCATAGTATGAGTATAATGATTCCATCAAATATAAAAATATTGGTGGTAATGAGAAACTACTGCATTGGTAGTACTAACTATGTAATGCTCCCGCATTAAAGATTTCAATGGGACGTTGGATGAATCCCCCATTCGTTAAACGATTATTGCCGCTGCTTCTCGTCAACTGATCAAAAGTATTTTGTTGTTTTTTATAAATTGGTCAAATGTTATAGGTTGCCTATTGGTTATTTTTTCAACCCATTCTGTTGTTTCCGGTTCATTCTGAAATCTCGGAAAATAGTGAAGCATAATCATTACAAAGATTAGCATAGTTGGTAATTTTTCTTTTCTTTTTGTCAGGAAGAAACTTAGCAGGTTCGGAGATTTATAATGAATATTCACCCCTAAATTGAAACTTAATATTTCTGCCATTTCTGTAAAAGTCAACTTTTCTTTATTGGTTAATTCGTATGATTTATTTTTATGAAGAGAAATTTTTGTTAAGATCACTGCGGCAACAGCACCAATGTCTCTAATGTCAATTAAAGTGAATTTAGCTTTTCCTGCAGGTAAATAAATTCGCTTATTTTGTATTAAGTCTGTGCGTAAAGTTGTAGTGAAGTTTTGCATGAAATATGCAGGACGTAAAAAGGTGTACGGAATTTTACTATCAACAATAAGTTTTTCGATTTTGTGGTGCGGTATAACAGCGCTTTTCTCAACTCCTTGAACGGACAGAAAAACAATGTGTTTTATGTCTTTGCTTTTGCAGGTTTCAATTAATGGTTTAAAGTATTTTTCAACTTCTGAAATTTGTGGCGGTCGTAATAAAAACAGGATGTCCGTACCTTCTAAAGCAGTTTGATAAGTAGTAAAGTCTGCAAAGTCGAATAGCGAAAATTGAATACGATAGTTTTTCAACTTTATCTTGTCGGCACTTAAATCTCTAACCCCGGCATAAATATCAAGGTTGTGGTTTAGCTTACTCAAAGCACTTATTACTTCCATCCCTACATTTCCTGTAGCTCCTGTGATTAATACTTTCATTTTTGATTATAGATGAAATGGAGTGCAATAAACGTACATGCCATTGATAAGAAAGTTAGAACAGTTTAAAACTGTTCTAACTTTTTTCTGGTGTTAATATAAGCTATATATTATCAACTTCATCAATTTTTTATAGCGATATGTACTATGCTAAAAATATAGGCCTGGTAAAATTTGTAAAGAGCAGTGAGAATAGCATCTGGGAATTGATAAGGTATAAAATTATTCAATAATGAATAATTTGAAAAGCTTTTAAAACTATAAACAAACATGAAATCTAAAATTCAATTAACACTAAAAATGGTATCTAAAGGTTTGATTTGTGAATTGAGAAAATTAAATTATTCGGGAAGCCTTCATCAACACGATTGGGCTCAGCAACAAAATTATTTTTTAACAGTAGCTTTATAGATGAAGTGTTGGCATGATGTGTAAAGGCTTCTATGGCAGACAGACCTATAGTGTTGAACCCTAATTCCAATACTGCCTGAACCGCTTCATTCATGATTTCCTGACCGTGATACTTTGGCATAAGTTCATAACCGAGTTCAGCAATGGTTCTATCCTTTGAAAATTTCCACAAGCAAATAGTGCCAATTAATTGGGTGGAATTTTTAAAGCAAATTGACCATAAAATACTGTTATTGAGTTGTAGCCCGGTTTGAATTTTAACTATAAATTTAAAGGCCTCTTCCATGTTCATTGCAAGAGGCCTTTGAATAAATTTATTTACAATAGGGTTTGATCTTAACAAGAAAATTTCGGGTAAATCTGCCTCTGATAACAAATGCAATGTTAACCTTTCTGTTTCGGGTATTTTAAGAGTGGCTAATTGTAAGTTTTGCATTTCAATTATAACAGAGGTTTTTTTGTAAAGAAAAGAAAAGTTACAACTTTGAAGGTCGGTGAGAAATAAAAAAATTCACGCAGAGACGCAGAGGCGCATAGAAAAAGCAGGATGTATATAAAAAACTACGTAAAGGCGAACTTATATGTAAATTAGCATTTTATTTTTAAAGTATCAACACTTAAAATTGAAAATGCTAAGCGTATGAAAAACACATAAACAAAAAGCCGTTACAGTATAAACTGAAACGGCTTTTAAATTTTATTTTAAGGTAACATTACGAACCACTCAATGCTGCTGCACCACCTACAATCTCGGAGATTTCGGTTGTGATGGCAGATTGCCTTGCACGGTTGTATTCAAGTTTCAATGCCTTAATTAAATCGCCGGCATTGTCTGTTGCTTTATCCATTGCAATCATCCTTGCACCATGTTCTGATGCGAAAGAATCGAGCATGCTGCGGTAGATTTGTGTTTTTAAAATACGCGGGATCAACTCTTCTAAAATTTCTTCTTTGCCCGGTTCAAAAATATAATCGTTTTTAGAGGTGTTTACGGCATGCATTTGTTTAGCGATAGGCAAGAACTGCTCATCACTTAAAATTTGCGTTGCAGCATTCTTAAACTGGTTATAAACGATCTCCACTTTATCAAACTTACCTGCTTTGTATTGGCCGAGAACATAATCTCCAATTGCAAAACCTGTTCCTGCATTTAAAGTCTGAAAACTATCTTTAAAATCGGGAATCAAAGCACCTTTTAGTTTACTAAAATACTCGAATGCCTTTTTGCCCACCGGTAATATGGTTACATTTTTACCTGCATAATCTTCTTTCATCAAACGCATAACAAGCTTAATAACATTGGCATTAAACGAGCCGCATAAACCTCTGTCGGAGGTAATAACAACCAGCAACACATTGTTAACAATGCGCTGGTCGAAATATACTTTCAATGAATCAACATCCATCGAATCGGTTAAGTTGGCAAGTATCCCATTTAACTTTTGGGCATAAGGCCTCATCTGTATAATGGCATTCTGCGCTCTTCTCAGCTTGGTAGCACTTACCAGCTTCATGGCTTTGGTAATTTGCTGCGTTGAGTTTACCGACGCAATACGGATTCGTACTTCTTTTAAATTAGCCATTAGCTACTGTATTTTGCTGATAACTCTTTAGCAACGGTTTCAAGAACGGTAGTTACATCATCACCTATGCCGCCTTTTTTAATTTTATCTAGAACATCCTTGTGTTTATTTTCCAGATAATTTAAGTATTCACCTTGAAAATCGAGAATTTTATTTACCGGAATATTCGTTAATAAACCTTTCGTACCCAGATAAATAATAGCTACTTGTTGTTCAACACGGAATGGAGCAAACTGGCCTTGTTTAAGGATCTCCACGTTACGGGCACCTTTAGCCAATACCGATTTGGTAGCAGCATCCAGGTCTGAACCGAATTTAGAAAACGCTTCGAGTTCGCGGTATTGTGCCTGATCTAATTTTAAAGTTCCGGCAACTTTTTTCATTGATTTAATTTGGGCATTACCACCAACACGTGATACAGAAATACCCACATTAATGGCAGGACGAATTCCAGAGTTGAAGAGATTCGCCTCTAAAAATATCTGACCGTCGGTAATAGAAATTACATTGGTAGGAATATATGCAGAAACGTCGCCGGCTTGTGTTTCTATGATTGGTAAAGCCGTTAAAGAGCCACCACCTTTAACCATGTGTCTGATAGAATCAGGGAGGTCATTCATTTGTTGTGCAATACCATCAGTACCAATAATTTTGGCAGCTCTTTCGAGCAAACGGCTATGCAGATAAAACACATCGCCCGGATAAGCTTCACGGCCCGGTGGACGACGAAGTAATAATGATACTTCACGGTAAGCAACTGCCTGTTTGGAAAGATCATCATAAACTACCAATGCAGGTCTACCGGTATCCCGAAAGAATTCGCCGATTGCAGCACCTGCCATTGGTGCAAAGAACTGTAGCGGAGCCGGATCTGCCGAAGTAGCTGTTACAATAACAGTATAAGGCATAGCACCCCGTTCTTCTAAAGTTTTTAATACCTGTGCAACTGTTGATGCTTTTTGTCCGCATGCCACATAAATGCAGAATACAGGCTTACCTGCATCATAAAATTCTTTTTGATTGATGATGGTATCGATACACACTGCTGACTTACCTGTCTGGCGATCACCGATTACTAATTCGCGCTGGCCGCGTCCAATCGGAATCATTGCATCGATAGCTTTGATACCGGTTTGAAGCGGTTCTTTTACAGGCTCCCGAAAAATAACACCGGGTGCTTTGCGCTCTAAGGGCATTTCATAAACATCACCTGCAATGGGCCCTTTACCATCAATTGGCTGACCTAATGTATTTATAACACGCCCAATCATACCTTCACCCACTTTAATAGATGCGATACGTCCTGTGCGTTTTACTATATCTCCTTCTAAAATTTGTTCTGAAGAACCTAATAACACCGCTCCCACGTTGTCTTCCTCCAGGTTCAGCACAATACCTTCTACGCCATTGGAAAATTCAATCAGTTCTCCTGATTGCACTTTAGTTAATCCATAAATACGCGCAATACCGTCGCCCACCTGGAGCACAGTACCCACTTCTTCAAGTTCGGTTTCAGACTTAAAATTGCTTAGTTGCTCTCTTATAATTGCTGATACCTCATCAGGTCTTATTTCTACCATAATGGAATGTTAATTTGAAATGTAAGTATTTAATAATTCTTGTTTTGCTTTTTTCAATTTGCCTGATATGCTGGCATCATATAATTTATCTTCCATCTGTATAACCAAACCACCAATAAGTGAAGGATCGACAGAGGTTTCTAAGACCACTTTTTTACCTGTTTGTTTTTCAATAAAAGTTTTTACTTCAATAACTGCTGCATCACTAATAGCCGTGGCAGTTTTTATTCTTGCAGTTGTAATTTTATTGATCTGGTTATATTGCTGTATAAAAGCATTGGCAATATCTATCAGGTAAAATTCGCGTTTTTTGTTGATCACAATTTCAATGAAAGAGATAGTAAGCGGGTTAAAAGATTTGCCGAAAATTTCTTTGATCACAGTAAGTTTTTTATCACTATTGATGATCGGGCTTTTAAGCATGTTAACCAAAGCAGGTGTTTGCTCTGTTGCTTTTTTAAATGCAACGATATCTGTATAGATCGTTTCGAGGATATTTTTTTCCTGTGAAAGATCGATTAGTGATTTTGCATACCTGCCGGAAACTCTGTATTCGGACATGTTAGTTTAGACTGATTGATTTTAAATTTTCGTTCACAAATGCCTCCTGTTGCGTGCGGTCTTCCATTTTTTTACGCAAGATCTTTTCGGCAAGATCTACAGATAAAACGGCCACCTGAGTTTTTAACTGGTTCATTGCATTAAGCTTAGCAGCCTCAATTGATTCGCTTGCTTTGGCAATAATTTTACGGCCTTCTTCATCGGCTGATTTTTTTGCCTGTGCAATAATACTTTCTTTAATCTCATTAGCCTCCTTCAGCATCTGATCGCGGACGGCGCGAGCCTGGTTCAGCAATTTTTCATTATCTGATTTTAAAGCAGCCATTTGAACACGAGCTTCTTCAGCCGAATTTAATGCACTGTTTATAGAATCTTCTCTTTCCCTGATCGCATTCAGGATAGGTTTCCAGGCAAATTTAGAAAGAATGAAGAACACGATACCAAAGGTGATCGTCATCCAGAAAATAAGCCCAATACCGGGTTTTACTAATTCCATACTATTTAATTTTTTTGTGATTGAATGTGAAAGGGATCCGTGATCAGTTAAAACACGAAAGGAAATATTTCGTGTTTTAACCCGGTTATACCACTTACAGCAATACGATCAAAAGACAAACTACAATACCGAAGAAAGCAGCACCTTCGACCAAAGCCGCAGCCACGATCATGTTTGCACGAATGTCACCTAAAGCTTCAGGCTGACGGGCAATAGACTCAAGGGCACTACCGCCAATACGTCCGATACCAATACCTGCTCCAATAGCAGCTAAACCTGCGCCAATACCGGCTCCCATGTTTCCCATACCTTTACCGGTTGCTGCAGCAGTTGCTGCGTCTGTTGTTGCCTGCAGGATGATGTTTAAAAGTGTCATAATTTTTGTTTTTAAATTAATTTATGATGTTTTGATTAATGATGTTCTGCTGTGTGGTGTTCTTCTACTGCTGTGCCAAAATAAAGGGCCGAAAGTAAAGTAAATACATAGGCTTGTAGAAAGGCAACCAATAGTTCTATAAAATTCATGAATACAGTAAATGCCACTGATACTACTGAAACGCCATATCCTAAATAAGGACTCATGGAACCGAAAATGAAAATGAGACTGAAGAAACCTAAAATAATAATATGACCGGCAGTAATATTGGCAAACAAACGAATCATTAATACAATTGGTTTATTAAACATTCCAATGATCTCAATTGGGATCAACAATATCCATAAAGCTTTAGGAACACCCGGAGGTAACAAGATATGACCCCAGTAATTTTTGTTTCCGTTTACCGTAGTTATTATAAAAGTAATAACGGCAAGAACCATGGTAATTGCGATATTTCCTGTTACATTAGCTCCACCCGGGAAAAATGGGATCAAGCCAAAAAGATTATTGATAAAAATAAAGAAAAAGATAGTTAACAGATAAGGCAGGAATTTGGCATATTTGGGGCCTATAGAAGGCTTAGCAACTTCATCTCTTACAAAGAGTACTAATTGCTCAACTATATTTGCAAAACCGCGTGGTGCTCTTCCTTTATTGCCTGCGCATTGCCTGGCAACTGTTAACATGATCCAGCATAAAATAAGTACAGAGATAAACATACTCATTACATTTTTTGTGATAGAAAGATCATAAAAATCAGCATTACTATTTATTGATCCGTCTCCATTTACTGCAACAAGTTTATTTTTTTCAAGTTTATACCCTTCGTAGGTTGCATGGCCATGATGAAACCTGGATGAAGAAAACATTTTAATACCCGAATGGTCTTTAATAATAACAGGTAACGGAATAGACAAATGCTCATTTTTGTATGTCCAGATATGCCAGTCATGGGCATCTCCGATGTGTTCCATGATTAATTTGCCTGCATCTATTTTCCCTTCCTTATGTCCGGGAGCAACCGGCACATCTTCTTCCGGATCAGCCTCACCATGCACCTGTACGTTTATAGCACCACTCTCCTGCTCGTTTGCATTTATGGATTGATGCGTAACTGTATCTGTATGATGTTGCTGTGCTAAGGCATTAAAGCCCGAAAAGGCCACATATAATATAACCAAAAAAGCGGGAACTAAGTATCTGATAATCTTTTTGTTATTGAACTTCATTAACTTGTTATTTTTTTTGAATCGGGGCGCAAGTTAACCACAAGGTAATAAATTTCAAAAGCCGTGTAAAAGAAATATAAGAAAAGATAGACAATTATGAAAGGTATTTGCCGTACAGGTACAAATATTAGATAGATAATAAGGGGGAAAACCGAAAACACAAAACGGATGCCAATAGCACTATATATGCGGCCTAAGAAGATTTCATTTTTCTTTGAAAGTGCTGAATAAGAAATTCTGTAAACTATTAAAGTGAGCAGAAAAAAATAAATTAAAGCTCCCCAACATAAGTTACCAATTGCAATTTTCTGTTGAAAGTTTTGAATAAGGAAAAGTAAAACTGCCATAATTATTGTGAAAACAATTAAGCGGGGATAAAAATTATCTTTTTTCATTTTTGCAAAACTATTGTTAAATTTCAAAATTCCTCTATGCTATATTTTGAAAGAAATTTATTTTAAACAGTTAAAGTTTTGTGAATTAATCCGGAATGCGGAGAGAGATTAGAATTTCAATAATTAGAGAGGAGGTTTTACAGCCTGAAATGTTCTATAAATAATTGCATATTAACAGTTTGCAAAATTGAGTTGCTTGCCCCCTGCACAGTAGCAATATAGGGCAAGTTGCTCAAGTTTCCTATTATTGGCAAGTGCTAATACCGCAAACCGACAATTTTTGCTCCCATTTTTACCTCTTTCTCCCACAATAGCATTTTGCATTCAAGGAGTATAATTAGTTTGGCGTATACTATTTTGCTCGGACTTTAATTTTAGGAACCATTGTGTTTACAGGACCAGACACGAAATAGCCTATACTGTTAAAGTTAAATGTCGAAATCTTTTTCACATTTATAGGATAGTCGAATGTCAGAAATTCCAATCAATTTCTAACTTTAACGAGTCGTTTTATGAGGATGCCTTTTAAAAATAAACTTTTACGTCCTGCTTATGAAACGACTCGGTTTAGCTTTTTCTGTCACCTTTTTTTAGATTTTTGGACACTGCATATGAACGCTGCTTAAAGTCCCTAACTTTTACCGTTAACAAATGGGAATCATTTGGTGTTATTTTTTGAGGAAATCTTTAAGCGAGAGGTATAAGGCTGCGAATACGGAAAGAAGTACCCCTATTAATGTATAGACCGGAAAACCGGAAACGAATTTCTGATCAAGATATTTACCACCCAAACTACCGGCAACAATGATAAGGATCATCTGAATTGCCTGGCCGCTGTATTTGATAAACTGGCTATAAGGAGGCTTTTTCGGCGATGGATCCACTGATTACAGGTGCTTTGGTATCAGAGGGCTTACCATTTTTATGGATATTTTTATAATCATTTAAATTAATAGCAGTATCGGAATTCATTGAACTCTTTCCATTAAATTCAGCTCCTGCTTCAATAATTAATTTAGAAGAGGTGATGTCGCCGGTTATTTTGGCAGTTGCTTTAACGGTAAGCAATTCGCTTACATTGATATCACCATTTAAGACTCCGGAAACATCACAATTTTGCGCAGTAATATTACCCTGTACATTAGCAGAAGCCCCTAAAACAAGTTTAGTCTTTACGTTAATATTTCCTGTTACTGAACCATCTATACGCAGATCGCCTTCAGAACTAAGATCACCAGAGATCTTTGTGCCTGCATTGATGATATTTATCTCCTGCGGATTAAAAGCAGTATTTTTTGACTGATTAAAAATGGCCATTGTTTTTTAATTATAATTTAACAAATCACTTGGGTTTAATGCATTTCCATTTTCCCAAATTTCCAAATGCAGGTGCGGACCATTGCTTAGTTCTCCTGAATTTCCAACGACAGCAATTACCTCACCCAATTCAACAAATGTACCAACTTTTTTTAGAATTGACGAATTATGCTTGTAAATACTTACCAGGTTGTTGCGATGCTGAATAGCTATTGTATTTCCGGCCTGCGGTGTCCACTCTGCAAAAATGATGGTTCCTTCCTGAACAGCCTTTACTAAGGCATCAGGCCTGGCAACAATATCAATAGCAAAATGTTCTTCATTCTTATCAAAGCCTCTGGTTATTAATCCGCTTGTTGGATTCATCAGGTTCAACCCTACCCTATAAAGTTCTTTAACGGAAGAGGGCTGAACCCAATCTGAAGCACTTTTTTCTTTTTGACGGGACTCGTAATTTTTATTAAATGTGGCTTCCTTTTCATAAACATTAATGTTGCTTCCTGAACCACGGGGTCTGGATGGCCGAGCAGAAGAGTCTTTTAGTCCTTCGCCGCCATTTATAATGTTTACAATGTTTTGATAATAAAGCTCTTTTGCCTTTAACACATCCTGAAGTGAATCTGTTTTATACAGAAGTTGCTGTAAATTACGTTTGGTTCGTGTATCTGTATAGCCGGGAACATATTCACGCAACGGTGTAAAAAATATCAACATAATAATAAGAATGGCAAATAACACCAACGAAGAACTGAAACCAACGAAAACGTTCATGGGAGTAAGCTTAAAGGATATTTTTTCTTCAAACGATTCGTCATTTATTAATACCAGCCGGTACTTAAAACGCAGTTTATGAATTAATTTTTTCTTAGGTTGATCCATCCTTTCTATCTTTATTTTAAAAGTTTGGTTAAAATTGTAAGGTTAAACGTCAAAGATAGGTAAAACAAAATTTCAATTGCACATATCAAAAAACATATCCATTTTCACATTATTTGCCGTTATGGTAATTGGTTCATGCAGTCCGACAAAGGATAAATGGATGAATAGAAAATTTCACACATTAACTGGTCATTATAATATTTATTTTAATGGGGAACAAAAACTACTGGATGCTATCAGGCAACTAGAGGCTTCACATCGCGATGATTTCACCAAAGTACTGAGTGTATATCCGTTAGGCACTGCAGAGTCTGCCAAGAGCACAGGCAATGTGCTGGATGAAGCCATTAAAAAGTTTTCGGGAACTATACAAATGCACACCATTGGCAGTTATACCGATGACTCATATTACCTGCTAGGACAATGCCGTTATTACAAGCAGGATTATTTTGCAGCGATAGAAACTTATCAATATATTATTGGAAAATATAAAGAGAGTGAATATAAAAATTTAAGCACTTGCTGGATTGCACGTTGCTATGTTGGATTAGATAAAATGGGGGAAGCGGAAGCGCTGATGGGTTTATTGCTTGCAAATAAAAATTTCAATAAAAAGGAGATCGCATTAATATATGCAACTGCTGCTGATATAAATATAAAATTAGAAAAGACAGGATCTGCTATTGAAAATTTGAACAAGGCACTTACCGGACAGTTAACAAAAGATCAAAAGATCAGGTATAATTATATACTAGGCCAATTATGCTTACAAGCAAATAAAAAGCCGGAAGCAACTTACCATTTTAACCGCGTTCTTAAATACATACCAACTTATGATTTTGCTTTTAACGCAAATATAAGTCTAACTCAAATTTATGAAATAAATGATAAACGTTCTGTGGCGAGAGTTAGAAAGAGTTTGAAAAAAATGGCTGACGATGATAAGAACATAGACTATCGGGATCAGATCTATTTTGAATTAGGTAAACTTGAGTTACTACAAAAAAATTATCCCCAGGCAGTTAAAAATTTTCAAAGTTCAGTTGCATTGAGTACTAAAAACAGAAACCAAAAAGCATTAAGTTATTATGAACTGGCAAAACTCTATTTCTATCAGAAGGATTTTAAACCTGCACAGGCATATTATGATACAACGGTTCAGACATTAGACCCAAAAGACAAAAACTTTGAATCTATTAATCAAACCAAGATCGTACTTTCTGAGCTGATAAATAACTTACTGGTTTACGAAACAGAAGATTCGTTGCAAAAATTATCGAATTTGAGTAAAAATGCATTAGAGCGAAAAATTGATTCGTGGATTACGGAAGAAGCTAAAAAAAATGCAATAGATGCCAAACTTGCCAAGAAAAAAGCGAAAGAAGTTGCTAATATTAAGAATAATGAGAACCAAAATTTTGTACCCTCCCCCAACCTTGGTTTACCGGGAGCAGGAAGCACTGCATGGTACTTTTATAATTCAACGTTAATGACTAACGGAGTTTCTGAATTTTCAAATGTTAAAAAATGGGGTCAGCGCCCTAATGAGGATTACTGGCGAATTGCAGCCAAAGAAAAACCAAAGGAGATTATCTCTGAGGTAGCTAACTCAAGTGAAACAGATACAACTTCTAAACAACCTGATGCTGCAAAAAATGAACTCGTTCCGGAACAGTCAACAGTAACTTTAACCGGCAATCCGCAAAAAGATAAATGGATAAAAAATGTACCATTTACAAAAGCACAGAAACAAAATTCTAACTCGAAAATGTTAGAGTCGTTGCATAACCTGGGTTTGATATATTATAACAGGTTAAAGAATTACACTGAAAGTATAAAGTACTTTGAAATGATGGAGAAAAAATATCCGGTAAATGAATATGAACCTGACGCTTATTATTATGAATATAAGAGTTACACAGATTTGAAACAAACAGAGAAAGCCACATCTTATAAAAGTCAGTTAATAAAAGAATATCCAGCGCATCCTTATAGCTTACTTTTACAAAACATAACTATAAAATCGGCCGAAAATGACAATAATAAAGCATTGGTAAGTATGTATGAAAGCATGTATGATGCTTATAAAAACAACAATTGTTTGCAGGCCATGCTTATAAAATCGGATTTGGATAAAACATTTCCGGGCAACAATTTCAGGCCCAAATATGAATTGCTGAATGCCTTTTGTATTGGCAAAACACAAAATAAAGACGCATTTAAAAAAGCATTGATAGAAGTAAGTAACAATTTTAAAGGAACTGATGTGGCAAAAACTGCAAACGATTACCTGGCTGTATTTGCCCAGCAGGAAAAAAAAGAAAGTATTATTGGAAAGGATAGTACATTGAATGAACTGAATTTTGATATTGAAACAGAAACTTCTTTTTATTATGTATTCGCAATAAAAAATGATAAGGCAGATTTTACGGAATATGTTTCTAAGATTTCAACTTATAATGAATCTTTTGCATCTGAAAATCACTTAAAGGTAAATGCAAATTTGAGCAATGAGGGTTACCAGGTATTGCTGATAAGAGAATTTGCAAATTTTAAAATAGCGCAGGATTATCTCAATGGATTAAAAGCAAACGACTTTGTAACCAAACAATTAAAAGTAACAGATCCTTATCTTGAATTTGTAATTTCTAAGACAAATTACCTGACTGTACTGAAAGAAAAAAAGATAGAAAAATTTGAGTTGTTTTATAAAAAGCAAGTAGAAAGTTATCGTATTAAAAAATGAAGTTTAAAGAATATTTTTATAAAAG
Organism: Bacteroidia bacterium; assembly: GCA_014376805.1. Lineage (GTDB taxonomy): Bacteria > Bacteroidota > Bacteroidia > UKL13-3 > UKL13-3 > B1. Next base: position 26,178 of record JACMQU010000031.1, read on the forward strand.
TCCATATTGGAAATTTATTAAGTGGTTGTGGATAGGAGCCTTTGCGGGAATCATTATTTTAACAGGAATTATATCTGCCATAGCCATGGGTTGGTTCGGACAATTACCTCCAATAGAAGAACTGGAGAACCCGAGAACATACCTGGCAAGTGAAGTTTTTGGAGAAGATGGAACGCAACTTGGAAAATATTACTTTCAGAACAGAAGTAATGCCAATTATGAAGATCTGAGTCCGCAATTAATTAATGCTTTAATTGCTACTGAAGACATTCGATTTTATGAGCATAGTGGTGTTGACAATAAGAGACTGTTTACCATTATACTTTATAATTTGATGGGAAACAGACAGGGCGGAAGTACCATCTCACAACAACTTGCCAAGAACCTTTTTCCCAGAAAAAGATTTAAAGGCTTAGTTGATAAAACCATTACAAAGATACAGGAATGGATAACGGCAGTTCATATTGAACAACGTTATACCAAAGATGAGATTCTTACTATGTATTTTAACACAGTAGATTTTGGAGATAATTCTTTCGGGATCAGAAGTGCATCAAAAACCTTCTTTGGCAAAACCCCAAAAGAGTTAAATGCAAAAGAAGCAGCAATACTGGTAGGTGTATTAAAAGCACCAACTACCTTTAACCCAATTCGTAAATATGAAAATGCCATTAACAGAAGAAATACTGTTTTGAACCAAATGGCGAAAGGGAAATTTATTAGTGAAGACTCCTGCAGAATTTTTAAGACACAACCAATTGAACTAAACTACAAACAGGAAAGTCATATTGAAGGACTGGCAACTTATTTTAGAGAAACATTGCGAATAGAATTACTGGATTGGTGCGAAGAGAATGGCTATAATCTATATAAAGACGGATTAAAAATATACACCACAATTAACCCGGTGATGCAGGCCATTGCTGAGAATGTGGTGCAGGAACAATTAAAGGATCAACAAAAAAAATTTAATGCACACTGGAAAGGAAGAGAGCCATGGGGAGAGTTTGCAGAGGTGTTGATTTCTGGCATGAAAAGAAGTGACCGATACCACAATGCAAAGAAAGCCGGCAGGTCTGATATACAAATTAAACAAGAGTTTGATATGCCGGTAAAGATGCGCGTATTCACTTATACCCGTGGCGAAATAGATACAATGATGACTCCGATGGACAGTATAAAGTATTACAAATATTTTATGCAATGCGGTTTAATGAGCATGGATCCGCAAACAGGTAAAATTAAAGTATGGGTAGGCGGACATAATTATAAATATTTTCAGTACGACCATGTTAACATAACTGCCAAACGGCAAGTGGGCTCCACCTTTAAGCCATTTGTTTATACTGTGGCCATAGACAATGGGATTTCGCCTTGTACACTGATACCAAACAAGCCCGTAAGTTTTGAAGGATATCCGGATTATAATCCTGGAAATGCTGATGAAGATTTTACCACTCCGGAAATGACTATGTATAGGGGTTTACAATTTTCAACTAACCTTATCTGTTTAAATGTATTAAAAATGCTTGGTGAGGGTGCAATAAAAAATGTTATAGAACTTGCTAAGAAAATGGGGGTAAGCAGTAAGGTTGAACCTTACCCATCTTCGGCTTTGGGTACAGCAGATATATCAGTTTACGAAATGGTAGGAGCCTTTTCTACATTTGCCAATAAAGGAGTTTGGATCAAGCCAACTTACTTAACAAGAATAGTAGATAAGAATGGCAATATAATATTTGAAAATGCGCCGGTTACACAAGAAGCACTAAGTGAGCAAACAGCTTATATTATGTGTAAGATGCTTGAAAAAGTTACTACTCATGGTACCGCAGCCAAAGTAAAATATTTATACAATATACCTGGTGCAGTTGGAGGCAAAACAGGTACCACCCAAAACTACAGCGATGGTTGGTTTATAGGAATTACCCCATCATTGGTTACCGGTTTGTGGACAGGATGGGAAGACAGGGCGATACACTACAGAACAATTGATCTGGGAGCGGGTGGTGCAATGGCTATGCCTATTTGGGCAGCTTACATGCAAAAGGTAGTTGCCACACCAAATTTGTTTAAAATTGTAAATGAATGGCCTATGCCACAAGCACCCATTAGTATTGAACTTGATTGTAATAACTTTATGAAAGATCAGCCCAAAAAGCCGGATTTTATGGAAGAGTAATTGTTAATAATTTAAAACACTTTTACAGGAACACAAATTATATGAAGTAATACTAAAGTTATTGAACCCCTAAATTGTTGAATAACTATTTTATGCATGCCATTAAATGTTATCATACTTTATTAACTTTTTATTTCCACTCCAATATTTATTTTAAATTGGTTATTTTATGAAAAAGCCAATCGCTTTTATTGAAAATTTTACAACCAAATTGCAACAATCAGGTGCTCCGTTTGATTTTAAATTTATTCCCTTATATTGCCCGTCAGAAAGAAAATCAATATTAGTTTATGGCAAATTTTTTTTACACTAAATCACTACCCGACCTGTTAAAACACCATGATGGTAGTCAGTTAAAACGCACATTAACGGCTGCAAATTTAGTAGCCTTAGGTGTTGGAGCTATTATTGGCGCAGGGTTATTTGTAAGAACCGCGGCAGCATCTGCAGAAGCAGCAGGAGCCGCCGTAACGATGTCGTTTGTTATTGCTGCGGTTGGATGTGCATTTGCCGGAATCTGTTATGCAGAATTTGCTGCAATGATTCCAATTGCAGGAAGCGCTTATGCCTATTCGTATGTAACAATGGGCGAGCTGGTAGCCTGGATTATTGGCTGGGCATTAATTATGGAATATGCCTTAGGAGCTGCTACCGTTTCAATTGCATGGAGTGAATATTTAAACAACCTGCTTGGTGGAGCTATACCCTATCAATGGTGCCACTCTCCTTTTGAAAGTTTAAGAACAGTTATTGGGCAAGGTAATATTGATGAATTACTTGCTGCTAACCCGGCATTGCATACCGGCGTAAAAAACGGTGTATTGCTTTTATCTGAAGAACAATATCAGTCTCTGCCTTCCACTTTTTTAAATCTGGTACAAGTAACATCTGGTTATATGAATGCACCCGCATTGCTGATTTTATTTCTATTAACTTTATTGCTGATAAAAGGTACGCAGGAATCGGCTATGGTTAATGCAGTAATTGTATTTGTAAAAGTTGCCATCGTAATTTTATTTATTGTATTAGGCTGGCAATTTATTAAACCAGAGAATCATACCCCATTTCTAATTCCTGCTGATACTGTAGGACATGAGGGTGTTTTTAAACATGGCTGGGGAGGTGTATTAGGAGGAGCGGCCATTGTATTCTTTGCCTTTATAGGTTTTGATGCAGTTAGTACCGCAGCACAGGAAGCTAAAAACCCAAAGCGGGATATGCCTATAGGAATTCTAGGATCATTAGTAATATGCACCATACTTTATATTTTATTCGGGCATGTTTTAACAGGTGTTGCCAACTGGCAGGAATTTGCTACAGCAGGTAAAGAAGCTTCTGTTACTTACGCCATTCAAAAATACATGATAGGTTATGAGTGGTTAGGCACCAGTGTTACGGTGGCTATTCTGGCGGGTTTTTCATCTGTAATTTTGGTGATGCTAATGGGTCAGAGCAGGGTATTTTTTAGCATGAGTAAAGATGGGTTATTACCAAAGGCCTTTGGAGAATTACATCCTAAGTTTAAAACTCCGCACAAAGCTAACTGGATTTTATTGCTGTTTGTAGGTGCATTTGCAGCATTCATTCCCGGCAGTATAGCAGGTGATCTTACTTCATTCGGAACATTATTTGCTTTTGTACTTGTTTGTGCCGGTATTATTATACTTCGTAAAAAGGAACCGGGCATTGAAAGGCCATTTAAAACGCCATTAGTACCATTGGTTCCTATCTTAGGCATTATTGTGTGTACTGCCATGATTATAAGTTTACCCTTGCCAACTTTATTAAGTGCTTTGTTATGGCTTATTGTAGGGTTAATTATTTATTTTTTATACAGTGCCGGCAATGCCAGAAAAATGAGGGAAGGTGCATAGGCAACTCTCCATTTCTGTATTATCAAAATATAAATAAGGGATTTATTTAAACATGGATTAGTACAACAAAAACTTTAAAGGAATAGCAACTCTACTGCTCCACGCTTTTATATTGTGTGCTGCTCCTTCAAATTTATAGGATAAAAAATCTTTGTTTAACAGATACGCATTCTCCGTACAATTTGCATCCATCAGCATTTGATAGGTTTCATATAAAGTGTCAGGGCTTACTGAACTATAATCGAAATAAATTTTATGTTGCCGGGGGTTAGGTAATTTCCTTCCAAAATAACTTAAATAACTTTTACTGATACCGGCATTGTAATCTGTTATACTTAATGCCCATTTTGTAGATAAGCAAGCAATGCCTTTAATCTGATCCGACTTTCGGCACAGTGCATATAAAGAAAGTAATGCGCCCATATCGGAGCCCATCATAAAGGTGTTTTTTACATCTGTTTTTACGGGAAAACTTTTATCAATAAATGGCTTCAACTCACTAAAAATAAAATCGATATATGCGTTGGCAGCAGAACCTCCCGTGTACTCACAACTAATCTTTATTTTTTTCAGACTATCGAGCTCATTATATGGGTCTTCAGGATTAAATTCTATAAATCTTTTTGAAGTATTCCAAATGCCTACTATAATTGTTTTTCTAATCTGATTATTTAAAATCAGGCTGTCCATAACCTCATCCATTCTCCATTCACTACCATTAAAAGATGTGGCAGGGGTAAATAAACACTGCCCGTCATGCATGTATAAAACAGCATACTTTGTGCGGCCGCTGTTATCGTAATCGGAAGGAAGCCAGATATCAATATTTCTTGGTTCAACCAGTAAGGAAGGAAAATTAACATACCTTAAAACTGTACCTTTAATAAAATTATCTTTAACCATGGTTTGGGCTGAACCAACTAGCGAATTAAAATATAAAAGTAACAGAAAGCATTTCTTCATTATCCTTCAAAATTAAACTAAACTCTATTTTTTTTATTAATAATTATAATCAGGTTCAGGTAATTAATTCAAAACCATCAAATAAATCTTTATTGTGGTTTAAGCCATTACTACATTTAAAATTTTGGGTGAATTAAGTTCACCGAACACCATCAGGTGTAACTTAAAATACCGGATCATCCTGTCTAATAAAATCATCCTGTCGGCATGTGAAATACGGATCTGGCTAAAGGTTTCGAATCGGGCACCTATCAGTTCAAATAAGATAAAACTTAAGGTCGGGTTGCATACATCAGGTTTGGCCGGATTGTATGGAATAAAAATGCCTTCATAAAGACTGAAAGAATTAGCCTGCGCACTATAATTCATTTTTGGATAAAAGCCTAAATACTTACTTAACTGGATCATGAAAAAGACAGGGAAATTAGCCAGAGATTCATTCGTTACATCAAGAATTTGAATAGCATTAAAAAGGTAATTAAACAGATTTCTATCTTCTTCATTTTCATTCCGCAAACATTTACCTGTAAGCTCAGCAATAAACATTCCAATAGCACTTTTAACCATATCGAAATGCAGCCCTGAGAGTACAGGAGTACATTTAAGTTCTTTTATGCGGTGCAGGTTTTTATTGTGCTGATGATATACTTCCAGTTCGAGTAATGTTAGCGGCATTAGCTGTGAGGGCCTGATAGCCGCTTTATTTCCTTTTACCCCGTTAATAAGGTAACTTTGCAAACCATGCAAATCTGTAAAACATTTAAGGATTACACTATTTTCGGAATAGTTTAAAGTTCCGATAACAATAGCATTGCATTTTTTTAACATTGCTAAACAACTGTTAACGCGAATTGTGAGCCAGCAATCCTTCTTTAGTAGCCATGTAAGAATAGGCATTCATATTATCGCTGTCGTATATAAAACTTCTCTTATACTCCTGTGTTTCTTCTTCCCACTTCATAGCAATAACAAACTTTTTATTGATAAGCGTTTTTAACCCATCAGCCACAACACCGGGTGGTGCCATTACTTCTTCTAATATTTTAGTATATTCTTCAACAAAATACACACAGTTTAAAATATCATATTCGAGGTCATCCAGTTCTGTATTCATATTAATTTAATTTACGTCCTTTCCATTGATAGGTTGTAATATTGGCCCAGATGCCAATTATTAGAACGTACAGGATATGAAAGGGTTCTACTAACGGCAAAAATACAATTAAAATACTTTGTTTAAAAAACCGCAAAATGTTAAAAAGAAATAAACCTTCCACCATCATTTTTATCAGTAGTTGGATCATGCCTGTTTTAAAAAACAACGGATCAAAAATGCCATAAAGCAGATTGAAAAGAATAGTAAAATTAAACAAGTATGCACCAACCAGAATGACTGTTATATAACGGTCTTCATATTTGGTGCTTTTAGAAACCCATCGCCTTCTTTGCTGTGTTAACTGTTGTAATGTTCCGTTTGGAGATGTTTGAACAACGGCATCAAAACTCTTCAAAAAAAACACCTGTTGAGGATATTTTTTAAAAACCTTATGCAATAAAAATTCATCATCTCCTGACGCCAGGTTTTGGTTATTCTGATAACCTTGTACCTCATAAAAAACTTCTTTATTAAATATCAGATTTGCAGCACTGCACATATTAGGATTTTTAAGCTGAATGGCTGCCGCACCAATACCTACAAGACCTGCAAACTCTAAGGATTGAATTTTTTCGAACACAGTACCTGCCTGAAACATAACCGGAGCATAGATCATTTTTGCCTGGTTTTTTTGAATGTAAGCATCTATGTTTACCAACCATTTATTACCTCTGCTGCAATCGGCATCGGTTAAAATAATATAAGGATGTAATGCAATAGACACACCATAGGTAATTGCTTCCTTTTTAGCCGCTTCCGGAATGTGATCTGCCAGGTTAACCAGGCGGATATTGAACGCTGTAAATTTATTTTTAAATGCCTGAACCAATTGCCATGTGTTATCTGATGAATAATCATTGAGGATAATAATTTCATAAGAAGAAGAAGGATATTGCTGATTTGTTAAGCAGGTAAGACACTCAAGGATCCCTGATGCTTCATTGCGTGCCGGAATAAGAATTGAAAACTTGTTTAGGGGGCTTGTTTTAACATCTTTTGTAAAAGTTTTGATGCGCAACCAACCTATAAAATAGAAGAGGATTAAACTGCAATAACCAACTAATAAACTATAAGAAATAATTTCCCAAATACTCATGATCTTACTTTATAAATAAACCACATACCCAACAAAGCGGGCATCATCATATTAATAATCCACAAACTGTATGCTGCCATTAAAATGCCGGAAGTATGCGTACTAAACATGCCAAAAAACCACAATGCACTTGCACCTCTCAATCCTATTTCCAATAAAAAAAAGGAAGGCACCATAGATTGAATACAAAAGGTGGCTACAATACAACTAATAGCTGTTAAGAACTGAATATGAACATCGAAAAACAAGAGCAATAAATAGTATTGTAATAAAAATACAAGGTATCTTAAAAATGAAATAAACAAGATAATTGAAAGCTCTTTTGATTTATAAGCTCCGAACACTTCAATGTACTTTTCAAATTTTATAACCCAGTGGAATCTTCTTAGATAAATATAAACATACTGGAGATTTAAATATAACCACACCGCTAATAAACTTAAAAAAATAAAAAAAACAGGAATGAAATAATGGCCATAACCAGCATCGAAATTTACTAAACCTGTATTAATATTTATTTTATGAACTGCTAATATTCCGGCATCAGACCTTAACAATAAATGCCATACTGCAAACAAACCAAAAAAACAGGTTACTAACACTTGAGCTGTGTGCCCAATAACGGTAACCAGAGACCCTTTAATTTTGTTAAGCACCTGCAGATGAATAACCCGTCCTGCAAAATCTCCAATCTGGTTGGGTGTAATAATACTTAAACTTACACCGGAAAGTACCGCTTTAAAAGCTGATTTAAAAGACAGTTTTTCATATTTAAGAATGAGGCGCTGCCATTTATAAGATTCAATTCCCCAGTTAAAAAATACAAGTAACAGGGCAAATACCAAATAGAAAAGAGACGCAGTATGATCACTTTCCGAAAATTCATAAAATAAGGAATTAATTTTATACCTGTAAACCAGTTTATAAAAAATGAACACAGTGGTGAGCAACAAAACTGAAACTTTTGCTATTTTTATGAGTCTTTGATATTGATGATGTTGTAACAAGCCTGTACTTTAACTAAGTTTGACAAATTAACAACTAGTAATAACCTTAAACAAGATGTAAATTGAGTAAATTAACGAATATACAGGAAAGAGTTATACTGGGTATAGATCCGGGTACTACAGTAATGGGGTATGGCGTGATAAGCACAAAAGGGAAAGTTGTGGAGGTGTTAACATTAGGCGTTCTTAAACTTGATAAGTATGAAGACTATGCACTTAAGCTTAAAAAAATTTTTGAAAGAACAATAGGTTTAATAGAAGAATACAAACCGGATGAATTGGCTATTGAAGCGCCATTTTACGGTAAAAATGTACAGAGTATGTTAAAGCTTGGAAGAGCCCAGGGAGTAGCCATTGCAGCAGCTATGAGCAGAGAGCTATCAGTTGTGGAGTATGCTCCTAAAAGAATCAAACAATCAATAACAGGGAATGGCAATGCAACAAAAGAACAGGTGTCAGCGATGTTACAACAGCAATTAAAATTTACACCGGATCCTACTTTTTTTGATGCAACTGACGGGCTTGCGGCGGCATATTGTCACTTTATGCAAAAGAACCTTGCCTTGCATATTAAACCATCATCCAAATCAAAAATTCCTGCAAAAAAGAAAGCTTCTTCATGGGAAGCTTTTGCAACTCAAAATCCCGGTAAGATAAAGCGTGAATGAGCAATAAAGGTGTTGTAAAGCAATAACTTTACCTCTTAAACACCTTGCATGTATAGCCTAAAGACATGCCTGAATGGAATTTGCAATGAGCTTCATTTCTTCTGAATCCAAATTAAGTTTTATGTTGGCAAAATTCATGTCATCCATATGGTTAAATGGAATTAAATGGATATGTGCATGTGGTACTTCTAAACCCATTACGCAAACACCTATGCGCTGGCAGGGTATTGCTTTTTTAATAGCAGTGGCTATAAGTTTAGAAAATAGATGCAGGCCTTCAAATGTTACATCATCGAGGTTAAAAATATAATCAACATCGAGTTTTGGTATAACAAGGGTGTGTCCTTTTGTTAAGGGACGAATATCAAGAAAAGCCAAATAATCCTTTGTTTCTGCCACTTTAAAACAAGGAATTTCTCCGGTAATAATTTTAGAAAAAATACCCCCCATTCTTATAAAGTAATTTCCAGAATTTCAAATTTTATTTTTCCTGCCGGTATTGTAACCTCGCTTATATCGCCAACTTTTCTATTCATTAAACCAATGCCAATAGGAGATTTAAAAGAGATTTTTCCTGTTTTAAGATCTGCTTCTTTTTCATTGACCAGCATATAAATAATTTCCTTTTTAGTGTTCAAATTAAGTACCCTAACCTTAGTAAGCATCATTACCTGTTTTGTATTTAACTTACTCTCGTCAATAATACGCGACATGGTAATAAGATTATTAAGTTTTGAGATCTTGGCTTCTATTAAACCCTGGTCTTCCTTGGCAGCATGATATTCTGCATTTTCACTTAAATCACCTTTATCGCGCGCAACAGCGATTTGCTTGGTAATAAAAGGACGTTGAACATACTTAAGATCATAAAGTTCAGTCTGTAATTTTTCCAGACCTGCTTTTGTTACATGATTAATTTCATCCATATCAAAATAATGTTAGTGATTAGGTTATTAAAACAAAAAGAAACGTTCCGCACAATGGCGGAACGTTTCTTAAATCTCTGCTACGAATATACTGAAAGTAAATAAAAATATTATCCTTTTTTACTTCCACCCACAGTTAAGCGGATACCCACTGTATGCATACCGTTAAATATGCGGGTTGGCGCATAAGAATAATCTAAAGCAAAGGAGGTACCTGTTTTGGAAACAGGCACTGCAAAGGTTACACCGGACCAAAAACCATACACAGGGCTGCGGTATTGCGGATCAACCTGACTTCTTGAAAATAATTGTTTATCTCCGGTTATATTATATGCGCATCTTAACATAAACATTTCTTTAAAGGCATACTCAACACCTAATCCAAGTACATTTGACTGAAATGCATTATAATTAAAATTACCAGAAGCGGTTAACCTGTGGTAATAGGTGTCTTCAGACTGATCCAACCTAAGGTCGTACCCCAATCCAATATTTACCAAGGTTGGCAGGTTAAATTTATCGGCCGAAAAATAAGCTTTTCTATCGGCACCGGTATTAGAATTAATTGCTCTGAAAGAAAGTCCATCGCCACCAAACCTCATATCCGGGCCGATATTACGTACTGCAATTCCTAAATGGAAATCGTCTTTTTTGATTTTTCCTTTACGGGGATTTAAAGTAGTTTGGTATTGAACCCCAAAATCGAAAGCTATACCCGTTGCCCTGATATCGTGTAAACCTTCAGAAATTAAACGTATCAGGAAGCCCCCAGTAATACTGTTTGAGAAAACTTTGGCGTAAGAAACACCAATGTTTAACACCTGCGGGCTATAAGTAGGTAAAGTACCATCAGGGTTATCGAAAGTTGTAATGGGAATGGTACCGAAATCCCATGAAGTAACTCCTATACCTAATACGCCACCATCTGAATTTTCACCTAAGGCAATTGCCATTCCCAGATTATTAATGGCTACCCCTGCACCAACCAGATAACCTACTCGTGAAAAACATATTTCAGTTTTTTTGGTATAAGCCAAACCACCTATATTCAAATTAAATGATTCGATCCCTCTTACCGAGGCCGTATTTGCTCCACCATAACCAGACGAGCGTGCATAAGGGTTTACCGTTAACTGAGTGGCACCAGCCCCTCCTGCCCTATCAGGGTTTCCTGCTATAGCACTTGTAGAATGCAATATCAGGCCTAACAATACAATTTTAAATATATCTTTTTTCATTTCTACTATTTTTTTTATTAAGGAAGAAAGTGGTAATGATACCCCATTAAATTCTTCAAATACTTAGGTTTATTCTTTTCATTAGAAGGTATCGAAATCGGAAGGTCTGATGATACCAAACCATTTTATGATTCGTTCCCCAATTCCATCTGCATAAATATGGATCAAATAAACTCCGCTAGAAATAGGCACATTCACATCATTTTTCAGATTCCAATCCAAATAAGTTTTTGTATTATCATCTTTTTTGATCCTTCTTACAAGGAAACCACCCTGAGTATAAATAGACACCACACATTTGGTTGGCAAATTAATGATCTTAACTTTTGAATCAAGTTGATTTCCAGGATCTTCATAACCTGCATAGGCATAATATGGATTTGGAGTAATAGAAACCAGATTCAACGCATTTTTACCAGATTCTTTTCCGGCAATAACTTCGGAAAGAGCGGTAGTAGAGAAACGATACAATGGCTGACCATTATTTTCTAAAGATGAAGATGTTTTTGTAAATGTTGCATAAGGGCGTTTAACATTTATTTTAACTCTTACATCACAAGGAATTAAACCATCACCAGGGGCTCCAAATTTAGCTTTAGGACTTGATAAAGTCATACTAACCCATAACGCCTGAGATAAAACATAGCGTTTGTGAACAATAGCACTTGTACCATTTTCTACGAAATTAAATAAACTATCATAGCTTTTGCATTCATCATACCTGGGGCCCTGATATTTAACGGGGCCAGTAGGCACAAATTTAAATGCTTTTGAACCCATTATATAAATATGATGTTTACCCCCAAATAAATAATCTAATCCTCCAGGAGTGCCCTTAATTAAATTACTAGTTGGATTCCAGATCATATCATTACCATTTTCGGTAGGTATTGAAGAGTCTTCAGCAAACATAATATTAAGCCTTTCACCCGTTTCAACATTAAGGGCATAACCAGGAAACCATCCCAGGCCATTGCCATTACCATCAGGCTTACCATCTTTACCAACCGATGGAGATTTACGTCTGCTTAATTTTTCTACACCACCAATGTTTGTAGCAGCATTTTCACCCGCCTCTAAAACAACACATCTGCTCCATTTAGTATTATCTTGTGTTAATACAACTTCAACACTCTGCAAATCACTTAAAGGATTATCTGTGGAGTATCCTCCATTGCCACCCGCTGCCCATGCCGGACCAAAGGTAGGTGAAGGAGAAATTGCTCTTGCGGCTAATGCATACGGAGCCCATGTGCCTCCTAATATTTTATTATACTGTTTTCTTGGATCAACCGCTCTTTTAGATCCACTGCCTAACGTTTCAGCAAAATCATTTTCAAATTGATTTTTAAAATCGGGAGTTCCGCTGTTACCAGCTCTTATCCAGTTAAATGGAACTAATGGAATTAGTTCATCCGGAATACCCGGCAACCATGCATTTGTTTTGTCTGCATATTCAATAGAAGCGGAAATAAATCCGTTTGAATCATCATTTGCATCATCTGCTTTTCCTGGTTTTTGAACCTGCAGCAACGTAATGCTTAAACCCCACTGAGAAAAAACCTGTTCATTTGGCTTAGCCAATGTAGTTTCACTTGGCATAGCTTCTCCTAAGATTACGAAAGTTCCAGATACTATATTGGTATCGGCCTGAAAAACGCCGGGGCCAATAAATACAGGATCATTAGATTTCATTTTTACAGAACCACTGCTTAACCAATAATATCTGCCTGGCGTTAATTTACCATTTACCACTGGCGTTGATGAATCAATTAAGTACCAGCGGCTGCTATCAGAAGTTAAAGAATCGTCTTTTAGGGCAGATTTTGAATAATCTACAAGTCTTAATTCAAAATCTGTTTTAGGCACTTTAAACGGGTTTATAACTTTAACTAACGCAGGTCCTTTACCCATTTGATAAGTTGGTGCAGGTACATAATATGGTGCAATAAGTGCTTTTTCAATTGTTGCTTTTGTTAAACTTAATGCCAAACCGCTATTCCCAATACCTTCAATTTTTGTAATTTCCGGGCCGTCATTATAAGTTGAATTTAAAACAGTTCCCTGGCTGTGAGGAACTGATTTATGGGGAACTCCTGTATAAATTTTTATACCTTGTTCGGTATTATTCAAATCTAAATTTGCCATTTTACGTCCGGCCAGGTATTGCGCAGCATCTGCCGAGCAATTAATGGCACTTGAATATGCAACCAGCAAGTAATAATAACTCTGAAAATTAACTACTGTAGGATCAGAGAAAGTTGAGAAGTAATCTTTGGTAATTTTAAAACTATGTTTAATACCTTTATCTTCTCCATTTACCATAATCTTTTTTACTGACCCCAACTCTGCATCATTAACAATATTAACCAACAGAGAAGCTCCATCCTGAATATCTGACTGAGCAACAAGTTTTGCTTCATCGAGGTTATAAAGGTTACTTGGAATAGAATTCTTTTTTAGCTGGAAAATCTGATACCCCTGAAACTTATAAATTGTTTTATTATTACACAAACCTGCTGAAGAATCTATGTAGCTTTCTGTCTTTTTATAATTTGTAATGTTTATGATCAATTCATGATCAAGTTCTACAATTTCAAGGTCTGGAATACCTGGCCCATCCACTATTTTAAAGTTATTTTTAAATAGTACAAAAGCTTTATCACTGGCTTCTTTTAATAAATTAAATGAACCTGTAGCTCCACCTGTAGTTGCTCTGGCCCAAACAACTGCAACAGTTACCTGATTTACAGCACCCGGAGTTAAGTTGAAAGATCCTGCAGTTTGAAGGAATCTTCTATCGCCCGGAGTGTTTCCGGCTGTACGTTCAGACCATTCTGCTCTTGAGCCCGGATCTGTTTTTCCGGGAAACATATAACTTGCTGTATCAGTGCCACCCCTACCATTTCCACCATAAGTAATATTTAAACCATCCGTCCAGCGTCCATTTAAATAATTCCAGTAATGTTCTGGTCTGCGTGGATTTCCAGTTACTGAAAAGTCGTTGTTATAATAAATAAATTTTGTTAATCCAATCTCAGATGTATCCCCATTAACAATTCTCTGAGGACCTTCAAAAAAGTTTACACCTATACTTGGAGGATTCAAACCATATCCTAAAATTCCCTCATCATTATCATCACCGTTATAACAAATTCCTAAATTCCTTTTCACATCACATTCAACATAGTCATCAGAGTAATTACCAAGATCCGGATCAACCCATTGACCAAAAATACAGCTATCAATTGTTTCTGAGCCTCTGTTATATATTGTAGTGCGGTAGAATGTCATGTTATTTACTTCATCATTTGTAGAATAACCAAAGCTTTGTGTATGCAGTTCAAGGCCTATTGGTAAGCCATCAGATTCATTGTGAATATTACCCTTATCATTATAAATAGTATATAACATCATATCAGGAATATTATTGGATACGTTTTGATCAAAAGATGGGTAATCTCCATCATTAGTTTCATAAATACCATTTAAATTATAATCAAAAAACGGAGCTAAATAGTTTCCTTCTCCCTTAGAGCCATCACCAGGCAAAGGATTTCCCGGCCAGAAAGTAATTGCATCAGAGGCATTTGCATCAGAGACAAAATCGGTTCTAAACGCATCTATTTCATTTAATGTAACTTTCCATATTTTGTCGTATGTTTTGCAACGTTCTTTGGTAATTGAAGCAGAACCGTCTACCTGCAATGGACCGGGATAATAATCATTACCATTCTGACGGTAAGTTTGTGCTGCAATTCGAAGATTTCCGGAGGTTACACCACCAATCCATAGGGCACCGGAAAAAAGGGAATTTTTAGATACCTGACCTGGTTCCACCTTAGGAATTTCATATCTGGCATTACTTAAATTCCACCAGGTATCACCACCATTTAAAATAGTGGTTCTAACATTGTTTACATCCAGATCTTTTTGTTGCGTGGCTGCACTACAACCTGCACCCATTTTCATCTGCCCGGTTTTAGGCTGTTTTTTGCCTAAACCTATATTTTCTTTAGCCTCAGCAATACCGGCAAAAGCCAATATTGTAAAGGTTATAAGTGCTTTAAAAAAAAGCCCGTTAAATTTTGTGTTCATAATAATTTTTTTTCGGTTCAAAATAAACTGATTTAAAAACTTAGTGACATACCTAAACGCACTAAACGAGGGAACGAGAAGCGATCAGGATTAATCATTCTGATATTGTAAAGATCGACATAAGATTGTTGGTTAGTTGCGGTATTAATTTGTTCTTTAGCTGCAGGGGATGCAATAAAGCCATCATTATAACCAGAACCCGTATATCTGAATACAGAAGTTACATTTGAAGTGTTAAACAAATTCTGAACACTTGCAAAAATGCGGAATCCGTATCCTACTGTTGCGCCATCAATTTTCTTTTTCTTAATCAAAAACACTTTGTCAATATTCATATCCACATTTACCTGAGAAGGCAAATTAGCACCATTAATTGTGCCTTTAACGGGGCTTCTCACTACCACTCCACTTTGAGCATCAGGAGTTGGATTTAAGTTTTGTGTATAGGGGCGGCCTGAATAAGAGGTTAAAACAAAGTTTATACCTGCATTCTCAAGAATTCTTTTACCGTTAACCATAGGGCCAGTATAATCTTTAGCGCCTTCTTTATAATGGTAATCAAAAACGGCTTTAAAAGTGTGACGGGTATCAAAATCAAGTGGGAAAATGGTACGTAATGTTGGCAAACCTACCTGAATTAAAGCATTACTTGAAGTAGAATTTGAACCTGTTCCATCGGCAAACTGTAACTGATAATTTGCATTTAAAGTAATGTTGCCCAAATCACGAATTTCATATTTTACACCCAGACTTTTTACTGTGGCAAAATCTAAATTTCCATAGGTTGAATAATCATTAGGCCAGGCCTGCACGTACCTGTAAAGTTGAATCATATTACGAAATTCGCGGTAGGAAGCGATAATCTCCAATGCTGCATCGCGGCCAATCTGCTGACGAAATCCTATTTCATAATCAGTTACCTGGGTCATTTTTAAATTAGGATTGTTTATAGCACCTTGGCTTAACCTGTTTTGTAGGTAATAATAATCGTCTATCTGACCAATATTTGTATTAGGTCTTTGTGTTAAGATATCATAAGTACCAAAGAATTGAGAGGTAGTATTAATAGGGAACGAGAACCATATACGAGGTAAAACTTTTACATCGGGAATATAATCTGTGAAAGAAGAGCTTTTAGGTAGATTTGAATTTTTAGGATCAACCAGCAAAGGGATATTTCTGTTAGTTTTAGCATTACGGGCAATTTGTTGCGGATCACTTATTGGATTGCCATTTTTGTCGAACCAATTGTTTCCATCGCGGTAACCGGCAATCTGTGCATTTGACTGATCTGAAGTTTGCTGATCAGCATCTTTGTTAACATAAACAGCAAAATTGTCGCCTATATTTGAAGGGATTTGTTTCTTTAAATTCTCAAAACTACTGTTCTTTTTTACTTCACCAACTGTATATATTGGTACAATTGAGTAAGGATCTTTTAATACCGGTTGATTTGCGTCAAAACGTTCAACTCTCACACCTACCCTAACAATCAGATCTTTAAAAACGAATTTATCTTGTAACCAAGCCGCCATATAAACCGGCTGATAGGCGGGTAAAGCACGCGTTGCAGGATTGTTAAGAAAATCGTCGATACTTGATTTCTTTCTTACTACATTCCCAAGGTGATCGTATCCACTATAGCTTACTCTGGAATTACCACCGTTTAGCAATTCATCCGCATTTAACATTCCTAAAGTATAATCACCCGGTTTATAAGAATTAACATCAATAAAACTTGTGCTGTCAATAGGCTTTCCATAAACATCTAATGCACCCTGGGAGATTAACTTATCACGGAAGTTTTTATCAAAATTACTTTGTACTCCGGGTATAATACGTCTTTGAAAAGAAACTGTATCCTGAAATACACCATTGGCATCAAACTTTAGAATACCATACTGGCTTGAATCTTTTAAACCGCTAAACTGCCTGTTAGCAAGCAATCGCATAAGGCCCCATAGATTTTGCGCATCTACAAAGTAGCCTCTTCTAAATTGCTGTTCAACGTTTATACCAATTTCAATTTCGTGCCTCGCTTTAGGATTACTTTTAGATGCAATGGTAAATTCACTCATTACATACAGGTTAAATGCTTCGTTTAAACTTTTGCTATAGCCTGCTTGATTTGATCCAACATTCGCCCACATAAGTGAATAAATACCATTCGGATTATCGCCGTTAATTAAACCACCCCTCTCGCGAACATTTCCTAAGGTTCTAATATTACTTTGACCCAAAAAATCATATACAGCTCTTGTGTAATTTCCACGTACCTGGTTATAATTTTTATCTTGTTCAAAAGTGTATGCCGTATCTACAAAAGCAATCTGCCTCTGGTAATCAGTTAAATAAATATATTTTCCATCTTTAACTAAAAATGAATCCGGTTTCTGATCAATTGATTTAACGGTGCGGGCGTAGAATGGAGCCTGATAGGTTTTAAATTTACCTATATAACCGTAATCAAAAATGTTTTTCTGGTGCTCAGCATCCATATTTTCCGCAAACCCTCTTTCATAAGAAAACCTGACACTGTAATAGGCATTAGTGATATTAGATTCGGCTTTAGCTGTCTCTTTTTTATCTTTATCAACCGGCTCCTTTTTAAAGGTTTGAGTAAATTGTAAATAAGTCCTGACTGTGTAACCTCTGCTAAATGAATTATTTTCGGGATTTAATAATGACTGATAACTGTTATAGTTGCGCCCCTGATTAAAGTTGCCATAGTACCCTAATCGCACATTGGTATTAAACGAGGGCTGAAAGTTAAAATTTCCATTCAAATCAACATTATAGGTGGCAACATTCTGGCGATAATTAATCTTCTCCAGATCATTTTTAGTTAAATATTCAGATGCAGGAAATAGTGTACCATTTCCTCCCGGTATTAACGGAGTGTTCTGAATTTGTTTTAATTTATCATTTTTGACTTTATAAACATCAACTGCAGGTGGCCTTCCATCTTTTGCATAGGTAAAAGATCCAGAAACCAGGAAGCCTAAGAGTACTCTTTCTTCATTACCCCTGCCCTTATTAATAATTTTAATCGGGCCAGAAAGTACCGTTTGAAACTGGTTATAATGAGAGTAATCAAGATAACCGTAGAAAGGAGAGGCGGTTTGTAGCTCAAAAGTTCTGATAAAGTTTCTTGTTGGTGCCTTGGTAGTAATGCTGATAGCTCCACCAACAAAATCACCATACCTTGCGGGAGTTCCACCGGTAATAATCTGGATATTATCAATAGCATTTGTAGGAATATTGGTTGCACCGGCTTGCACGCGCACACCATCTATATAATAAGCTGTGCCATCTGCGCGTGCCCCGCGTATATTTGGTGTACCATTGGCACGGGTTTCTACACCCATTGTAGTACCGGCAATGGTATTTATATTTCTGCTACCACGGTTTAAAATCTCTTTAGAACCTACATTTCCTCCATTAACACCTTTTGGATCAACAAGTTGCTTCTCATATTTAATAACAACTACATCAAGCGTTGTATTACTCATGGTAAAGTTCACATACCGGTCTTCGTCGGCAACTACTTCAATTTTATCAATTTCAACATTTCCATAGCCCGCATAAATTGCTTTTAAGGTGTATTCACCGGGCTGAAGAGTTTTAATAATAAAAGCTCCGTCATCATCTGTCTGGGCTGTTGCTTTTTGAATGCCATTTAGAAAAAGCACAATGGTAGCATAGTCTACAGCCTTTTTTGTTTTGGTATCTTTTACAACACCCCTAATGGTACCCAAACCTGATTGCGCATAGCCTGCAAACTGCATACTAAATAAAACAATCATTAATGCGTATATTTTCTTCATTTAAGTAAGATTAGCAAATTGAAAATAAATTTTATGAGCGGTAAAATAAAGTAGTTCTTATCAAAATAACAACTATTCATTTTACCTTTCCTGTTACCCAATCAGTTACTTCCTCTAAAAGTGAGTAACTTATCAAGTAAAATTTGAGAAATTTTTCTATAGCTCTCCACTGTCCAACCCCCAATGTGAGGTGATAAAACCACGTTTTTACTGGCGATTAGAAAACTAAAGTCATTTTCTTGACTGGCATTTAAAGTTGATAAATTTTCATTTTCCAACACATCAAGTGCACAGCCTAAAACTTTTCCACTTTTTATCATTTGAACCAAATCAGCCGTTTTTATCACTTTACCACGACTCAGGTTTAGTAAATAAATACTTTTTTTGAACCTGCTTACAAAATCTTTGTCAATAAGCCAGGTTGTTTCTATAGTTAATGGCAAATGCACCGAGAGAATATCAGTTTCATTAAAAATCTGCTGTAAACTAACTTGTTTGGCAAAGTCTGTTGAATAATCAACAAGATATTTGTCATACGCGAGCACTTTTACATCAAAACCTTTTAATTTTTTGGCTACAGCCCTGCCTGTATTCCCAAAACCTAAAATTCCTACTGTTTTTCCGGCCAGTTCTATGCCTCTGTTTGCTTCCCTTTGCCAGATTCTTTGTTTCACTTCATTATTTGCTTTTATAAGGTTATTTAAAAGGGATAAGAGCATTCCTATGGTGTGTTCACCTACTGCATCGGAATTGGCTTCACCGGCATTTAAACACGTTATATTTTTAGAAAGTGCATACAGCTCGTCTATATTATCTAAACCTGCACCAGCCCTTGCAATGCAAAGAAGTTTTTTTGCCGCATCCATAACTTCGCTATCAACCCTTGTTTTGGTTCTGATGACTAGAATATGCATGGCTGCAATCCGATTCAAAATCTCCACTCTGGTAGCATCTGGTAAATAAAGAACATGGAATCCTGCATCTCTTAAGCCAAGTAATAACAATTCATGAACATCATCAGCAATCAGAATATTCATGCCCCCTATTGCATTGTTTTGGTTGTCTTTCATTGTAGAAGTAATCAAAAAATTAAATTGGGTTGCACCGGGTTAAAAAGTATTGTATAAGAACCTGCCTAAAGTAAAGTAAATAGCAATACCTAAAAGGTCGTTGGTAGTAGTAATGAAAGGGCCTGTAGCAATAGCCGGATCAATATTCATACGGTTCAGAAAAAGTGGAATAAAAGTTCCGAAAACGGAGGCAAAAATTATAACTGTTATAAGTGCAATACTAACTGTAATTGCTAATTGAGTTGAATTATTAAAAGCTAAATTATAAAGCAATATAACAACAGAACAAATAATTCCGTTAATAAGGGCTACCCGAATTTCTTTAAGTATTTTTTGTGCAATATTTCGGGTGCCCAGCGTATCATTTGCTAAACCTTGCACTACAATTGCCGATGACTGAACCCCAACATTACCGCCCATTGCAGCTATAAGTGGCATAAAAAAAGCCATTTCCGGATGAATCAGGATCTGGTCTTCATACATTTCAATAAATCTGGAACTCGCAATACCTCCCATAAGTCCAATTAAGAGCCAGGGCAAGCGCGCCCTTGCCAGAATTATTACTTTATCTGTACCGTCAACATCCTCGGTTATACCGCTCATCAACTGGTAATCTTCGTCAGCTTCTTCTTTTATTACATCTACCACATCATCAACAGTAATTCTTCCAACTAATCTTCCTAATGCGTCTATCACCGGCAAAACTACCAAATCGTATTTTTTTGTAATATTTGCCAGGTCTTCTACCCGGGTTGATGTGGAAACGGAAATTACTTCTTTATTATAAACATCAGCAAGCCTGGCATCTGGCTTTGCAAGGATTAAATTTTTAAGTGTAATTAATCCAACCAGCCTTTCTAAAGGGTCTGTAACATAAACTACATAAATGCTCTCTACATTTTCTCCCTGAACTCTTATTTCTTCTATACATTGCGCTACTGTCCAGTTAATGTAGGCCTTAATTAATTCAACTGCCATTAAACTTCCGGCGGTATTTTCATCATAATGGGTTAAGCTTAACAACTTGCTGGCATATTCAATATCCTCCAGCTGGCCAATTACATCTTCTTTTATTTTGGTTGAGAAATGATTCAGAACATATACGGCATCGTCGCTATTCATGTTATCTATAAATTCATTTGCAATTTCAAAAGGAGTAAAAGCAGATAAAAATATTTCACGTGCAGGTTCATCCATTTCAACCAACACTTTTATTACGGTTTCCTTCTGTAACGAATTCATTAATAATCGGGCTTCCTCTTTAGATAGCCTGTCAATAACCATCGCTATATCCTGGGGGTACATTTGATTTAACTGATCACTTACAAGCTTGAGTTCATTTTCATTAAACCAGGTTTTAAATTGCCTGATAAGTGCGTTATCTACCTGAATTTTTTCCATTATCTTGTTGAAGCAATGAGCAATGTTAAATTAACAAAATCGTTTACACTTAATTCTTCTGCACGTTTTGAGGCATACTCCGCTAACTGTTCATCGGTGAGTCCATAAGAACTAATGCTGTTTCGAAGTTTTTTCCTTCTTTGGTTAAAAGCTACTTTTACAACAGTGCGGAATAATTTTTCATCACAACCCAATGGCACATTTTTTCTACTAAATCTAACTACGGCAGATTTCACTTTAGGAGGTGGATCAAAAACAGTTTCAGATACCGTAAATAAATATTCAACTTCATAAAAAGCCTGCGTTACAACAGATAAAATTCCATAAGCTTTACTGCCATGTAAAGAACATAAACGCTGTGCCACCTCTTTTTGAAACATGCCCACCATAAATGGCACTTTTATTTTGTTATCTATAATATTAAAAACTATTTGTGATGACAGATAATATGGAAAATTTCCAATTACACTAAATTCACTTTGAAAATATTCTTCAAAATTTATATCTAAAAAACTTTTCATTAACAAGCGTGAACTTAATTGAGGAAATTTGATATTCAGGTAAGAAACGGACTCCATA
The DNA here is from genome assembly GCA_014376805.1 of Bacteroidia bacterium. Classification (GTDB taxonomy): domain Bacteria; phylum Bacteroidota; class Bacteroidia; order UKL13-3; family UKL13-3; genus B1. The sequence goes on from JACMQU010000031.1 coordinate 48,263, forward strand.
TCCACCTCTACAGCCCAAACTGTAAGCGTAGGTTCAGCCAGTAAAAACTGAGTAAGAACACCCATTCCAGGGCCAACTTCTAACACATCTCCTTTGGGGTAAACCTCTGTTAAAGAAGCAACAATATTGCGGGCGATATTCTGGTCTTTTAGAAAATGCTGACCCAAAAACTTTTTTGCTTTAACTTGTTGCATGATTTTTTTTACAAATAGAAAGTTTTTGTTTTACAAAATGCTATTTTAACTCTTTTATTTTAATGCAAAAAATTAATCTCTAAAAACTACCTGTGCAGCTTACTATGCAGTTTAACCAAATGTCGATTAAAATCTTACTTTTGCCATCCTATTATTAAAAAATGGAAACTATAATACAATTTCAAAATAAGATTATCTCCGGCAAATGCACCTTATATTTGTGTTCAAAAAAAGATAATCTTGCCACTTTAGGTTTTGATAAAAATGAAGCGGCGTATTTACAAAAAAAGCTTAAAGAAGGTGAGCAGTATATTTTAATTAACAGGCTAACTTCACTGGTTTTTATTCAGTTTACAGATGATCTTTCTCAAAAAAATGTATTCGAAAAGCTGGAATGTTTCCGCATGTTAGGTCACAAAATTAATGTAGCTGTTAACGCACATCATTTTAAAGATTTATTATTAACTGCTTCTGAAAATAATTTAGAAGAAGTACTGGCTGTTGCAGAAGGTTGTGCGCTGGCAAATTATGAGTTTTTAAAATATAAAAGCGAACAAAAAAATAAACATACTTTAGAGAAAATACTTATATATACGACCCCGGCTAATAAGAAAAAGATAACAGAATTGCAAATTCTGATTAATGCCGTTTACACAGCCCGAACCTGGGTTAATGAGCCGCAGTCTTATTTAAATGCAGTTAGTTTTGCTAAAGAAATGAAAGCTTTTGCTGTGGCATCAAATGTTAAGGCGGAGGTGTTAAATAAAAAGCAATTAGAATCGTTAAAGATGGGGGGGTTATTGGCAGTAAATCTGGGTAGTAAAACTCCTCCTACTTTTACCATACTGGAATATAAGCCTAAGAATGCCAAAAACAAAAAACCTTTGGTATTAGTTGGAAAAGGTGTTGTGTATGATACCGGCGGACTCAGCCTTAAACCTACTCTTCACAGCATGGATACCATGAAATGCGATATGGCAGGGGGAGCCGCTGTAGCTGCCGCTATTTGTGCTGTAGGTGAAGCAATGCTACCTTATTATGTTATCGCATTAATTCCGGCCACTGATAATCGCCCTGGAGAAAATGCCTATACACCAGGCGACGTGATAACTATGTTTGACGGCCAAACTGTTGAAGTTTTAAATACAGATGCTGAAGGAAGAATGCTACTGGCCGATGCCCTGGCTTATGCCAAGAAATATAATCCCGGCCTGGTTCTTGATTTTGCAACTTTAACCGGAGCTGCCGCTGCTGCAATTGGTTCTTACGGCACCGTTTGTATGGGCACCGCTTCTGAAGAGACTAAAAATCTGTTGAAAAGCACTGGTAATCTGGTGCATGAACGACTGGTAGAATTTCCCTTATGGGACGAGTATGCCAAACTGATAAAAAGTGATCTTGCCGATATGAAAAATATTGGAGGACCTGTTGGTGGTGCAATTACTGCAGGGAAATTTTTAGAAAAATACATTGATTACCCTTGGATGCACTTTGATATTGCAGGGCCGGCTTTTTTGAACACCACAGACGGCTACAGAGGTAAACATGGATCGGGCGTTGGCGTAAGGCTTTTGTTCAACTTTATTAAAAGTCTTTGCGATCAATAAAAAGTAATTTTAAAAAATTGTTTGATCTACTTTATAAAATAAATATACTTTAATAACCTTCTGTTATAAAAACCGAATTAAACCCTTCTTGTATGAGTAAATTACCCGTAATAGGAATCACCATTGGCGATATAAATAGTATTGCTCCCGAAGTAGTTATCAGAACACTTATGGATAACAGAATTAATGACTACTGCGTGCCGGTTGTTTATGCGTCACCAAAAATTATTGCCTTCTGGAAAAAAATTCTGGGTCTTTCTGATTTTCAATTGAACATCATTCAAAACATGGACCAGATTAACCTGAAACGATCAAATTTACTGGTTTGTTGGGAAGAAGATGTTGAGATAAAAGTAGGTGAGGCTACCGAACTTGCAGGTAAATACGCATTTAAGGCTATAGAGATGGCCACCAAAGATGCACTTACCGGAAAACTGGATGCTATTGTTACCGCCCCATTAAATAAAAACATGGTGAACACGCCGGCACAGCCTTTTAAAGGACATACTGAGTATTTGGCTGAGCAGGCAAATTCTGATTATTTAATGTTACTTACATCGGAAGATTTTAAAGTAGCCATGGTAACCGGACATATTCCAATAAAGGAAGTGGCTGATAGTCTTAGCCGCGAATTAATTCTTAAGAAACTAAAATTACTAAATGAAAGCTTAAAGAAGGATTTCGGTATAGTTAAGCCAAAAATCGCAGTTTTATCATTAAACCCACATGCCGGTGAAAATGGATTATTGGGATCAGAAGAGATAGAAATAATAATACCCGCAGTAGATAAAGCCAGAAATGAACTGCAGGTTTTAGCCTATGGTCCTTATCCAGCAGATGGTTTTTTTGGATCAAACCAACATACAAAATTTGATGCGGTATTAGCCATGTATCATGATCAGGGTTTAATTCCATTTAAATACATGTCGTTTGAAAGCGGTGTAAATTTTACAGCAGGGCTGCCTTTTGTGAGAACCTCACCCGATCATGGAACGGGTTATTCTCTAGCCGGAAAAAATACTGCAAGCGATCAATCAATGCGCAATGCCCTGTTTATGGCAATAGACATTTGGACACAAAGAAATAATTTTGACGATATGAACAGCAATCCACTAATAATGGTACCAGGTAAAAGAGAACGTTTTAGAATTGATTTTTAAAATTATCTGAAATCAATTTGAATATATATGATTTTGAGTGTATATATATGATAAATAACAGTTTAAAACACTTTAACAAATTGATTTTGAACCTTTTTTTAAAAAAACTCTAAAATTTTGTTAGCATCACTTATCTTTGATGGCTTTAATAATGGGAACTAAGTCTAAAACATATTTGATTGAATTCAATAAGTTAAAATTTGGACATAATGAATTTTCTTTTTTATTGGATGATAAATTTCTGGCTGATTTTGAATATTCGCCTTATGATAAGGCAAATATAAAAGTTGATTTGAAACTAATTAAAGCGGAAACTTTATATGATTTAAAATTTGAATTTAAAGGGAATGTTAGCGTAGTTTGCGATACCTGTGCTGAAGATATTGATTTGCCTATAGAAGAAAAATTTGGATTATTAATTAAACTAAGCGAGGTAAATAATTTTGATGACAGTGAAATTATTTATATAGCCAGGGCTGAGATAGAATTTGATTTGAAGCAATACCTTTATGAAAGTTTATTGCTTGCTGTTCCACAAAGAAAAGGTTGTGAAGAATTGCCTGAACCAAAACCCTGTAATGTGGAAGTATTAAAAAAACTTTCACATGATGAAAAATTTGAAGATACTGAAACTAGCAGTGAAGACCACGAAAATGAAGATCCACGCTGGAATAAATTAAAAGACTTGTTAAACTAAATTTAAAAGGAGAAGAATAAAATGCCACATCCAAAGAGGAAAATCTCTAACTCAAGACGCGATAAGCGCAGAACACATTACAAAGGAGCAGTACCTACCTTATCAGTAGATCCAACTTCCGGCGAAACACATTTGCGCCACCGTGTTACCGCAAATGGTTATTACAAAGGCAAATTGGCCTTTCCTGATATGAAAAAAGACATTTAACGGGTTGCTTGTAATAAGCAAATTTTCCACTAAATGAAAATCGGTTTTGATATTATGGGGGGCGATTATGCTCCAAAAGAAGCTATTGAAGGTGCAATTATTGCTCAAAAAGAACTTGGGGATTCTGCGCGTATAGTTTTAATTGGAGATAAAGACCTTGCAGTTAAGCATTTAACTATAGGCGGAGGCAATATAGATGAATTTGATATTGTTCATGCTTCGCAGATTATTGGTATGGGAGAACATCCAACCAAAGCCATTTCTCAAAAAAGAGATTCGAGTATTTCTGTAGGCTTTGGTTTGTTAGCAAATAAGAAGATCGAAGCTTTTGTAAGTGCCGGTAATACTGGTGCAATGCTTGTAGGTTCTATGTTTTCTGTAAAACCTATTGAAGGTGTAATAAGACCCTGCATAACAGCTATTGTGCCTAAAGCTAAAGGTGGAATAGGTATAATCCTCGATGTAGGCGCAAATGCTGATTGTAAACCGGATGTACTTTACCAGTTTGCTATTTTAGGTTCATTAATGATGAAACATGTATATGGTATGTCTGATCCTAAAGTTGGGTTGTTAAGTATTGGAGAAGAGAAAGAAAAAGGGAATTTAGTTACTATAGCCGCACATCATATTATGGAAGATTCAAATCTTTTCCATTTTATTGGCAACGTGGAAGGCAGAGATTTGATCTCTGATAAAGTGGATGTTGTTGTTTGTGAGGGTTTTACAGGCAATGTTGTTCTAAAAGCTTTAGAATCCATGTACTTTGTAATGAAAAAACGCGGAATTAATGATGAATATTTGGAAAGTTTTAATTACGAAAATTATGGTGGCACTCCAATTTTAGGAGTAAATGCTCCGGTAATTATCGGACATGGAATATCAAATGCTAAAGCGTTTAAAAATATGATACTTTCTGCCCGGGATGTTGTTAACTCCAATCTAGTTACTATTATTCACGATGCATTTCAAAATATTGTACCACCAGCACAATAAATAATGAATAAAATTACTGCCGCCATTACTGCCGTTAACGGTTATGTTCCCCCAGGTATTTTAACCAATAAAGATCTTGAAAAGTTGGTTGATACCACTGATGAATGGATAGTAAGCCGCACCGGAATTAAACAAAGACATATTTTAAGAGATCCCGCACTTGCAACTTCTGATATGGCCGTTGAAGCAGTTAATGGATTGTTAAAAAAACGTGGCATTGAAGCCAACGATCTCGATCTTATTATTTTTGGAACAGTAACGGGAGACCTTGTATTTCCTTCTACAGCTTGTATATTGGCTGATAAGATAGGTGCCAAGAATGCTTTTGCTTATGATCTAAGTGCCGCTTGTTCTGGTTTTCTTTTTTCACTTGAAACAGGTGCGCGTTTTATTGAATGTGGTAAATACAAAAAAGTATTGGTGGTTGGTGGCGATAAAATGTCGGCAATTATTGATTACACAGATAGAAATACCTGTATTATTTTCGGAGATGGTTGTGGTTGCGTTTTACTTGAACCCAATACAGAAGGATATGGTGTAATTGATTCCATCCTTAAAGTTGATGGGTCAGGGCGACATTTTCTTCATCAGAAAGCCGGCGGATCCTTAAGGCCGCCTTCACATGAGACTATTAATGCTAAAGAACACGCTGTTTATCAGGATGGCAAAACAGTTTTTAAATTTGCTGTAAAGGGTATGGCAGATGTTTCCGCTAAAATCATGGAACGCAATCATTTACTTCCAGCTGATGTAGCGTGGCTGGTTCCTCACCAGGCCAATTTAAGAATAATTGATGCCACTGCAGAACGTATGGGCATCCCAAAAGAAAAAGTAATGATTAATATTGACCATTTTGGCAATACTACAAATGGAACATTGCCACTGTGTTTGTGGGAATGGGAAAATAAATTAAAAAAAGGAGATAACCTTGTATTAGCAGCATTTGGTGGAGGTTTTACCTGGGGTGCTATTTATCTGAAATGGGCCTATGACAGTCCTTCTGCTGTATAATTATTGCCAATTTTCAAAAAGACCTTTGGCATTTCGTTTTTTTAAATAATTTTGAGTTTCGTTATAAAAATAAGTTATGGAATTAAAAGAGATTAAAGAACTAATAAAATTAGTGTCTGAAGCAGGTGTTTCAGAAGTAGATGTTGAACGTGGTGATTTTAAAATTTCCATTAAAAAAAATGATGGTAAAACAACTGTTTTGCAATCTCAGGCTCCTGTTATTCCACAACCTCCATCAGAATATTCGGCACCGGCATCAGATGCATTTTTATCAGAAAAGTTGGAAAGTTTATCTAGCAAAACAGATACGGTTTCAGGAAATTTTATTACCATTAAGTCACCAATGATCGGCACTTATTATAAGTCTCTTTCACCAGATAAACCTGGTTTTGTACAGATTGGCGATGAAATTAAACCCGGAAAAGTGCTTTGTATTGTTGAAGCAATGAAGTTATTTAATGAAATTGAGTCTGAAATTTCTGGACGAATTGTAAAAATACTCGTTGAAAATGCTTCTCCTATAGAATATGACCAGCCTTTATTTTTGGTTGAACCCATGTAAAATCAATAAAGAATAATATTTTCTGTTATTCAAAAGTGATATTATAAAATTTAATGACACAACATGTTTAAAAAAATACTTATTGCCAATAGAGGTGAAATAGCATTACGTGTTATCCGCACCGCCCGCGAAATGGGCATTAAAACAGTTGCAGTTTATTCTACTGCAGATAAAGATAGTTTACATGTGCGCTTTGCCGATGAAGCTGTATGTATAGGCCCGCCGCCTTCTACTTTATCTTATTTGAGCATAACTAATATAATGGCCGCAGCAGAAATAACCAATGCCGATGCCATTCATCCCGGTTATGGTTTCCTTTCAGAAAATGCTAAATTCTCACAGGTTTGCCGTGATCATGGAATTAAATTTATTGGTGCCTCTCCCGAAATGATTAATTCTATGGGCGATAAAGCAAGTGCCAAAGATACCATGAAAAAAGCCGGAGTGCCAATTATTCCAGGTTCTGATGGCTTATTAAGCGGCTTTGAGGAAGGGATTAAATTAGCTGAGGAAATTGGATATCCGGTAATTATTAAAGCTACAGCTGGAGGTGGCGGACGCGGTATGCGTGTGATCTGGAAAACAGAAGATTTTGAAAAGAACTGGGATAGTGCCAGACAAGAATCTGCTGCAGCTTTCGGTAATGATGGTATGTATTTGGAAAAATATGTGGAAGACCCTCGCCATATTGAAATTCAGTTAGCTGGCGATCAGTATGGTAAAGTTTGCCATTTGTCTGAACGCGATTGTTCTATTCAACGTCGTCATCAAAAACTGGTTGAAGAAAGTCCATCTCCTTTTATGACAAATGAACTTAGAGATAAAATGGGTGCAGCAGCTATTGCCGGCGCTTCTGCAATTAATTATGAAGGATTAGGTACAATAGAATTTTTAGTTGATAAGCACCGTAACTTTTACTTTATGGAAATGAATACCAGAATACAGGTAGAGCACCCCGTTACTGAAGAAGTTATAAATTTCGACCTGGTAAAAGAACAAATTTTAATAGCTGCCGGAGTTCCAATTAGTGGAAGAAACTATTATCCACTAAGGCACTCCATTGAAGTACGAATCAATGCCGAAGATCCATATAATAACTTCAGACCAACACCAGGCAAAATCGAATATCTTCATAAACCCGGTGGCCATGGCGTAAGAGTTGATACCCATATTTATGCTGGCTATACTATACCAAGTAATTATGATAGTATGATCGCAAAAATGATCGTAAGTGCACAAACCCGTGAAGAGGCTATTATTAAAATGGAGAGAGCATTAGGAGAATTTATCATCGAAGGACCGGGTTTAAAAACTACCATACCACTTCAGATAAAATTGATGCAGAATGAAGACTTTAAAAAAGGAAATTTTACAACTTCTTTCATGAATACTTTTGATATCAATAAATAAAGTTTATAAATTTCATGCTTGAATTCCTGATTTTTCAAATAATATATCCTCCGGTTGTTGGTTATTTAGCTACACAAAAAGGATATAAATACTGGACTTGGGCAGCCATCGGTTTTTTTGTACCGGTAATTTCAATCTTCATCTTGTTTGCCCTAAAAACCAAACCAATTATAATTAACCCAGAAGATAAAATACTGCAGGTAAACACAAGTAAAATACTCTTTAAACGAGAAATTATTTAGTTCTTATTATGGCGTTTAATTAAACTTAAAGCAAAAATTATTTTTCAATCGGGTATTTTATATTGAACCATAACAATCAATAAAATTACTTTTTGCATTACATATTAAGAGGCATTTCATTCTTATTTTTTCATACACAAAAGGTATTAAGAAAAACATATAGTTTAAGTATATAAGAAAATAAACAAAGGATGCTTATTTTCGCCTTATCTATATGAAATTACTTTTTATTTTATTATTGTTACTGCAGAGTTATACAAGGCCTGATCTTGAATCCGTTAAACTGCGGTCAATTGATGGGGAATTTTGTTATATTGAAAATAATAAAAAACTAAAAGCCACCATCCTGTTTTTTGTAACACCAGAGTGTCCGTTATGCCAAAGCTATTCTCTAAATATTAAACAACTCGCCAACCGGTATCAGAAAAAGGGTTACAGGTTTATAGCAATTATACCCGGTAAAACCATAAGCCCTGCACAGGTAATTAAATATAAAAGTGTATATAATTTACAAAGTATTACATTTTATTTTGATCCATCATTTGAATTGGTTCACTTATTAAAAGCTACAGTTACCCCTCAGGTATTTGTATTGGATCAAACCGGAAACCTCTTATACAATGGCCAAATTGATAACTGGATTTATGAATTAGGTAAAAAAAGAAAAGTAATTACGGAACACAATTTAGAAAAAATTCTGTCAGACATTGACCAGAATAGAAAAATTATTTTTCAAAAAACTAAAGTCCTGGGATGTTTTATTGAGTAATAAATGAATAATCTATTTAAGTTTACTAAACATTCTTTATTTATTATTTCCTGCTTGTTCTGGATGGTCATTTCATGTAGGCAGAATGAACAAAAAAAAAGTACAATAGAACCAGTTTTGTTTGCCGAAAACATAGCCCCGATTATTTTTAAAAATTGTAGCAAATGTCATTTAGATGGAGAGGCCGCTCCATTTTCCCTATTAACGTATAATGACATTGCCCCTAAAGCTAAATTAATTGAATATGTAATTTCCCATAAGATAATGCCTCCATGGCCGGCCGATGCAGATTATACGCACTTTGCCAATGAAACAGTTTTAAGCGGAGAAGAAATTGAACTGATAAGAAAATGGATTACAGATGGCTTATTACCCGGAGATACCGCTCACCTGAAAAGCAATGAACAAATAAAAAAAGTACTGAATTTAGGAAAGCCGGATCTGATTGTAAAATCACCTCAACCTTTTAAAGTTTCAGGTAATAATCAGGATCTTTTTCTAGTGGTAAAGATGCCTTATGAGATCCCAAAAGATACATTTGTAAGAGCTATAGAATTCGTTCCCGGAAATAAGCGACTGGTACATCACATGAATGCACATTTATTGCAATATGATCCCACAAAAAAATCAAATTTGTTTGATGGTAAATATTGGGTTAACCAAAATCAATCTAATAGTCAGTTAGTACACAAAGAATTAAACCTAATGCAGGATGATGACACTTACCCGCCAATGACACCAAGTGTTTGCAATTATTTACCCGGTGCTCAATTTAGTTTTTATCCTAAAGAAATAGGCGGCTATCCTATTTCCAGAAAAGGTGCATTTTATTTAAACGATTTGCATTTTGGACCTACGCCTTTTGATGCACTTGATTCTTCTTATTTTAAGGTTTATTACAATGCAACACCTCCTAAACGGCCCGTATCAGAGTTTCAGATAGGAACCTTAGGAATTACCCCTGTTGAACCAACTTTAATTATACCTGCAAACGAAAAGAAAACCTTCCATATAAAGTTCAATGTTCCTCAGGATATTTCTGTAATAAGCATTATACCTCATATGCATTTAATAGGTAAAACGTATTGGGCTTATGCCATAAAACCTGGCGGCGATACAATCAGGCTTATCCGAATTCCTCAATGGGATTTCAGATGGCAATATTTTTATCAGCCTAAAACATTGTTAAAAATACCTATGGGCAGCACTATTTATGTTGAAGGTACTTATGATAATACAACTGCAAACCCGGAAAACCCTTTTAACCCACCAAGGCTTATTAGAGAACGAAATGGTAGCATGCGTACCACGGATGAAATGTTTCAACTGATTATAACTTATGTACCATATAAAAAAGGGGATGAAGCTATAAGTCTTGAAAACATAGAACCATAATGGTATTCATTAATGCTTATCGTTTTTAACTATTATAAGTGAGGTTATGTCAATAAATTTTTGATTAAAACATAAGATCATTTTTTTTAAAACATCCTCAACTGGCCATTATCAGTGCGTTTAAAAGCACTATAATTATATTCAGGGATTATGCAATCCTTTAAATATTTCTTTTTTGCCTGAGCTATTAACTGATGAATGCTCTCTGCCAGCTTGCCATCCCCTTTCATTCTTCTCCCCCACTCACTGTCATTAACTTTACCACCATGCAATTGCTTAATTTGAGAGATGATTTTTTGCCTGCTATCAGGATAATTTTTTTCTAACCAATCCTCAAATATATCCTTAATAGAACTATTTAAACGTAACACCGTATAACCCGCAAACAAAGCACCATGCGCTGCCGCCGCTTTTATTACCTGTGGTGTATCATAATTATTTAAACCCGGTATTACAGGGCCAGCCATAATACCGCATGGAATGCCCATCAGCGTAAGTTTTTCTATTGTTTTTAAACGCGCCTTATAAGTAGCAGTGCGTGGCTCGAGTTTTAACCGTAAATCTTCTCTCAAAGAAGTGATAGTAAACATAACCCTGACAAGATTTTTTTTCGCCATTTCCTGCAAAAGATCAGCATCTCTATATACCAGACTATTTTTAGTAAGTATACCAATGGGATTACCATACTCCATGCAAACTTCAATTAAACTGCGTGTTATTTTATACTTTCTTTCCAATGGCTGGTAACAATCGGTATTTCCTGAAAAAGAAATAACCTGTGGTTGCCATTTATCTTTGTCAAAAACTTTTCTTAACAACTCTGCCGCATTTCTTTTGATCACAATTTTTGTTTCAAAATCAAGTCCTGCACTAAAACCCCAGTATTGATGAGAGTTTCTGGCATAACAATAAACACATCCATGCTCGCAACCCTGATAAGGGTTAATGGAATACATCATCCCCACATCCGGACTATCAACTTTATTTAAGATACTTTTAGGGGATTCAAAAAACTCCTTAGTAAGTTTATCACTTATCCAGTCTTCATCTAATCCTTCAACATGTTCCTGAACATAATTTTGACTGTTAAAAGGATTTGCAGTAAGAACCTGGGCACCTCTTCCTTTTATATATAAATTTGATGAGATCATTGTATGATAACTAATTTAACAATTTTGTGAACCCCAAAATAAAAAATTAATTAAACTAAAAATGCTCCGAATTTTAGCAAAAAAAATCCGGTTTGTATTAACTTTTAAAAAAAGGTCTTTACAATCCGGATTTAAAATTTTTGAACGGTCTTAACCGCATTAGGCTTTAACAATATTCTTCAAAAGCCGCTTTTAAATTCTCAGCAATCATTTCAGCACTCTTGCCTTCTATCATGTGGCGTTCAACAAAATGAACCAGGTTACCATCTTTAAACAATGCAATAGCGGGTGATGAAGGAGGATAGGGTGCTGTAAACTCTCTTGCTTTAGCAACTGCATCTACTTCTTGTCCTGCAAAAACAGTTAATAATTCTGTAGGTTGTTTAAAACCTGCGTTAACGGCTGCAATTACTCCCGGGCGGGCAGTACCAGCGGCACAGCCACAAACAGAATTAAATACCAATAACTGAGTTCCACTTGCATTTTGTAAAATAGATTCAACATCCGCAGCACTCATTAAAGATTTAAATCCTACATTTTCTAATTGTTGCCTCATTGGAGCAACTAACATTTCTGGATATGGCATATTTAATTTATAAGATTATTTTTATATAAAATGTTATACAAATCATTTGAATTTCAATAGTCGGGCCAATATCATAATATCCGTCCCTTTGTCAGTCAAACACACGAGATCAAATAAAGTTTATTCAAATTTTATTTTTAAAATCAGGTAGTTACACTTAATTTTGCAGTCTAAATATTAAAACAAACTGTTATGTCAGAAGCAAAAACTGCTCTTCCTTACAAAGTAAAAGACATTACGCTTGCCGAATGGGGACGTAAAGAAATCCGCTTAGCTGAAGCTGAAATGCCCGGTCTAATGTCTATCAGAAAAGAATATGGCGAACAACAGCCCTTAAAAGGTGCACGCATAGCTGGTTGTTTACATATGACCATTCAAACTGCGGTATTAATTGAAACATTAAAACACTTAGGGGCTGAAGTTACCTGGAGCTCTTGTAACATTTTTTCAACACAGGATCATGCTGCGGCGGCTATCGCATCTGCAGGTATTCCTGTTTATGCATGGAAAGGCCAGAATGAAAAAGATTTTGACTGGTGTATTGAACAAACATTATTTGCATTTAAAGGCGGGCAGCCTTTAAATATGATCTTAGATGATGGAGGAGATCTTACAAATATGGTTTTTGACCGTTATCCTGAGTTAGCTGCTAACATTAAAGGCTTATCAGAAGAAACTACAACAGGCGTTCATCGTTTATATGAGCGCATGAAAAAAGGTACGCTTGTAATGCCTGCTATTAATGTGAATGATTCTGTTACCAAATCTAAATTTGATAACAAATATGGATGTAAAGAATCTTTGGTAGATTCCATACGCAGAGCTACAGATATTATGATGGCAGGTAAAGTTGCCGTAGTGGCAGGTTATGGTGATGTTGGAAAAGGTTCTGCCGAATCATTGCGTGGGGCTGGTGCCCGTGTGCTAATAACTGAAATTGATCCTATCTGTGCATTACAAGCCGCTATGGATGGATTTGAAGTTGTAACAATGGAGGAAGCTTGCACCAGAGCTAATATCTTTGTAACAGCTACAGGAAATTTAAAGATTATTGCTGATCGCCATTTTAAAGCAATGCGTGATAAATCTATCGTTTGTAACATCGGCCACTTTGATAATGAAATTGATATGACCTGGTTAAACAGTAATCATGGTTCTTCTAAATTTACCATAAAACCGCAGGTTGATGTTTATAATGTTGATGGCAATGAAATTATTATTCTCGCTGAAGGCCGCCTTGTTAACTTAGGCTGTGCAATGGGGCATCCAAGCTTTGTAATGAGTAATTCATTCTCGAACCAAACGCTGGCTCAAATAGAACTGTGGACTAACCATGATAAGTATGAAAATAAAGTTTATGTGTTACCTAAACATCTAGATGAAAAAGTAGCTTATCTGCACTTAGCACACATAGGCGCAAAATTAACAGTTTTGAATCAGGAACAAGCTGATTATATTGGGGTTAATACAGCAGGTCCTTTCAAATCTGATTTATACAGATACTAGAATTTCAATTTATAAAAAAACCGGCCTGATTTAATCATGCCGGTTTTTTTGTTTTTTTTTCTGAAATACCGTTATAAATGCCATCAGTAAATAAATATTTTGTCTTTTAGCCTCCATCATCAGGGCAAATAATTTAAAAGAAATTGAAAGCCAAAACACACATTTTTTTAAATTTACAGTTAACTATCACGCCGATCAAAAGTATCCTGATAGGTTCGATTATAAAATTAAGTGAACTAGTAAGATTTCGTAGAAATAAAAAAAAGTATTAATTTTATTTACCTTTTGAATCTGCAATAACCCTGTCCAAAACAAGCAAAAAAGAAGCAGCATCATGATAACCCGGATCAATCATTAACGATTTTTTTGAAGGATTAATAAAATAAGTTGTAGGAAACCCCGTGTTTTCACCTCTTGTTAGCTGGGCAAAAAAATCCTGAGCACTATAAGTTACACTATCAACATTGTATTTGAGTTCACTTAATTCCGGATTAAATTTTATTACGATAAAATGTTCGTTAAGTTTTTTTATTACCTCAGCATTGGTATAAGTATCTTTATCCATTTTTTTACACCATCCACACCATTCTGTATATGCATCAACCAGAACAATTTTCTTTTTAGTTAGGGCAATCGGATATCCTTCATTCCAATCGTACCATTTTAAATTATCGCCGTCAGGTGGCGTAAACGAACTAAATAACGCTATAAAAAATAAGAGAATAAGTACTTTTTTCACCATCATAATATTAACCGGGTTACAACCAATAACACCATATCTTTTAATTGCAATTATTGAACCAAAAACATAACCTCAGTAACACAAATTAAATAAAATATTTTCTTATTACCAGTTGCAGATAATCTGTATCTACTTTTTCAAATGCATGTGCAGTACCCGGCAAAACTAACAATTGTGCATTCAACATTAATTTAAAAGTATCCGAAGTTTCTTTAACACTGCTCAAGGTGTCTCTATCGCCAATACCCAGCAATACCGGAGTTTTAATTGTTGCCAGTTCTTCATCACTCATCACAATTGTTTCGGCCAGTTTATGCATCATATCACTGGTGCTCCGGAGCAAATTTTTCCAGATATTTAATCCATGTTGCACCATCAGATTATTGGCAAAACCAGGTACTTTATCCATCATTTTATCCGGGTCTAAAAATCCCGTTTCTTTAGCAGTACTTATTGGATCCCAGTTAAATTTAACATTCAGCGTAATAATTTTCTCTACGCGATCGGGGTATAGCCTGGCAAAATATAAAGCGGCATAACCACCCATACTAAATCCAAATAAATTAATTTTTTCAATTTTTTGTTGATCCAGATAGCTAAGAATATTCTGCGCAAAAGTGTCAAAGGTTAAACCTCCCGGAGGAATCACCTCTCCGCCATGTCCGGCGAAGTTGAGAGTATGGCAGGAATAGGAATCTTTCAACAACTCAATTAGTTGCGTAAACTGAATTTTTGAGCCCAGAGCTCCGTGTAAAAATAAAATTGATTTCATAGTTTTGGTTCCCTATTAAAAAATCAAATATAATAATTCAATAGGTACTTGATTCAAGCTAATTCAATTATGCTAAGGTGCTTAAAGTTTTCTTACTTAGGATGATTCATACTTTTATTAAATTCTTCTGAAGCGCCATTTCTTTTAGGAATGGAAAGGCTATGCCACTTATCTGATTTCACTGCTTTGGCAAGATAAACAATCTGCCCAATGTGATAGCTATAATGGGCAATCTGACGGTTGATTGCTTCAAATACCGAGTGTTCTTCACCTCTGATGTGAATGATATCACTTAATTGTTTATTGCTTAATGAGTTTAAAGTATCAAACAGGCATTGCCATCCCTGATTCCATAAAATTAATATCTGTTGTTTAGAGAGATTTTCTTCATCAAATTCAGCATCGCGGTTTCGCCAGTCTTTTTCGCCATCTGTTGTTAAAAAGTTTGTCCACCGGCTTCTCATGTTACCATTCAAGTGTTTTATAATAATAAAAATGCTATTACTTTCAGGTTCAGGTTTCCAATAAAAGCCATCTTTTTCAATTTGATCAAGTGCCTTAGAACCTAAGGATTCATATTGTTTAAAAATACGGATAGCTGAAGATATTGGTTCTGTTCCCGTTTTAGACATGGTTGTTTTTTAATTAACTGAATTCAATTTTACATAAATATTTTGTTTGAAGCCTTATTTTTTTATGTTCATTTTATTCACGGCAAGTTTTTACTTACAGAATAAACTCTTGAATAATTCATGAAATACCTCATAAACACAATGGCTAAAAACTTACTTTTGTGCACTCAATATTGCACAATGATCGTATTTAACCGAAAACAATACAGCAACGAATTCTTGTTAGATTTATATAAATCAATTCTTAAACCACGGATGATAGAAGAAAAGATGTTGATTTTGTTGCGGCAGGGACAAGTTAGTAAGTGGTTTAGCGGAATTGGTCAGGAGGCAATAAGCGCAGGCGTGGCTATGGCCCTTGAGGCTGATGAATATATATTGCCTTTACACCGTAACCTTGGTGTTTTTACGGGTAGAGGAATTCCATTCGCAAAACTATTTTCACAATGGCAGGGTAAATTTGATGGTTTCTCGAAAGGCCGCGAACGTTCTTTCCACTTCGGCACCAACCAATACCATATTGTGGGCATGATCTCCCATTTAGGTGCAATGCTGGGAGTGGCTGATGGAATAGCATTAGCAGGCTTATTAAAACAGGAGAAGAAAGTAACCGTGGTTTTTAGCGGAGACGGGGGCGCAAGTGAAGGAGATTTTCATGAAGCTTTAAATACAGCAGCAGTGTGGCAACTACCGGTTATTTTTTTAATTGAAAACAATGGTTATGGTTTATCTACCCCATCAAATGAGCAGTTTAAATTTAAAAGTTTTACAGATAAAGGGATAGGTTATGGAATGGAAGCTTATCAGATTGACGGCAACAATATTCTGGAAGTATATGATACCATAAAAAACCTGAGTGTATCTCTCAGAAACAAACCACGACCAGTTATTTTAGAGTGCATGACGTTCAGGATGCGGGGTCATGAAGAAGCTTCAGGAACCAAATATGTGCCACAGGAACTCTTTGAGATGTGGGGCAAAAAAGATCCACACAGTAATTATGAAAACTATCTTAAACAGGAAAATGTATTAACCGATGAAATGATCGGAAATTTTAGGGCAGCATTTAAAAAAGAAATTGATAACGGAGTAGAAGAGGTTTTAGCCAAACCTGAAATTGTACCGGATACTGCATATGAAATGGCAGATGTTTATGTGCCTTTAACCTTACCAAATGAACCTACAAATCATGGAGATCTGCAACATGTAATTATTAAACCGGCAACAGAAAATAAAAGTAAAAAGCGCTATGTAGATGCTATCAGTGATGGATTGAAACTAGCTATGCGCAAGCATGATAATTTGGTATTAATGGGACAGGATATTGCCGAATATGGCGGCGTTTTTAAAATAACCCAGGGCTTTGTTGAAGAATTTGGTAAAGGAAGGGTGCGCAATACACCTTTATGTGAAAGTGCCATATTAGGTGCCGCTTATGGATTGGCCATTAAAGGTATGAAGGCAATGGTGGAGATGCAATTTGCCGATTTTGTGAGTGTTGGGTTCAACCAGATTGTAAACAACCTTGCCAAAAGTTATTATCGCTGGGGGCAGCCAGCAGATGTAGTGGTACGCATGCCAACAGGTGCCGGCGTGGGTGCGGGTCCGTTCCATTCACAAAGTAATGAGGCCTGGTTCTTTCATGTGCCCGGTTTAAAAATTGTTTACCCTGCTACTCCCGCTGATGCTAAAGGATTATTAACAGCAGCTATAAATGATCCAAATCCGGTATTGTATTTTGAACACAAAGTATTATACAGAATGGTGGAACTGGAAGAAGAAGTATATGACGATTATTACATGTTGGATATAGGTAAAGCAAAGCAGGTGAGAAGCGGAAATGAAGTGAGTATTATAACTTACGGTGCCGGTGTGCACTGGGCTGTAAATTATGTTAAAGAGACAAAAACAGATGCCGATATCATTGACCTCAGAACACTTCTACCGTGGGATAAAGCCGCTGTAGAAGAAAGCGTAAAAAAAACCGGAAAGGCCATTATTTTGCACGAAGACACGTTAACGGGAGGCATTGGTGCAGAAATAGCAGCGCATATTGCAGAACATTGTTTTCAGTATTTAGATGCACCTGTAATCAGAACAGGCAGCCTTGATAGTCCGGTGCCTTTTAATATAAATCTTGAACAAAATTACCTTCCTAAAGAACGTTTTAAAACAGCACTCAAAAACCTGTTAAAGTTCTAGTAAGATAAGTTGTCATAAACTAAATCTGCTGCAATTATTTTTTTAAATCGCTAAACAAATAAATTGCTTAAGCAACGGTTTTTACATTATTACAAGGCTATACTTATACATCAAAACAAAAACTATTTTTATCGTTGAGTGCTTACTTGTTAAAAATAAAAATCATCAATGAAATAACTCATATTTCGTAGTTAAGAAAATTATTTAACCAGGAATTTCTCTATCGCATCCAGGTAATTTACAAAGCCAAAAGCAGCTGGTACCTCACCATGGTCTGCACCATTAATGCGGTGCGCTTCTTTATAGCTTCCGGTATAATTTTTATATACAACTTCACCATGTGTATTAATGCCAAGAAAATTATCGTTAACACCATGAATCCAAAAGAATGGCTGTTTTACTTTTTTTATTTCTTCTGCATTATCAATTTTCAGATTTGTTACAAAACTGCCAGGCATATTTAAAGCGGCGCCATCCGCAACCATAACTGCAGCACTTGCAAAAGGAGCCTCCAGCAGCAATTTAGCAGGAGTTAAAACAGTAGGATTTGCAGTTAATTCTGTTGCAGGTGCTGAGCCCATACTAAAGCCATACAGCATTAAACAGTTCTTTTGTATACCCTTTTCTTTCAGCCATTGTAAGGCGGCATTTACATCTGCATATAATCCATTTTCTGTTGGTGAGCCCTCAGATAAACCGTATCCCCTATAATCTACCATCATTACTCCATACCTGTGTTTAACTCCCACATTTGCCAGTAATTTTGCCCGCTGCCAGTAAAAATCCATGTGCCATTTATTTCCATGACAATACATAATTACGGTATCAGTTGTTATCCTGTTTATATCTCCAAGATACAATGCATAGATCTTGTATGATTTACTATCATCCGGTCCTTTCGAATCTAATGTAAGTCGATGGATCATACTATCCTGTATTTTATAAGAAGGATCCAACCTGAAATCTGTTGTGCCGGTATAATTATCCAGTTTATATTCAGTAATTTTTTCAGACAGGTTATAGAGGTTACTGTCTAAACGCAAACATGCTGCCTCAGATAAAAGCAAAATGAATAAAAACAGGTATGAGAATTTTTTCATGATTAGAATTTACGGATAAGGTTCAGATAAACACCAACGGCACCTTTATTGTTGATCCCCATATAATCTGGTGCATTTGGCGTATTTTTTATGTCACTCATTACATATTTAAACTCCACGTTATAACTCCACTTATCCCGCGTATAAACAATACCAAGATGTGGATTTACAAATATAAATGTTGATTGCGTTTCCTTGTGCGGGCGAATTTTACTCAGCTCAAACCAATTGGCAATACCGCCATATATAAAATATTTTTTTCCTAAACCTTTATATATATTCAAATCAATTTCCGGCCATATTTTTGTATTCCATTGCCATCTGTCTACAGCAAAATTAAGTACTGGATTTATACTGATCCCAAAATCTTTCTCTTCGTTTTTATACAGTTGCTGACAGATACCGATATCGGTTTGAAACACCCCGAAAAGTAAAGCTGTAGTGTGTACACTACCGAAAAAGGTTGTACGCTCGGTTATACCCTTTGCATAAGCAATACTTGTTAATGGCAGCGGCATCGGTGTTGAACCCAAATAAACTAAGGGTCCGCCAAAATTAAATGACATCATTTGTTCTCCTTTTGCCAAAGGCTTTACAATACGAGTAGGTGCGCATGCATACAGGAAAGAAAAAAAAACAATTGCTGTAAAAATTTTAATGTTCATAATTTAAAATAATGGTAAATTTAATAAACCTTATTTCAAATCCGAACGAATTACTTATTTTTTAAAGAATAACAATTAACCTGCAATTGTTAACCTGTAAGACAAAAAAAAATTAAGAACAAAAACAGTAGAATTAATAGTTGTATTTATAATGCGTATAACTAAATTTATTTACTTTTTGTACTTGCCTTAATTGGATCAAACCGAAGAGTTAACACATTGGTTTAAGCAAAACTGATAAGGTATAATTTAACTTAAAAGAAAATGCCATAAGGCAGTAGGATCAAACAAAAATCAACTTAATTTAAAATATATTATTTTATAAAAAAAGTCTTTAACAATAAAAAAAATATTATTTATACAAGTTTTTTCACAATAGAATAATGAGTAAGTTCTGCATTGTTTTTAAAGTTCATTTTTTCGAGTATGCGGGCACGATAGGTGCTAATTGTGTTAACACTTAAAGAGAACACTTTGGCTATTTCAGAAACAGTTTTGCCGGAAGCAATTAATTTAAGAACATCAAACTCGCGGTTCGATAAATTTTCATGTAATTCTTTATCTGTGTTCTGGTCGAGACTTTCGGCAAGTTTTTCAGCTACGTTAACAGAAATATAGCGTCTTCCACCCAGAATTTGTTTAACTGCTTTTACAAGTTCATCTGCTACACTTTCTTTAGTGAGATAACCAGATGCACCAGATTTTAAAACACGCAGTGCATATTGATCTTCCGGGTGCATACTTAAAATGAGCACGGGAAGTTTGGGATACTCTTCCTTTAATTGTTTGAGTGATTCGAGTCCGCTCCTACCAGGCATAGAAATATCACTTATAACGATATCAAACCTTTCTGCATGTACTTTTTTTATCAGTTCATTACCATCAGCCGCTTCATGTATATCAGCATTATGAAACTCTTCTGCAATGATTTGCTTCAATCCCTTTCTAACCACATCATGGTCATCAGCTATTAACACCCTTATCATTACCTGTTTATTTATTTATTATTGGGTTAACAATGGAACAACCAGAATGGATGTGGTTCCTTTATTTTTGGCACTCTCTATATAAAGTTCACCACCTATCATAAATGCCCGCTCCTTCATTCCAATTAAACCCAGTGTCTTTTTTTCACTCACTTCATTCTGATCAAATCCCTGTCCGTCATCAACAATTGTCATAACCAGATTTTTATTAATTAATTCAAAAGTAGTAATAATTTCTGAGGCATGGGCATGCCTGGCAATGTTAGTTAGGGTTTCCTGAAATATTCTGAAAATGCCGGTGGCAATGTTTTTTGAGAAAGGCAGTTCTTCCACATTATTATTAAATATACTTCTTATTCCGGAGCGTTTCTGATACTCCTCATTTTGCCATTCCAAAGCTGCTATCAAGCCCAGATCATCCAGTATATCGGGACGTAATTCTGTTGAAATTCTTCTAACTGAACTAATAGTCTGATCTATTAAGGATAGCATACCATTCAGCTTCATTTTTGTTGGCTCATCATGCCCTATTCTTTTATTTATCCAGGCCACATCCATTTTTAAACCGGTTAATTGCTGTCCCAGTTCATCATGAATTTCTCGTGCAATGGTTGTTCGTTCGTTTTCGCGGATATTTTGCAGATAGGCAGAGAGACTTCTAAGTTGTTCATTTTTTCTTAGAATTTCTTCTTTAGATTTTTTTATCTCTTCACTTGCATGATTTAATTTTGTAATATTCAACTGTCGTTCAATGGCAAAACGAATCACTCTTTCCAAGGTGCGGCTATCACTATCTCCTTTAATAAGATAATCCTGTGCACCTTCTCTTAATGCATTCATGGCTCCCTTTTCATCATGCATACCAGTAAGCACAATTATTGGGTTATCCGGAAAAAAATTACGGATTGTTTTTACGGTATCAATTCCATAACAATCAGGCAAGGTGAGATCAAGTATAATTATAGAAATATTTTTTTTTGAAACTACATAGGCAATAGCTTCATTTAAAGTAGTAGCAAGCAACAAAGATTTTGCAGGAATTTTTATCTCTTCCAGCATAATTTTTATCAGTTCCATATCACCTATATTATCTTCTACTAATAATATATGTGAATCTTTTTCCATAAAGCTTGATTTTAATCCCGGATCCCGCATAGGTTTAACAACATTTACATATACTTTATCAATACTATTTATCGACTTAATGAATGATCCAATTTCAAGATTCATATTTGCGAATTTAGTGAAATGTAATTTGTTACTCATCGTAATTTTAATTTAATTTTAAATACTTAACCACATTTAATAAATTAAAGATCAGGACATTTTAATAATTTGCTCCTGTTACTTCTATGAGATTTAGTTTTGATTTGAAATACCATCGATAGCTCGTGAGATCCTCCCATTGAGGTGCGGGATTTTGAAATGGTGGCATCATAGCTATAGCCTACCTTAAAAGCAGGCAGGCGCAAACCTACCAATAAAATAACAGCATCTGAATTTCGGGATGTTTGCCTAAGCCAGGCGCCAACTGTGAGTATTTGTTTTTTTAAATATAACCCTAAGTTCACCTGATAGAAATTCTGTTGTTGCATAAATAAGATGTTGGGCGATAGAATCACCTTTTCTTCTTTATGACGTGAATGACTCATATACAGGTTGACACCGCCGTGCACTGTAGAGCGGCGTGGCAGCATTACGGGCATATTAGTACCATCAACCACATTTAAAAACGACTGATTTGGCTGTAGCATATTATGCACCGCAATTCCACCATAGAACCCATTACTATAGGCAAGAATTCCGCAAGCCAGATTAGTAAAAGCAGTACCTTGAAAATTAAGATTTCTCAAATCATCTGAAGGCAAACCAGTAAAGCCTGCCATTTCATTTAACTGATCTCCAAACCTCAACCTGCTAACATCATAACTTCTTTGTACAATAGATGCCTGAATTGCTGCATTAACTGCCAGATTTCGGTTCACCTGCATGTTATAGGCATAAATGCCACTCACACTTATCGTTTGTAAAAAACCATCGCCTGCCTGATCATAACTCACCAGTAAACCTAATCCACCATTAAATTTAGGTACGTTGCCATCTATAGAAAAAACCGTTGTTTTATAGTTGTTTTTTAAAGCTGTGTATTGATTTCGTATGCTGCTGCTCAGCCTGAGTTTTTTACCTTCACCTGCAAAAGCAGGATTTGTATAAAGTTGTGATGAATAGAACTGACTTAGCTGAGGATCCTGGGCCCACAGAGAATTGCCTGTTAAAACCGAAATAGTCATAAATAAAATTCTGTGTATCGCTTTTTTCATATGGTGCTGTTGCTATTCTATAGCTGTTATATAAAGCTTTATAAGTGCTCTTGACTAGCCCCCTGCTCTGGTTAATGAAAGTAATTATCCTTTGTTGTAAATGAACATCCCGATGTCATATTCACATACCGCAAAGCATAGGAGCCGGGTGTTATAAGGTTAATTGAATTACCTTCATCCTTTATCTGGTTGCCGTTATATATCCATTCATATTTAATCTGATCTACTTTCACAGCATTCAGCATCGTACCTTTTTCATCTTTAAATACAAGCGGATAAGTTCGTGGTGTACCTTTTCTTAAGGTAAAGCCGGAGGTAGCCTTTTCCGGATGAACAAACGGATCGGTGCCAACTACCCTTATTTTGTATTTTCCGGCCGGTAAACTGTCAGGTATCATGTATTCCATATTCCCCTCTTTTAAGTCAGAATGCAGAAGTACATTTCCATTATTAAAACTTTGGTTATCGAGCGTTAACTGCAGTACTGCATGATTTGTTTTTCCAACCTGCCCGGTAAATTTAAAAGACAAACTAATTTTATCACCATGACAATAGGTATCTTTAATATCCCAGTTAACGTAAAAGCCAGGCGTAAACTGTTCTGTTTGTAACTGATGGATATTATTTTCATTATTTACCAAAAACAACAATCCGGGATGCAGGAAAACAGTGTTAAATTTTGCGGCTCCTTCATTAATTTTCGTCCATTCAATGCCTTCATGCGGATGAAAATAAATATCCCCGCTTTTAGTTAATACATAAAAACCTGTTGAATCAGCTTCCAATGAAATAATTGCTGAATCTAATAAGCCAAGGTTCATAGATGAATAGGTTTTTCCTTCATCATTTGTTTTCATTACACCTTTTTCAACCGATGAAATAAGTAAGGCATTGCAATGCTTTTTAAAATGGGCAATCCCCGTAATATGTTCTATAAATCCACTGCCGGCATATTCTTCCCACTTATCTTTTTTCAAATCTTTTTTGTACACTCCTGAATTTGAAACCGTATAAAGTATCCCGTTATAGTTTCTCAGAAGGTATGTTGAAGAGGTAAGTAAACCCTCATTGATGACCGTAACCTTTGGATCATGATCAGCTATTTTGCCAATTTTTACTTTAAACATTCCTCTTTCGGAAGAACTAATATAAAGGCACCGGTCTAATAAAAGAATGGAGTTACACTCTATACCTATAAGATCCTTATTTATGTAAAAGCCAGAAGTGCTCACGTTAAAAGTAAGTAAACCATTCTCACAAGCAATAAAAATTTCCTGCCCGCTTTGTACTGCTGAATACATTTTTCCGGAAGCATCAGAAAGGTCAAAAAAAGTTTGTCCATTTCCTCCCTTTTTAAATACAAGACCTTCCGTTGTTATGATAAAATCCTGATCAATACCCCCAATGAAATCAATAATATTATAGGATTTAATCTGACTTCCAATGTTGAGGGTGTTTTTTGTATTCATTTGATAATAGATACACTGACCTTCCGCATCATTATACAATAAATTTCCGTTATCAAGTAATCTCACATTATAAATATCATCGCTCAAAACATCTATGTTTACTTTAGTTGCCAGATCAAAAGCAAAAATACCACCCGAATTTTTGTAAAAAAGTTTGTTGTTATAAAACCCCAGGATTCCGGTAATAGAGTCGGCCACATTTATTTCATTATGCTTATCAATGCCTGTACTCAGAATTTTGAGGTTATTATTGATCAGATAAAAAATGGTATTATTTAAACCATACATATCCTTCACATAAAATACTGAATCAATTTTTACTATTTTTATATATTTATTTTCTTTGGATAATTTATACAAAAAATTATTTGCACAAACAGCATAAATATCTTCACCTTTTATCATCATTTTAATAGGGAAGGGCGATTTGATAAAAGATTGATCTTTTAAGTTCATTAAACCATCAAAAAATATAACTTTTGTTTCATCACCGGCAGAGATGATGCCCTTTATGTACCGGTCCTTAAAATTATTAATCAGTTTCCATTCCTGTTTGTAGTTGTTATAAACAAATACATCATGATCATTCCATGCATACATATTGGCAGCATCCTTAAAAATACCGCTGATATTTGTTTTTTCATTCTTATTTCCACTTGCCTTATTTTGTTGAATATTTAAGCAATACAACCTGTTATTTTTACCCAGTACAAATAAATTATCATCCAGCATCTGTGCATCTTTTAAAATTAGCGATTGCGGTGTTTGATGCTGTGTACCCGACAGTACTGATGCTTTTGAAACATTCAATAAAGCAACAGCGATGATAAAAATAATAGCAATTATTCTGATAAAAATACCTGCTGCGCAAAATCTGGTATAAAGTAAATTCATATTCTTATTTTTATTTTTTGTAAAACAATAGAGCCTTAAAAGCTAAACATTGATATTATTTTAAAAGGGTAACTGATCCATTGAAGGAATAAGACTTACCGCTATTTCCGATAGCCTCTATTGAATATCCATAAGCATCGGATGGCAGAGCATCTCCTTTATCAAAACCATTCCATCCATCCAGTATCGAATAAGATTTAAAGATCTCTTCACCCCAGCGATTAAAAACAGTCATGCGGAATGTTTTTATGCCATGTCCAACCGCTTTAAATTCATCATTTAATTTATCACCATTGGGTGTAAATGCATTTGGCATGAAGATATGTTCATCCTTAATGTTGATCATTTTAATAATCGAATCCCTGCATCCAGCATTGTTTACCGAAACAAGTTTTATATAAGCCTGTCCTGTATCTATAAAAGTAACATTGATGTTTCGGGCCACAATTTTATTATAGGTAGATTTCTCCAGTTCCCAGCTAACATTATCAAGTGGACTGCCCATATAGTTGAACAGTACATGCTGATCTTTGTAAAATACACTTATATCCGGGCTGAAGGATGCAACCGGATTTTTAACTGCTTTTATTTTTATTGGGAAAGAATCTGTCTGGATCCCACAAACATTTGCAGAAATTCTTATCACCATGGAAGTGTCCCTTACTAATTTTATACTTATCGAGCTATTAGTATCACCGTTACTCCACAAGTACCGGTCTCCACCATTTCCCGTTATAATAACGGTATCATTGATACATGCCTGTGGTGGATAATTCACTTTAAAATTCTTACCTCTTATTAAAACAAATGCTTCAACTTGATCTCCCGCACAATTCAATATGTTTTTTTCGAGAACTGAAAGGTGGTATAAGCCCGGCTGGCTGAACCAATCAACAAGGATGGTTGCCTGACCATTTCCGGAGCGGATCCTTCCACCATTAATATTCCATTGATAGGTTGATCCTGCATGTTGATCTACAGAATAGATAACATTTATATCTCCGGCACAAACTGTATCTATAATCTGTGAGCGAACTTCGCAGACGATGAACAGCAGGAGCAAAAGTGATATGTTAATTTTCAGAATCAATTTTTTTGGATTATTTTTTCAAGCAGGTGTCCGCCTCAAGCAGGCGGACACCATTTTATTTGTAAACAGGGTAGGATTTAAATTAAGATTAGTAATGTATAATTGCCGAGGTAGTTGGTTTTGGAAATACAGTAACTGATGCAGTACCTGAATAAGTTCCAGTGCAGCCAAACCTGTCTGTTAGTGTAGTTGCTACATATCCTTTTACACCAGGAGTTGTGAATACCTGAGAGTTGAAATTATACTTTGTTGAAGAAGTAATTACTGATCTGGTAGTTCCAGCTTCTGTGTATTGTACAGACCATGGAGCATAACCTGTAAAGTTCATTTCAAGCTTGTTTAAAGTTGTTGCTGAGTTTAAACAGATAGAATCCGTTCCGCTTAATACAACTGTTGGTGGAGCCAAACGTACTACCACTAACTTAACAGGATCACCCAAACAACCTAAGGTATTTGCTTCAACAACAGTAAGGGTGTCGATGCCCGGTGTAGCAGACCAGTTAACGGTAATAGAATCTGTTGTGCCTCCGCTTGTTTTTGTTCCACCACCACTAAAAGTCCAGGTGAAAGTACTGCCCGGTAAACCAGATATTTTATAAATTTTGTTTAAGGAGCCTGAGCAAATTGAATCGGTTGTTGCTGAGCTTTGTGCATTAGCGTTTGCTGCTGCGAAAGTAGTTAATAATAGCATGGCAGCTATTTTACAAATTGACTTTGTTTTCATATTGATTGTAATTAAATTTTTCATGTGATTGTTTTTTTTTTAAGGTTTTTAATATTATTGTTTGTTGTGTTTGTTATTTGTTTTTTGGGTATAGAGTTTAGGAAGGATTTTAGCTAATATGTTCAATTAATTTATCCCGGACTCCTGGCTTTACACTGAATATTTTTTTGTTTTGTTACCAAAACGGTAACAGGTTTAGAATGGATTCTTAATGATTGCATTGTTTTGTTTTTATTGTTATGTATTGCTTATTTTTTATTTCTATTTTAATAATGATATAGCGTTGAAGGTCCTGGTAATGTTAATATGGTAATTGTCATAATTTTTGAGGCAAAACAACCATAGATATTGGTTTGAGTAACGGTTACATTACCTGTACCTGCTGCACCCCATAACAACGAAATCAGGTTAGTGGAACTGGTTCCAATAATATTACCACCTGCGCTTGACCATTGGTATGTACTACTGGCTACAAAAGGCACTGAATACACGTGTGTTTTTCTCGAGCATGGTGTACTATTGCCTGTTATTACCGGAACCGGAGTTGGATTTATTGTTACGTTTTTTGAAACGGTTGAATCGCATCCAAAAGAATTAACCTGTCTAATACTTACTGCTCCTATGCCTGAGGCACCCCATGTGATAAAACAGGCAGTGTCGGTACTTACACCTATTATTGTGCCACCACTTACTGTCCAGCTATATGTATTTCCCGACGCTGAAAAAACATAAAATCTGTTGCCTACAGTTGCACATCCGGTATTGGTGCCATTAATAGAAGGTACAGGCGTAGGCCTGATAGTAACGCTTACCGATACTATTGAATCACATCCCAAACTGTTTGTTTGTTTTATGGTTGCTGTTCCTGTACCTGCAATACTCCATAATACAGTTATAGATGAAGCAGTGTTTGATCCGGATATATTGCCCCCTGTTACAGTCCATAAATAGGTGCTGCCTGTTAAGCCTGCTATTGAATAAGATGCTTGTTTACCTGAACAAACAATTGTAATTCCGGTTATAACAGGCACGGGCCTTGCCAGTTTAATTATTTGTTTAGCGATTGTACTGTCACATCCGCTGCCGCTTGTTTGTGTAACAGTAAGAGTACCAATACCCACTAAACCCCATTTAACCTGTACAGTATTTGAAATAGTAGATCCTTGTATTACGCCGCCATTTGCTAACCAGATAAAAGTATGTCCTGCAGTTGCATTAACAGAATAGGTAAGCAATGTATTTTCACAACTACTGTCTGCTCCATTTATTACCGGTGCAGGTGCAGGTTGAATGGTAATGCTCTCAAATACCGTGCTATCGCATCCTGTAGAAATAGACTGAGTAAGCAATACTGTTCCACTGCCCGATAAACCCCATTTTATCTGTACAGTATTGCCCCTGTTGCCTCCCATAAAGCTCCCACCAGTTGTGGTCCACAAATATGTATGACCGGCTACAGCAAGTGTGTTGTAGGTATAAATTCTGTTCTGACAGGTTAGGTTATTACCTGTAATTACCGGAGTAGGTGGAGCTAATATGATAATGTCTTTTGTTATGGTACTATCGCAACCAAATACATTGGTTTGTTTAAGCGTTAAAAACCTGTTGGCTGCAATTCCCCATTTCACTGTTAATGTATTTAATGTGGCTGAACCTATAATTGTACCACCGGAAGATATGCTCCACAAATATGTATTGCCTGTAATTGAAGCAACAGAATAGGTGTAATTTTTATTTGCACATACACTATCATAACCACTCATCACGGGAACAGGTGATGGATTTATAAGGATACTTTTTGAAATGGTGGTATCACAATTTGTGGTTGTATATGTTTGTTTTAAAGATATAATTCCGGTACCTGCAACTATCCATTTTACAGTTACTGAATTTGTACCCGCACCTGATAAAATATTGCCTCCTGAAATCGTCCAGAGATATATACTTGCAGAAGGGTCTGATGGCACGGAATAGGTATAAGTATAGTTATAAGTGCATACCGGCGATGGTCCTGAAATAACAGGTTTTGGTTTAGGATAAATTGATACCGGAATTGCTATATTTATAAAATCCATCAGTGTTTTACCGGAGCAACTTCCGTCCATAAATGTTCCCATTATCGCATTGCCCGCGCCTATCCAGTATAAAGAGCGGCTTAATGGTGCCTGATAAGACCATACAATGGAGTCGTCAACTAATACCCTCGCTACACCTGATGCTGAATCATAACAAAAAGTATAGTATTTAAAATTGTCATCATTTGGTACTGTGTAAGTAGTTAATAATGGTCCAATATCCGCATAGCCGCCGGCTCCGTTGTTTATTCTCATTTGAATACTAAGTTTACCACCAGTGATATAAAACCGCGTACCTCCCCTGTTAAAAAAATCAGCTTCGGCTTCATCTCTCTGAAAACTGAAAGTCATACACATTTTACCCCTGTCAAATATGGATCCGGGAATAGTTATATCAGCTCCTTTACTACTTCCGCAATTACTTGTAATCTGGTAACCGAAACCATTTGAATACGCATCAGTATCACTACTTATTGCATCGGGGCCAATTGTTGCTTTAGTTATAGGGTTTGAGTTCAGGTCAAATCTTGAAATGGTTTGCAAACTCCCAATTCCTTTACATCCTGATACTGCTGTTTGTATCATATAAATATAACCGGGTCCTGCATTACCCCAGTTAACCGAAATATTGGCTGTTCCCTGTCCACCGGCTATTGTTCCGCCCACTACATGCCAATCATAACTATTACCTGCTACTGCTGGTGTATTGTAAGGTATTCCTAACGTGTATTCGCATAAATTCAGGGAGCCGGTTATCATTGGTACCGGAGCCTGATTAATAGTGATGCTAACCGTATCTCTTGCAGGCGTGCATCCATTATTGCCAGTGGTTGTAAGTATAAGTTTAACAATCCCGGCATTTATCTCAGAAAGTGATGGAACATAAATTGCATTAAGGGTAGTATCATACGGAATAAATTTACCGGTACCGCCGCTCCACTTTCCACCTGTTGCAACCTGAATTCTGCCCCGTAAATTAACAGTGTTTATTGATGAACAAACGGTTGTATCATTACCGGCATTTGCAGTAAATGGCAAATTATTTACGGTAATTATGCTCGTATCTCTGGCAACAATACACCCTAAAGAATCTGTCATAGCAACACGGTAGGTACCTGCACCAAATGTCTTCACCCTCGATGTATCATTTGTATTCCATAAATATTTATATGGAGCCAATCCACCTGTAGGGTTTGCAGTTAGTGCAAGTGTGGTGCCTCCTCCGTAACAAATTATGGGGTTTCGTGGTGTAATGGCAACTATTGGATTATCAACAAGTATTACATTAAAAGTATCACAGGTTGATGGGCTTGCACATGCTCCGGTTACATTACCGCAAACTTTATAAGTAAGGGAAAGCGGATATGAAATAGGCCCGGGTACTATACTAACAGAATCACAATTAGTGCGGCAGCTTAAATAACTATTACTGATGGTAGTAGATGGTATTGATGTCCAGGTAAGACCGGCTGTTTCAAAACCTTTGGCTTTAATATAAATTCCGCATGCCGGTGAGCCTGCAAACAATCCTTGTACTTTTGGCTTAGGAATAGCTTTAATCTGGTAAATATTTGAATTGCCGCCTGGTTTACAAAAAGTAATCCTGAAAGGACCGGTACCGATAAGACAAATAGGCTGACCAAAAGATAATGCCGGACCACAACCCACTCTGTAATTTAATGCCCCGCCTGGTATAGCTCCAGATATAATATCTAATTGTATTCCGGTTGAATTTACACTGAGCGTAATATTGAATTCTACACAGTTGGAAGTGGCGCAACAGTTACCTCCTCTTGTTATAGATGGACTTGTCCAGGTACTATCGTTATTTGCTGAAAGATTTACATTGTAGCTCGGTGATCCTACGCAGGGTTGTGCCTGAATTGGTTCAGACAGCATTAAGCTAAAAATAAAAATAAGTAACGTAAAAAAATTAAACTTCCATTTAGTATTCGTATTTGAAAACCTTTTACCAAATAACCTAAATGTAGCAACCTGTTCGGTAAGAACAAGTACTATATTGATGATTATTATGGTTATAAGGAATTTCATTTTTTATGTTTAGTGGGCACTTATGCTATTTAATCTGCGTTATATTTATTTGAGCTGCATTACGGGTACAAACTAACAACCACACCGAAAAAAAATAAATAGTGATAAATATTTTTGTTTTGTAACTGTATTGTAAAAAAATTTGTGGTGGTTTTATCTACAATTATGAGCGGCTGTATTCATAATTAAGAACTTATAAAGAAGAAATAATTTGAATTTAATTTAGAATTAACTGAGCTATAATGGCTCGAATATTTTATACGGACAAATAAAAATTAAAAAGAAAAAACAGCGTAGAAATTGAATTTAATGAAGCTTACAATTTTAAATCTGTATGTATTTTTATATTATTAATACATAGAAATACTTATAAATTGCAGATAAAATTATCCTGCCACTGAGGCAAACACTGTTGTAAAATAGAGGCAGGAAATAAAGTTTTTAAGCACCCTGAGTGATAAAAATGAAGAATATTTAATAGCTGATAAATACCTTGTATTTAAGAGAAGATTTATAAAAATATAACCGACTAAATTAATCCTTTTGATCTGCAGCGGAAGTCTTTAACACAATACTTTTAATAACAGCATCCAGTTCATTCGCAGAACTAAGTATATAGTTTAAATATTCGTGTGTTTCATGTTCCTCTAGTGCATCAGAATTGAACAAATCAACAATACCCATAATTCGCGCTAAAGGTGCTCTTACAACATGCGATTGTGTCCAGGCAATTTCTTTAAGCTTCGTGTTTTGATCTTCAATAGCCTGCAAGTGTTTGATTCGCTCGGTAACATCTCTTTCAATAGCAATAAAATGCGTATGTTCGCCTAAACCATTTGCCACAGGCGCAATGGCTAATTGCACCCAGTATTCTGATCCATCTTTATGGTAGTTTATTACTTCTAATTCGCAGGATTCACCTTTTCTTAAACATTCACTTAAAGCATTCAACTTATCTTTACTGGTTTTAGGACCTTGTAAAAAACGGGGAGACTTTCCAATCACTTCGTTACTTAAATAACCGGTCATTTTGGTGAATGCGTTATTTACATAAACAATTGCCGGACCAGGTTCTCCAAGTGGCTCGAATGCCGTTATCATAACTGCATCAGTTGCATTAGTAATTACTGATTCGAGCAGTCTAAGCCTGTTTTCTTCTTCTTTTTGCCGTGTGATGTCCTGCATTGCTCCAATCATTCTGAGAGGTTCTGCATTCTCACCTGTCATTAAAAAACCTCTGTCGAATATATATTTATAAGAACCGTCAGCACACCTGAAACGATATTCTATCTGAAGATGAACCTCGCCTTTCTCATACATTTCAGCAAGAGCTTCGGTTACTCTTTGTATGTCTTCCGGATGCAACTTTTCTTTCCACCAAACACCAATTTCGGCTATTTCACGGGATGAATAACCGAACATTTCATGAATGCCGTTATTGTATTGCATTTTGTCATTTACAATGTCAAGATCCCATATGGTATCACTAGTAGCTTTGGCCACTATTTCGTAGCGTTCATTGCTTTTCATCAAACTTATTTCAATGCGCTTTCGTTCTCTGCTATAAGCTATACTTTTATAGAGCTGATAGGCATTTAATTCGTCTTTTAATAAGTAATCTGATACCCCAAGAGCTAGTGTTTTTACACCAAATTCTTTATCAGAATAACCCGTCAATACAATAACAGGAATCTGGCCGGCAAGAAGCAAAATTTCCCGCACCAGTTTATCACCACTCAAATCAGGTAAAGTTAAGTCGAGCAGAATTACATCAAAATCTTTCCTTATGAGCAATACTGACTGAGCTTCGGCAAATGATTTCGCACGGCTTAAAAGAGTAGATTTTACTTCTTCTTTCAAATAATCGTCAATTAATATAAAATCGCCCGAATTATCTTCAACAATTAAAAGTTTTAAATCCTGATTAGTAATAG
The DNA here is from genome assembly GCA_014376805.1 of Bacteroidia bacterium. Taxonomy (GTDB): domain Bacteria; phylum Bacteroidota; class Bacteroidia; order UKL13-3; family UKL13-3; genus B1. The sequence continues at coordinate 81,411 of JACMQU010000031.1, forward strand.
TCATTTCAATTTTTTATTTTTGTGGGTAATTGAACTATAGAAATCCAGAAATTCTCAATATAAGATACAACTTTTAAAAAATCACCTACATCAACAGGCTTTGTTATAAAGCAGTTGGCATAATTTTGGTAAGAGAGATGAACGTCATTTTCTGACGAGGAAGTAGTTAAAATAATTACCGGTATTTGTCTTAATTTTTCATTTGCCTTAATATTTTTCAGCACCTCATGACCATTCATTTTGGGCAGATTTACATCTAGTAAGATCAGGTCAGGGATTTGCACATCCAGATATTTGCCATTTTTTTCTAAGAACTGGATTGCCTCCCAGCCATCTTTCACAACAGATATTATATTGGAAATTTTACCTTCATTGAGGGCCTCGGTGGTGAGAAGAATATCACCGTCATTATCTTCTACTAAAAGGATATGTATAGGTTTTATCATTGAATACGATGGTTATAATTACAAAATTTACAGGTTGTTAATTGTTCAATAAGTTTTACCAAAAAAATTATTTGTCAGTGAATTATACGACACATAACTTCCTTATTCCGATTATAAATATAAATGAACATTTTCTAATAATCAGATTTTTTTATTCGTGCTTTAGTATCCTGGAGATGGTAAAGTAAAAAGAACAACCTTTTCCCGGATCGCACTCTACCCACATTTTTCCATCGTGATTTTCTACAATTTTTTTGCATATAGCTAAACCTATTCCGGTTCCTGAATATTCATCTTTATTGTGGAGCCTTTGAAAAACCGCAAATATTTTATCAAAAAACTGCGGATCAATTCCTATACCATTATCAGTAATCTCAAATTGCCAATGGGTGTCAGTCTCTATTGATCTGATCACAATCAAAGGTTTTGTATTTGGATGCTGATACTTTAGGGCATTCCCGATCAGGTTTTGAATCACCTGTTGAATTTGCGTTTTACGAGCTTCTATAACAGGTAAATTCTTCCAATCTAAAATGGCACCTTTTTCCTCCATAATAGTGCGATTTAGTTGCGCAACACCGAATAATAATTCATTCATGTTTACACGATCATATTCATGTTCCCTTTTACCTACTCTTGAATATTCAAGGAGATCAAGAATTATTTTGCGCATTCGCGTTGCACCATCAACTGCAAAATATATGTACTGTTTAGCTTTATCATCAAGAATATCTTTATACTTTTTTTCGAGTTGTGTAAGAAAACTTGATACCATCCGCAACGGCTCCTGCAAATCATGTGAGGCTACATAAGCAAACTGTTCCAGCTCCTTATTTGATATAGCTAATTCTTCAGCTCGCTTTTTAAGATCTTCATTTAAATGATGTAAAAGTATCTCTGTTTCCTTTCTATGAGTGATATCCTGGGTAGCTCCTATCATTCTCAGAGCCTCACCATTTTCATTCCTGATGATAAATCCTTTATCGAATATATAGGCATATTTACCATCAGCTTTGCGAAAACGATATTCATGTTCACATATGTCAATACCCGGATTCTTAAAATCGCTTTGTAGTTTCTCTAATGCACCCATAATATCATCAGGATGGATTCTATTTTCCCAAAAATTATCTTCCTTTTTGGCTTCAACCGGATCATATCCGAAAAGGACTTTTAACCCCTGTCCCGTTCTGTAAACGCCTTTGTTTTTAACATCCCAGTCATAAATTGCATCGTTAGTAGCCTTTGATACCAGATCATATCTTTCATTACTAATAAGCAATGCCCTTTCCACTAATTTATTCTCAGTTATATTTCTACTATAACAGGCTATACCAACAATCTCATTCTGTCCATAAATAGGATTAAAAGTTGTTTCCGTCCAGGATTCCGATCTGTTAAATACGGAAGGCGAATATATTTCCTTTTTAAAAGATTCTCCAACTAATGACCTCCTGTAACACTGTTCCCAAAATTCTTTCAAAGCATCATCAAACATACCAGGCATCAATAAGTTATCACCTGGTTTTAATACCTTACCCGTGAAAGATAAAAATGAAAACAGAAATGCGTTATTGCCTGCAATCAATTTCAGATCTTTGCTAACACTCCAAATAAAATCTTCTGTGCTGTTAATGAGTGCTTCTTTATCTCTTCGTTCAAACTCCTTATACTGTTCCTCTTTTTTGCGTTCCGTAACATCTCTGATAAAAGCACAGAAAAACACTTCATTATCCTGTTTAATTGGCAAAATTGTTAACTCTATTGGAAACTCCTTTTTTGATTTATTTATAGCGGATAACTCCAATATTACATTTAACGAGGGCCCATGTCCTGTTTGTAAATAAACATCAATGCCTAAATCATGCAATTCACGCAGTGGCTCAGGAATAATTATTTCAGAAAATATCCGGTTTACTACTTCCTCCTTTTTCCATCCAAACATTTTTTCTGCCTGAGGGTTCCAAAATGTAATTGCTCCTAAGGTATCTATGCAAATAATTGCATCCAGAGCCGCATTCATTATCAGTCTGGTTTTTTCTTCCGAATTTCGCATTCCCAGTTCGGCAAGTTTACGGGAAGTAACATCTTTTGCTACGGCAAAAATTAACCCTTCACTTATCATTGGTGTTGATGTCCAGGAAAGCCACTTAAGTAATCCATCTTTAGCAACATATCGGTTTTCAAATGAAAAAACCTGTCTGCTCTCCGAAAGATTATTCATTTGTATATAAGTACTTTGTTGATCCTCCGGATGAACAAAGTGCGAAAAAGGTTTGCTCATTAACTCCTCTTTGGTGTAGCCCAATAAGTGTGTTAGAGCAGAATTGATTTTTTTAAAATACCCATCATTACCCGCAATACATAAAAAATCAGGAGAAAAATCAAAAAATAAATTTAGTTCATCTTCTGATCTTCTTCGCTGGATTTCTGAACCTATATGGGTACCTGTTCTGGTAAGTAGTTCAACAAGATTTTTATCTTCCATTTCTCTTTTTTCAGAAAACAAAATCATTATGCCTACAACGTTATTGCCCTGTAAAAGTGGAACAGTAAAGGCTGATTGAAGACCGCTCTTAGCTGCTATTTTTTTACGGTTAAAAATTTTCCCTTTTTGCAAATCGGTAATCCATATACTTTTTTTGTTTTTTAAGGTTAAACCTGTAAGGTTATTCTCATCGTAATTACAACTTAAATCTTTTGAATACTTTTCGAAAAATTTAACTTTTGCTGCTTTTGGATTTGAAGTGGTTGCGGCAATTTTTAATATAAGTTTATCAAAATCGGGCAGCCATATTTCTATGTGATCCCATTGAACTATCAAGTTGATCTTTTTCAAAACATTATAAAGCACTGTGCTTAAATCTGTAGATTGAGATAGTATTTTCAGCGTTTCGCCAACAATTTCCCTTTCTTTATTTATTTGCAAAATTTTAGTAAGATCAGTTACCTGTATTAGCCGCAAAATTCGATTGTCAATAGAAATCCTGTTACTAAAAACATCCACTTTAACTATAGTTCCATCTTTCTTCTGATGTATCGTTTCCAATTTGTAAGATTCAGACCCCTTATTAAATTCAATATTTTTTATAGTATTTTTCTTCTCCTTTTCCGGCCGGATATCCAATACGCTAATCTCCATCATTTCATTTTTAGTGTATCCGTAAAAAGTTAAGGCCGCCTGGTTAATTTGCACAAATTCAAATGTAAACTCATCATAAGTAAACACTGGATAAGGAATAAAATCAAACAAGGTTCTGTATCGCAATTCACTTGATTTTATCAGTTCTATTGCATTCACTTTTTCAGACACATCTCTGAAATTATTCACAATTGAATTAATCCCGTTTAAATGTAAAAGATTAATAATAGTCCCTTCTACATTTATAAAAGTATTATTTTTTTTTCTTATTCTTGATACCCAGTTAAATGTTTTACCCGGATTTTCTAAAACTGATTCACTCGTTTTAATCACCTTGGCCTTATCATCCGGATGAACAAAATTAAAAAGTCGTTTGCCCAGAAGATCCTCTTCTCTATATCCTAATATTTTATATAAAGAAGGACTGAGATATTTATCATTTCTGTCTGCATCCATTAACAATAGCATATCGTTACTATTTTCGATAAGCGTACGGAAACGCATTTCATTTATTTCCAGTTTATCTTCCGCTTCTTTGCGTTGGGTAACATTTTTGAAATTGGCAACTATAGCATTAATACCATCAATATTTAACATATTGGTTAGAGTTCCCTCAACCCATATATAACTGCCATCCTTTATTTTTGTTCTGATAAGAGTAGGCAATTGAATGCCGGGCTTTAGAAAAGATTCTTTCAGTAATTCATTAACCTTGTGCATGTCATCAGAATGAATAATTTCCGTTAGCCTTCTTATGTTAGTGTAGCCATAAGTACTTGCTATTACCGGACTAATATATTCAATTTCTCCTTCACCGTTAATAAGAGAGATCATATCACTACTGTTCTCTATAATTGCTTTAAAACGGTTTTCGCTTTTAATAAAATTTTTTTGAGATTTTTTCTTTTCGGTTATATCTGATGATGTTACAAATACTCCGGTAATGTTTCCATGGTTATCACGTGAGGGCTTAAAAAGGTTTAAGAAGGTAACCGCATTACCATCCGGTAACACTATCTCTACTTCACTTTCAAGCGTATCGCCCACAAGTACTTTTTTGTATATATCTGCTACAATTTCTCTACGACTTGATTGAGAATAATGGAGAACATTATCACCCTTTTTTACTGTTTTTTTGTAAATCTTTCTATATCTTTCTTCAAATTGTTTGTTACAAATTACGATTTCTAAATTAGTGTTAACGAGTACAAAACTTTCCTCAGTATTGTTCATCAGGAGATTCCACTCTTCCTCTGATTTTTTTCTCTCTGTAATATCAATAATGGTTGAGCTTGTTTTTTCTTCTCCATTTATATCTTTAAAAACAACAGATGAAAATTCACATGGAAAATGCTCCCCATTTTTACGAATCGCTGTTAATTCTCCTTTTACCTGCCCTTCCTTATTTCTAATTGTTAAGAGTTCAATCAATGTCGCATCTGCCCTAAAAAGAGCATTTTCATGCAGTATTTTTAATTCATCAACCAAATAGCCAAACATTTTGCAAGCCTGCACACTTACCTCTAATATGCTACCATCACACTTACCCAAAAAAAAAGCAATCATCGAATTTTCAATAATCGATTTGTATTTATTTTCACTTTGCTGAATGAGTTGCTGTGTGTTTTTCATGATGCTTATATCACTCAAAGAAACTATTCTATATCTTTTGCCATCATCATCAGTTAATAACTGTGAACAAGATATTACATCAATAATTTTCCCGTTTTTATGTATAGCCTTTCTTTCCGTTGCCGGTAGAACTATTCCCTTAAAAAATTCAGCATGAATTTTATTAAGTAACTCACGAGATCCGGGCTCAATAACCATCGTAAAATTATTACCAGTCAGATCCTCCCTGTTATACCCATAAATCTCACAAAAAGAATCATTAACGTCTGCGATTATTCCTTGTTCCGTAATAATGCATATACCGGTGTTTGTTAAATTAAATGCTGCCGCATGCAATTTCCCAAGATTAACAGAATCAACTTTGTTTGATGTGACCGGCGTTTCCGATCTATCCATTTTAGCAGAAAATTTGTGTTTATTTACAGGTTTTTCCATAAAACATATTTCATTATTTACAAGCACACCTTTACCACATAAATAATACTGAGAATGACCAATACAATTCTAAATCCATTGCGATGTGTATCTATAAACTGGATCAGAAAAATAGTATTAAGTATTAACCGGTGCTTGTGCATACTATTTATAACAATTATAATTTTTTAGAAATGGTGAAATAAAAAGTACATCCTTCACCAATTTTAGATTCAACCCAAAGACGACCATTATGATTTTCGACAATTTTTTTGCAAATAGCAAGTCCTATCCCTGTACCTGAATACTTTTCCCTGTTGTGAAGTCTTTGAAAAACAATAAATATTTTATCAAAAAACTTTTCCTCGATGCCAATGCCATTATCTTTAATTGCAAATTGCCAAAAGTGAGCGGTTTCTGAGGAGCTGATTTTAATTACGGGAGTTACTTCATCTTTTTGATATTTTAAAGCATTTACGATCAGGTTTTGTAAAATCTGTTGCAAAGTAATTCCACTCCCTCTTATAGTTGCCAGATTATTCCATTCTATTACAGCACCCTTTTCTTCAATAATTGTTCTGTTTAACTGAACAGTTTGATTTACGAGTTCATTCATATCAATCGGTTCAAATGCAAATTCCTTTCTTCCTACTCTTGAATATTCAAGTAAATCAAGAATGATCTGGCGCATTCTAACAGCACCATCAGTGGCATAATAAATATATTCTTTAGCTCTGTCATCTAACTGCTCTTTATACTTATTATTTAATTGCGTTAAAAAACCTGTTACCATTCTTAATGGCTCCTGCAGATCATGAGATGCTATATAAGCAAACTGCTCCAGTTCCTGGTTAGACACCACCAACTCATGCGCCCGTTTTTCGAGTCTGGCATTTAATTCCAGTAATTTCTCCGCAACAATATGCTCATCGGTTACATCGTGCACAACACCATAAATACCCACTGGTGTTTCATCACTTTTAAACTCATATCTGCCTTCCGTAAATACATATCTAATCATTTCATCAGGATGTACAATCCGGTGATAAAAAGAAAAATTACTACATGCTTTTTGAGACTGAATGATCTCATGATTTACATAGTCTATATCTTCATGGTGTACAAAAGAAAGCCAGGAATCCATTGCATGGATATGTGTTCCCGGTATGAGTCCATAAATTCTGTAAGCCTCATCAGACCATTTAGCTTCATTCGATTCAAAGTTTACTTCCCAGTTTCCTACATGAGCAATCTCTTGTGCTTGTTTTAACCTTATTTCTTTATGTTCGAGATCATTTTTAACTGTTAACAGTTCATCGGTATGCAGTTGAAACTCCTTTTCAAATTTTTTTCGCTCAGTAATATTGTGTCCATAACATGCTGTTCCTATTACTTCATTACCCTTTTTAACAGGATAAAAAGAAACTTCAATCCACCATTCTTCCATTAATTTTACATGTTCCATAATGGTAAATGTTTCTCCATCCAAAGCTCTTTTATAATTAGCTTTCCATCGTTCCAGTGTATCCTTATCCATGTGCTCAACAATTACACTTTCACCTTTTCTCACAACTTGTCCCGTAAATAATTTATGTTGTGCTTCATACGCACTATTAGAAGTAATTAAACAAAGGTTGTGGTCTACACTCCACATCAGATTATTTGTATTATTGATAAGTGCATTAAGATTATTACTGTCGAACTCCTTTTGCAATTCGGCATTTTTTTGGTGGGTAATATCATGAGCAGTTATGCAATATCCGCTAATACGGTTATCATCAATAACGGGAATGATTGAATAATTTAACCACACAGTATTGCCATTTTTTTGTACATAGCTGCGGTTATAATTTACGGTTTCTCCCTCCATTATTTTAAAAATTGCATTTCTAAAAAACTCATGCCTTGATTCTTCAATAAAGGTGAAAAAATTTAAACCGGTTTGCAGTTCATTTTTTACATGGTGATTAAGCGTTATAATTTCTTTTGCTTTATTATTAAAAGCCTTCAGCACATGGTTCATATCTATCAGAAAAAAACCTTCAGATGTATTTTCAAAAATAGCTTTAAGATTTGCTTCGGATTCACTAATCCTGTCTTCCGATTCTTTGCGTTCAGTTATATCCCTGAAGTTTTTTATAATGCCGGCTATTGCGGGATCATGAAGCATATTGGTGATAGTAGATTCATACCAGTGCCAGGTACCATCTTTATGCTTTAACCTACCGGTATAACCCGGTATTGATTTACCCGGATTAGCGAGTGCCTCCTGCATAACTTTTTTAATGAAAGCTATATCATCCGGATAGGCTAAAGTCAACAAATTTTGTTGCATGGCTTCTGATTCGGAATACCCAATAACCTTTTCAATTGAAGACGAGACATACAGCGGATTACCTTCTGCAGATAATATAACAACTGCATCAGCTCCATTTTCTACTAATGTCCGGAAACGTTTTTCATTATTAATTAATTGCTCCTGAGATTTTTTTATTTCAGTTATATCTCTGGCAACACTCAAAACAGCATAAACCTCACCATTTATATTTTTCAGCGGAACGGCATTAGACTCCATCCATTTCTGTGTTTGTCCTATACCCAACATTCTGTAATCTGCGGTGCCCGTTTCACCATTGCAAATTCTATTATGCAAATCCGCATAGATCTCTTTATCTTCCGGATGTACGAAATCAGTTGCCTTTTTACCAATAATATCTTTTATGTTCTGAACACCAAGAAGTGAAAGTCCCGCAGGGTTCATCTCCAGCAGTGCACCAGAGAGATCAACAGTTTTAACACATTCAGGTTCGTTGTCGATAATTATTCTTAAGTGCTCTTCATTATTGCGCAACTTTTCTTCAGCTTCTTTTCTTTCAGATATATCTTTAATAAATGCACAAAAAATAACTTTATTTTCTTGCTTTATAGGAATAATTGATAACTCTACAGGAAACTCTTTTTGGCCTTGGTTCAATGCAGTTATTTCCCAAACCTTATTAAGCATTCTATTCACACCTGTTTTAAGATAGTTTCTAAATCCATCTTCATGTCTTTGCCTGTATTGTTCCGGTATGATAATGTCTGAAATCCTTTTGCCATGCACTTCCTTTTCATTCCACCCGAAAATCTTTTCAGCACTTGGATTCCATAAGGTTATTAATCCATCTATATCCATGCAAACAATCGCATCCAATGATGAGTTCATAATCAGACTTTTTAACTCTTCTGCGGCTATACGACTGGTAATATCACGGCCAGTAAAACATATTCCAACTACTCCTGTATCATCAATAACCGGATTAACAGTAAAATCGTGCCATATAATCAACCCATCCTTTTGGTGATAAGAACCATCGTATTGAATTGTTTCTCCATTTAATACTTTGGTAATTATATCTTCCAAATAATTTTTTCTGCCAGGTTCTATAAAATTAAAGATGCTATTTCCAATTTCAGCTTCTTTTTCAATATTATTTAATATCATTTTTTTTGCTGCATGATTGAAATATTTTACTATTCCATTTACATCAGTGAGTACAAATCCTTCAGAAGTATTCTCAAAAATCGCATGCAGATTTTCCTCCGATTGTATTATTCGCTCTTCCGCCTCCCTTCTCTCTGTTATATCACGGTAATTAGTTACAATAGCGTGAATATTGGGATCATGAAGCAAATTTGTAACTGTACCCTCCACCCAAACATAATGTCCCTTTTTGTGCAGAAAACGATTTATACGGGGAATAGAAACGCCCGGATTTTTTAACAGTTCTCTGAGAATTTCTTCCGACTCTTTAATAAAATCAGGATGCATTAGAAACGAAGCCGGTTTGCCTTTTACCTCCTCAGGCGTGAAACCGGTTACCTTCTCAATTGCTTTACTAACATATACTAATACTCCATCCTTATCTGTTAATGAAAAAATATCTCCTACATTTTCTACCAGGGCCCGAAAGAGTGCTTCTACTTTTTTCTCTCTGTTAATATTTGTATGAATAACGATTGATCCGATAATTTTTTTTGTATTGTCTGTATAGGGTGATGCATTTATCAATAGCCATATTTTTTCGCCGGATTTTGATTTCAAACGGGTTTCATATTGAGCCGATTTTCTCGTTTTACGTTCATTTATAATATTTCCCGTCAGATGCATTTCCTCATCATCTTGGAATAATTCATAAGCAATCTTTCCTATTATTTCATGTTCCTTATATCCTAGTAACTCATAAAACATTTTATTTGAATACATGATTCTGTCATCTGCGTCTACAATTATTATTCCCTCGTTCATCGATTCAATAATCTGATCCCATTTGTGCTTTGGTGAATATTCAAACAACCCGTATTTTTTAATCGCAATAAGAGAACAAACGGAAAACGTAGTAAAAAGCGGGGTGCTGAGTGGGATATCATCCATACCGAATAAAAGGGGAAGAATAACTTCCAAAATAATTCCGCCAGTAACAGGAATAGAGAATCCAATAGCAAGTAATAATAATTGGAGGTGCTTTTTGGGGTCATTTTTTGCAGTGCTAAAATTAAACCAAAGTAGGCCTAACATCACCAAAGATGTACCGGAAATCCAGATATAAATAAGTTTAGTGGTTAAAAAGGGTAAAGGGTTAACAATCCAGTGCCATGTCTCAGAGCTGATAATACTGTATTTATCTAATCTGGCAATTGAAATTAATAATAAAATTGCCGGCGGCAGAAAAAGTGATATAAAAATAAATCGGTTTGAGATATATTTAAGAGATTTAGAAACACTTAGCGTAAAAAGGATGCCAAAAGGAGAAACAAACAATAAAAAAGACCCGCTTATCCGAGACCACTCTAATGCAGTTTCCTGCGTTACACTCATTCTAACCAAACCATCACTAATTTGGCAAAATCCAGCTAGAAATACAAAGAGCGCAAAAATATAATTGGTTAAGTTTTGTTGCAAAAAAAACAATATATAAATAAAAATACCCAGATTAATTATAGCCGGCATTAACGACATCAGAATAACATCCCATCGCGAAAAATCCAGTTCAAATAAAGTAGTTACCATGTGATTGTTTTTTTTGACAATAAAATAAAAAGTGCCTCCAGCTTTAAGAATAGAAATCTAAATCTGTCCATTCTCAGAATAAAGAACCTGGAAAATTTAGTCTTTTATTAAAAATTATTTTATTATTTAAGCTACAATTATAAAATAAATGATCAATACCTTTTGTAGTACATTCAGCTACACTATTTTCTATAAAAAAATAGTTTTACTTTGATCACAGATAAAAAGGAGAATCTAATACAGAAGCGTCTAAACTGTTAGAAAACTATCATTTTGTTCAAGGTGAGTTTTATCTACAATAGATTTTATTACTATATCCAGTTCTTTTGCCGAGAGTAAAATATAATTTAAAACCTCCGTTGTACTTTCTGTTTCAATGGGTTCATTTTCGAGTATCTGAATAAGGCCCATAATTCGGGCTAGTGGGGCTCTAACTACATGCGATTGAAACCAGGCAATTTCTTTCAACCTTGCATTCTGTTCTTCAATAGCCTCTACATACTTTTTGCGATCCGTGATATCACGACAAACATTAAACAGAATTTTCTTACCGTCAATATCAATTACATTTAAACTTATCTGTGCAAAAAGCAACGATCCATCCTTTCTTAAAAAACTAGTCTCAAATGTTTCACTCTTTGGAGGCAGGCAGGGGAATGATGCTTTTAATTTTTCGGGTGTGTTATATACAGGATCCCAATCAAAAACATGCAGGCCCAAAACAGATGAAGCATCCTTATATCCAAGCATTTCAGCAAATGCCTTATTGGCTTCAACAACCATTCTGTCTTCATTTAAAAGCATTACCCCATCTTTTGCCTGATCAAATAAAATCCTTCTTCTGATATATTCTTCCTCTAATGCTTTCCTGCTGTTTTTTATGGTTTCCCTGGCTGCTATAATGTCCGTTGCATCTCTGCCAATGCAATACATAATCTTTTCAGTCTCATCCCAACTTGATGACCATATCATGGAAACAATCGACCCGTTTTTACGTACATACTCATTTTCAAAATTTGTGGATACAGCGCCACTTTTTGTTTTTAAATAAGCTTCATTTGATCTTGCTTTGTCTGCTTCTGCTACCAGATCGATATTTTTTTTCCTGTTAAGTTCTTCCGGCGCATAACCCCAAATATTTTTGGATGCAGCACTTACCTGAATAAAGCATCCTTCTTCGTCAATTGTGCAAATAACATCCAGTGATTGATCCATTATTTTCTGTAGTTGTTCGCGACTGTGCTTTATTTCTTCTGTGCGTTCTTTTACTTTTTCTTCAAGCTCCTTATTAAATTGTTTTAACACCGCTTCTTTTTGAACTCGTAAAAGACTGTAACGCAAAAAAATCAGTGAAATGCTGGTGAGCAAAACGATTAATACAAGCAATAAAAAAATGATGCGGTTAAATTTATTAATACTATTAAATTTAGTTACCTGCAATTGAAATAATATTTTATTTTCCTCCTCTTTAATACTATTGATAATATTTCTGATCTGATCCATGTAAAATTTACCGAGTTTGATGTGCGTGTGAATATCTATTGATTGCCGGCGTGTATTTTGAATAGCTTTTATAGCCAACATCGTTCTAACGCGAATTAACTCTCCAAGCGTATCAATTTTTGCCTGTTGGGAAGGGTTATCTTCAGTAAGTAATTTTAGCCTTTTTATATTACCCGCAATCATACCATTGGAATGCGTAAACTGTTCCAAAAAATCATAGTTCCGGGTAATAATAAAACTATGATCTCCTGATTCAATATCATTAAGGTTGGAAAGAACCTGGTCTGATTGTGCAAGCACCTGATGAGTATGTTCAACCCAATAACTCGTATTCCTGAAAGTGTTGTTATTACGGTATGCAACAACTCCAACTATGGTTAAAGTCAGAATCAGGAAAAAGAATACGATGATCATTTTTCTTTCAAAAGACATATTTATTTCACTTGTGTTTTTTGTTACCGTATGAATGTAAAACTAGCTTTTTAACTGAAAAAGATAGTTCCTGACAATTCATTTTATCAACAATGATAATGGATACTTTGTAATATAAATAGAAATTTCACCCGATTAATGTTAATTAACATCAATTAAGATATATTTAAAACTATATGCTAGTAACTTGGTTCAGTAATATATGCCTGAAAACAATGTAATGTTTTGGTTCAGAAGAGACCTTCGTTTAAATGATAACGCCGGCTTGTACCAAGCTCTAAAAAATGGTTCGGTGATACCCGTTTTTATTTTCGACTCCGATATTTTAGAAATGTTTGACAACCGTTCTGATGAGCGTGTTATGTTTATATATCAACAGTTGGAAAATATTAAAAGAGAGCTTCAGTTATTAGGTTCAGACTTATTGGTTTTATATGGAAAGCCGCATGAGGTATGGGAAATTTTATTAGAACAATATAAAATAAAGCAGGTGTTTTGTAATCATGATTATGAACCTGAAGCAATTGCGCGAGATCAGGTAATTACCGACTTGTTAGAGCGCAAAGGGATATCATTTCATAGTTTCAAAGACCAATGCATCTTTGAAAAAAATGAAGTTATAAAAGATGATGGGAAACCGTACACCGTTTTTACTCCGTATTCTAAAAAATGGAAAAATAAGCTTAATACTTATTACCTGCGTTCCTACCCCAGTGAAAAATATTTTTCCAACTTTTTTAAGGCATCAAGGTTTAGTAAACTAATAAAGTTAAAGGAGATGAACTTTATACCTGTTCCAGGTAATTATCCTGACAATATAATATCGGATAAAATTCTTTCTGAGTACGCTGAATTAAGGAATTATCCTTCCGCAAACGGAACCACTCGCATAGGAATTCATTTAAGATTTGGAACAGTAAGTATAAGGCAGATGGCACGTAAGGCAATTAAGCTAAGTGAAACCTGGCTAAATGAATTAATCTGGAGAGATTTTTACATGCAAATCCTTTTCCATTTTCCATATGTCGCAAAAAGTGCTTTCAGACCGGAATATAATCTTATCAAATGGCGCAATAATGAAAAAGAATTTGAAAAATGGTGCAACGGACAAACAGGCTATCCCATAGTTGATGCAGGCATGCGTGAGCTTAATACAACAGGTTTTATGCATAACCGTTTAAGAATGGTGGTAGCAAGTTTTTTAACCAAACATCTATTAATAGACTGGCGATGGGGCGAGGCCTATTTTGCTCAAAAACTTTTAGACTTCGACCTTAGTGCCAACAATGGAGGATGGCAATGGGCTGCGGGTTGCGGAACAGACGCGGCACCCTATTTTAGAATTTTTAGTCCTGCCCTGCAAACAGAAAAATTTGACCCGCAAAAAACTTACATTAAAAAATGGGTTCAGGAGTACGGAACACCTCAATATGCCAAGCCTATGGTTAATCATGAGGAGGCCAGAAAAAGATGTCTTGAGGTTTATAAACATGCCTTAGCAGCTAAATAATGCCCATTTTGCCCATTTTTAAGCTGCTGGAAGCATCAATTTTCTCTAACAATATATTCTTATGGGTTATAAATAAACCAGCCTATAACACCCTAAAACATTTTAATGACTATCCTGCAAATCATCAATTTAACAATATTCTGCAGATGCCTGTCACCATCCATCAGCCTAAGTTAGAAATAAAATTTCTTCGGTGCTTGCATATTTTAAAAATATCATTAGTATTGCACTATCAAATCAATTCTTCACTAACGTTTTACCGGTTCAAAGTTGATTCCAGTTGTTAGTAGAAATCAACGTTCAAATACATTTATTACATGCACGATCAACTCTCGTTGAATGAAATGCCCGTTTCGGAGCTAAAAGAAATTGCCAAGAATTATGGCATCAACAATTTACAAGACAATAACAAACAAACACTTGTGAAAGCAATTTTGGATTACCAGAATACCAACACAAAAGTAGCTGATGATACCGTAGCACCTAAAAAAAGAGGCAGGCCAAAGGCTTTAAAAAGCTCAGGTACTGAACCCTTGTTCAAAGAAGAGCAGACTGAAGTTGTTGCTGAACCCATTGAACCGGTTCAACAACCTAAAACCAAAAAGGTTGAAATTACACCCTCAGAAAAAATAATTGAAACAAATTACAATATTTCCAGATCAGAAGCATTTGTTCCTGTTGTAGAACCTACAGTTGATCCTGTGATAAAACCGGCAGAAAATATACTAACAACTCCACCTGTTATTGCCGAAAATACAACACAGGAAAGAAAGGATAAATGGAGAAACGAAAGAAATGAAAGAAGTGATCGCAATAATCCTAATAACCGTCAGCAACGAAATGAGAGGCCTGAAATTGGAGGTGAAAAAAATGAATTGCGTAATGAACCAAGAAATGAACCTCGCAATGAACCAAGAAATGAACCCCGCAATGAACCTCGGAATGAACCTCGGAATGAACCCCGCAATGAACCTCGGAATGAACCCCGCAATGAACCAAGAAATGAACCTCGGAATGAAAATCGGAATGAACCTCGGAATGAACCAAGAAACCCAAATCAGGTATCATCTCAGTATCTTGAACTCGATAGTCTTGTAAGTGCTGAAGGAGTGCTTGAAATGCTCCAGGATGGCTATGGTTTTTTACGTTCATCTGATTACAATTACATGCCATCTCCAGATGATGTTTATGTATCACCGTCGCAAATAAAATTATTCGGACTAAAAACAGGAGATACCGTTTTAGGAACGATCAGACCACCGAAAGAAGGCGAAAAATATTTTGCACTGGTGCGTGTTGAATCCATTAACGGACGTGTGCCTGCTGAAGTTAGAGACCGTGTTGCCTTTGAACATTTAACGCCACTCTTCCCCGACCAAAAATTGAAACTTGCTGACCATTCTTCCACCTATTCAACCCGGATAATAGATTTACTTGTACCCATTGGTAAAGGTCAACGCGGTTTAATAGTTGCCCAACCTAAAACAGGTAAAACTATCTTATTGAAAGATATTGCCAATGCCATCGCAAAAAATCATCCGGAGATATACCTGATTATACTGTTAATAGATGAACGTCCGGAAGAGGTAACGGATATGCAACGTAGTGTACGTGCAGAAGTGGTGGCTTCTACTTTTGATGAGCCCGCAGAAAAGCATGTGAAGCTTGCCAATATTGTATTAGAAAAGGCAAAACGCTTAGTTGAATGCGGACATGATGTAGTGATACTGCTTGACTCTATTACACGCATGGCACGTGCCTTCAATACCGCACAGCCCGCATCCGGAAAAATCCTCTCAGGGGGTGTTGATGCCAATGCACTTCACAAACCAAAACGTTTTTTTGGTGCTGCCCGTAAAATAGAAGATGGAGGTTCTTTAACCATTATAGCTACAGCACTTACTGATACAGGTTCAAAAATGGATGAAGTTATTTTTGAAGAGTTTAAAGGAACAGGTAATATGGAGTTACAACTTGATCGTAAATTATCAAACAAACGCATTTTCCCCGCCATAGATATTGTTGCCTCAAGCACCAGAAGAGAAGATTTATTACTTGATAAATTAACCTTGCAAAGAATCTGGGTATTGCGCAATCATCTGGCAGATATGAACCCTGAAGAAGCAATGGATGTGGTATTGAAAAACATGCGGTCAACAAAAAGTAACGAAGAGTTTTTAGCTTCGATGAACGGATAAAAATAAAAACCAAAAGGTGCTCTTTTTATTATTGCCGGGATGCTTTATGCTTTAACAAGAACAAGCAAAGGTATGTGTGTATGAAAAGCCATATTCTTACTTAAACTGCGATGAAATAACCGGTCGAAAAAGTTGCGGTTGTGTTTGGCCATAACCAGAAGATCAGCTTGCACACTGTCTACATAATTATTAATGGTTTCTATTATATCTCCTTTTTCCAACTTAGTGTACCGGATCTTGTTATAAGTGATCTTTTCTTTATTCTTAATGAAAAAATTATTCTCTGCGTTAAAGTATTTATCCGAATCGGATTTTACATGCACTACATCTAAAATACAATCAAATAATTCGGCATAATAAACCAGACGTATTAAGGCTGGAAACTCGGGTTCATTATAATCTGTTGCGTAAACGATGCGGCCAATCTCTTTATAGCTTGTATTAGCAGGCACTACCAATAATGGAACTACCGTTTTGGAAACCACAGATGCGGCATTACTACCCACCAGAATTTCTTCAAAACCACTTGCACCCGTAGTACCCATCACAATCAGATCAATCTCATGCTTTTGTGAAAAATCACAAATTTCATCAGCTACAAATCCATACCGGCTATGCAGGGCATATTTTACTCCAGACGCATTTAATACAGATTCAAGTTTTGAAAAATTTTCCTTTGTCTGATCTTCAATTTCCTTTACAAACAACTGATAGGTTTCTGCAGGTATGGTAGCATCTACCAAAGCAACCTGGTTTATATGTAAAATCTGCATCTCGGCATTTGCCTTTATAGCCAGACCAATACCATAGCTAAGTGCATTATCTGCTGCAGTTGAAAAGTCTGTTGGAACTAATATTTTATTTATCATATATGTTGTTTCCTGATTGAATGGCAAGATAATTCAAAATCAGGAAGAAACTGATCGCATGCTTAATTTTTCTTTTTTGAAGTTGTCATCGTTTGCATAGTTATTATAATTTACTATAAAAAATGAAACTGGTTGGATCATAGCTGTAGGATCCAACCAGAAATTTATGTATTTTTTTTACTCTGATAGTATTACAATTTAGTTTATTCAAATCATCGGGGAGATGTTTCTACAAATATTTAAAAGTACATCTGAATATAAATTTTTGTTTTTTTAAAAGCTTATGTGTTAATTCTAAAAAATTTAAAGCCTGTATATGAGCTCAGAAAAACAACAAACGCAGCTATACACCCTGATCACCGTATTCTTTTTTTGGGGATTTATTGCCGCTTCAAATGGTGTGTTTATCCCTTTCTGTAAAATTAAATTCGGTCTCGATCAATTTCAAAGTCAATTGATTGATTTTGCTTTCTATGGTGCCTATTATATTGGCGCATTACTCCTGTTTATATTTAGTAGCATTACTAAGAAAGACCTGCTAAATAACTGGGGCTTTAAAAAAGGTATTATCAACGGGTTACTGATGAGTGCCATTGGAGCAGCACTCATGATTATAGCAGTTACTTACGGAAATTACTATATGATCCTGGGTGCTTTGTTTATACTCGCCTTAGGCTTCTCTCTGCAACAAACATCTGCTAATCCCTTTGTTGCATCCATGGGCGAACCACGCAGTGCATCAAACCGGCTCAACCTTGCAGGTGGTGTTAATTCATTTGGAACAACCCTTGGCCCCATAGTAGTTTCTCTGGCAATTTTTGGCACCATTTTTTCAAGTGATGATAAATTAACAGAAGCAATAAAAACGGTGTCGTTAGATAAAATGAGACACTTATATGTTTTTGTTGGTGCCCTGTTTCTCGCTGCTGCTGCACTGTTCTTTTTCTCAAAAAAACTCTCCGACGGAAAAAGCGACCCTGTATTTGAACCGGCTAATAAAGCCATCATCACCCTGATAGTTATTACACTTATTTTAACAGCAATCTTTGCTTATATATTTTCACGTTATGAAGACCCTGAATACATAAGCCGTTTTATGGAAGGCAATGAAAAAGATTTCATAGGGCTGGGTTTAACAATTATGAGCCTGTTACTTATAGTGCTGGGTTTATTATTTGCAAATACTGCCGCACAACAAAAGCCGCAGGGCTGGGGTGCCATGAGATACCCTCAATTGGTATTAGGCATGCTTGCTATATTTACTTATGTGGGAGTTGAAGTAAGCATACAAAGTAACCTGGGCGAACTTTTAAAAACAAATGCTTTTGGTAACATATCAGGGGCAGCACTTGCGCCCTATATCTCTATGTACTGGGGAAGTTTAATGATTGGCAGATGGGCCGGTGCTATTTCTGTTTTTAACCCTTCCGGCAAGGTAAAAAACATTTTACTTATCATTGTTCCATACCTGGCATTTGGAGTAGTAATAGGGGTTAATACAATCTCCGGACAAGATGTAAAACCATTGTATGCTTATGCTATTGTAGTAGCTATTCAGATTGCAGGATTTTTTCTGGGTAAAGATCGTCCGGCACGAACGTTAATGATTTTTTCGTTGTTAGGTATGGCAGGTATGATAACAGGTTTACTAACTTCAGGAATTGTTTCCACTTATGCGTTTATGAGTGGCGGATTGGCATGCAGCATTATGTGGCCGGTAATCTTTACTCTAGCCATATCTGGCCTTGGTAAATATACCAGCCAGGGATCTGCCTTTTTAATTATGATGATCTTAGGTGGAGGAATCATACCACCAATACAAGGTAAATTTGCGGATGTATTGGGCATTCATATTTCATATATTATACCCGTATTTTGTTTTGCTTATCTGGCCTTTTTTGCAGTACGCGCAAAATCAATTTTAAAAGCTCAGGGAATGGATGAGGATAATTATGCTTCCGTTAGGCATTAATTGCCTTTATTTTTCAAAATATAAATTGAATTTCCCTGAATGAATATAGTTAAACCCTTGTGTAAATCATATATCATTTCTAACGCTGTTAATTTTATATTTTTAATCTCATCACAACATTCCTTAACAGCCTATACAAGTATTTTTCTACTCAGGCTAAGGTTTGGAAAAATTTACATTACTCACAAAATCTTTGTCTGTTAAGGTATTCAAAAATGCTATCAGGTCATTAATTTCTATTGGGTTCAGCCTGCCTCTTTTTTGCAAAGCAATATTAGGATCAAGTGTGGCTGTAAGGTGAAAGTCGGAATTATAAAAGTTGATCACTTCCTTTAATGTTTTAAAGCGGCCATCATGCATGTATGGTGCTGTTAATGCTATATTACGAAGTGTAGGTGTCTTAAATTTTCCCATATCATCCGGATTAAGTGTGATTCTGTAACGACCCTCATCAGCGAACACCGAATCCAGTCCGTTATTTCTGAACTCAAAATCAGTAAAAGTACTGCCTAAAACATGGCAATGGTTACAATCACCTTTCTCTCCAATAAATAACTGCATGCCATTCCACTCCTGTTCATCTAACTTAATTTTACCTTGCTTGTACTCATCGTATTTACTATTTGCACTTATAAGGGTGCGTTCAAACTGTGCAATAGCTTTCATTATAAGTTTGGTAGTGATACTATCTGATCCAAAAGCTTTTTTAAACATAGGCGGATAAAGGCTATGTTTTTGCAATTTTGCTATCACTTTTGTTAACGTATCATGCATTTCTATCGGATTGGTAATAGGGCCAATCACCTGATCTTCGAGTGTGGCAGCACCTCCATCCCAAAAAAATTTCTTCTCCCAGCCAAGGTTAAACAATGCAGGTGCATTGCGGGTTCCTGTAGCTCCTGTTATACCAACACTAAACTGCAATGTGCTATCGGCAAACGCAAAATTCTGGCGATGACAGCCGGCACAAGACAATGTATTGTTAGCAGATAATACAGGATCATAAAATAATTTCCTTCCCAATGCAACACCTTCTACTGTTAACGGATTATCTGCCGGAATAAACATAGGCGGCATGCCTGCAGGTATAATAAAATTAAAGGGAATTGGATCCCTATTTTCCAAATCCTTAATGGGCTTTTCCTTTTTACAGGAATAGACCATTATACTTGATATTAAAAATAAAAACGTAAATTTTAGTAAACGCATGAACCTATTCTATTATTAAAATATTAAAGGATGAATTCAGGTTGTTTTTCATCCCTGCAATCCAGGTTTCATCAGCAGCAGCAGTAGACTGTCTGTCGTTATCCGTGTTAAAATCAATTGTGGCCGGATTGGTGTAAGCCTTATTTAAATTAAACCGCAGTTCTATCTTTCTTGCATTGCCATTAATACTTAAATTTATTGGAACAATAACTGGTGTTAGTGCTTTATCCGTTCCTAAATGTAAACGAAGCGGCATTGTCTGTTTACTACTATTTATAAATTGCCCTTCGTGCTTAAAAAATATATAGCCTGTATTCCACGACCAGATCATGCCATAAGAAGGATCAAGATAGCCATCCTGAACTCCTGTATGATTTCTTGCAGAGTCTATTCCTAAATTAAACTTTGCATTTATATATTCACCTGCAGGAACATTTTTCATTGTTAATACATTTTGAGAGCTTGATCCGGCATCAATCAGGCTTACATTATTAGCTTTAAAAACTGTACCTGTTTTAGAAATCAGTTCAACATTTGAAATGTAATATTTTAACAAAGAGACACTATACTTATTAGATGCAGCATTGCTATAATTTAACAGCCCTAAAGCAACAGCTTGTCCATCTATAAAATTTGTAAAATTTAATTGAACCGTTGCAGTTGGTGAAGTAGAAACTTCGGTAACAGTTTGTTCCTTTTTACATGCCGCAATAAGAAGGATAAAGGTTGCAAAACCAAAAGCCAATAATTTTTTTTTCATTATTAATAAATTTAATACGGGGTATTTTAAAAAGGTAATTGTTTGCAAAGGCACTCATCTGACTAAAATTATTAAGATACATTCTAACAAGCTACAATAAATTCGTAAGAACTGAAACTATAGATTGAATATAAACTACTTTAATTAATAAAAATTAAATGTGGTAACTTAACTCTTTTACAAAGTTACTATTAATAGGTTTAATTAAAAACCCTCTTATTGGTTAACAGGAGTTTATGTAAATATTAATATTGTTTTTATCATATCTTTTAATTATAAACTAATATCATACATTATTATCCCTTTATTTTCGTACATTTGCAGGCCTTTTTTAATCAGACATGCAGAATATCAGAAACATAGCTATAATAGCACACGTTGACCACGGGAAAACCACACTGGTAGATAAAATCTTACACCAGACACAACTCTTCCGTGATAACCAACAAACAGGGGATCTTATACTTGATAATAATGATCTTGAACGCGAGCGTGGAATTACCATTCTTGCAAAAAATATTTCCGTTAACTATAAAGGAACAAAGATTAATATCATTGATACTCCTGGCCACGCCGACTTTGGTGGTGAAGTGGAACGGGTATTGAACATGGCCGATGGTGTTTTGTTATTGGTTGATGCTTTTGAAGGTCCGATGCCGCAAACACGTTTTGTGTTGCAAAAGGCATTAGCTTTGGGCAAAAAACCTATTGTTGTCATCAACAAGGTAGATAAGCCAAACTGTCGTCCGGATGAAGTGCATGATGCGGTTTTTGATTTATTTTATAACCTGGATGCCTCCGAAGAGCAATTAAATTTTCACACCATTTACGGTAGTTCTAAAATGGGATGGATGGGAAGAGACTGGCAAAATCCAACAGAAGATTTTACCGAGCTGCTTGATGATATCTTAAAAGAAATACCGCCACCGCACGTAGAAATAGGTAACCTGCAAATGCAAATTACCTCACTTGATTATTCTTCCTTTACCGGAAGGATTGCCATTGGTCGTATTTTGCGTGGTACCGTTAAAGTGAACCAACCTATCAGCCTGGTTAAGCGTGATGGCTCCATACAGAAATCCCGGATTAAAGAATTATATACTTTTGAAGGCCTGGGTAAAATGAAAGTAGAAGAAGCATTTGCAGGTGATATAGCTGCCGTTATGGGCATTGAAGGATTTGAAATTGGTGATACTATTGCCGATTTTGAAAACCCTGAAGGCCTGGTTCCAATTAATATTGATGAGCCAACCATGAACATGTTATTCTGCATTAACAACTCCCCTTTCTTTGGTAAAGAAGGAAAGTTTGTAACCTCGCGCCACTTACGTGACCGTTTGTTTAAGGAACTTGAAAAAAATCTTGCCCTGCGCGTAGAGGAAACAGGTGCTGCAGACTCTTATCTTGTATTTGGCAGGGGTATCCTTCACTTATCTATTCTTATTGAAACCATGCGCCGTGAAGGCTATGAATTACAGGTTGGACAACCACAGGTAATTGTTAAAGAAATAAATGGAGTTAAATGTGAACCCATAGAAATTCTTACCGTAAATGTACCACAGGAATCATCCGGAAAAGTAATTGAATATGTAAGTCAGCGCAAAGGCGATATGTTAGTTATGGAACCTAAAGGCGACCTGATCCATCTTGAATTTGAAATCCCTTCACGCGGTATTATCGGACTACGTAATAATATTTTAACAGCCACTGCAGGTGAGGCCATCATGGCACATCGTTTTAAGGCATTTGAACCCTGGAAAGGTCCTATTCCGCACCGTAACCATGGCGTATTAATTTCGGGCGAACAAGGCACTGCCATTGCTTATTCTATTGACAAATTACAAGACCGCGGCGATTTCTTTGTGGAAGCCGGCGACCATATTTACATGGGTCAGATTATTGGCGAAAATAACCGCCAGGATGATATAGTGGTGAACATTACCAAAGAGAAAAAACTAACCAACATGCGTGCATCAGGAACCGATGACAAAACACGTATAGCACCCAAGGTTAACTTTTCGCTTGAAGAATGTATGGAATACATACAGGGTGATGAGTACGTAGAGATTACACCAAACTCCCTGCGCTTACGTAAAATTTTCTTAGATGAAAACGAACGCAAACGCAACAAAAACTCAGCAAACGCATAAGCACAAGCAACTATAAAATTCAACTGTAAAAGGATAAGGTATGTTAAGTACCTTATCCTTTTTTTTTGTGAAGTATTAGGCATTTTTTTAATCCGTAAAGAAGCATATAAACCATCTTAATAAAACACCTGATTAAAATACCAAATATTAAATGTTAAATGTTAAGTTGGAATACTATTTTAAATACTATCCATTAAATTCAAATCTTTCAGATTCAACAAATAGATAAAATATTCAAATACAGAATTAAGAGTAAATAAAATAGTATGTTTGATAAAACGAATCAGCTAGTAAAACCACTCCAATCTACCCACCATTAAGCAGACAGGAGATATTTTTATGGCTGGTATAAACAAGTTACCACACATTTTAAAATGACACGAAACTGGAATGACATAAAATGGATTTTTGAGCCAGACGGTTCTTTAAGGGACATTTATGTTCAAGACGTAACGATTTTCGATTGGGAAAAACTCATTGATTTTCTGAACTCGAATTATAAAATAAAGTTTGGAGAAGAGGAGAATAAGCAAATTGACAAAGAATATGCGATTAAATATCTGAAGGACGAAACTGGCGAAATGGAAAGCAAAGCACTGAAAATTGACTTTAATGAAATTAATTTTCATTGTTACTTTTTTCTGCCTGACCAAATTGAATTTGACATTGACCCAAAAAAGATTAAAACAATAAACGACTTTGAGAGCATCGAGAAGTTTATGGTTTCTATTAGCAAAACTCTTAAAAATCAAGTAAGCTTGACTGAAGAAAATTCGCCAGAATTTCCTTTATTCAAAATAGACTTTGAGAAGGATTTAAATATTGTTTTGACTGAAAGGGAAGTAGAAGAAC
>JACMQU010000032.1 GCA_014376805.1 Bacteroidia bacterium
ATGCCCGTTGCATAAATGTTGAATAGATATTGCAAAACGGAATAAGCCCTTGAGTAGCCATACCCGCACTAAAAGTAACTGCATGTTGTTCTGCAATCCCTACATCAAAAGCACGGTCGGGCATAGCTTTCATCATAATATTCATACTGCTGCCCGATGGCATTGCAGGTGTAACACCCACAATTTTGTGGTTAAGCAAAGCAAGCTCTACCAACGTATTTCCAAAAACATCCTGGTATTTTGGTGGTTGTGGAATGCTGTTCGCTGATTTATAAATTTCGCCCGTTACTTTATCAAACAACCCTGGTGCATGCCATTTGGTTTGATCCTTTTCTGCAGGCGCAAAGCCTTTACCTTTTACAGTTATGCAATGCAATAATTTAGGCCCGGGAATTTTTTTAAGGTCATTAAAGATCTTTACCAGATGATTCACATCATGTCCATCAACCGGACCAAAATACCTGAAACCTAATGCCTCAAAAAGGTTGCTATGACTAAGTAATCCACCCTTTAAGGTATCATGTACTTTTGAAATTATATCCTGAGAAACCTGCCCTAATTTGCTTAGCCTGTCCAAAGCTTTCCATACATCAACTTTAAATTTATTATAAGTAGGCGAGGTAGTAATATCTGTGAGGTATTCTTTTAAAGCACCTACATTCGGGTCAATACTCATGCAGTTATCATTGAGTACAACAATGATGTTTGCATTAGCTACACCTGCATGGTTCAGGCCTTCAAAGGCCATTCCGCCAGTAAGTGCGCCATCACCAATAACGGCAATATGTTGTTTATCATGTTCGCCTTTTAATTTTGAAGCTACCGCCATACCCAAAGCAGCCGAAATAGATGTTGACGAATGGCCCACGCCAAAAGCATCATATTCACTTTCGCTTCTTTTTGGAAAGCCCGACAAACCTTTGTAAACTCTATTGGTATAAAACTGATCTCTTCTGCCTGTTAATATTTTATGTCCGTAAGCCTGGTGCCCAACATCCCAGATTACCTGATCGGTAGGCGTATTAAAAGCATAATGTAAAGCCACGGTAAGTTCCACTACACCCAAACTTGCTCCAAAGTGCCCGCCATAAACAGAAACGGTATCAATTATATATTGTCTCAGTTCGGCTGAAACTTTAACCAAATCCTCTTCCGCAACTTTTCTTAAGTCCGAAGGAAAATGGATCTTATCAAGATAAGGACCTGCATTAATTTTCATCATAAAAGAATAATAATATTAATAAAAACGAATGGTTTTCTCAAATGTTTAAAAGATTTGGTGTAAAAATAAGATTTTGGGAACAAATAAGAAACCAAACGTTTTCACCACTTTAAAAAGTGTACAAAAAAAGATAACTGTATAATAAATTTAATTTAGTAAATTCCTTTAAATGCCAGCATAATATCGACTCTGCCAGTTAATAATTAAGTGCTAGCCAAATAAACTCAACCGCTTTAAAGCCTTGCGTCGCTAATAATTAAATCTTTTGGGTGAATAGAAAGAACGGGTATAGGGGAAGTTTTTATCATTTGTTCTGAATATTTACCTGAGAAAAACGAAGTAAGATTCGTTTCCTGTTCCGTCATAATTAAAATAAGTCCCGCTTTCTTTTCTTTTGCAAATTCAAGAATCTGGGTAGTAGGGTTTCCGCCAATCCTCATTTCACAGGTGCAATTAATCCCTTTTTCTTCCACATTGTTACAAACTTGCCGGGTGTAGTTTTTAATTACCACTTCAGCATCTTTACCTTTGTCGTTAGATACGCCTACAATATGCAATGTTGCATTAAAAGCCTTGGCTAGAGAAACGGCATAAGGAACTTTTTGGCGGGTTTCAAAAGAGGTATCAATAGGTATTATGATATGAGAAAGATCAAAACTAAGGTTATTGCAGGGCACCGTTAGTGCAGAGCGTTCAAAAGATTCTATTAGTTTATTGGCCTCACTGGCAGAAATTACACCACCGCCACCACTTGCAGGGGTTATAGGTAAAATTACCAGATCAGCGTTTTTATCCTTAAGGGTTCTTAAAATTTCTTTTATAACAGATCCGGAAGTACTTTGATCTATCGTAATTTTTGCACCACCTAATTTAGCTTGCAGCGTTTGGGTGTTTTCATCAAAAGAAAGACAATTAATTTCTGAATTAAAATAATTAGCAATTTTAGCAGAAATTTCCAGTGCCTGTTTACAAGCTGCAGCATCTTTAAGCACTAACATGAAATTGGGGATCAGCATTGCCATAGAGTTTTATTTTCCCACAAGTTATATAAATAATTGCTTAAAAAACAACATAAAAGAAAAAAATCTCTTTTTTACAAATTTATTAGTCTGATTCTTAAAATTTTATAAATATTTTTTTTAGATGCAAATTTTAACTTATCGACTTAATTTTGAGAAGTTTAAAAAAAGGGATTCTAAATTAATAACCAAAATATATTTAAAAATGCGACATTAATTGCCGTTAAAAGCAGGTTTTCTTTTTTCGTTAAAAGCAGCTACCCCTTCTTTATAATCATTACTTCTTCCTGCAATTTCCTGGCAATAAATCTCATATTCCAACATTGTATCCAGATCACTATGAAAAGATTTGTTCAGCATTTTTTTCATCAGACCAATTGCTTTAGTAGGTGCTTTTGCATAATATTCAGCCAGTTTGTTAACTTCAGCATCTAATTCTTCTGCTTTTGTTAAACGGTTAATCATACCCCATTCAAATGCTTGCTGTGCTGTTACTTTTGAACCTAGGGTAGATAATTCAAAAGCTCTTGCTGATCCTATTAGTCGCGGCAAAAAATACGAAGAGCCCGAATCTAAAACCAAACCTACGTTTACAAACACTTCTATGAGGCTTGCATTTTCGGCAGCAACAATCATATCACAAGCTAATGCAAGAGAACACCCGGCCCCTGCAGCAACACCGTTTAACTTGCATATTACCGGCAACGGTAAATTTCTAATAGCTCTGATCATAGGGTTATACCGTTTAACCAGACTATCACTTAAGCTTCTGTTTTTGCTAGCTGCAATCGCCTTCAAATCCTGCCCGCTACAGAAAGCTTTACCAGCACCTGTAATTATTAAAACCCTTATACTTTTATCTTTTGCAGTTTTTTTTAATGCATCATTTACATCCGTACTTAATTGCTCATTAAAGGCGTTAAATACATCAGGCCTGTTTAATGTAAGGGAGGCAATACCATTGTTAACTTCGTATAAAATTGTTTCGTAATTCATTGCAATAGGTTTTAAAAATAGATGGAATAAAAATTATAACATAAAAAACATCAATAGAAATCCAAGCAAAAAACCAGAATATACCTGCATATTCTGATGTGCATTTAAAAAAATTCTAGAACTGGCCACACAACCGCTAATAATAAAAATCAGCATTAGTAATAACCTTATGTCTATTTCAGAATACCTGCCTGCTACCGTTATTAAGCCTGCTAATGCGCCCAATGTAGCGGTATGAATACTTATCTTACTAAAAAAATTAATGGCCATTACAAGACCTACTATAGCTGCACATGCAATTACATAAGATATTATTAATGGATGGGTTGAATATTTACTGTTATAGGAATAAAAATTATAGTAATTAAAAATATACATTAGTAAAGTAATCAGATAGGGTATAAATCTGTCTTTTTTTTGATGCAGCATTACAGAGTTTATTCTGCTGGTAAACCTTAATACAAAAACCATTATTAAGGGAATTATGCTGGTTGAAATAAAAATAAAGGATATATAAAAAAGCTGACGTTTTTGTGGTATACCATGCGATAAAGGAGGAAATAAAGCAAACAACAACCACAAGTTAAGCAGATTTACAAATACAGGATGAAAAACTACTGAAAATAAATGGGATAAAAACCGGCTCATTCAACTTATTTTACTGCAACAACGCTTATTTCAACATTTGCGTTCAAAGGTAATTTTACTACCTGTACTGTTTCACGGGCCGGATAATTACCGGTAAAAAAACTACCATAAACTTCATTTATAGAGGCAAAATCTGATAGATCTACACAATAAATAGTGCTTTTTACTACATTAGTAAAATCCATTCCTGCCTCTTTTAAAATAGCCTCCAGATTTTCCATTACCTTGCGGGTCTCTGATTTAATATCACTTTGAACCATTTGCCCGCTTACCGCATCTTTTGCAACCTGCCCGCTTATATACAAAGTGTTATTTATTAGAGCAGCATGGCTGTATGGACCTATTGGCTCTGGTGCATTTTTGCTGGTTATGATTTTCTTTTCCATTTTTTTGGTGTTTTTATTTTTGTTTAAGTATTGTTGTTGCGAATATGAATATTTTGGTAAGAGGTTCAAAAAACCAAACAGAAGAACTAGAAGCAAAATTGAAGAGTGTTTCATGTAAGTTAACCTGCGTTGATGATTTTGATCTATTAGTAAATGCAAATGTGCATGATTATGATGTAATATTTGATCTCAAATTTGATGAAAAATCAAGTCAGCTAAAATATTTTGCCGGATTAAAAGAAATTCCCGTTTTTGTAAGTGCTGTAAAACAGTCATTAGCCGCCGCAAAGTTTGCTTTTGAGGGTGAAATAAAATGTTTGTTATTCGGCATAAATTCCCTTCCGGGGTTTTTAAACAGATCCTTGGCAGAAATTTCTTTGTTTAATCCCGATGACGCAAATCAACTCCGGCATTGGATGTTGGTACTGCAATGGGATTATAAATTAGTTAGTGACCGCGTTGGTATGGTAACGCCAAGGGTTATTTTTATGATCATTAACGAAGCCTGTTACACCTTGCAGGAAGGTACTGCTTCCATGGAAGATATAGATATAAGTATGAAACTGGGTACGAATTATCCGTTTGGTCCGTTTGAGTGGGCTGATAAGATTGGTATCAGACATGTTTTTGAAACACTGGAAGCCATTTGGATGGATACGCATGATGAAAGGTATAAAATTTGCCCCCTGTTAAAAACAAAATATTTAAAAGGCGAATCCTTTTACCCGTAAAATGAAAAAATGTTTCCTGATACTCTTGCTAATCTCCGTTATCCATGCCTCCGGCCAGATAACGGACGGCTGCAGCTATACTAAAATAAAGCAGTTTACAGCTTCGCAAAATAAAACCAATGCCTCCCCGCTGCAAATGCAACTGATGGAAAAATATGATGTAATATTTCATCACCTGGATTTGCATATAGAAAGAACCGACAACTTTGTTTCGGGCTCAGTGCGCACTATTGCAAAATCTAAAGTGCTTCATCTGGATACTTTTGCTTTTCAGTTATACAATTCCTTATCGGTAGATTCTGTAATAAATTCAGCTGGTAAAAATTTAAAATTTACCCGAGTTGGAGACATTGCGTATGTAAAATTTACGGAGCCGGTTATTAATGATAATTTTTTTGATGCGAAGATTTTTTATCATGGGTTTGCTCCGTCGGGAAATAACGCAGCCATTGGTAACGGCTTTAGCAATGGCGTTTCAGCAACGTACGGCAACCGCATAACCTGGAGCTTAAGTCAGCCTTACAGTGCTTATGAATGGTGGCCCTGCAAACAATCACTGCAGGATAAGATCGATTCGGTATATATGTTTGTTACCACAGATACTTCTAATAAAGTAGCATCTAACGGATTATTGAAAGCGATACTTCCTGTTGGTGAAGGTAAGCACCGGTATGAGTGGAAAACGTATTATCCGATTGACTATTATCTGATTGCCGCTACCGTTGGACAATATATAGAATACCTTGATTACGCAAAGCCAAAACAATACAGTGACAGTATTCTTTTGCAACATTATATTTATAATAACCCTACCGCATTTAATATTGATAGTAAACGTGATATTTATGGAACCAGAGAACAACTTGAATTGTACTCCGATCTGTTTGGATTGTATCCGTTTTATAAAGAAAAATACGGGCATGTAATGGCTCCTTTCAATGGGGGTATGGAGCACCAGACTATGACAAGCCTTGGTTACTTTAATTTTAGCCTGGTGGCACACGAACTTGCTCACCAGTGGTTTGGAAATAATGTAACCTGTGCTACCTGGAAAGATATCTGGCTTAATGAAGGATTTGCTACGTATCTTGAATACCTGGCGGAGTTTTATTTATTTCCATCTTCTGCCAGTGCTACACTCGCATCCATCCATACCAAAGCCAAAACAGGTATAGGCTCAGTTTATGTAAATGATACTTCCAATGTAAACAGAATATTCAGCAGCAGTTTAAGCTATTCTAAAGGAGCTTCTGCTATACATGTTTTACATTATATGCTGGGCGATTCACTTTTTTTTAAAGTTTGTAAAACCTATCAGATAAAGTTTGCTAAAAGTACAGCAACAACAGAAGATTTTTATAATTTAGTGAACGAGGTTTCAGGTAATAATTACTGGCCTTTTTTTAATCAGTGGATCTATGGAAAAGGATACCCTTCATTTCTTGTAAAATGGAATTATAACAATGGTAAATTATATATAAAAACAACGCAAACAAATAACCAGGATCCTGATAATTTATTCAATATAAAAATACCGTATCAGTTATCGCTTACAAGTGGGGATACCATTATTTACCTGCCACAAAATAATGCCACTGAGTACTACGAAATGAAAATGAAAGACAGTGTTATTGTACTAAAAGAGATTGACCCTTTAAACTGGATTTTATGTGATAAGAAGATTGCCAGAGATGACGTTTTAACAGCAGTAATTGAAATTATCCCTCCCGCAGAAATATCCTTTTTTCCTAATCCTGCCCACGGAACTCTTGAGTTTAAAAACCCTGTACAAAAAGTGTTTGAAGTAAATATTTTTGATTTGCTGGGGCGCTTAAGTTTACATAAAAGCCTTACTTCACTTTTCCCGGTTGTTGATATTAGCAATTTAAAACCGGGTATTTATTGGGTTGAAATGAAAGATGATTCAAACTTTAAAAAAACTGAAAAATTATTGATTGAATAAACTGCCAACAATTATTACAACTGTTTAAAGTTAAAATATGGAATAAAACTCCGGTGCTCCTGTCTGCAATTGTTTTTATTAACCGGGTATAAAAAAAGAACGTACAAATACATGCAACACCTATGTTATTTTCTAATCAGATTTACTGGTTTTGTAATTGTTTTTCTGCGATCGGCCAATACCCCCTTAATCTGATTGTTGGCATAGGTGGCATACAAGTAAGGCGTTTCTCCAATTGGATTTTCAAATTCTGCCAGATAGAGTTCATCACCTTTTACCCTACCTTCCATTTTAAATCCAATGCCTTTATTTATATAGGCGTAAATCCCTTTCATCTCTTCCATATAAAAGGGCGTTAATACAAAAATCAGCATTGAGTCACTTATCTCCCTGCTTTCAAAAAGTTGTGGCAAAATATAAGAACGGTAATCGCCAATATTATTAGTGGAAACAGCAAACAAAGATTTACCATAATCATTTAAATATTCTTTAAACTCAGGTAAAGTAAAGTTATCCAATCTTTTAATAAGCTGATTTTTTTGAGTGTTATAAAAACAATTTTCCCCATCTAAATAAAGTATATTTTCTTTGATATAAAAATCATTCAGGGTACTGGCAGCATAACACTCTTTTACGCCTTCCATCAGTGCTTTATCAGCAGCACTTAGTTTTAATAATTGTTTATCAAGTACAGCAGTTCTTTTTGTAGTTAAAGCGGTATAAAACTTCGGATATCCTTCAGCTGTAAAAAGGTCTTTTAAATGAATCAGATCACCATTGCCTGCATTAAAATTATAATACCTGGTTTCGTTTGTACATTCTGTTTCGCAACTGCTTTCTTTTATTTGAACCGAAAGCAATTTGTTGCTGTTTGCCTGAACAATATAGTTCATCAGCACTTTTTTGCCTGAACCGCCGCCATTCGTTGTTACGCGCTCAAACAGGTTTTGTTTTTCTGATCCTTTAAGTAATTGCAATTCGGCTAATTGTAAAAACCGGTTTATCTTTAGGGCAGTTTGATTATTTGCCGGAGATGAAAAAACAGGAAATGAAAAAGCAGTACCTGACTGTTCTGTATTTACTGTAAAATAATTATTTTGTGCAAAACAGTTAATTGCTGAACCTAATATTAATGTATAAAGTAACCTGAATTTTATAATAAAAACTTTCATGTATAGTATGTTTGTGTGGCACTAATGTACTAATATTTATTGTAGTAAACAAAGTAGAATTTAACAGGCAAATAAAAATGGCTTGTTCAGCAAAAAACGGATATCCTCTGCAACTTTCCAATTTGACATAAACATAGTACATTGCCACTCTAAAAATGCTTCTTACAAGCTCATGTTAAAAAAGATCTTTTTCACTTTTATGTTTATGTATTGCGCGGCATTGCAATATACTTTTGCTCAGTCTGATTCTGTTATTATCAGGCAATTGTTTAATGAGGTATTAATGAATGGTAAATGCTATAACCGACTCGACCACCTAAGCAATAAAATAGGAGGTAGACTAAGTGGTTCTATCCAGGCGGCGCAAGCAGTAGAATGGGCTTATCAGACATTAAAGAACGAAGGCTTTGATAGTGTTTGGCTACAGCCGGTTATGGTACCCCACTGGGTGCGTGGGTTAAAAGAAGAAGCTCATTTTTTAGTGGGTTCAACAAAAACACCGGTACATATTTGTGCATTAGGCAATGCAGTAGCAACGCCTAAAAAAGGCCTGCAGGCAAATGTAGTAGAAGTAAAAAGTTTTGAAGAATTAGTTTCATTAGGTAAACAAAACATTGCAGGTAAAATTGTATTCTTTAACAGACCTATGAATGCACTACATATAAGAACATTTGATGCCTATAGAGATGCCGTAGATCAGCGTTCGCAAGGTGCTATAGAAGCTGCAAAACTGGGGGCTTTGGGCGTAGTTGTAAGATCAATGTCAAGCAACATTGATATTTACCCGCATACAGGTGCCATGCGTTTTGCAGATAGTGTGATAAAAATTCCGGCTTGTGCTATAAGTACTTTTGATGCCGAGGCTTTAAGTAAAGAGCTGAAGCGAAACCAGTCTCTTTTGTTTTACTTTAAACAAAATTGCGAAATGCTTCCGGATGTGGAATCTTATAATGTTATTGCGCAGATAAATGGTACCCATAAGCCTGAAGAGTTTATTGTTATTGGCGGCCACCTGGATGCCTGGGATAATGGTGATGGCGCTCATGACGATGGTGCCGGTTGTGTGCAAAGCATGGAGGTATTACAGCTGTTTAAAACTTTACACCTTAAACCTAAACGCTCATTAAGATGTGTTTTATTTATGAATGAAGAGAATGGCTTACGCGGTGGATTAAAGTATGCCGAACTGGCAAGAAAATATAAAGAAAATCATTTGGCTGCTATAGAAACAGATGCAGGAGGATTTACACCCAGAAATTTTGGAGTTACAGCCACTGAATCTCAATTTTTAAATATGCAAAAATGGCAACATTTATTGAAACCTTATGGAATAGAAGAAATTATTAAAGGTGGCGGAGGTTCAGATATTGGCCCACTTAAAGTACAAGGTGCTGCCCTCATAAGTTTTATACCCGACTCACAACGTTATTTTGATTTACATCATAGTGAAACAGATACTTTTGATAAAGTGAGTAAGCGGGAGCTTGAATTAGGTGCCGGTAATATTGCCGCATTGGTATGGCTGCTTAGCCAATATGGATTATAACACATGGAAAATAATTTAACCGAAAACCCGGATCAAAGCCAATTGCCACTGATGCCTATTTACTCAAAAATGGCGGTGCTTGGCTTTTGCCTTTTTTTTAATCCAATGTTTGGCGGGGTACTCTTAAGGAAAAATTTAACTGATATACGCGAACCCGCAGCCGGTTTGCAGGCTTTGCTTTTCTCTGCTTTCCTGTTTATATTCTCAGCAGTTATCGGTACTTCTGTTTTTAAAGGTTTCGCCGCTATTTATGTTAGTAATTTAATTGGTGGAGCTATTATGGTAGAATATTTTTTTAAAAAATATTTCCCTGATGAAGATAAGCGGGTAAAAAAATCTATCCTTAAACCATTGGGTATTTCTTTAGCTGCTTCTTTTATTTTACTAATCATTTTGATGTGGACAGGCACTAAAATTAAAATCTAAAACAATGTATTTTATTACGTTCTTCTTTTTTACCTTAGAAATTTTATACAGGTATTTGTGGGATCAAAAGGACGCTCTTAAAAATGTGTGACTAAGTTTTATGGTGATCAATAATTTGAAATAATAGTTTTGCAGATATGTCGCCAGTTATACTTTTTACATTTGTAATTGCTTATTTTTTATTATTACTGGGCGTGGCTTTTTACACTTCACGCAATGCCAACAACGAAACATTTTTTAGCGGCAATAAAAATAGTCATTGGGCATTAGTGGCATTTGGCATGATTGGCACATCCCTTTCGGGTGTAACATTTATATCAGTACCGGGTACAGTAGAGGTTGCAAATTTTAGTTATTTTCAGGTGGTACTCGGTTATTTTATTGGCTACTTTGTAGTGGCTTATGTACTGCTTCCACTTTATTATAAACTCAATCTTACTTCAATTTATAATTATCTCTATCAGCGGTTTGGCATATATGCCTATAAAACAGGCGCCATATTCTTTATTATTTCCAGAACTTTAGGCGCCACCTTACGCCTGTATTTAGTCATTAATGTATTGCAACTTTTTATTCTCGATGATCTTGGAATCAGCTTTCATGTAACGGCAATTATAATTTTAATAATGATCCTTTTATATACTTTTAAAGGTGGCGTAAAAACAATTGTTTGGACAGATACCCTGCAAACATTTTTTATGCTGCTGGCTCTTGTAGTATGTGTTTTTTATATTATGGATGATCTTAATTTAAATGTTGCTTCAGCCTTAACAAAACTGAATGAAAGTGGCCATACCCAAATCTTTAATATGGATGGATGGGATAAAAAATTTTTTCTGAAACAAATAATTGGCGGGGCATTTATAACCATTGCTATGACGGGGCTTGATCAGGAAATGATGCAAAAGAATATTAGTGTTAAAACACTTGGTGGTGCTCAAAAAAACATGGTCTTATTTAGTACAGTTATGGTGTTGGTTAACTTTTTATTTTTGTTATTGGGAGGCTTGTTATTTTTGTTTGCACAGGCTAAAGGATTAACTGTAAAAGGAGATGATCTTTTTCCAACCATTGCTTTGCATTCATTACCTGCAGTTGTTTCCATCATTTTTATTATTGGATTAATCTCCGCTTTATTCCCTTCTGCAGATGGTGCTATCACTGCATTAACATCTTCATTTTGTATTGATATTCTGGGTGTACAACGGAATGAAACATTAACAGAGCAAAAGAAATCGCATATACGTATGACGGTTCATTTATTATTCGCAGTGGTGTTTTTATTGTTTGTATATTATTTTAAATACCTCAACAATAAATCTATTATTGGCATCCTGCTCGATATAGCCGGATATACCTACGGACCCTTGCTAGGCCTTTTTGCATTTGGAATTTTAACGCGCTATAAAATTAAAGATAAGTTAGCACCGGTAATCTGTTTAACCGCTCCTGCAATCTGTTATTTGTTTCAGTTGTATGCATCCTCAGTTTTAAAAATGCATTATCAGATTGGTATTGAAATGCTACTCATTAATGGCATGCTAACTTTTTTAGGTTTATGGTTGATCCGGGAGAAGACAACTTAAACAATCGCCTACTTTTAGCACCCTCAAAACAAATAAATGCAGCGAAGCGTTAAACATTACATAAACATTTCCACGTTACAATTTCCGCCAATTTTAGTATATTACGCCCATGGCCATACATCCATTGTTATTAAGAATTGCTGGAGGTGAAAACGATACCTTAGACTTTAAAAAAACAATTTCTTCGGCCAGCAAAATTGCAAAAACTATGAGTGCATTTGCTAATCATAGGGGAGGCACACTATTGGTGGGTGTTAATGATAACAAAACTATTTCTGGTGCCCGCAGTGATGATGAAAAATACATGCTGGATCTTGCTGCACATTTTTATGTTAAACCCGAAATTAACCTGCAAATTACGGAATATGAATTTGGCGATAAAACTATTATTGAAGCACGAATTCCGGAAGGAGCAGATAAACCATATTATGCCAAAGATGAGGAAGGTAAGTGGTGGGTTCATATAAGAGTAAAAGATCAGTCGTTACTGGCAAGTAAAATTGTGGTTGATGTTCTTAAACGAAATAATGGCAAGGAGCAAAATATTATAAACTATACGCATTTGGAAGATGGCGTTCTGAAATACCTTCAAAAAAACGAGAAGGCTACACTCAAAGAAGTATGCAAATTGCTAAATATTTCGCGGTGGCGGGCACAAAAAATGCTTGTGTCATTAGTAAGCGGCGGTGTTGTAAGATCTCATACAACGGAAAAACTTGAATATTTTACCCTTAGTTAGGCATGGTTATTGATTAAAGGATTTATTTAGAAAGCTTTTATATTAATTTGTAGTTTAATTCTGATCCATGAAAAAATTATTGTCTGTTACTCTTGTGTTATTTTTTTTACTTCAATTAGCTGCACCTGCAAAGGCGCAAACTCCTAATCCTAATCCTAAGAACATTGAAATAGCGCACCGTTTTACTTATATCCTCGATAACGGTTTTGAAAAGATAGATCTTATGAAGGTTCCTGATATTGATAAATCGTTTTTTAACATCGGTAATGCGCAACTTATTATTTGCGAAAAGAACGATACCCGTAAAAAGAATTTGTTAAATTCATTTACACTTATTGTAGAGCCTTCCGATCCAAATGAACAAAGTAAAGTTTTTAGTAATCCATCGCCTACTTTTACATCCGTATGCAAACAATTTGTTACCGGTTTAAAACCGAAATCAAAAATTACTTTCAGTGAAGTAAAGTTAAATACCAGCATTCCTGTTACCAATTCTCAGGCTCCCGGCTCCAAATATGGTTTACCCATGGGAATGTTACCGGTTGCATTTTTCCTATATATAAAATAGGCAGATTACTTCTGAACCCTTACTTTTGTGAGCAGTAAATATTTCTTACTGGTTCTTTCAATATCATTCATAAAACATGAAAGTAGGCATTGTTATTTTTCCGGGCTCTAATTGCGATCAGGATGCAATTTATGCTTTCCATGAACAATTTGGTTGCGAAACTGTAAAATTGTGGCATAAAGAGCATGACCTTCAAGGTTGTGACCTTATATTTTTACCCGGTGGTTTTAGTTATGGAGATTATCTGCGCAGTGGCGCAATAGCCCGTTTTGCACCTATAATGCAGAATATAATTCAATTTGCCGCTAAAGGTGGTTTGGTATGGGGCGTTTGTAACGGTTTTCAGATCCTGTGCGAAAGTCAATTATTACCAGGTGCACTTTTACATAACCACAATCAAAAGTTTAACTGTAAAAATGTTTTTGTTAAACCAGTTACAACCAATTCTGCCATTTCAGGCCTTTTAGATATACATCAGGCCTATCAGATACCAGTTGCGCATGGTGAAGGTCGTTTTTATTGCGATGACTCAACCTTGAGTGAATTAATTGCAAATGATCAGATTTTATTTACTTATTGTGATGCGCAGGGAAATATAACTGACAATGCTAATGTGAATGGTTCATTAAATAATATTGCGGGTATTTGCAATGCAAAACGTAATGTATTTGGCATGATGCCGCATCCCGAAAGAGCTGTTGATTCACAGTTATATAATACCGATGGCCGGAAGCTTTTTGAAAGTGTGCTATCCTTATCTTTAGCCCGCTAGCATTTTGGCATCTGCCTTTGCGCATGCCGCCGCTGCATTAGCCATTAGCCGTTTAAAACTAATAAATAAGCCTGCTGCTTGTTTGGTATTCACCGGCATAGTTCTTTCCATATTACCCGATATTGATTCAATAGGTTTTAATTTAGGAGTTCCCTATAATTCTTTTTGGGGCCACAGGGGTTTTACCCATTCGGTTACTTTTTCATTTAGCATCTCTGCTGTGTTGCCTTTTATTTTTTCTAAAGTTGAACCAAAAGCAAGGTGGAGAATAATGGCCTTTTTATTTTTCTGCAATATTTCTCATGCTTTATTAGATGCCATGACTACCGGTGGTTTGGGTGTTGCTTTTTTTTCGCCGTTTAACAATACCCGTTATTTTTTTAACTTTCGCTCTATTAAAGTTTCCCCGCTAAGCGTAACGGAATTTTTTAATGGAAATGGTTTTGCAGTATTAAAAAGTGAGGCAATATGGATAGGAATACCCACCGTGTTGATATATATAATTAGCTTACTTGTACAACAAATAAGACGAAAATAAAAAGAGATTTTCAATTCATCGTGATAAAGAAATGCCTCGGAATTGCCAGCTTATATTAGCTGTTTTCGAGTTGTATTTTTAAAGGTAATAGTGATTAACAATGGATATTTTTTTGCTGAAAATTATTCTTTGTTGTCTATAAATATTTTTTTAAACAGAGATATTTTAATTTATTGATAATGGATCAAAAAGCAACATGAATTCAAATAGGGATTGTAAATATTTTATTGCAGAATAAATGTGAGGATATTGTTGGCCACATCAAAACTCCATCTTTTTTAACTAAATCGGTTGGCAGATTTGCGATGGGCGGAATTTTTACCACTGAACTTTATGCGGAGCACAGAACTTTCGGCTACCACTAAACTGTGTGCGGAGCGCGAAACCCCGCCTATGGCAAATGTGCTGTTGTACTAAACCATCTCGTCCGAAGACGAGACGGAGCCTGAAGCGAATATAGGAAAAAAGTAATGTATTTTCCTTGATGGAATTACAAAATAAAATACTTCCACCAATTAATGAAATTACATTGGTGGCCAAAGCATGTAGGGAGATACAAGGCTTTGAAGAAATGTACCGTCGCTTCGAACGCAGGATGCATGTACAAAAAAGGAGTGAGAGCACGAAGAAAAATTATGCGTTGCATCTCGCACAAATTGCACTTCATTTTGGTTACCTTCCAACTGTTTTGGAGGTTGATCAGATCGAAGACTATCTTCAGGGGCTGATTTTAAAAGGAACCCCAAGCGATTCTTATTTCAAGCATACCGTTTACGGGCTGCGCTGCTTGTTCCGCCTGGAGGGTTTAAATGATAAACGTATTGAGCTTGCTAAAATCAAGCACGATAAAAAACTTCCAATCGTACTTGGCAGGGATGAAGTATAAGCAATGATCAAATGTGCCGATCTGTTAAAGCATAAGTTGGTTATTAGTTTGCTTTATGGTTGAGGCCTTCGCTGTGGTGAGGTTAGAACGATCCGCTTGCGTGATATTGACTTAAGTAGAGGAATGCTCCTGGTGCGTAAAACAAAAGGTACTTACGACAGGTATGTGCCACTGGGAAAACTATTGGTAAGAGGCATTAAACAACATATTGATAGCACCGGTGCAACTGACAACCTGTTCACAGGTGCTGATTTTGATAGCCCTTATTCGCAAAAGGGAGTGCAATGGGTGGTAAAAAATTTGTGCAAAAAAGCAGGCATCAGAAAAGAAGTTACTACCCATACGCTGCGTCATACTTATTCAACACACCTGTTGGAAGATGGATTAGATATTGTATCCATTAAAGAGCTTTTGGGTCATGCAAATATAGAAACCACCATGATCTATCTGCATATCGCTAAAACAGGTCGTAAGGCTCCCTTCTGTCCGTTGGATAATCTATATAACATTTAGCTAAGCAGTGCAAGCAGCGTTTGAACTGGCGCATATATTACGTG
>JACMQU010000033.1 GCA_014376805.1 Bacteroidia bacterium
ATATTTTTCTGCCATTTAAGTACACTGCCTCTTTTGCCACTTAATGTAATGGTAACATTACTACCTGTGCACACTGTATCATTGCCGCTTAATGTGCCTCCCAATGTTGCAGAATCAACACTAATCAAAGCCGGAACTGAATTAACAGCATTGCATGCCCCCGAGATACCATTTTGAACAACTGCCCTGTACTTTGTGCTTTGTGTTATACCTGAATAAAACATTGAAGTTGTTGTATTGACTATGGACAGCCACGAGCTGTATGGCGCATTTGCGTATTCCCATCTTAAAACAGAACCGGTATGCCCGGCTAAAGTTAGGCTGCCCGATGAGCCACTACAAATGGTATCAAACAATATATTTAGAGCACCCGGGTTTGTTGCCGGATATACCCTGATGGTATCATACGAAAAAGTTGAACTACAACCCGACTGTGCGATTGTCCATTTATAAACATACACCGAAGGGTTACCTGTGTTACTGAGCCCTGTAATATTGCTGTTTGGCGAAGCTGATGAAGTAATTGCATCACCTGTTGGTCCGGATATTTTGCTCCAGTTGCCACTCCCTATAACGGGTGTATTGCCGTTCAGCGTGGTTATACTAACGCCACACAATACCTGGTTTGCACCGGCATTGGCTATGGTTGGCGGCGGATTAACAGTGATTAGTTGGGTATCTTTAAGTGAGGTGCCACACTCATTGATTGCAGTAACTAAAACCCTGTAAATAACGGTTAAGGTTGTTGTATTGGTAAATGAAATGACAGGGTTACGGCTGCTGCTGTTACCACTTATAAATGTATATCCCGCCGGAGATATACTCCAGTTATAGGATGTAATGTTTCCAAAACTGCTGTCGTAAAAAGGAGTATGAGATATATTGGTGGAATTAAAGGCCAGTACCTGCAGGCTATCACAATAAGTTTTATCAGATGGTAAGGTAACTACAGGAACATCTTTCACAGTTATGAAGGTATCTTTATTCACGGCACCACAACTGTTGGTAACCGTTAATCTTATTCTGTACTTCCCCTTTGTAGTAAAATTGAACACGTTGTTTATGCTTGATGAGTTGGTTCCAACATAAGTAAACTTGCTACCTGCCGGCACATTTAATAAGGTAAGACTGTCTGCAATACTCCATGCATAATTGGTGGTACCACAACTGCTTAAAGTGTTTGAAAGATTGGTAAAAGTAACAAGACTATTGCTGCATTTATTTACGGGTGATTGTATAAATGTAAATGCAGGTAAAGGGGGTGGCTGAACACAAATTGTTTTGGTGATTGTATCTCTACCACAAGGTGAATTGTTATTTAATATTATAAGTCTTACTGTATAATAGCCAAGATTTTGAAAACTCACAGACAAAGTATTTGTTGCACTTAAACCCGTCATAGTTCCACTTAATAAAGTCCAACCAGTAGAAGGTAGAATTGACCAAGTTTTAAAATAATTGGTATCACAAACACCTGCAAGTCCCGCAGTGTTTGCAGTTGCTAAAATATACCTACCTGCTATTGAAGAATTGAAAATGGAGACAGGGGTATTTATACATGCAATTGAATCTGGTGATACACTTATCCTAGCTATTGGTTTTGATGAAAGTTGAATCGGATCTACTGTATTGGTTGATGCTCCGCATAGATTGATAGCGGTAATCTTCAAATAATACGAGTTTGGGTAAGAATTAGGGGTAACATAACCACATGAATTGTTAAAATAAGTTTTAACAAAAGTGCTTGGCGGAGGATGTTGAAAAATTGTATCCACACCTTTATCATTACTTTCAATTTTATAGATAGTACCTGGGCTGTTTGTTGAAAAACCAGATATATTAAAACTATAAGATCGCGGTATACATTGACCAGTTGTACTTCCTGGATTAGGCATTGAAACAGAGGGATTGGATCCTATATAAATGCCATAATTTTTCGAAATCGAACAGGCATTTGAATTGGTTACAGTAAGTGTTAGTGTATATGACCCAATATTAGTATATGAATGTGCAACGCTTGAGAAAGTTGAAGTACTATTATAGTTAGTGGTAGCATCACCCCAAATTATATTATAATCCGTATTACTTGAAATTGTACTACTAAAGTCTGCCACAGTCAATGTATATGGAAATGAATCACAATCTGTAAAAGAAGTAGCTGAAACGGCTGAAAAATTAGGTGTGGTGAATGGATCAATTATTAAACTAGGGTCCGGTATTTTCTTCACACCTACATTCTGACTCAGACTATCTTTACATCCATACGCATCAGTCACTACTAATTTAACACCGTATATAACAGTTCCTCCACCAACAACAGCATTAAACTGAACGGATGGATTGGGGGTTGTGGTTGCAGATGGCGCTCCTGCAGTAGTACTAAAGTTCCAGCTGTTAGTTAATGTTCCAACACCTGTTGAGGTGTCTGTAAAATTAACAGTAGTACCGGCGCATGCATTATTTGGCGTAAAGGTAAAACCTGCCACAGGTTTTGTGATCGCAATATTGAGCAGCGTATCTCCAACAATTAATGTGGGAGATAACCTCACAATTCTTAGCGAATAGGTATTTGCCGGTGATAATCCGGTGGGAATGGTAATTGTAAAAGATTTTGTTGTGGCTGAACCAACTATACTGAACGAAGAAAATGAACCACCGGGATTGCTGAACTGCGCCGTAAAAGTTGAACTGCCAAATGAACCCGTTGTATCAAAGGTTACAGTATAAGTACGCCCTAGACAAAAATGAATATTGGTGCTGTCGTTGTTGATTTTTGTGCGTAGTATGGACTGTCCTTTTACCCCAAAGATACTTGCACTCCACAAAAGCAAAACAATTATAATGGGTAGTACTTTTTTCATCAGGTAGTGGGCAGTTGATTTATTGGTTAAGATAAGTATGGAAAGATAAATTTTTTTTAAATAAAATATCAGCACATCCTCATAAATACCACATTTGCATGAGTATGCTTTTGATTATTCATCATATGTTTTTCATTTACCACGTTAAAAATTTTATTGTTTCTGGTTAGCTCATCAACTACATGGCCACGATGCGCTTGCAGCCAATATGTTGAATGTTTGAACAACCTGCAAAAATGAGCAATTTAATTGCTCCAAAAAATACCACTTTATAGGTATTTTTTAACTTTGGAAGCGTATAAAAAAAATAAAATGTTTTAAATGGATCAGTTGTTACCGTTCCAGTTTGATACTGTAAAAATTAAGTACATTTGGGCTGATCAAATCAAGCTATGAAAATTTTTAGCAAGCAGTTTATACCCACACCAACCAAGATACAAATAGCATAACTCATCATGGTTCCAACCAGCACATATTCACTTCGTAAATGAGAATCTTTGTCGGCAAAACGAATGATACTTTTACCCGTTATCAAAAAACCAATCGCTTCATATTGCCCCAATAAAACAAAAGTAAGAATGATAATGCGTTCAAATATCCCGATGATGCGCCCACCATTTTCATTGGTATTATTTTGCACCCCATGTTCATTTTCAATTCCTTCAAGAGTGGATTTTCGAATTTTTTTAGTAGCCAGTTTTATGACCATACCTACAGGCAGAGTTACTAAAACATAGCCAAGCAATATAAGACTAAGCCTGTAATCGGTAAAAGGTAAGCGATACGCAACCTCAAGTTGCTGCCACAAATCGAAATGCCAGGCCCATGCTATGATCAATACCGTAATATGTAAGAGCTGATCGGCGATAAAAAGTTTCATAGCCGAAAGAAATGGATTTTGCTGCGCCTTAATCTTCAATCCATCAATGAGGTAATGGAGCAGGGCTATTAGAGCTGAACCAAACCACCAGCCAGTTATTAGGGCTGTACTCATATAAACCCCTATGATGTGAAATAGCATTGAACGCGTAAGCCAACCTTTATTCTGAACCATCTTATTTGATTGTAAAATAAAATCGCTCAACACATGAGCCAATACTAATCGTATTAAAAAACTTCCATGTTCGGGGGTAAACAGCATAATTTGTGAGTTCATAGGTTCATTTGTTAATTCATTTATTATAAATTATTTCAAAGCGTTTTACCATCCCTTCAATTGCGTTCCAACCGGCGCTATTGGATCGCTGATTTACCGCTGATTGCGCAATTTTCAATTTATGAGCAATCTCTGTTTCGGTGTAGCCCAATAGTTTTAAATTAATAACTTCACACTGTAATGCCGTAGTGCGCGATATAATATAATCAAGCAGCAAACATTCAATTGCTAGCTCATTCGAAAAGGAATCTTCTGTAGCTATCCCCATACTTTGTTTACCCTGGGTAAGCTTATCCAATAAATGCCCGGATAACAAAAACGCAGGTCCGTTTGCTGTGCCTAATTTATTAAGGCCCTTATCAACGTTACCTATACCAATACCAATGCGTGTATCAAACATGGATACCGGCAAAGCCATCTCATTTTTTTTTGCATTCTTAGCTCTCGATCTTAGTTCGTTTGATTCTGTGGGATTGAGGCTCTTAATAAAAGTTTTTATAATTAGCGCTATACGTAAAGCATATTCAGGTGTGTGTAAAAGACATTGAAAACTATCGCCCCTGTACATTTCAACCTGCATCCCATAGTCTTTACCCCATTGCCTTAAAGCCGCATCAACACTTGTAATAAGCATTTGCCGTTCCTTAATACA
Organism: Bacteroidia bacterium; assembly: GCA_014376805.1. Lineage (GTDB taxonomy): Bacteria > Bacteroidota > Bacteroidia > UKL13-3 > UKL13-3 > B1. Next base: position 4,670 of record JACMQU010000033.1, read on the forward strand.
CATTTTGGTTGATCGAACAATATCACCGGTTATGACTGCCTTTTTAAATATCATAATTTTATGCAATATAAGGTTATAGCCTTATAATCTTCAAATATAAGGTTGTAGACTTATATTAGTCTATTATAAGGTTTAAACCTTATAATGGGTCAATATAAGGTTATAACCTTATAATCGTTAAATATAAGGTTTAAACCTTATATTAACTTTAAACAACATTTGCAGATACTCATTAAAAAACAACCTCTTTGTTTTACTAAAACAACCCGTTCACTTCTCCCTCAATCCTGCTGATAATAGCACCAAGATGCTCTGAGTTCTCGGCAAAATTTAATTCATCCACTTCAATAATCAGGTGCTTCGGCTTATAACTGCTGATCCATGCTTCGTAACGCTCGTTGAGCCTTCGCAGATAATCTAAACGGATACTGTCTTCATATTCTCTTCCGCGCTTTTGTATATTGTTTACAAGACTTGGAATGGATGCCCGTAAATAAATTAAAAGATCTGGTGCTTTAACGGTCTGGCTTAATGATTCAAACATCTTCTGGTAGGTTTCGAAATCGCGGGTGCTCATCAGACCCATGCTATGCAGGTTTGGTGCAAAGATATGAGCATCCTCATATATGGTGCGATCCTGAATAATGTTCTTTTTTGATTTTTGAAGGTGAAGTAAGGTATTGTAGCGTGCATGCAAAAAATAAATCTGCAGATTAAAGCTCCAACGCTGCATGTCTTCATAAAAATCGCTGATATATGGATTGTCTTCTACATTCTCATAATGTGGTTCGAATTTGTAGTGCTTTGAAAGCAATGTGGTAAGTGTGGTTTTACCTGACCCTATATTACCCGCGATGGCTAAATGCATAATTAGTAGCTTAATTGTATATCCCTGCAAAAAACAACTTTTATACCGAACGAACAAATCTATATGAACTTAGTGGATATTTTATTGTTCCCTCAGATTTTTTATGCAAATTGCCAGTATGCAATTAGAATTTTACGGAGCAGCAAGAATGGTAACAGGAAGCAAACATCTGTTAGCCACCCCCAAAGGCACAAAAATACTCCTCGATTGTGGCCTTGTACAGGGCCATTTAGATAATCGTGATGAACTGAACCATAATTTTGGGTTCAACCCGCGGGAAGTGGATTACCTCATCCTTTCTCATGCACACATTGATCATTCGGGGCTCATCCCTCGCTTAGTTAGGTTGGGCTTTAAAGGCCTGATCTTTTGCACGCCTGCCACTAAAAGTTTGTGTGAACTAATGCTTATGGATTCTGCTTTTATTCAATCAGAGGATCTGAAATTTACCAATAAACGCAGAAGGAAAAAAGGAATGCCGCTCCTGGAACCTTTATATGATATAACCGATGTGGAACATGCATTGAAGTTATTTGAAGATGTAGGGTATGATGAACATCTGCAAATTGATGAAGAGATTAGCCTGTGCTTTAATGATGCAGGTCATTTGTTGGGAAGTGCCATTGTGAACCTGGATATTACAACTGGTGAGGAAGAGATGATAACTATTACTTTCAGTGGCGATGTAGGCAGATATAATGACCCCATTTTAAGAGATCCTCAAGCTTTCAGGCAATGCGATTACTTAATTTGCGAGAGCACTTATGGCAACCGTTTACACCCCCTGATAAAGGATGCCGAAGGGGAGTTACTGAGCATTGTTAAACATACCTGTATAGACAAAAAAGGGAAGTTGATCATTCCTGCTTTTAGTGTTGACCGTACCCAGGAAATTATCTATATTCTGGATGAAGCGGCAAATGCCGGAAAGTTGCCCGACATTAAAGTATATGTTGATAGTCCGCTCTCTGTAAAGGCAACTGATGTTATCCGCAAACACCAGGAATGTTTCAGGAAAGAATTCATTGCTTATATAGCTAAAGACCCTGAGCCTTTCGGTTTCAAAAATCTTATCTATATTACAGATGTAGAACAATCGAAAAAGCTGAACGATTCTACCGAACCCTGCATCATCATTTCGGCAAGTGGAATGGCTGAGGCAGGCAGGGTCAAACATCATATAATGAATAATATCGAAGACCCTAAAAACACCATTCTGTTAGTTGGATATTGTACACCTGAAAGCCTGGGTGGTCATTTAAAAAATGGAGATAAGGAGGTAAGGATCTTCGCCGAAACCTACCCTGTAAAAGCAGCAGTAAGATCATTGGAATATTACAGTGCACATGCAGATTACAGCGAACTTTTAAAATGGCTCGAATGCCAGGATGCCACAAAAATTAAAAAGGTGTTTTTAGTGCATGGAGAATATGAAGTGCAGCAAATCTTCAGGGAAAAACTATTGGAAAAAGGGTTTGGTGATGTTGTAATCCCGGCAAGAGGGGAATCATTTAACATAAGCTGAAAGAAAGTTGATAGTTAATGGCCCATAAAAGAAATAGCGTAGGCCATGGTTGTGTAAGTGAGCGGTATCAGTTATGGTTTGATTGAAATTAAATAGGTAAAATGCAAATTAAAATAACAACATTGAATAAAATTCTGACTGTAATTATAGTTTTTTTATTCCTCACCTCGTGCGCAAAAATGACTGAAAAGCATTACAAATCTTCAGATGCAACAACTGGTGGTTTTATGGACGTGCAACTCGACCTTAACACCGATAAGGCTTTACTTTTAATTTGTATAAACCAGAAGGAAGTAAGTGAGAATGATGCGGGGACTACATACAAGCCCGATACACTTTACGTAAAAGGTACCTGGAAAATTTCGGGAGACAAAATATGTTGTGAAATAAATGAGTCGGAAGAATTTATCGGGGACGCCTTTTTCAAATCAAATTTTCAAACTAAAGAAATTTCACAGAAGCACCATCAAATTTATTTTCCCATTTCTACAGATACTATTTTTATATTTGGACAACCTTGTATTGATACAGCAAACACAAACCGCTAACCAAGCTGCAAGGCCTAATGTTGCGACCCACAGGCCTTGCTCAAGGGCCGCTTACACAGGCCAGTAGCAAACCATTCTTTTAACAGGTACTTACGGATCAAAAATATGTTAGTCGTTTTTTTCATGTGACTTTAACTATTAAAAAGTTTAAAGTTCAACGTTTATTTGGACTGTTTTTACCCACTATATTCAACATAGAGCCATAATTTAGCATCAACAAAAGAAATTAACTGTTAACATCAGAATTTAGTTAAGGTCTATAAACTTTGAACTTTTTTCAACTTTATTTTTTTTCATTACCTTTGGCACCATGAATATGTTATATCAAATGGTGGCCAAAACGCAATTTGGCCTGGAAGGTGTTTTGGCTAAAGAACTTACAAACTTAGGTGCACAAGATGTTGAGGAACATAACAGGGCCGTTAGTTTTAAAGGCGATAAAGGTCTGATGTATAAAACGAATCTATATTTGCGTACTGCTTTAAAAGTATTGGTACCTGTAAAAAAATTTATTGCAGGTAATGAACAACAATTATATGATGAAATAAAAAAAATTGACTGGTCACAATACCTCTCCAACGATGGGACTATGGTGGTGCATACCAGTCTTAAATCAGATTACTTTAACCATTCACAATATGTATCCCTTAAAACCAAAGATGCTATTGTAGATCAGTTCAGAGAAAATACGGGAATAAGGCCCGACATTGATCTGATTAGACCCGACCTGAGCATTGATATCCATATTAACAGCAACGAGGTTACAGTATCGCTGGATAGCTCAGCAGAGTCATTACACCGCAGAGGATACAGAAGTGAAAACACACTTGCTCCCATTAATGAAGTAACAGCAGCAGGAATGATTTTATTAACCGGATGGAATGGAAAGGGCAACTTTATGGACCCGATGTGTGGTAGTGGTACTCTTTTAATTGAGGCCGGATTAATCGCAAAAAATATTCCTGCCAATATGCTCAGACAAAAATTCGGCTTTGAAACGTGGAAAGATTTTGAACCTGAAACATGGAAGAAAATTAAAGAAGAAGCTGTTGCAAACATCAAAGAAAGTGAAGCCAATATAATAGGCAGTGATAAAACTTTTAAAGCTATAGAAATAGCCCGGGAAAATATAACCAGAGCCGGTTTAGATGAAGATATAAAAGTAAGCAACAAACAATTTGATGAGGTAAAACCACCAGAAGGCGGAGGCATTGTTATCATGAACCCACCTTATGGCGAGCGTTTACCTATTGAAGAAATTGATGCATTCTATAAAGCCATGGGAGATAAGATGAAAAAGGATTTTGAAGGCTTCCAGGTTTGGATTATTTCCTCAAATATCGCAGCCATGAAACGCATTGGATTGGCCGCTTCTAAACGTCTGAACCTATTTAACGGTGCACTCGAATGCAAATACCATATGTTTGATATCTACAAAGGCACCAGAGATAAGAGGAAGCTGGAAGCCGCCGGCAACCCACTTTCGTAAAGACGTTGCTTTCAACGTCTCATGCCACATAGTGTCACTCACCGGCACTTTTGAGCTTGCGGTTTTCTTTTAATCCGGCATTGCGCTTTTTGGTTTGCAGTCGTCTTTCATTTGCCCCTTTTGTAGGTTTCGTGGCTTTGCGCTTTTTTCTAAATACAAAACATTTATTAAATGTGAGATAAAGTTTTTTGATTGCAATTTCTTTATTACTCAATTGCGATCGTTCGCTTTGTACTACTACCTGGTATATATTTTCTGAAGTTAATTTTGAACCCAGGGCATTGATCAGAATTTGCTTTTCACCGGCATTTAACAGCAATGAATTGTCAATATCAAAATTCAACTGTACTTTGGTAGCAACCTTGTTTACATTTTGCCCGCCTTTACCCCCGGAAAGGCTGGTTTTAAATGTGAACCCGGCATGAAGACAGGGTGATTTGAAATGCATTATTAAATTGCAAATTTAAAGGTGTTCAGTTAATACTTGTTAAAAAAAATAATTTTTAACGATAAAAGATGAACCCGCTTCATTTTAAACATCAAAATTATTAAACGCACTTGCTTAAACTGGGATGTCTGATGCACTATAACCTTTTCTTAATTTCTGCTGAATGAGCCTTTTCATTTCTGAATGTGCCTGTGAATTTGTTTCAAATATTTTGTTCAGTTTCTGTTCTTTAGTATTTACTTTCCCGTATATAATAAGATTTATATCTTCTGCATAATTTCCCGGAATGTATTGCTGTAATTATTATTATTATTATTATTTAACAATCGGATAACTCTGTTCTTTGGTTCAGGTTTAACTATACTAATAATGGTATGTGAATTTCCTTCAACAGATAATTAGGAGGCATATAAATAGCTGTTTCAATCTAATAACACCTCACTTTCAAACTAAATAGGCTTATATAAAGGAAATTTAGAGTGTGAAACTATTCATATCATTTACAACAACAGTATCGAATTTATATTGTTCACAGATCAAATTGATTTGAGACAAGCATCGAATAACCTAGACTCAATTAAAGTAAACAATCTGTGGTATAAAAACATTTTAATAGCAATTCGATTTAATAATTAAAAAGCGGCAAAACTCTCTTATAATCGAAAGTTTGGTATTTTGAAAATTCAAAATAGTGATTCAACAGAAATCTGGGAATTGATCAATAAAAAATAATTGTATAAGCCTATGAAAAATCTTACAGTCATCCTTTTTCACCTCATCATTATTTATTGTAATGCTTTCTCTCACAAAATTAAAAAAGAAAAATGTGAAGATGGCCAATATTGGGAATATGATGCCATTAATTATCAAAATTATCCCTATACTACTTTTGATCAAGTTGGAGACATAAGTATTGAGCAACAAAAAGAAAATATACGACAATTAATATTACATGATAAACACACCACACCACAGGGAGAGTTTTATATTATATACCAGAGTCTTTGGGAATTCGCATGTAAGGCAATGCCAGATAATGTTGATGCTGCAGGTGATGCTCCAGGCAATCTTGCTGAGTGGGCAAAAGCTCACGCATTTATTTACTATTTAAATTTTGATACGGGTGGGCATAGATTTGATTCGATGTATGATGCAAACAGTTTTGCATGGTTAGCAGAGAGAGCTATACAAACTATGGCGTATGATGTACCTACAGATCCAAATAAACTTTTAATACGAAGCTGAGAACCGTCAATATTTCCTTCTGCTCTATGAACCTGGCATTGCACATGATGCCGGTGATGCCGGAGGTACACATGAAGTTGATCTCAGAAATATGATTATTCAACTTGTTCACATAGAAAATAAGGACTAATTCAGATATGCTGAAAAAGTTGTATTAAAACTTTATCCATGCCACCCCATACATTTGGCACCTATATCAAACAACTTACTATTATGGTAATCTTTAATTTCTTTGCTACTGATCAATAATTTTGAAATTGCTATACTACTCTTCAAATTTAGCAAACCATCTTTTCTTCCGTTTTATTATATTTGTCCTGATTGAACAATATTAAAATGGAATTTATCGATTACTATAAAATTTTAGAACTAGATAAGAGTGCTGATATCAATGCGATTAAAAAAGCTTATCGCAAGCTGGCCCGTAAACTACATCCCGACCTGAATCCTAATGACTCACAGGCAAAAGCTAAATTTCAGCAGATAAATGAGGCTAATGAAGTATTAAGTGATCCGGAAAAAAGAAAGAAATACGACAAATACGGAAAGGACTGGAAGCATGCTGATGAGTTTGAGAAAGGGGGATATCAGCGAAGTCCTTATGAAAATAATTCAGGTGGGCGCCAGGAAAGAAAAAGTAATACCGGTGGATTTGGTGGATTTGAGGGAGGTGACTTCTCAGACTTTTTTGGTTCTATGTTTGGGGGTCAGGGTGGTGGACAGAGAAGTGGTAAAGTTAAGTACAGAGGGGAAGATTTTAATGCGGAACTCAAACTTGATTTAAAGGATGTTTTTACAACACATCAACAAACATTATCAGTTAATAATAAAAGTATCAGGCTAACTATTCCTGCAGGTGTAGAAAACGGTCAAACCATTAAAATTCCGGGTCATGGCAACGTAGGTGCAAATGCAGGACCAAACGGAGATTTGTATATTACATTCTTAATTAGTAATCATACAAAATTTAAGCGGGAAGGAAATGATCTTTTTTCAACGGTTGAAATGGACTTGTTTACTGCTGTTTTAGGTGGAGATATTACCATAGATACTTTTGACGGCAAAGTAAAACTTTCCATTAAAGCAGAGACGCAAAATGGAGCAAAAGTTAAGTTAAAAGGTAAAGGATTTCCTGTTTATAAAAAAGAGGGAATTTATGGTGATCTCTATATTACCTGGCAAATAAAAACACCCGTAAACTTAAGTGAAAAAGAAAAAGAATTATTCATAGAACTCTCAAAGTTAAATAAAGATGGAAAATGAAAAGTTAATACCGGTAGACCAGTTTTGCAAGCATTATAATATTGAGTTCTCCTTCATTAATACCTTAACTGAATTCGGACTGATACAGATAACCCGCATAGAAGAAATTCCATGCATTCCATATGATCAGATTAAAGATCTGGAGAAACTGATTCGCTTGCATTACGACCTTGAAATTAACGTGGAAGGTATTGATGCTATTTCACATTTATTGAATCGAGTAGATCAATTACAAATGGAGATGAAGTTATTAAAGAACCGTTTGAGATTATATGAAAACGAAGAGTAATATTTTATGACTTTCCTATATTTCTGAACACGATTACAAACGACCAAATAATGATGGAAACCAGGCAGGCAAAAGCGGTTCTTTCTTATGATTTGCATAAATAAATTATAGCTTAATGACAATGAAAAACATGTTTTTATCATTTGGACTGTTAGTACTTTGCATGGGCCCATTTAATGCAACTGCGCAGATAAAAAATAAAATGGAAGCCAAAGAGTTTTCGGAATTTTTTCAGCAACAGAACTGCAGTTTTGAAACAACCGGTAAAAATGAATATTTTATTTTAGAGCCCGGATATCAGTTAGTGCTTGAAGGAATTGAAGATGCTAAACAGGTGAGGCTGATCATTACCGTGCTTAATGAAACTAAATTAATTGGAAATGTGGAAACACGTATAGTAGAAGAAAATGAATCGGTAAATGGTAAAACAGCGGAGATCTCCAGAAACTATTATGCTTTTTGCAAACAAACGGGCAGCATACATTATTTTGGAGAAGAAGTAGATATATATAATGATGATGGGAAAGTTGTCAGTCATAATGGAGCTTGGATTGCAGAAGGAAAGAACAGAGCAGGTGTAATGATGCCTGGGTTACTTTTATTAGGCTCCAGGTATTACCAGGAAATTGCCCCTGATATTGCTATGAACAGAGCCGAGATAATCAGCACATCTGGTATAAAGGAAACGACTTTAGGTAAATTTAGTCATATCTTAATTATTGAAGAATCTACGCCGCTTGAGCCCAAAAGAAAAGTATATAAATTTTATGCCCCGGGCATCGGACTAATTAATGGAGGAAACCTATTACTGGTAAAATACGGTCCTGTAAAATAGCTAAAACTTAGTGTTCAACTTAAAAGAAAAAAATTAGTTTCGCAAAAATTTAAAATTTAAAAAAAATCATTTTCTACCTTACTTATGCTGCTAACTTGCAGTTTAATTTTTGACTCAAAAAAAAAAGATTCCATTAAAAAACTTTCGTATAAAAGTATTGTTAAAGAATTACCTGATGTTTCTTGATTAAAGAGAATGCAGTAACTACTAATGCTGAAACAAAAAATTTAAGTTATCTTTCTTTACCAATATCAACTAATACATTTACTATAAAGCGGATGAAAGCACTTTTATAATTGATGGTAAAGAATTAAAACCAACAAAAAACCCTTCTTATTGAGCCAAATGAAACTGATTACCGGACCTTGAATCTGAAAGCCGTCAACTTTAATAGCATCAAAAACTATACTTTTATAATGGATGGCTTATATTGCATTTCATCTGAAGTAAAAATAATTCATGCTCCCGATTTTAGATTGCCAGCTTCAGAAAATAATTTTAAAGCAAGAAGTTTTACTTGGAATTTAATAAAAATTACCGATCAGGATGAAAGGGGCAGAAGATAAATTTAAAATGCAATGGGGAAGAATACCCGGTGGAAAAATGAATGACATGAAATTGGTTCAAATGTTTATAAAATGGAACAACACTTTTAATGAAGAAAACCCGGCTAAACAAAAAGCTAAACGTTTTGAACCAGATATGGATGAAACTAAAAGCAAAGAATAAAGATACCCGCTACGAATTAAAAAGCATGTTTCAAAATATTTAAACATACTTTTCAATTAGTGTTTTTCAGGAATTCTTTTCAGTGTTTCCAATAAAAAAAACCAGTATTTCTGAACCGAACTAATTTGTACTTTTTCATCAGGAGAATGTGCACCCGTAATATTAGGACCGAAAGAAATCATTTCAACATCAGGATAATTGGTTCCTAGAATGCCGCATTCCAAGCCTGCATGACAAGCATCTACTAAAGCATCTTCCCTAAAAAGTTCTTTATAAAGATTGCTCATCAGTTTCACAATTGGTGCCTCTGGTTTGGGTATCCAGCCAGGATAAGAACCGCTTAACGTAACCGATGCACCAGCTAATTCAAAACAGCATTGTATGGCTTGAGCCAGATCGGTTTTCTCACTTTCTACAGCGCTGCGGGTAAGACATTGCAAGGAGTAAGTACCGTCTTTTAAAAGTACCCTTGCTAAATTATTAGAAGTTTGTACAAGACCCTCCATATCCGGACTCATTCTGAAAATTCCATTTGGGCAAGTGTAAAGGGATCGCAAGAAATTATTCTGAAATTGTTGAGAAATTATTGAATCAGGTAATACAATGGGTTTAATGGTTACACTCAGATTGGGATCCGTGCTTTGGTATTCTTTTTTCAAAAGCTGTTCCTGTGTTTTTATCAGGTTTAACAATTCATTTTCTACTGTGCTAACCACAACTACATCTGCAATAGATTCGCGTGGTATAGCATTGCGCAAACTACCTCCATCAATTAAATTAATCCTTACTGCATACTGTTTGGCAGCCAGGTAAAGCAAACGGTTCATTAGTTTATTGGCGTTACCCCTTCCCTTGTGTATATCCATGCCCGAATGCCCTCCAGTTAAACCGCTTATTGCAATTCGAAATGCTAAGGTACCCTCACCAACAGGATCTGAAGAATAATTTCCATTTGCGGAAACATCAACACCTCCTGCACAGCCAATAGTTAATTCATGGTCATCTTCCGTATCCAGGTTAAGCATAATTTTTGCGTTCAGCAAACCACCTTTTAAACCAAAGGCTCCGGTCATTCCTGTTTCTTCATCAATGGTAAATAAGGCTTCGATGGCAGGATGAGGAATATCTTTGGATGCAAGTATGGTCATAATGGAGGCTACACCAATGCCATTATCAGCACCTAGGGTAGTTCCATTAGCTTTTACCCAGTCGCCTTCAATAAGCATCTCTATCCCTTGTGTGGCAAAATCAAATGAGGTGCCTGCATTTTTCTGGTGAACCATATCGAGGTGACTTTGCAAAGCAAGAACAACCTTATTCTCCATACCGGCTGTTGCATTTTTCTTAATGATCACATTACCCGAATCATCCTTATGCGTTTCCAATCCCAGGCTCTTGCCAAAATCAATCATGAAAGTGATTACCTTTTTCTCCATTTTCGATGGGCGTGGTACTTCATTTAAATCTGCAAAATGATTCCATAATTCTTTTGGTTCAAGGTTTCTTACATTGCTGCTCATTATATATTTTTTTAGCAATATTAATAGTTTGTTCTGAATCTGTTATATGATTTTTTGAAGTTTAAGTATTCCCGATTTTCTAATAGATTAATTCTGCAACGCCTGAAATATTAACTTTAAACAGGGTTAACAAATAACTACGGTACATTAATGAAAACCGTGAAAATTTAATTCAAAGTGATCGTAATTGGCAAATCCGGTGGCAAATTTTCGCAAACCAAAAACACTAATATCTAAAAATTAACAATTTATCAAAAAAAAATTGTTAATTCGACCAGCATGAATTTTAAAGACGCCGAAATTTTCATTCAGGAAAAACTTAAGAAGGAACTGCCAGCATATTTATATTACCATAGTTATGCGCATACAACAGATGTATTGCAGGCGGCCATACTGCTTGCTAAGCTTGAAAAGCTGAATGTGAATAAAATTCTATTATTAAAAACAGCAGTACTTTTTCACGACTCTGGTTTCACCATTCAGGCCTCAAATCATGAAGAATTAGGTTGTGAGATTGCACGACAATTTTTGCCACAATTTGAATACATCGAAATGGAAATTGAAACGATTTGTGGAATGATCATGGCTACCAAAATACCTCAGACACCTAAAAGCAAACTGGAAGAAATTATATGTGATGCAGATCTTGATTATTTAGGAAGAGATGATTTTGAATTGATAGCAAGTACTCTTTTTAAAGAACTGAAAATCTACCACCTCATATCAAATGAAAAAGAGTGGAACCGCTTACAGTTAAAATTTTTACAGGAGCATCATTATTTTACCAAAAGTGCTATTTCTTTGCGGCAGGATAAAAAAGAAAAACATATTCAAAAAATAAAAGACATTGTTAATTCCTATCATTAAAAAACTATTATGAACCAAAAACCTATTCTATTAGTACCCACTGATTTTACACCTGTTGGCGATAGTGCTGTTGCCTATGCAAGTCAGTTATCTAAAATTCTCCATGCACGTATAGAACTATTGCATGTAGTTGGAAATACCAAAGATGCAGCTGTGGCAAAAAACACACTGGCAACTCACGTAAGCTCGCTTGAAAAAGACAATATTGATGCCGGCAGTATGGTGGAAATCGGGAATATTTTTGATGACATTGGAAAGGTGGCCGACAAGCTTAATGCTAAATTAATAGTTATGGGTACACACGGAGTAAAAGGCATGCAGCATGTAATGGGTTCAAAAGCACTAAAAGTGATTACCAATTCTGATGTGCCATTTCTTGTTGTTCAAAGAAAACCCATGAAAGCTGAAGGTTTTAAAAATATTATTATTCCGGTAGATTTTAACCAGGAAGTAAAACAAAGTATTAAATATGCCTGGGAAATTGGCAAATATTTTCACAGTAAAATTCATATTATTTATGTGAAAGAAAAAGATCCTTTCATAGCGGCAAAGATTGAACGAAACATTCCTTATGCGAAAGATTTATTGGAAGAAAGTGGTGTTGCTTATGAGATTATGGGTATAGAAAAAAAAGATTTTGATAAAGAGGTTGTCAAAATAGGACAGCGAATAGATGCTGATCTGATTACCATAATTAATAACCATGAAAATATCTTTACCTATTTTGGTGGTTCATTTGAACAAAGCATTATAGGCAATAATGGCGAGATCCCCGTATTGGTGATCAACCAGATTGCTTCTAAATCTCCATATAGCTTTAGCATTTTCTTTGGGTAGCGTATCGTCTTATTCATGCCATACATTGAAAGTTCGTTTACCGGAAATAAATTCATTTTAAACGGCCATCTCGAAACTATTATCCCCTCACTATTCAGAAAAGTTCATATCATTTATAAGCGAGAGCGGTTAAATCTTGCAGATGGTGATTTTATAGATCTGGACTGGATTAAGCAGGAACATAAGAAACTGGTGGTGTTATTTCATGGGCTTGAAGGTTCATCTCAATCTCAATATATAAAAGGCTTTGCCAAATATTTTAGTGAACGCCATTATGATATTTGCGCTGTAAATTTCAGAAGCTGCAGTGGAGAACCTAACCTGCTTATGAAAAGCTATCACAGCGGGGTAACGGCAGATATACAAGAAGTAATTTCGCATATTCATCTTCATACTTCTTATACTTCAATCAACCTGATCGGATTTAGTTTGGGTGGCAATGTTTTACTTAAGTACTTAGGTGATGGCATCTTTGAGCACGATTTAGAAATAAAAGCTGCAGCAGCATTCTCAGTACCCATAGATTTGGCAGGAGCGGCTATTAAACTGGCCAGATTTTCAAACAAACTTTATATGAGACAATTCTTAAAAACAATGACCCGGAAATTAGAAATGAAATCTTTACAATTCAATGGCAGCATAAATATAAAAAAACTTCAAAAGATAACGACTTTTGAAGAATGGGATACGATGTTTACAGCACCTATTAATGGTTTTACAGATGCTGCAGATTATTATGCAAAATGTAACAGTAAACAATTTTTGAAAAATATAAAAATTCCAACTTTGTTAGTAAATGCGCTCAATGATCCATTTTTATCTCAGAGTTGTTATCCCTCCCCCTTTCTGGAAACTGGCCAAAACCTCTTCTTCGAATCTCCTGCAGGCGGCGGACATGTTGGGTTTATGAAAGGCTTGCCTCATGAAAATTATTATAGCGAAGAGAGAGCGTTTCAGTTTTTTAGTCAATACAACTAATATATATATTCCTGTTTGTTATGTTTGAACACAAATGAAAAATTATTCTGAATTATTAAAGATTATTAACGATAAAATTGCTGTTACTTCTTATGGTTCAAATCCAAAAAATCTGTATGACCCAATAAATTATATGATGGAACTTGGCGGTAAAAGACTTCGTCCGGTTTTAACATTAATGGCCTGCGATTTGTTTGATACTAATATAGTACAAGCTTTGGATGCCGCACTTGCTATTGAAGTTTTTCATAACTTCACCCTGGTTCATGATGACATAATGGATAATGCACCCATAAGACGCGGTAAAGAAACGGTTTACAAAAAATGGAGCATGCCTATTGCTATTTTAAGCGGCGACCTGATGTTGATAAAAGCAATTGATTTGCTGGCCCTCACCACAGCAACGCCACTGCTTCCCATTCTACAGGTTTTTAATAAAGTAGCTGCAAATGTTTGTGAAGGGCAACAGATTGATATGAATTTTGAAGAACGCGATGATGTAAGTTTTCAGGAATATATTGAAATGATAGCATTAAAAACAGCAGTGTTACTGGGAGGAGCATTAAAGATTGGTGCACTTATAGGAGGTGCTGTAAAAGAAGATGCAGATAACTTATATAATTTCGGCAAAAATATTGGAATTGCATTTCAGATTCAGGATGATATTCTGGATAGTTTTGGAGAAGGCAAGCAGGTTGGTAAACGCATTGGCGGCGATATTGCCTCTAACAAAAAAACATTGTTACTGATTGAATTAATGGAGGTAGTACATAAAGATGATAAAATCTTATTAAAGTCCATTCTGAATAATGCTAACCCTGATAATAAAATTAATGAAGTATTGAAGCTCTATGAGAAATACCAAATCAAACAATTTGCTGAACAAAAAAAACAAGAATATTTAAAAACCGCATTCGAACATTTAAAATTGGTTCAAACAGAAAGTGAACGAAAAAAAATACTGGAACATACCGCCCTTGAGCTGATGAACAGGATGAGCTAATTCAATTAATTGAGGACAGCAGGGGATAACCGATAAGTGAGTTAGGGCTCAAATTTAAACGAAGTTTTATATTCGTTAATTTAAAATAATACAGGTGTCGGAAAATTGATGAAGGGAAAATAAATAATACCGGTTCTCCTTTAAAACAGTCAAAACTTTTTTTGTACTTTAATCAAGATGAAAGTGTTTAATTACATTCCATCCGGTAAGATCACGCTTTAAAAGTGCAATTTTATTGGCATAAAAACTGCCTTCAAAATCCACATGCTTTATTTTATTCCAAGCCTTCACTAAGGCATTCTTTTTGAGATCGCCGTTAGCTAAAATTAACTGTCCATTTATATCATTCATACTAAGTTGATGCTCGCTTGCATGGAAAGAGAAATAATCTTTAAAATGAATATGACAGGCATCAAACAAATTATTTGAATCTGTAGGCATAAACAATTGTTTCTTGTCCTGATTGCAGGCAATACCTTTTATATTTACTTCGAAAGAATATAAGTGAGGTAATATATTTTTAATATGGTGAACCAATAAATATTCTTGTTTATCGCACCAATAAAACATGGGGAAGACAGTAATATGAGGTTGCTGAAATACGGTTTGATCTATAAATTTTTCTATCGTTTTTTTAATAGCCAATAAACTGGATGCCAGAGGCTCTTCCGGCACAATGACAAGAAGATAAGGGTATAAAGTATTAAATTGATCAGGCTGCATCATTTACGGTTGCAAGGTAACATTCAGGATCAAATCGTAATAAACTATGTTTGGCAGAGTGTATCCTTTTGTTTTACCGGACTTAATTTTAGGATATCCTGCCCCATTTAGCTGTTTTGCGGTATAAAGCATAATGTTGGGCCAGAGGCTTATTCACATTTAAAAGCAATTGCGGGTCTTCATCCAACACCATTTGCGCAGCCATTCGAGCCTGTGCAAGTATTTCTGTATCGTTTGCCAGGTCGGCAATTTTTAAATCGAGTATGCCACTTTGCGCTGTTCCTTCCAGTTCTCCGGGGCCTCGTAATTTTAAATCAACTTCCGCAATTTTAAAACCATCATTGGTTTCGCACATTGTTTTTATACGTTGTTTGGCTTCGTTACTCTGTTTAACATCGCTCATTAAAATACAATACGATTGATCGGCACCACGCCCTACCCTACCGCGTAACTGGTGCAATTGTGATAGTCCGAATTTTTGCGCGCTTTCAATAACCATTATACTTGCATTGGGTATATTAACGCCAACTTCAATTACGGTTGTGGCAACCATAATTTGAGTTTCGCCACGTACAAAGCGACTCATTTCAAATGCCTTTTCGGCCGCCTTTAACTTGCCATGTAATATGCTTACCTGGTATTTGGGTTCAGGAAATTCTTTGCAAATACTCTCATACCCTTCAACAAGATTTTTGAAGGTTAATGTTTCCGATTCTTCAATTAACGGATAAACAATATATACCTGACGGCCTTTGCTTATTTCATTTTTTAAAAAGCCAAAAATAGCGAGCCGGCTCGAGTCATAACGCATAATAGTTTGAATAGGCTTGCGTCCTGCAGGCATCTCATCAATAACCGATGTATCCAGGTCGCCGTACAAAGTCATGGCCAGGGTGCGTGGAATTGGCGTTGCTGTCATTACCAGCATGTGAGGCGGGAATTTGTTTTTTTGCCACAGTTTAGATCGTTGTTCAACCCCAAATCTGTGCTGTTCATCAACCACAGCCATACCCAGGTTTTTAAAAACAACCTTACTTTCAATAAGCGCATGGGTGCCAATAAGAATATCCAATTCGCCGCTTTCCAATTGTTCATGAATAATCCTTCGTTCTTTAATGCCGGTTGCACCCCGCAGTAATTTAACCGTTACCGGCAGGTCTTTTAGCAGGCTGCTAACTGTTTGCAGGTGTTGTGTTGCAAGTATTTCTGTTGGAGCCATCATACATGCCTGGTAGCCGTTATCAATTGCCATAAGCATGCTCATTAATGCCACAACGGTTTTGCCGCTGCCTACATCGCCCTGCACAAGCCTGTTCATTTGCACACCTCTTTTAACATCAACACGAATCTCCTTTATTACACGCTTTTGCGCATTGGTTAAATCAAACGGCAGGCATTCATTATAAAATTTATTAAACAAATCGCCAATCTGTTCAAGCCTGATTCCGTTTATCAACTGGGTACGTTTCATCCTGAACCTAAGCAGCCTTAACTGGATGAAAAAGAACTCTTCAAATTTTAAACGAAACTCTGCAGCAGCAAGCGCGGCAAAATCTTTGGGGAAGTGTATAAGTTGCAATGCATCTTGCCTGTTCATTAATTTTTGCTGAACACAAATTGACGCGGGTATATCTTCTTCCACAAAAAATTTAGGATCAAGCAATAAGGTATTAATCATACGCATGATTGCTTTAGAATCAACACCTCTAGCTTTCATTTTTTCGGTAGTTGTGTACAAGGGCATAATGTGCAGGTACTTTTTAGTTTCCACATCATCGGGGTCGTCCATGTTTGGGTGCACCATAGAATAGCTGCCGTTAAACTCGTTGGGTTTACCAAAAACAAGGTAGGTTTTATCGGCCTTTAATGCATCTTTAAGCCACTTATGACCCTGAAACCACACAAGCTCAATCATGCCACTTCCATCTCTTAGCTCTGCCACCAGCCTCTGTGCGCCCGCACTGCCCAATGTGCGCATGTTCGAAAGTTTTCCTCTTAATTGTATGAAAGGTAACTCGCCGTTTACTTCGCTTATCTTATACACCTTACTGCGGTCTATATGCCGGTACGGAAAGTGAAATAGCAGGTCGTTAAAAGTAAAAATCTGCAATTCTTTTTTAAGCAAATCGCCCTTAGCCGGACCAACGCCTTTAAGGTACTCAACAGGGGTGCTTAAATAAGAATTCATTACTTACGCAATATGAGAAATGGCATGTACAATGACAAGTAGAAAATGTGCGGGGCAGTAATCCATGGTCCATAGTTGTTGGTATTGGCCTTTAGTTTCTGGCCTCCCGGCCTTTGGCAAATTCGCAAAATTTGAATGCTACACTTTCAGAAGTCGATTAGTCGTAAGTGGATTAGTTGTTAGTCGATTAGTCGTAAGTCGATTAGTCGTTAGTCGATTAGTCGTAAGTCGATTAGTCGTAAGTGGATTAGTCGTTAGTCGATTAGTGGGTTAGTCGTTAGTGGGTTAGTAGGTTAGTTATTAGGCGAAAGAGATTTAATAAGTCCTCGTATTATTTTACTAACTTCATTACATTTATCTACCAATAACAACGTTTGCTCACTATTCAAATAGTTTAGCCTTTCTGATAAATAAAGCATTGACTTTACTTCGCTGCAAGATGCTAAAGCAATATAAAGGAACCAAACAAATTGCTTATCACTCATCCTATCAAAGCCTTCGGCAATATTATTTGAAATCGAAACTGAAGCTCTTTGTATCTGATCCCTAAAACCAAAATCCCTTGAAATATTAAACAATTTATAAATATCTACGGCCAAATCCTGCCCTTTTTGCCAGGCTATTATATCTTCAAATTTTTGTATTTTCATAAATTTCCACTTTCTAACTTAACACTTTTTACTTTCAACTCAACTTACAACTTTTTTTACTAACGACTTACGACTCTCTAAACTTACAACTTTTTTTTACTTACGACATACAACTATCTAAACTTACAACTTTTTTTACTAACGACTTAAGAATCACTAGACTTACAACTATCTAAACTTACAACTTTTTTTACTAACGACTTACGACTCTTTTTACTTACGACTTACGACTCTCTAGACTTACGACTCTTTTTACTTACGACTTATGACTCTCTAGACTTACGACTCTCTAGACTTACAACTATCTATACTTACGACTATCTGCGGCAAAGCCCCTCCTAAAATAAAAATTAAGAAATCAAATTTACTTCGCACTTTAATGTAGAAATCTTTTTTCGCATTACATTAAATTGCACATTAATTTAGCGGCATGAGAAATTTATTATTCATTCTGCTATTTTTATTTGATTTACTTGCATCGGGCCAGCAATTATATCCTATTTCTAAAAACAAAAAATGGGGTTATATGGATGCAAGCGGCAAAATAGTAATACCCTGTAAGTATGACCTTGGACAAAATTTTAATGAGGGGTATGCATCTGTTGCCCTGGGCAATATGCCGTGCCTGATTGATGTTAAGGAAAGGCGGATAATTGATACCGGACTTTACCAATATATAGGAGCATTTTCTGAAGGCCTCGTATCGGTTATGGATTATAAATACAGGCGCTTTTTTTTAAATAATAAAGGACATGTGGTGTTAACATTACCAAATGAAATTTATGATGCCCGTACTTTTTACCATAATATTGCCAGGGTTGGGAAAAAGATAGACATTGTACAGAACAAATTTGGATTTGATGTGAGTAACCTAGGATATAAATTCGCATACATTAAAAAAGATGGAAGCTATTTAACAGAATTTATTTTTGACGATGGCGAAGATTTCCAGGATTATCCGGTAAGAGTTTTAATTGGTCAGAGTTTTGGATTATTAGACACTAATGGAAAGATGGTAACCACGGCCACTTACAGCACCCTCAGTAATTTTAATGATAGTTTGGCAGTGTTTTCCGTGAATGGTAAATTTGGGTATTTAAATAAAGTGGGTAAAGTAGTAATTACCCCGCAGTTTATGTATGCCAAAGAATTTAATCAGGGTTATGCAGCAGTTGAAATAGATGGGAAAATGGGTTATATTAATAAAAAAGGAGAGCTTGTTGTTCCGGCAATTTATGATGATGTAAGGCCATTTGCAGAAGGGCGTGCGGCTGTGTTATTCACCAATAAATGGGCATTTGTTGATTCTCAGGGTAATTATATATACCAGCCTTATTTTCAGGAAGCGGGTTATTTTAATGAAGGTCTTTGCCCGGTAAAAATTAAAGGCAAATGGGGAGCCATCGATAAAGAAGGACATATTATTGTACCTTTTGAATTTGAGAATGTAGGAATCTTTGAAGATGGGCTGGCAGAAGTTATTTACAAAGGAATTAATTTGTATGTAAACAGAAGAGGTGTATTATTACCTCATGTTAATTAAAAATATAATCTCATAACGCTTTTAAATGTTAGCACTAATTTGCCGGCAGATGGTAAAAGTTTTTTTAATTAATATCTAAATTACTTGCAACATAATTCTATGACATACGTGATTTTTATAAAATTTTCTGCTCCTAATTCAAATCTACTTATCAATGCAAAATTAAATACTTACGATAAAAAAAAAATACAATACCAACTATTATTAAATTACAAGTTGAAAATACTATACCCCAAATACTAAAAGTAAATTATCTGCTATAACGACTCGGCAATTACTTCTTTAACCTCAGGGATCATCTTGGTTAGCATACCCTCAATTCCGCGTTTTAAGGTAACTGTAGACGATGGGCAGCCACTGCATGAGCCTTTCATCTCTACGGTTACTACACCGTTCTCAAACGACTTAAATGAGATCATTCCGCCATCTGTTTCAACAGCCGGTTTAATATAGGTATCAAGCACATCAATAATTTGCGCTACAATAACGCTATCAGCACCCTCATATTTACTTGCCGGAGTATGGTTGGCCACTATGGGCTCTTCAGCTTCCACATAGCTTTTCAAAAACTCTTTTACAATCGGAATTACTTCATACCATTCTGTTCCGGGCAAACGGGTAATGGTTACAAAATTATTCATAATAAAAACACCGTTCACAAAACTGAATTCAAATAAGCTTTTAGCTAATGGCGATACCTGCGCTTTTTCACGTGTGGGGAAATCAACAGCATCATCATCCAGAATCATAAAATTAAATACAAATTTCATGGTTTCGGGGTTCGGAGTTTCTTCGGCGTAAACTGTAATATATTTTGTTTGTGGTTCAGACATTTTGATTTGAGTTTAATTAGCAAAAGTAAGACTTATTCTTAAATACTCACCTAACTAAAAATGTCTACCAAAAAGAGTCCATTTTAAAACGCTTTCAAACAATCCCACACAGGATCATTTTCATATCCTTTTGCAAGCATATATTGAGCAGTTTTATACTTACGCTGCATATCATTAACCGCTTTTACAGTTTTGTATTTATGCTGAATCAACTCATTTATATTACACAGATAATCATCTTCATCAATTTCATTTAAAGCCTGCCGGATACAATAATCAGAAATATTGCGCAACTTTAGTTCACGTTTTATTTTTTGTTTACCCCACTGTTTCACTCTAAATTTGCCTCCTGCATAACTCTTGGCAAAACGCTCTTCATTCACATAATTATCCTGAATGAGCCGCAATAGCATTTCATCTGCTTCTAAACCAAATACGCCAAGCTCCGATAGTTTTTCGCGCACCTCTTTATGGCAACGTTCCTGATATGCACAATAGCCTGCAACCTTTATTAAGGCATCTTTTTCGCTAATGTATTTTTTCTTTTCCATTTATATGCGCATGCAGAGACGTTGCAGTGCAAAGTATCTGCATGCTACCCGATATACCCGCGCAAAATAATACATTGAACAAATAAATTTGAAAGATTGGATAACTAAACCGAAATTTACCACAAAGAAACTATGTGACCAACAGGAGACCATTATTTTTACTTTTCACAGCCAACGCTATTTCAGGTTTTGCACAAGGCATCAGTTTACTGGCCATCCCCTGGTATTTTGCAAAAACGCAACAGAGTGGATTGTTTACCATTGCCTATGGGTGTATTACCATACTGATTCTTTTCTTCGGTTTATATGCAGGTACACTCGTAGATAAGTTCAGCCGTAAAAAAAATTTTATGGGCATAAACCTCCTATGTGGGATTATAATATTCAGTATTTCTCTTTGGGGATATATTAATCACTCGCTTCCAAATATTTTCATTATTGGAGTATTCGGTATAACACTGCTCAATTTTAATATTCATTATCCCACACTTTATGCCTTTGTCCATGAAATTACAGAACCTCACCAGTACCAAAAGGTAAACTCCTGGATAGAAATAGTGGGACAAAGTACTTCTGTATTGTCTGGTGCGTTAGCGGCTTTATTAATTGAGGGGGTAAGCAATAGTTCAGGCAAAATTGCGGGCATACCTATCCATATTCCTTTCGAAATTAAACGTTGGGAGATCTGGGAAATATGCATGGCCGATGCCGCCACTTATTTTGTGGCTGTGGCACTCATTGCCTTTATAAAATACGTAAAAATAAAAGATATTCCCTTAGAGGCGGGATCGATTTTAAAAAGAATAAAAACGGGTTTCAGCTACTTAAAAAACCACCCTGCATTGCTTGTATTTGGCTTATTTTCTTATTCGGTATTTGCAACTCTACTGGTTAGCATTCATTCTCTTTTACCCATATATGTTGAACGCCATTTAAATGAAGAAGGAAGTGTTTTTGCCGCCGCCGATTTGGTTTATGCAATGGGAGCCTTGTGTGCGGGACTATTTGTATCGAAGGTATTTAAAAAAAGCAATTCCATTAAATCTATTATTATACTTACCTTACTGGCAACCATTTTGTTTATGTGGATGTACTTTGCAAAAAGTGTAATTGTTTTATATGTCTTTTGTCTTCTTTTAGGATTCAGCAATGCGGGAATTAGAGTCTTGCGTCTTACCTATTTTTTTAACCATATACCCAACGAATTGATGGGAAGGGTTAACAGCATTTTTAATATGGCAAATGTTTTTATCAGAATTGTATTTATATTTTTGTTTTCCCTCCCCTTCTTTACTTTTGGAAACCAGGTAATATGGGCTTTTTTTATCATGAGTATTTTTCTTGGAGTATCTGCATTTATTTTGGTTGTGAACCGCAAAAAATTAATTGATTAAAATGTACAATGT
Source organism: Bacteroidia bacterium (assembly GCA_014376805.1). GTDB lineage: Bacteria > Bacteroidota > Bacteroidia > UKL13-3 > UKL13-3 > B1. Next base: position 27,008 of record JACMQU010000033.1, read on the forward strand.
GAAATTACTGTCAGATGCGCTGCATGCAGAATCGGTTCAAACCCCTTATCCTTTAAGTGTGATTGACCATATTTTAATTGATTCACGAAAACTTATTTTTGTGGAGAATGCATTATTTGTTGCTATAAAAGGTGTCAGAAACGATGGTCATCTATACCTGAAAGATGTATATGATGCCGGCGTTAGAAATTTTATTTTAGAACATAATTCTGTTACCGGCGAACTTATTGGCCAGTTGCCAGCGGCCAATATTCTTATCGTAAAAAGTGGCCTTTTAGCTTTACAGCAGATAGCCATTTTTCACCGCAAACAATTTGAGATACCAGTTATAGGAATTACCGGAAGTAATGGTAAAACAATAGTAAAGGAATGGCTTAGTCATTTATTAAAAAATCAATACAACCTGGTACGCAATCCAAAAAGTTATAATTCACAATCCGGCGTTCCACTCTCTATCTTGCAAATGCAAGAACACCACACTTTAGGCATATTTGAAGCCGGAATTTCTGAACCGGATGAAATGCAACAACTGGAAAAAATAATTATTCCTACTCTTGGTATTTTTAACCTGTTAAGTGATGCACATGACCAGGGTTTTGAAAGCAAAGAACATAAAATTACTGAAAAATTAAAATTGTTTATTCATTGTAAGCAGGTTTTATATTGTAGTGAGCAACCTGTAGTTAAGAAAGCCTTCACCGAATTCTACAGGCAACATCCCTCCTGCCATGTTATAACCTGGTCGCGTACGCAAAAGTCGGCCACTTTTTTTATACAGGTTGAACCTGCTTTAAATGGAACAAAACTTAATTTAAATAATACTACAGTTGAGATCCCATTCACTGATGAAGCATCTATCTGGAACGCATGTACTTGCCTGGCTTTTTTATTTCAGATTAAATGTACGGATGCTGAAACGCTACAACTTTTTAAAGATCTGCCCGTTTTAGATATGAGATTACAATTGAAAGATGCACATAATAACTGCCTTTTAATTAATGATAGCTACAGTGCAGATTTGGGTTCATTATCCATTGCACTTGATTTTTTAAAACAACATGCCGGAGTTTATAAACGTACCGTTATTTTATCTGATATTTTAGAAAGTGGCAAACCTAATGAACAGCTTTATCAATCCATGGCAAAAGCATTGGATGAAACACCTATTGATAAAGTAATTGGCATTGGTTCAGGCATAAGCTCTCAGGCGCATTTATTTAAACAAAAAGAAGTATCTTTTTATAAAGACACAAAAAATTTCCTTTCTCAATCGCAGGTTATAAGTTTCCAGAATGAAATAATTTTATTAAAAGGCGCACGGAGTTTTGCCTTTGAAAAAATAGGAAGATGGCTGGAAAAAAAAGTACATCAGACGGTATTTGAAGTGAACCTGAATGCATTGGTAAATAACCTAAATGTTTACAAGGCTCAGCTTGATCCTAAAGTAAAAATAATGGCTATGGTTAAAGCATTTAGTTATGGCGCAGGGAGCTATGAAATTGCAAAAGTGCTTGCTTACAACCGTATAGATTATCTTACGGTAGCCTATGCAGATGAAGGTGTGGTACTCAGAAAAGCCGGTATTAAAATTCCCATTATGGTAATGAACCCTGAATCAAATAGTTTTAATACCATTTTTGAATATAACCTCGAACCTGAAATCTATAATTTTGAGATTCTGAAGAGTTTATTAACAGCTGCAGATGGTATAGAAACAAGCATCCATATAGAGATTGACACAGGTATGAAACGCCTTGGCTTTGATCAGGGACAGTTAACAGAATTAGTCAGCGTCATCAGGCAAAATCCATCTATAAAAGTAAAATCTGTTTTCACACATCTTGCTGCAAGTGAGGCTCCCGAACATGAAGCCTTTACCCTTAAACAGATCAACAGGTTTGAGCAAATGGCAGAACAGGTTTGTACCGCATTTCCCTATTCTGTGTTAAAACATTGTCTCAATAGTGGAGGGATCAGCCGTTATAAACACGCTCATTTTGATATGGTACGTTTGGGCATTGGCTTGTATGGAATTGATCCTGCTAATAACCTTCAGAAACAATTGCAAAACATAGGCACCTTAAAAACGGTGATTTCTCAAATCAGACATATTGATGTGGATGAAAGCATTGGTTATGGAAGAAAAGGCCATCTCCCCAATGGTGGTAAAATAGCTATTGTAGCAATTGGATATGCAGACGGCCTTGACCGAAAATTAAGTAATGGCAATGGGTATATGATGGTGAATGGAAAACCGGCTTTTATTGTTGGAAATATTTGTATGGACATGACGATGCTGGACATTACTCATATTGATTGCCAAACGGGAGATGAAGCAATTGTTTTTGGTGAACAACCCCACTTAAATGAATTATCATTGCAATCAGGCACTATCCCTTATGAGATTTTAACAGGTATTTCTCAAAGAGTTAAGCGGGTTTATTATTATGAATAGAACTATATGAAATCCACCATAAAATTATTATTGCTTTTATGCTATTTGATTTTTAATGGTTGTGCTGTTGATAAAATAAAAAGCCGGGTTGATAATAAACATACCATCTCCAGATCAAAGCCACATAAATATATATTTTTCGCCCTCAGCAACAATACCATTAACAGTCGTATTGCACAGGATGAACTTGTGCGTTTAAGCAGCAGCCCTTCCATACAATCTTATTTATATTTAAAAGGCGAACGCATTAATGAAGGTAACAGATCATTGATCCATCAACGCTTACTTAATGATGGTTACGATTATGCTTTTTTTATGTACCTTGTTGATTCGGTAACGGAAAATGAATACATTCCAGGTACCTATAAACCCGGCGATAAAAGCATGTATGGTGATTACAGTTTTAATATTGATCCTTATGCTTATAACCCGGGGTATGAACGTGTAAAAAAAGTGTTCAGAGTAAAAACAAATCTTTATTACATTGCTGAAGACAAACTTGTATGGACCGGCATCAGCAACATTTATAATCCAAAATCTGTAGAGACGGCAGTTAAACAAAATGCAAGACTGATGATTCAAAAAATGAAGAAACAGGGGTTTATGCATAAGTAAATGATTAATCTTTTAAATTAATTTAAAAGATTCTTAATATTTAATGTAAAATCGTAGCATATATTAAAATTAATATTAATATTAAAAATATGCCTACTCCATCCCAAATCCAAACAATTCTTATGACTCTGCTGGCCTTGACCACAACGCAGGTTTATATTATTTTATAAGTAATTTTGATCCCAATCTTGCACCAGTCGATACCCTGTTGATTAATCAATGTACAAATTTTGGCGTATCGTATTTCGGGTTAAATTATCAAGACACATTGTCTTCTTTAACAACTCTTTACTCAGAAGTTCAAACTTTATTATCAAATAATGCTGGAGATATCCCTAACACGATTTCAGAAATCAATTTAAATTTGGGGGCTTCAAATGTTGCAAAAGAATATTTCGCTGATGTCACTGATTTAATATTAGATTATGATAATTCTAATGAGATAGATACATTAATTGATGAAATTAAATTAGTTGAGACTACAATTTTAGCTGACACTTCCTTAACTTTCGAAGAAACTCAACAACTTTTAACATCAGCTTCTATAGCGAGATTTAGCAGGTATTATTGGTTTACTGTGTATAACAGTGATCCATCCAATTGGCCTACCAATACAGGCACTAATAGAGCTCCGTTTTGGGATTGGGTTAAGGAAAACTGAAAAAAAATACTTGCGACCGCATGCATGGATGTGGCAACTGTTATTCTTTCATATACAGCTGCACCGCTCGGGGGCGTAATAGTCGGAAGCGCATTGGTATCTATATCCACTATACTATCTTAATTTGACCTGTCTTTGCTTATGAAAATAATACTTCTCTCCTTTTTCGGTTTGCTAACTTTAATCACTTCTTTATTTAATATCAAAAATAAAGAAGAATCGATAAAAGTTGAATATGCCTTGTTGGTTATAGGGCAATACGGAGCTGGAATTAACAAAGCTTATGTACTGTTTGAAAACAGCGAAAGAATGGATCTTGAAAAAAAATTTAATATAAAAATAAATGGAAGTTGGGATATTGAGAAAAACTTCACCGCAGAAAATAGGGCGTTTTCAATTCTAAATCAAAAAGGTTATAAACTGCTATCACATGCATGCAGTAACAAAAATAACAATACTGTTTATACATTTATTTTTATAAAGTAATATTAACACGGTAATTTCCATTCATCACGCATGATGACAAGGCTTCCCTTTTAAAATGGCAAATGCCCTGTATAATTGTTCTGAAAAATTATGGGTACCAACTGGTGCGAGAATGTAAATGTTGATAAAGATAACATGGCATTTGCCCTTTTATAAATAGCTTCATGAACCCATAATAGATTCAAAATATTTGTTAACCTTGTCAAAATATTTAATTCATATTGGAGTTATGAACTACGCAGCATACATAGAATCAAATCATGCAGTGATATTAGGCAAACCAGTAATTAAAGGATCAAGAATAACGGTAGCGCTCGTTTTAAAAAAGTTAGCGGAAGGTGCAAGCATAGCTGACCTCATTACAATGTATCCACATATTACCAAACTTGATGTGAGGGATTGTCTGGAATATGCCTCTGAAGTTATATCCCATGAGTTGGTTTTTCCGGAGTAATCATCATCACTGCTGATTTGAAAATATTCCGATAAAAATGCTGGAAAAATTAACTGTATGTGGATTTCAGCTAATTTCTATTCTTGAAAAATATCGAGTTCATGATGATTTTAGAATTATTTAAATTGCTCAGCAAAATGAAAACGCAATTATCCTCACCGAGGACAAAGGTTTTGGTGAGTGTATATTTGCCTATCATATTAAAAACATAAGTGTGGTTTTTCTAAGGTATCATTTTACCGACACCCAAATTATTATTGCTTTAGTTGCCAACCTTTTTGCAGAGAGACAAAAGGACTTACTTAATAAATTTACAACAGTAACGACCAGAAAAATAAGAACGCGTGATTTAATTTAAAAAGAAACATCGAAATGCGTTAGAATGCTGAATTCATTTAAAAAATTCCATCAGGCATGATGGTAAGGCTCCCCTTTAAGAATAGTAAATGCCCGGTACAGTTGTTCGCCAAACAACATAGGCATTAGTTGATGTGAATAGGTGAAAGTGGAAAACGAGAGGAGTGCATTGGCACGTTTATATACAACTTCATCAAAGCCATACGCACCACCAATAACAAACACCAGTTGTTTGTGTAAGCTTTGATATTGCTCCAGTTGATGGGCCCATTTTTCGCTACTTAAATGCTTGCCCGTTTCATCTAATAAAACTACAAAATCTGTTGGCTGAATTTTTTTAAGAATGGCATCTGCTTCCGTTTTTTTTATCATGCCCGCCTCTTTACTCTTGCAATTTACAAGCAATAATTCATCGGTAAAGTTACAGTAATGCTGCAATCTTTTTTGATATTCGTTAAAGCCTGCCTGCGCAAAATTAAGATGAAGTTTATTAATGCGGATAAGTATGATCTTCATTTTTTATTACGCATTAGCATGGTTATTTTACAGCAGGTGTTATATAAAAACACCATAACAAAGTTGGATCAACCTTATTATGGTGTATAAAAATTACATTATTTATTCAGGCTTATCAGTGGTGGGTGCATCCTTCTTTTTACGAGGTATTTTTTTAACAGCACCAGTAATTTTTAGTTCACCTGTATTGGCTTCTTTGTCGTAATCTATCTCTAATAATTCACCATCGCCAAGTTCCATTTTCAATATCTCCTCAGCAATCGGGTCTTCTACAAACTTTTGTATAGTTCTTGCTAATGGGCGAGCACCCAAATCCGGATCAAAACCTTTATCGGCCAGAAACTCTTTTGCAGCATCGGTAAATTTAACTTTGAACCCTAATTCTTCCACACGTTTAAATAACTTTTCTATGTTTATTTCGAGTATTTTAACAATAGATGCTTTTTCTAATGAAGAGAATACAATCACATCATCTATACGGTTTAAAAACTCAGGCGAAAAGAAACGTTTTAATGCGGTTTCAATAACACTCTTTATATTTTTATCAGTATCAGCACTCTTACTTGGAGTTGAGAAACCAACACCACCGCCAAAGTCTTTAAGTTGTCTTGAACCTAAGTTGGAAGTCATGATAATGATAGTATTTCTAAAATCAACTTTTCTACCCATGCTATCGGTAATAAAGCCTTCATCCAAAACCTGCAGCAGAATATTAAATACGTCAGGATGTGCCTTTTCAATTTCATCAAGCAAAACAACGGCGTAAGGTTTTCTGCGAATTTTTTCTGTTAGCTGTCCGCCTTCTTCGTAACCTATGTATCCTGGAGGCGCTCCAACCAAGCGGCTCACAGCAAACTTCTCCATGTATTCACTCATGTCAATACGGATCAATGCTTCTTCGGTATCAAACAAATATTTGGCAAGCACCTTTGCCATCTCTGTTTTACCAACTCCTGTAGGACCAAGAAACACAAATGACCCTATTGGTTTATTAGGATTTTTTAAACCCGCACGGGTACGTTGAATGGCTTTGGTAAGCTTTTTAATAGCTTCATCCTGACCAATTACTTTACCGGCAAGTTCGTTACCCATGTTCAATAATCGCTGACCTTCACTTTGAGCAATCCGTTTTACCGGTACACCCGTCATCATTGCGATAACTTCTGCCACATCATCCTCGGTTACCGAGTATCGTTGTGTTTTTGTTTCTTCTTCCCAACGCAATTTTTCAGACTCAAGTTGCTCTAACAAATGCTTTTCTTTATCGCGAAGTTTAGCAGCCTCTTCGTACTTCTGGCTTTTAACAACTTTATTTTTCTCAACCTTAATTTCTTCTATCTGCTTTTCAAGTTCAAGAATATTCGGAGGCACATGAATATTACTTAAATGCACTCTGGCTCCTGACTCATCGAGCACATCAATGGCTTTATCGGGAAGGTGTCTGTCTGTTAAATACCTGCTACTCATTTTCACGCAGGCATCAATAGCAGCTTTATCATAATTTACACTGTGATGTGCTTCGTATTTATCTTTAATATTATTTAAGATTTCTATGCTTTCTTCAGGTGTAGCGGGTTCAACCAAAACCATTTGAAAGCGGCGTTCGAGTGCGCCATCTTTTTCAATATACTGGCGGTATTCATTTAAAGTAGTAGCTCCAATACATTGAATTTCGCCGCGGGCTAAAGCCGGTTTAAACATATTGGAAGCATCCAGAGAACCACTTGCCCCGCCTGCACCAACCAGTGTATGAATCTCATCAATAAACAAAATAACATCAGGCGATTTTTCAAGTTCATTCATAACTGCTTTCATCCGTTCTTCAAATTGGCCACGGTATTTTGTACCCGCTACCAAACTTGCCAGATCAAGCATAACAATACGTTTGTTAAACAGCACCCTTGATACTTTTCTTTGAATTATGCGCAAAGCAAGACCCTCAGCAATTGCTGTTTTACCTACACCGGGTTCACCAATTAAGATTGGATTATTTTTCTTTCTTCTTGATAATATTTGAGACACTCTTTCTATTTCCTTTTCTCTGCCAACTATAGGGTCTAACTTACCTTCTTCTCCTGCTTTAGTTAGGTCTCTGCCAAAATTATCAAGCACAGGAGTTTTAGATTTCACATCACCTTTGCGGGGTTCAGATTTCCTTTCTTCAGGAGAAGGGCTAAAAAACTCATCTTCTTCGGCAGGCAATTCGCTTTTGGTTTCGCTAAGATTGTTTTCAACACCAGCTTTAAAAATATCATAAGTGATACCATACTGACTTAAGATCTGTGAAGCCAGATTGTCTTCATCACGCAATATTGACAGCAACAAGTGTTCTGTTCCAATAATATCCGTTTTAAAAATCTTTGCTTCAAGATAAGTAATCTTCAATACTTTTTCGGCTTGTTTAGTAAGCGGAATATTTACAAAGTTAGTATTGTTAGATGCCGAACTACGGATATTATCTTCAATGGTTTTTTTGAGCCGCAACTGGTCTACATCTAATGCTTTTAAGGTTTTAAGGGCCTTTCCATCTCCCTCTCTTATTAAACCCAGTAACAAATGTTCAGTGCCGATATAATCGTGTCCTAAACGGATAGCTTCTTCTCTGCTATAAGAAATAACATCTTTTACCCTAGGTGAAAATTTAGCTTCCATAATATTTATTTTTTCTAATGATACAGGATACACAAATGCAGTTCCACAATTTATTTTATGCAATTTAAGCAGTTATTTTCAATTTTACATACACAACTACTAAGTCAGAATATAAATTTACCGTCAAACAACTTTTGTTTTTAGCTGCATTCTTTACAAATAAGTAATTACTTACAAATGTTCTTTTAATATTCTGTTCAGCCATTTAAGCATTGCAAACATACCAATGGCTGCCAGACCCAATAAAGTACAGTTAACAAAAAAGAAGTTTGCTTTGTTTTCATATCCATCCCAGAGGGTGGCCAAAATACCGGAAAGTTTGTTACCTAATGAAGTAGCCAGAAACCAACCTCCCATCATAACAGCGGTAATTCTTTTAGGACTGAGTTTTGAAACCAGTGATAAACCCATGGGGCTTAAAAATAATTCTCCTACAGTTATTACACCGTAACAGGCAATGAGCCATGCGGGCGATGCTTTAACAGCACCATTGCTGCTTACATATACAGCGGCGGCCATTACGAGTGTAGATAAAGAAGATATTAATAAGCCAACTGCAATTTTAGTGGCAGTACTTACATTTATATTTCGTTTTTTTAAAAAGGCAAAAAACCCAACAACAACCGGTGTAAGTACAATAACCCAAAACGGGTTAATGGACTGGAATAATTCTGTGTTAAACAAGTAAGTTGTTTCACCTTCAGGAGGACTTTTCTGTGGATCAATATTTTTAAAATATACAGGTTTTGCAAAAATCTTTTTAGGCTTATCATGTTCCTTAATAACCTGAAATTTTTCATTATAAGCAATCACAGAATCCATTTTGTTTATCATTTTTTCTGCCAGGTAAAGTTCGTTTGCTTTTGGCTGAATAACAGTGGGCATTTCGCGGTTGGTATAAAATTGTGCCCAGGTAGTTAAGGCCGTTCCGTTTTGTTTAAACACGGCCCAAAAAATAACAGAAACTGCCATGATAGAAAGCAATGCAGCTAATGGGCGTTTATCTGCAAAAGAAGCACGCAGATATAAACCAATATAAAACATAATGATTGGTATAGTTGCGAAAATAAAGGCATCAGTGCTATCTGAACCAAAAATATTACCGGGAAAAAACCAGGCACCTGCACCTACCACAAGTGCGGGTAAAAAAACCTGTACCATAATTTTAGCAAGCGGCATATCTTCTGGTTGAACCGGCTTAATAATATCTACATGACGGTAATGACGAAGTCCAATCATAAAGGTTGTTATTCCAATAAACATTCCTACTCCGGCAGTTGCAAATGCATAACCCCAGCCATACCGGTTACGCATATAGGCAGCAAATAAGGTACAAATACAGGCTCCAATATTTATGCCCATATAAAAGATATTGAAGCCTGAATCTTTTTGATCTTTATAGATTGGTTCATTATATAAATTACCTAATAAGGTTGAAATATTTGGTTTAAAAAAACCATTGCCAAATATGATAAGTCCTAAGGATGGATAGAAAAAAGCAGTTCCGGGAATGGCCAGGCCCAGATATCCTAATCCCATTAATACACCACCAATTAAAATAGCGTTTTTATATCCCATTATTCTATCGGCCAGTAAGCCTCCCAGGAAAGGTGTAAGAAATACCAGTGCTATAAAAGTCCCATAAATATCGGCAGCCTCCTTCCGGTCCATTCCCATGCCGCCCTTCTCGGTAGTTTCTGTAAGGTACAATTGAAAGATCCCGATCATGAGGTAATAACCGAAGCGTTCCCACAACTCCGAAAAAAATAAATAGTATAAGCCTTTTGGATGTTTTGCATTCATTGCATTCAAATTTTATTGGGAAGCAATATGCTGTTTTTTTGCTAATTTTAATAAAAGAAAAAAGACCGGTATATACCTAAAACTGTGTTTATTTGAAGTTGAAATTTCTGCCTATGCTCACTCCCACCCAATGTATAATTTCATTATTTTTATACAATGGTATATAAGTTATTCTAAAACATACCCTGTTTGTTTCCATTACACGTAACCCAAACACCAGATTGGGTACAATTTCACGGTCTAAAAAATTCTTTGTTATCATGGTAAAGCCGGCTCCAAATTCCAGTTTTTCTTTGCCTGCTCCTTTTAAAATAGTTGTGGTAAAAGGCACCATAAATGAATTGCTTAAAAGTTCAACTTTATTTAATAATTTGTGTTCAGCCGGAAAATCTATGGGATTAAAACCAATGCCTATTCTGCCAAGCCAGGTAAAGTTTTCTTTCTGATTGCGGTATAAATACTTTTCATAATTTACAGAGTATAATAAGGCAGCACCTCCCAGTTCAACATACCAGTTATTAAGTCCCTGTGGTGGCGTATAATTCTCTTCCTGAGCCTGTAGATTAAGCGATAAAATAAGCAAGAAAAAAAGTGTGCAATTTTTGATCATATACATTTTTACTGATCGCAAAGTAAACTGCAAATTGCAATCAACAAATTAATATTTTATGGCCAAATGATAATTTATTGTCATTAAAGTAAAAACTGCTATTGGTTTAATTTTAAGGAGCGCAGTAACCTTAAACAAAAATGCTTAATGAATATCTAATTCCGTTAGTTGAGATTCATGTATGGTTAACATATTTAAGTCTACTAAATTATCAACATTAATCTCATCAGCAGTGCCAGGAGCAACTACTCTGAAATGTTGGGATAATAAGTATTTTGATTTTAATTCAAACCTCACTTTACCTTCCATTACCTGAGACTTATCTATAACATTATAGTTCTCATCAAATAATTGTACCAACATACCTTCTGCAGAAAAATTAGGATCTTTAGAAACTGCTTTTATTTTTATTTCAAGTGTAGCCAAACTAGATGGAGTAATTATCTTATGGATGATATTATAAAATTCTTTTGCGGAATTTACATTTTTTGCGTAGTTGGGAGATATATTTAAAACATCTGCAGTTAAAATGATAAAGGCAGGTATAAAAATTATGGTCCAGATATACTTAACAAATATTTTCATTATATATGTTCTTTTGCATAGATAGTGCCAGCATAAATAATATCCTGAAAAACAGCCATATAATATAAATCAACTCCTATAAAACAGTGTCATTTTGAGACAACATTTACTATTTTTAACAAATAGGTCTTGAATTAATTATGAAAAATGGCTCTTTGTTGAAAATAGAAGTCATAAATAATATTATTTAATCAACCATTAAAAACAAACCTTTTAAATATTCACCTTCCGGATGATAAATATTAATAGGATGGTCTTCGGGTTGCGAAAGTTGTTTGAGGATACGCACATTGCGTTTTATATCAGCAGCCGCACCAAAAACAATTTTTCTGAACAGGTCTTTATTTATATGCTGACTACAACTATAGGTAAATAGTATGCCCCCGGGTTTTACTTTTTGTATGCCCAGCATATTTAGATTTTTGTATCCTCTTGCTGCATTATCAACTGATCGGGCATTTTTGGCAAAAGCGGGCGGGTCAAGAATAATAATATCATAGAAATTGGGTTCAGCGGCTTTTAAAAACTCAAAACAATCTAAAACAAAACTTTCATGTCTCTCTTTATAATTTCCCATTGCAACATTGGCCTCACCCATAGCAATCGCATCTTTAGAACTATCAACCGAGTGCACCAGTTTAGCCCCTGCCCTTAAAGCATACAGGCTGAACCCACCCGAATAGGAAAAAGTATTCAGAACATGTTTTCCCTTAGACCACTCTCCTAGCGTTTTTCTGTTCTCACGCTGATCTATGAAAAAACCTGTTTTTTGGCCTTTTTCAACGTCTACAAGAAACTTTACCCCGTGCTCTAATACCATAACAGGCATTGGCATCGGATCGCCTATCCAGCGACTGCTTTGCTCAACACTTTCGAGCAATTGGGTGGTTTGTTTAGTTTTTACATAAATATGGCTGAACCCAAGTTGGTTCAACCCACCAAAAATTATAGAAGCAATTTGTTCAACACCTTTAACCAGTATTTGCACAACAGCAACCTTATCATATATATCTACAATAATACCCGGAAAAAAATCTCCTTCGGCATGTAGCAAACGATAGCAATTTGTTTCGGCAAAATTAAATAGGCGCTTTCTTAATGCGTAAGCATTGGCGAGCTTATTGTGCCAAAACTGTTCATTGAGTTCTTTAGGTTCAGAAGTAAACTCAAAAACCCGGCAGGTTATCTGGCTATTGGGCGAAAAAAAACCGTATCCCAGCAGATCGTTATGATTGGTAACTATTTGCACTACTTCGCCGTTTAGTGCATCAGGCATATCTTTTACCGCTCCTGAGAACACCCAGGGATGGCGATTGAGCAGCGATCTTTCCCGACCACTTTTTAATACTAACTTTTTCAAGAATATTTGTTTAGATGAAAGCAACAAAGATAATAGCTTTATTAATGGTTACCTTTATATATAGAAACGCCTTTTCTCAAAGTATATTTATCAAAGGCTTTATACGTGATGCCCGCACCGGCATGGCCTTAAGTAATGTATCAATACTTAACCAAACACAATACAAAAAGTATATCACTAACCTATACGGAGCCTTTACCATAAATACTCAAACAGGCGATTCCGTTTTGGTAACAGCCATCGGGTATAGGCCTTTATCAATAATTATATCCGCTGCGCAGGCAAATGACATTCAGCAATGGGAAATTTTTCAAACCCCAATTAAACTCAAAACTTTTCTGTACCACTATCAGAATACAGATTCAATTGCGGAATTATATGCCAGGCAAATAAAATCCAACTCCCTTTTAAACGATTATCAGCATATTTTTAACAGGCCAAAAGGTGCACCCTTAAAATACATGCCCTTATTAATAATTTTTGGAGGCTGCACCGGTTGTATAACTTCATTATGGGAAAAGTTTGCTAAACGAGGAAAAGAACTCAACAAATTTGAAAGG
>JACMQU010000034.1 GCA_014376805.1 Bacteroidia bacterium
CGGGTAAAATAATAAAAAGATTACCTTAATATGATGAATCAACTTTTAATTTTTTCCATTAAAAATATTTTTAAAAATGATACTTAAAGTTGGAATAACAGGTGGGATAGGAAGTGGAAAAAGTACGGTTGCCAAAATATTCGAAGTATTGGGCATACCTGTTTTTTATGCAGATGATGCTGCAAAAGAATTAATGAATAAAGATGAAACACTGAAGCAAGAATTAATAAAAGAATTTGGAAATGAACTGTATTCAAATGGAGCATTAAACCGGTCTTACCTTTCATCACTGGTCTTTTCGGATCCAAAGAAACTGACATTACTCAACGCCATTGTACACCCGGTCACCATTGCCAATGCAGAGAAATGGATGCAACAACAAACCACTCATTACGCCATTAAAGAAGCTGCCTTAATATTTGAAAGTGACGCCCACAAACAACTTGATAAAGTAATCGGCGTTTTCGCCCCTACTCCATTGCGCCTGCAAAGAGTACGGCAAAGAGACAATATTAGTGAAGATGCCATCGTGGCAAGAATGAATAAACAAATGGAGGAGGAAACGAAAATGAAGCTATGCGACTATGTTATAACCAACAACGACCTTGAATTAATTATACCACAAGTATTAAAAATACATGAAGCATTACTTGATTTCATTATTTAAAAAGAATGAAAACCTGATCAACTTTTTATGATTCAATTTTAAAATACTTAGGGTTTTTTCCTGATTATTTGTTTTAGTAATAAGCTTATGTTTCAATATTCATGCACATAGCTTAGTCTACAAATTAAAAAATGAACAATGACTTGCATTGTTTAACATTGCCAATAATTGCCAAACATCTTTTACATCAAACGATTTTTACATGAAAAAACTATTGCTTGCTTCGCTCTTGTTTACATCAACAGCTAATTTTATGAATGCACAAGACAACAAAATTTCTCCTTCCTCTACCCTGATAAAGACTGCCAACGGAACTGTTGAAGGTCTGCTTGAAAAAACTGGCGTAAGATCATTTAAAGGGATTCCTTTTGCAGCGGCACCTGTTGGAAATTTACGTTGGAAAGAACCTCAACCGGCAAAAAACTGGACGGGTGTGCGTGATGCAAAACAATTTGGCGGAACACCGATGCAGTATAATATTTTTGGAGATATGGTATTCAGGTCGGCCGGCGTGAATGAAGATTGCCTTTTTTTAAACGTATGGACGCCGTCTAAAAATGCAAAAGCCCTCCCGGTATTGGTTTATTTTTATGGAGGGGGCTTTGTTGCAGGCGATGGTTCTGAAACAAGATATGACGGCGAAAGCATGGCAGCAAAGGGCATTGTTGCAATCACTGTAAATTATAGACTCGGTGTTTTTGGTTTTATGTCGCATCCTGAACTTACTAAAGAATCTCCGAATCATGCATCAGGTAACTATGGATTGATGGATCAAACTGCTGCCTTACGTTGGGTGCAAAAAAACATTGCAGCTTTTGGCGGTGATCCAAAAAGAGTGACCATCGCAGGTGAGTCGGCGGGTTCTGTTTCTGTATCTGCTCAAATGGCTTCTCCATTATCCAAACATTTAATTGCGGGTGCTATTGGCGAAAGCGGATCTGTTATGGGTACTTTATCGGCAGTTTCACTCGATAAAGGCGAACAAAACGGTGTAACATTCGCCGCAGGTATTAAGGCTAATTCATTAGCTGACTTAAGAGCTTTGAGTGCAGATTCTTTGCTGCAAGCTTCTAAGACTTATGGTGTTTTTAAATTCTCTATCACAGTAGACGGTTACTTTTTTCCAAAAAATCCCCGTTTAATTTATGAAGCCGGGGAACAGGCACATGTACCATTTTTAGCAGGATGGAACTCTCAGGAAAATGACTACCATTCAATTGTTGGAAAGGAGGAGCCTACCAAAGAAAATTTTACAAAAGCAGTACAAAAATTATACGGCGAAAATGCCCCTAAAATATTGGAAGCATACAATCCGGCAACAGATGCGGCTACAGAACAAATGGCTACTGAATTAGCCGGAGACCGTTTTATTGGTTACAGTACCTGGAAATGGATTGACCTGCACAGTAAAACAGGCGGTGGTAAACCAGTTTACCGGTATTTATATGAGCGTCCCCGTCCGGCAAAAGATGGTGGAATAAGAAAAGGTGGTGCGGTTCATTCTGCTGAAATTGAGTATGCGATGGGCAATCTTAATGGCAACAAAAATTTTAAATGGGATGCCGACGATCATAAAGTTTCAAAAATAATGCAGGACTATTTTGCAAATTTTATAAAAACTGCCAATCCTAACGAAGCCGGATTACCTGTTTGGAAACCAATTTCAGGAAGTAGTGTTCCGGTGATGCATATTGATGTAAACACCCGTTCCGAACAGGAAAAACATCGGGCACGTTACCTTGCATTAGATAATTTAGCGGGCAAATAAATATTAAAAATGCTTTTTATTGCAACCCACTTATTTTAAGTGGGTTGTTTGTTTTTAACAATTTCTGACGTTTTAGCATAGGGTTGAATCAAAATTAAAAAATGATTTAGTTGAAAATTGGGCCTTAAGTTCCGATCAGCAAATAGAATATCAACTTTTCCTACATAGAAAAATCAATATCAAAAATTTATCGTTACAAACCACCAATTATCCCAGAACATATTCTTAGTTTGACAATTTTTCGGCAAGCTTTATTCAATTTAAATTTATGTTGAATGTCTTTAAGTTCAGTATCAAATCATTTTCTGCAGCTATTCCTGTACAAGGGTATGAATCGATACATGGTCTTTTGTACAAATACATTTTTATCGGCTTTACTGACTTACCGGCAAATATTTTATAATCTTGAAAACTTAACAGGATGATTGTTCATTCATTGATACCACTCACCAGCTTTCATCTCCATGTATTTATGCCATTAAGTTAAGAGAAATGTAAGTTATCCGGGGACTGACCACTGCCGAGCGCCAGGATGGAAATTCCTACCCTACTCTTTACCTGTACGACATTGATTTATGTATAAACAATTACCTAAGACAACATTCAGTTTGCAAAGCAAAAAATACCAACAGAGGAAATTAAAATTTATTAACAAATCATATTAAATAATTTGATATATCGTTTTTAAATCTGTATTTTACTTAATAAAAAAAGGATGTTTTTTGAACTCCGTTCATTTGATAACAGGTATTTTATTTTCAATTAATTAAATCGCCTTGTGTATTTTATTTGTACAACATACACCCATAATCTGTTGCAGGAAATGTAGTAATTGAATTGTAAAATCTTGAATTATTAATAGAATTAAAGCTGTCATCAATAAATAAGAATCATTCTAATGCAAACGATGGCTTCTAGTTTCAGTTGAGCATGTCAATGTCGTTAAGTTAAGAAAAATGTAAAAGGTCTGGGGACTGACCACGGCTAATCGCGAAGGTTGGCCCAACAATTCTTAACTTAACAGAATTGGAACATGATTGAAAATATTTTTAATGCCTTGCGAAATATTTGATTTCCATTATGAAATCAGATAAAATTCAGAATTAGTTACTCTTTCAGAAAAGGCAACTCACATAGCACCATTCTCCTTTTGAATTAAAAACTCTTCCAACATTCTTAAGATAATTAATAGTTCGTCAACTTAATATTTTAAAATAAAATAACAATGTATAAAATTTCATCTCTACCCCTCTTTAAATATTTGATCGGTATCTTTCTATCTCTTAGCTTACTTACATCATCAACCCAAAAAATTTACGCCCAAACAGCGGATAGTAAAGGAAAGGATTTTTGGTTAATGTTCAATAGTAATTACAATAACAATCCCACACTTACATTATTTATAACCTCGGCTGTTAATACTTCAGGAGTGGTTACAGTTCCCGGTATTGGTTTTTCGGCACCTTACACGATAGCCGCTAATGCTGTAACACCGGTTTTCATACCTTCTACAGTGGCCAACCACATAAGCAATGTGGTTGATAACAAAGGAATACACGTTACCGCAGAGGAGGAAGTTACGGTATACGGTTTAAATAAAATTCCATTTACCACAGATGCATTTTTGGGATTGCCTGCAGATGTATTAGGTACGGAATACATCATTCTAAATTACCGGGCAGGGGAAATAGGTATTGTTGCTACACAAAATAATACTGTTGTCACCATAACGCCTACTATCACAACATTCACCAGAACTGCGGGCAAATCATTTTCCATTACACTTAATCAGGGTCAGACTTATGAACTTGAAAATACAGGAACCGAATTAGATTTTACAGGTACCATCATAAACTCAAATAAACCAATTGGTGTTATGGGTGCGGTGCGTTGTGCCAATATGCAAAGGGGTGCTGGCTCCTGCGATTTTATTTGCGAAATGCTTCCTCCAACCAATACTTTTGGTAAAAAGTTTGCCGCGATTCCGCTTAATGTAAAAAATAATGGTGATACCTGGAGATTTTTGGCTTCCCAAAATAATACCATTATTAAAATCAATGGCATTGCTCAAGCTCCTATCAACAGGGGGAATTTTTTAGAAAAGGTACTCTTAACCCAATCCATGATTGAATCAGACAAACCAATATTGGTGGCACAGTATGCCAATGGTTCGGCTTATACCGAGAATCGTGGAGATCCGTTTATGATGTTGATTCCCTCACTTGAACAGTTTTTAGCAAGCTATACTTTAACTACCGTTTCAGGTTTCGAGACCAATTATATTAACATCGTTGCCCCGAATGCGGTAGTGGGTTTGTTAACTTTAGATGGCGATCCGGTGTCTGCTTCAAAATACAAGTCTATCGGAGCAAGCGGCTTTTCAAGTGCTCAAATACAAGTATCGGAAGGATGGCATTCCCTCGATGCAAAACTGGCTTTCGGGGCATTTCAATATGGGTTTAACAGCGATGATTCTTATGGGTTTCCGGGTGGACAATCATTTTCAAGTATAGCTAGCGTTAGTGCTGTTACAATTGCAACACCTGGTGCTACAGCTCCAATTAATACCGCTGCCTGCTTTACTGCCTTGGTTAAAGATCAATATAATAAACCTGTTTCGGATGTGCGGGTTGATTTTATTAGTAAAAGTAAGAACAATGCCAGCATTGGTTATGCTACCACAAATGCTTCCGGCACTGCTGACTTTTGTTACAATGGAGCCATTATTGGCACTGATACAATTACTGCTTCGGTAGGTAGTTTAAATGATGCTGCAACTTTTATCCGGACAAACCCTGCACATTCATTAAGGTTTAATGGGCAAAGCAATATTGGCAAAATTGATATAGGGGAAGCTGATCTTTTTATACATCAAATAAAAACCTATCCTAACCCAGCAAAAAATTATGTAGATGTACGATGGAATGCTATTTTTTCTAAAACGGATATTATATTGAATGTGTATGATGTCAGCGGTAAATTAGCCATGACATTAAAACCCGGCAAAACAAATATGAAACGATTAGATGTTAGTGGGTTAGGAAATGGATTGTACTTGCTTAAAGTAGTCAGTAACAGTCAAACGGTAGAGTCTGCAAAAATTGTAATTCAAAAATAGAATTAAGAACTTCATAAGTTTTGTTAGGTATAGCCCCAAACAAAAATATGTCTTGGTCATGCCAAAGTTGATTTAATGAGGCATACAAATTTAGGGTTGATTGGTTAGGATTTACAAATGTAATATTTACCCTGAAACCCATGATTACACAATGCATGTAGTAGCTTTTTGTGAAATGTTTTTATTGTTGCCGCAAGGCTCAAAATGACACTTTTATAGACTGTAAACCCTTTGTTTATATTCTACCCTTTCAGGGTAGTTTGACCTATATTAGTTACCCCGGGTTTCGCCCGGGGCTATTCATATTTATGCCCTTCAGGCATTTGAAATAAATAAGAATAAATTTTGAAATATGTTTTATATCCATTAATTAAGAGCGTTAAATTATGGTTGGTGGGGATTTCAAAGTCGTTAACTTAAAAGTGTAAGTTTTTATAAATTTATTGTTTAGAATATAAGTCAGCAATACAATTTTCCATAATTAACCTTACAGCATACTACTTAAACATCCCCGAATAAAAAGTGCTGAAAAAATGAAACGTTAAGAAATTATACTTGTCACGCAAATTGAGCATGATATATCAGTACTGCACATTCCTGCGAGTTCCGCTCACTTATAACTCATAACTCATAACTTATAACTCTATACATAACTCTATACATAACTC
>JACMQU010000002.1 GCA_014376805.1 Bacteroidia bacterium
ATGCGTTTGTTCTTAATAGTGAACTCACTCTTCACCAATTCCAAACCCATTAAGGCAGATAGGTTTCCCTCAAAGACTTTTTGTATGTCTTTCTCCAGTTTAAAAGGCTTTTCCTTTACCTCATTTAGTTTACCCGATTGGTTTGTATATAATGCCATGTTTTTAATTTATTTCATAATCCCTCTCACCCTTTGGTCATAAATATCATTAAACCAAAGCCTCTTAAACATATGGTTTGCCTTGTCTTCGGAAAGTTTATTATACAGTTCTAACTTAGTATTGATGAAATTTAAAAGTTCATTATCTATTTCCTCATTGAATTTGTCTTGTATATTGTCTTTGCTATTTTTAGTATTAAAAAAACTCATTAACCCATCATTAGAATAAATGTTATTTTTCATCTTCTCAAATTCTACTTTGTCCTCGTCTTTTAAATCCAACCCATAAGTTTCGTTTAACACTTTTATTATTTTAGTTAGCCATTCAATGTCTTCGTCTTCTTTTTTTCCACTGCTACCTGGTGTCATTCCCTGCATTGCGGTATTGTTACTTTGCAATACTAAATCGGTTGTGAACTGATGTTGCAGCTTGTAGCTATCTAAATCTATTTCCTCTAACACTTCAGTAGGTAGGGCATTTGGACTGGCGGGCAATTTTTTAAACAGGTCGGATAAGAAAACATAATACTTCTCCAATTGTACATCTGTAAAGGTTATTATTTGTGACAAAAAGCGATAAAGGCGCACAAAATTCTTAATGTTAGCTTTGATAGAAACTTTTTGGTCTATATCCAATTCAGCATTATAGCGTTTTACTACTTCATTTAAAATTGGTTGTAGTTTTTCTTTATGGTCGCCTTTTGTAAAGAAAAACTTTGCATAGCTTTCAATATCGTTTTGGTAAATAATATTGAACCCTTCAATTATATGCTGAACATCGTACAAGCTATTGGGATCTGTTTGATCATCCAGTTCCATATAATTACTACCGTAATACGATTGAAAATCTTCCTGAATTTTTTCAGCGTCATTTACAAAATCAAGCACCATCGTTGTGTCTTTCCCTGGGGCTGTTCTGTTTAGCCTGCTTAAAGTTTGAACTGAACTTGAACCTCCTAGTTTTTTATCAACAAACATTGTGTGTAATAATGGTTCATCAAACCCCGTTTGATACATATTAGCAACAATCAATAATCTATGTTGAGGTAATTTTAAAGCATCTGGTACATCAATTTTACCCCCAAGGTTATTCATATTTTCTTTGGTATAATCCTGACCGGTTTCTGCATCTGTAACAGTACCACTAAAAGCCACTAGAGCATCATAAGGTAATTTCATTTCCCTCATGATGTCATCAAACTTTCGTTTAAAACGAACTGCGTGGAGCCTTGAACGAGTAACCAACATCCCCCTTGCTTTACCTTGTATTTCATTTTGCGTTTGCGAAACAAAATGCTCAATCATTATTCTTGCCTTCTTCTCAATAGCATGGTCTTGCAAATCCACATAAGATGAAAGTAGCCTTACGGTTTTCTTTTTTTCGTATTCCTTGTCACTAATCTCTGTGCGTTTTATGAGTTTGTAATAACGCTTCCAACTCATATAATTTTTCAGTACATCCTTTATAAAACCTTCTTTGATAGCTTGCTCCATTGTATAAAGGTCAAATGCTTCTTTCTGGCCATTACGGATTGTTCCAAAAAGTTCAATGGTTTTTGACTTGGGGGTAGCTGTAAATGCAAAAAAGGATATATTAGCCTGATCACCTTTCTTCTTAATCTCATCTGCTATTAAATCATCAAGGTCTTTTTCTTCACCGTCTGCTGTTTCGGCTACCTCAAGTGATAGAGCCTTTCTCAAATGCCTGGCTGATTCACCAGCCTGTGAACTATGTGCTTCGTCAATAATTACCGCATAGGTTTTATCTCCGTTATTAGCTACCGATGATGAAATGATCGGAAATCTTTGTAATGTAGTTACAATGATTGGTGTACAGTTTTCTATGGCTCTGGCTAATTCTGAACTTGGCTGGCTTTCGTCAATATAAACTACTGAACCGGGGACCTGCTGAAATTGCCGGATGCTATCCTGTATTTGCTTGTTTAATATTCTCCTGTCTGTAACGACAATAATACTATTAAACAAAGATTTCCCATCGTCAGGGTGTTGGTGAAAGCCTGAAAGTTGATGTGCTAACCAGGCAATTGTATTTGATTTTCCTGAACCTGCTGAATGTTGGATAAGGTATTTTTCTCCGACACCGTCAACTAGTAATGCCCGTAATATACTCTGCACTGCTCTGCGTTGATGAAAACGAGGAAAGATCATCTTCACAGAAGATTTCTCTTTGAGCATTCTGGTTTCTGCATCGTAATACTTTTCTTTATCAATTTGTATATTGATGTAATTCTGCACTAAATCAAGCAAACTATCTTTACTCAAAACATCTTCCCATAAATAAGA
>JACMQU010000035.1 GCA_014376805.1 Bacteroidia bacterium
ATCGTATTGAAACTCTGCATCACGGTCCCAAGTGGGTATCAGTGTAAGTTGTATTGGGATAAAACCAAATTTTTGGTTTAGGGAAACTAATAAATTGAAGGCCGTAAAAATAAAAAGCACTTGAAAAAAACGGATAAAATCCTGTTCTCTTACTTTTATCTTCGATATTTGGAAGAGTAAAACTGTTAATGCAACAAAGATGCAGATGGAGATTAACTTAGAAGAGGTTTCTGCACGCGAATTATTGAGCAGGCCGAACATCTGGCAATAAATCAATACGATAAGTAAAAAAGTTATCAACTTGCCAAAGGTTGACTTTCCTTTGAATAATGGCGCCTTTTTCCAAAACCAATTATAGCCCGTCATGGCCAGCAATGCGGCTAAATTAAACAAGCCGCCTTTATCATTGCCGAATATGTAGTGATTGCTAAAAAACAGAATAATGACAAAAGCAAAATAATCTTCGTTAGCGAGGAGTGTAAGGAAAATCAGGACTATACCGCCCAACGCTATAATATTGATTATTGGTGAATATACCGCAAGACAGAAAGAGCCCAATGCCATTACCAATAAAAGTTTTGCTACAATAAACAATAATGCTTTTTTGTTATCAGGTTCATATACGGTATGTAAACCAAGTACTTTCATTTGATACCTTGCATATGTTTAAATAAAAATTATTGTCGTCCGAGATAAAATTTAAAATAAGAGTGGTTTTTTGACCATCCTCTATAATCTTTTGCAGTTACCACACAAACAAATATGATAATCAAGAATTCAATAAAATAAAACAGACGTGAAGCAAATTTGTTAGGTATTTATACAAATAAACATCCTTATAAAAATTTACTTTTACATATGCAATAAATTAACTGAAAAATTAAGTTGGGAAGTACAAAGATTTAGCAATAAAAGTCTTCCTCAAGGCATGGTTGCCGACGAAGAGTTAATAACAATTTACCTTTTCTGTATTGCTTACGAAGACAAGTATACATTAAAATCAATGTATAATCATAGCAAAAACTATTGGTATTAATGGTTTCCATTACTGTCTTCTTACGAAGATTTTAACTCAACTCTCAACAGAAATGAAATGTAGCACCGTAAGAAACACTGGAGAAATTTTTTTTTTGCATGTTTGTCGGACAACACTACATAAAACTCTTGATATATAATTTTAATCGTTGTTTAAAAGTAGTATTCCGCAAAAAGAAATTACGGATATGGTACTTTTCGTACGCTGTATTTGGGACTACCTTTACGATAATGCTTTTGTCTTCAATCCACTGTCCGGCTTTCCTGTTGAAAGATGAAACATCAGTATCGTTATCCTTGGTATGGACGCCCTGTTTGCCAATGTTGGTAATTAAGTTTTCTTTAGGTACAGTGGATAAGCCTCCGTTTTTGAACAGGGTGTATTGCCATTGGTAATCCCAGGTATGATTTGTTGCAGCAATATTTTTAAACGTATCAACAAAACAATTCACCCAAAACTGATAGAGTATTCGTTTGTGATATACATTCCTGATCATCTCCCGGTCACGATTTTTCTCCCACGACGTCATACGGTAATCGTACAATTTCCATGCTCGCTTCCATGTGGCCCAGCCCCAAACATGACCAACAGTGCAAAAAAAATGGTCGCATTCACCCACGTCAAATTCATTATCCCATCTTGTGCCTGCAATATGCATTACTTTCGGGTCCATTTCGTATCTCGTTAACATGGTTTTACAATAATCGAAAAATGAAAGGTCGGGCACACAATCGTCTTCTAAAACAATGAGCTTTTCAACACTTTCAAAAGCCCAGGTTATTGCTGTTTTAACACCCGGGCCGCAACCCATATTAGCGGTTGAAAAGTATTGGTGCACTTCGCAATCCCAATCAAAGTTAGCCTTGTCAAATAAAGCACGGCACTGGTTCACATTTTCATCCTCCCCGGCTTTCCCCATCCTTGGCGCGTCTGAAAAAACAAAGAGTTGCTTTCGCCTCAACAACTTTACTTTGTCGAAAACCCGCTCCGCATATGCAGGGCGGTTAAACGTGATCAATAAAACAGGGATATCGAAAGCGGCTTCCATATTAAATGTTTAAATATTACGATGTTTG
>JACMQU010000036.1 GCA_014376805.1 Bacteroidia bacterium
ATACTGAAAAAAAATTATATTTTCCTTACAGGAAATATTTGCTTCATGGATGCTTAAAAACTGATGATGGATATATTATTACTGGTGACACCGGAAAATACGTCTACTCGCCGGCCTTTGTTGCTTCATTTGATTTTGATTTTAATTTAAAATGGCTTAAGGTTTATACTTTTCAATGTAGATATACTTCCATTTTAAAATCAAATACGGGATATTTTTTATCAGGAATAAAAGATTTTGATGGTGCGCAACGAATTAGTCAGGTGGGTATTGACAGCATAGGTAACATTATTTGGGAAAGGAACTATCTTGATACCTCTTATTATATAAGTGGATTTCTAGGGCAAGGGGTAAAAATTAATAATAAGTACTTTAGTTATGGATTTACTTCAAATAGTACAAATCTGAACGAAATTGGATACCTTAATGCATCCAATGAAGACGGGAATTTACTATTTGAGAAATTTTATCCAATGCAACAAAATTTTTCATTCAGAAAAATGATTGAATATAATAATTCATTGTATGCCATAGCGGCTTTAGATTCGTTAATCAACAATGTTACATTTACCAGGTTTGTTCAGTTTAGTAAAATATCGGCCGAAACAGGTAATATAGAATGGTATCAATTGTATAAACATTATTCACGGAACAATGAGATCCATAATCTCTATAAAGTGGATAATGGTTTTTTGATGTGCGGCAATGCTGTGAATCAAAATCGTCTTAAAGAATTTGATTCAACACATAGAATAGAGAGCGATGCCTGGTTGCTTAAAGTTGATACCAATGGTTGCATAATTCCCGGCTGCAAACCTTATGTGTACAGCGGTGTTCAACATATTTTGCACGATAA
This sequence comes from Bacteroidia bacterium, assembly GCA_014376805.1. Lineage (GTDB taxonomy): Bacteria > Bacteroidota > Bacteroidia > UKL13-3 > UKL13-3 > B1. The sequence goes on from JACMQU010000036.1 coordinate 857, forward strand.
TGCAATAATAGAAGTATATCCTAATCCGGTAGGTGAATATTTCACCATCACTTTTAAAAATCAACAATTATTTAATGGTTCAAACGAAATATTTATTTATGATATGGCGGGACGCGAATTGTTTAACCAAACTTTAAAAGCACTCACATCAAGCATCAAACTTCAAAACACATTCAATTATTCGGGTGCTGCATTTTTGGTGATAAAAAATGATGCGGGGATGTTTTATAAGAAGATCATTTTTCAATAAATCTATGATGAAAAAATTTAAATCAATAGTGAATCAAAGGTATTTTAAAGGAGACTGTTTCAATATTGAAATGGTCTCTTATTATTTAAAGTTGATTTTATTTTCTTCATCAGTATATACATTCATTAACAACTCATGCCATTTTTAATTGAACCTGTTTTAAAATTATTTTTAATTCATGAGTGCATATTTTAAAAAGTGGGGTCTCTGTTCATGGAAACAATGTCAATTTTAATTATCTGGTTTGCAACTCATTAATTTTTTTATCTGTATATATTATTTATTTTCACCAACACATTTAACAAAGCTTACGTCTTCTCTTTTATCAAACTAAAAACCTTATGAAAACGAATTGTACAAAACCTTTAAAGCACCTATTGTTAGTTACCGCTTTAATGTTTACTTTCTTTAGTGATGTAAAAGCACAATGCCATGCAGCCTTTACTTATGTGGTTAACCCTTACACAAAAACTGTTAGCTTTACAAGTACATCAACCGGCAGTAGTTTATCTTACTTATGGAAATTTGGAAGTGGCAGTAATTTAACAGTTGCTAACCCGGTTAAAACTTATACAACTTTTGGCACCTATACTGTTTGTTTGTATGTAAGTTCGGGAGGTGCCTGTTATGATAGTATTTGCACCAGTGTTACCATTAATAATCCATGTAATGCAGATTTTACCTATACATCTGATACCGTTAATTACCCAAAGGTTCTTCATTTTTACCCATCAAATACCGGATCAAACCTAACGTATTTATGGACTTTTGGTGATTCATCAACAACAACAACAACATCACCCATTCATACCTATACCAACTCAGCAAATTATTATGTTTGTTTACGAGTTACCAAAGCATATAACGGCGATACTTGTACCACCACTTTATGTAAATATATACCCGTAGGTATTACGTCTAACTGCCATGCCGTATTTACTTATGTTGTTAATCCATACACCAAAGTTGTAACGTTTACCAATACATCAACAGGTACAGGTAGTGTTTATAACTGGACTTTCGGAGATGCAAGCGCTTCAACTGCGGCAAGCCCAACCAAAACATACAGTACTTATGGAACCTTTAATGTATGTTTAAGAAAAGGTACCGGCATTTCTTTTTGTGATAGCATTTGCACAACTATAACCCTAACAAATCCGTGCAACGCCAATTTCACTTATTCTGCCGACTCATTAAACAGTAAGCTTATTCATTTTTATGCCGGTAGCGGTGGTACAAATGCTTTGTATTTATGGAACTTCGGCGATTCAACAACATCAACCGTTGCTTATCCTACACATACATTTGCAAATAACGGATTATATTCTGTTTGCCTGAGAGTTACCAAATTTACCAACAGCGACACATGTGTAAGTCAGGTATGTTATGGAGTTCCAATTGGCCCTGTTGCTTGTCGCGCCGCATTTACTTACTCTGTTAATCAAACCACCAAAACCGTAACGTTCACCAATACATCTGCGGGAACCGGTTTGTTTTACAACTGGAAGTTTGGTGACAATACCACATCATCTTTGTTAAACCCATCGCATACATACACAGCAAGTGGCACATATACTGTTTGTTTAAGAGTATATAACAGTTCGGCTTGTATTGATAGTTTTTGTTCATCGGTAATTGTTAATCCTACCAGTGCTTGCTATACGAGTTTTACGGCCATACCTGATAGTGTAAACAAAAGATTGGTTCATTTTAACGCCTTAAATACAGGTACAAATTTAAACTACTTCTGGACATTCGGAGATTCTACTACATCAGCATTAAGAAACCCTGATCACCTTTATTCATCACTTGGAACCTATACTGCATGCTTGAGAATTACAAAAGCAGTTAATGGTGATACCTGTAATACCCAAAGCTGTTCAAGCTTTTCTTTAACAAATAATTGTAACAGCTTTTTCAGTGGTACTGTTGATCCTAATAATAATAAGAAGATCACTTTTGGGCCATCTGCCATTAATGCCTCCAACCTCAGTTTTTACTGGACCTTTGGCGATAGCAGCAGCAGTGCAGCATATAACCCATCACATACATATGCAACAAGTGGAATGTACACAGTATGTTTTAGGGTGATAAAGGGTGGACCTGATACTTGCAGTAGTCAAAAATGTTTAAATTTTGTGGCCGGTAACTATGTATTATGTAATGCTCAATTTATTTTCGTGAGAGATACCACCAATGCATTAAAACTTCATTTTGGCAATACATCAATAGGTGATAGCTTAATTACTACGTGGAATTTCGGAGACGGAACAGGTAACTCAACATCAAGAAATCCCGATCATATTTATGCAAAAGCCGGTACGTATTATGTGTGTATGAATATTACCAGAAACAACCCCGCCTGTTCATCATACAAATGTGATTCGGTAACAGTTGGTTCAAGTGCGGGCAGTTGTGATGCCAGGTTTAATGGTCTTGTGAATGCTAATACCAAAACTGTTGCATTTGCAAATTCATCAACAGGAAGCAGGCTAAAGTATGCATGGAGTTTTGGCGACAGCACTACATCAACCCTAAAAAACCCTATGCATGTTTATGCGCACGCCGGCACCTACGCTGTATGCTTATATGTTTTTGATTCGATGAACATAAATTGTAACAGTTTAAAATGTTTGAATTTTGGAGTGCCTCCAGTATCTAATTGTACCGCTGCATTTGCGCAAGAGCGTGATACAGCTTTTCATACAGGAATAAAATACAACTTTACTTCGGCCACAGGCTATACCGCCACAGCAGCGTTTTTTCTTTGGACCTTTGGTGATGGAGATACGTCTCATGCAAAAAATCCGGATCATGTTTATGCTGCCCCCGGAAGTTATGCGGCGTGTTTAAATGTTGTGCGCCTGGCCGACAGTTGTAATGTAACTCATTGCCAGGTTATATCTGTTGCAGCAGGTGTAGGTGAACTTGCTAATGAATTACAATCGGCTAAGTTTTATCCTAATCCTTTCGATGAACATTTAACACTTGAACTGAACAGTTTGAAGACCGGGAAATTAAGCATTGTAATTTATGATTTAACCGGCAGAACCCATTACACCAATGAGGTAATGTTGGACAGGAATTTAAGCCGGGTAGAAATAGAAACACAAGATTTTCCTAAAGGTGTTTACTTAATAAAATTAGGTACAAACGGCGATAACTTTTATAGAAAACTTGTTAAATAATGTCAGTTATTCACTCATCAACACACACCAGAACTATTTATCAGGAAGTTATCAGTATTTACCAAAAACGCAACTTAAAGATGAGTATAGAAGGTATAGCAGTAATTTTATAGAAACAGTCCATCAACTTATTAATTTAAGGTATCCATAATTTGTATAGATACCTTTTATCAGACATGATAGATTTAAGTACACTTATTAATAAATGCCGGAACAAGGACATACGAGCCGAGTATGAACTTTATAGATATTGCTTTGGGATTTTGATAGGAATTTGCAACCGTTATACAATAAATAAAGATGATTCTGTTGATTTATTAAACCGTGCTTTCTTAAAGATTTTAAACAATTTAAAAAAGTATGATGATACAAAATCGTTTGAGAAATGGAGTAAAAGCATCATGGTGAATACCATTATTGATGAGTTTAGAAAAAGCAAAAATTACAGGGCTCTTTTTGTTGAAAATGAATTGAAGGAAACAATATCAACAGTTAAGGGGTTTGATATGAACGAAGGAATGGAAAGGCTGAATGCAGCCGATATGATGAAAGAAATAAAGCGATTACCTGAAGGTTGTAAAGAGGTGTTTAATTTATATGTTTTTGAAGGACTTTCGCACAATGAAATAAGCAAGAGTTTATCAATTGCAGAAAGCACTTCGCGGTGGCACTTGTTAAACGCCAGAAACCTACTTAAAATAAAATTTGCAAGAATTGTTGAATCATTAAAAGTTATGATATTATGAGAAGCGCCGATGAAGATTTTGATGATGGCATCAGGCAAAAAGTCAATGCTATCAACAATGAGTTTGATGAGGCTTATTGGTTAAAAGCGAAGAGTCTTATTAAAGCCGACAGGCAGTTTAAAGCAAATATTATGGTCTTCACTTTTGTTCTGTTTGCTTTGTTAATGGCCATTGCAGTAATGGGTTTCTTTATGCAAAATTATCAGCAAAAATTAAAGGCAACATCAACCGATTTAAGCCAGGCAGATATCAATAGACCTGTACAAACCCAAACAGTACCTGGCCAACAGAATGGGTTGTGGGTATTTAAATCTGAACCCTTGTTTGCAGTTAACGCAGGTTCTGTTTTTCCGGCAGGAACTCAAATATTTATGCAAACTTTGCAACTGATGCATGAAACCGGGGTAGAAACGACCTGGCAGCAAACAATACATAAAGATGAATTTATAATTGAACCGGCATTGCACATGAAAACAACTACAAATAAAACATTGCTAAAGCAGCCCTTTAAACCCTTAAACAGGGAGAACGAGCGCAAAATAACTATACATAAAAGCAAAGTTGAAAATGAATACATTGACGAAATACAGGCTTCAAACATATATGATGTTACGATGCTCCGGGTGCAGGAAAAGGATCCTGTAACCGTTGAGAATAAAATGTGGAACGGGGCTATTTTAGCAACAACTTTATGGGATACCAGCAACCTAATAAAGAAAAATTTTCATAAGCATTTTGATAAAAAACCGAAAGCGTTTTACTTAACAGCAGAAGCCTGTTTAACAAATTTTAACGGATCTCCATTAAAAGAAAACACTATAAGTTATGGCATAGGCATAAAGTGTTTTTATTTCTATTCCAAAAATTTCGGACTGAGTGCAGGTATTGAATACAGAAGGCTACACGAGCAATTGGGTGATCGAAAATATGTACAACTCAGCTATAATTTTGGCTCAAACCAGCAAATTAAAATATTAACAACGCAAAGGCTTGACTATATACAAATTCCGGTTTGGTTGGTGTATCGTTTAAACAATAAAAACCAGGTAAATGCAGGTATTAATCTATTAGCAGTAATACAAACTACAGATATGGTTCAAACCATGCAAACCGGCGATGTTAATTTAAACAATGTTAAATACGAACATGGCTACTTTAATGCAATAGCAGCAACCGACCTACAACTTAGTGTTGGTTATTCTTATGCCGCTACAGGTAGGCTTTATTTTCATGCAACTTTATATAAGGGGCTTATTGATATAACTAATAACAAAGTATTTAAGTCGGCCAGTGCTGATTATAACAAAGGCTTTACAGTTGGTATAGGCTATAAATTTAATTAAAAATGAAAGCATCTAATTATGTCATTTTACTATTTATACTACTCGGTCTTTCATGCAAAAGAAAGGCTGAACCTTTTGATGAAACATCGGGCCCGGTATTTTATGCCAAAGGCTTTGCCGGCAATGAAGCCATCAACATTGAAGCAGGTGTAAACAGTTACTATCTTGAAACCGATCATGCCATTGATGCCAACCGAATACATGAGTTTACCGGTAATTTTAAACAAACCTGCCCAAAATGCAAGCACTCTTTAAAGGTTAGAATAAGGGATTATCATCAGGCAAATGGATCAGGTTTTTTTGCTGACTCGAGTTTAGTGAATAAGGATTATGACTATAAGTTGAATGGCTTTTCCAATATTCCGTTTTATACCATTAAACTAACTGCAATACCCGAGGGTGAATCGGGCCTGAAATCTCACCTGTGGGAGTTTTCAGACGGCTCTACATCAACCAAAAACACGTTAATTAAAACCTTTTTAAGTAGCACAGATCAACAAATAAAATACACTTGCAATTATACCAATACCTGCTCATCAACCCTAAGTTATCATGTTAGGTTAAATCCATTTTTGAACCCCGTGGATTTACCCGATTTTAAAGCTGAAAAAATTGACAGTGCTCAAATCATTTATCAGCTTACGGCAGTAGGTGATGCTAAAAATACTTATCTGTGGAATATGGGCAATGGGCAACGATTAAAAGGAAAATCGGTTTTTTATGGTTTTGATAGCAGTGGTGTTTTTACAGTAAGTCTGACCCGGATTAGCGAAAACGATACCGGCGAAGTAAGCAAAAACATTAGTGTTGGAAATGTTCCTGATTGTAAAGCAAATTTTATTAAAGAGCTTATACCTTTTGAAGACCCATTAAACCTATCTACAGTGGATGTTGAATGGACGAATGAAGCCGGCGAATTATTTACAAGTGCAGGAGTTAAACAAAGTTTTTATAACCAATTTAAAGTACTCGAGTCATTGGGTCATAAAACAAATGCAGGCGGCCAACCTACAACACTTATAAAGTTGCTTATCAACTGTAAGGTTTCTAACGGATCAAGAATTATTGAATTAAAAAACGTGGAAGCTAAAATGGCAGTAGCACATCCTTAAACTTATACTTTTTTTTCGCTTTCATTTATAGGTAAATCATTAATACTGGCAAAGCGTTTTTGCATATAACCATCTTCATTAAACTCCCACATTTCGTTGCCATAAGAGCGGTACCATTGCCCTTGTACATCATGCCACTCATATTCAAAACGAACGCCAATTTTATTATCGGTAAAGCACCACAATTCTTTTTTTAATTTATAATCCAGTTCTTTTTCCCATTTAGCTATAAGGAATTTTTTCACCTCTGCACGGCCATTAATAAACTCATGTCTGTTGCGCCATTCTGTATCTATTGTATAAGCCATACTTACTTTATCGGGGTCTTTAGTGTTCCAGGCATTTTCGGCAAATTGAACTTTTTGTGTAGCCGTTTCTAACGTAAATGGTGGCAAGGGCAATCTTTTTTCTTCGGGCATGGGATGCTTGTTTAAAGTAATTAATCATAACGGTGCCAAAAAACGCTTTGGTTCACCCTATCAAAATTATATATATAAAAGCAATTGTTCTCTAATATAATTATAATTTTCTTCATCAAAACATACAAAAATAACTTTATCGAGATCTTTTGTTTGAGCAAGTACAGCGTGTACAACCTGCACTGCAATTTGTGCGGCAAGTTTTTTGGGAAACCTGTAAATGCCTGTGCTTATGTTTGGGAACGCAATTGATTTACATTGATTGTTAATGGCAAGCTGCATGGAGTTTTTATAGCAATTGGCAAGCCTTGTGGCTTCGTCATGCAAGCCATCATTCCATACAGGCCCAACGGTATGAATTATAAATTTGGCAGGCAGGTTACCGGCGGTTGTAATAACGGCATTACCTGTTTTACAGTTACCCTGCGCAGCAACAATTTTTTTGCAAGCTTCTAATATTGCTGGTCCGCCTGCCCTGTGTATGGCTCCATCAACACCACCGCCACCTAACAACGATGAGTTTGCTGCGTTAACAATTGCATCGGCATAAATTAAAGTGATGTCTCCTTTTACAAGATCTGTTTTATTAAATTGGTTCATAATATAACCATTTTTTTTTATGTTAAATCGTATACAAATTATGTATGTGTTATAACATATTTAGTTACTGTTCACCCAAAAATATAGAATATTCACCAAGTTAGGTTAACAAAAAGTGTATTTATTTTTTAATTAAAATGTGAACTGATCTTTGATGTAATGATTGTGGTACCGTAAGGTTACATATTAATTAAAGAGATAGATTATTTCAAACTAAAAGAAGATCACGAAAAACTTCTTCAACTCGTTGCTATTTTAATGACTTGCTGCGTAAAAGTTTTGGGGAGCTCTTATGGGTTATAAAGACTTCTGCACTAACGTGGTTTTTTTGCATGGGGGGAGCATCATATTTCATTCAATATTTGTGCGATACGCGGTGTTAAAAATTCGGATTCTAATATACTTCACTTGCGGCGTAAAAGTTTTGGGGAGCTCCTATGGGTTACTAAGATGTCACCACTAGCGTGGTTGATTTATATCTGATGCCCCGTTTAAAGTTAGCAACAAAATTAATTAATGGTATTCATTAGAGGCAATACAAATTTGCCAGTATTCAACTATACTTTTAATTACGGTTTCGAGTTCTTTATAACTACTGGGTTTGATAAAGAAGCCTTGCACTGGCATTGTATAAGCATCATCAACAGTTTTAGAACTTGCAGCAGTAGTAAACACTAAAAAGGGAATGTTTTTGTTTTTTAACTTTTGTGTATTTTGAATTTCTGCTCTTAATTCAAAGCCACTTATTTTGGGCATGTTTACATCAGAAAAAATCAAAAAAGGATTTGTTTCATTTGCATTTAAATATTCTATAGCTTCGAACCCATCGTTAAAAAAAAGCAAACTGTTTTTAATCTTCAGATCATTAAAAATATCTGTGAGTATTTTTTGATCATCTTTATCGTCATCAATAATTATAATTGGCCCTGATTTATTCATAGTTTTAATTTATTGCTTTATAGGTAATTTTTAGTGGTTATAAGAGTATTATTGTTTGGATAGTTTTTCAAGTTTTTCTCTTTCTTTTTGTGTTAAACTATTAAAACCATTTTCATTAATCTGATCTAATATTTCATCTAATTCAATCTCTTTTTTTCTTTGGTTTGTATGCTGCTTTTCATCTGGTATTTCAAATGGCCCTACTTTTAAAAAAACTTGATAGGGTGTTTCCAGCAATAGAAATGCGGGTCTTTTAATAAGTAGGTACAAAAAGATAAATGTGGGAGTTAAAATTAAGACTACCGGGAAATAATTGCCTGCTATTTTATAAGGGAACATTAGGGTAATTGCGAGCAAGCCAATTATACCGCCGCCCAAATGTGCCTCATGGCCAATATTGTACTTTTGCGATTGTATGCCATAGATGGAATATAAGACATACAATATGCCATAAGCCCATGCAGCCATATAATAAGGAAAACCGAAAATACTTAGTTGTAAGCCGGGCGAAAATGCAATTGATGCGAATATTATTCCGGTGATAGCTGCTGAAGAACCCGTAGAGCGGTAATCGTAATGGTTTCTGTGTATATAAAGTGCAAATAAATTACCTCCTGCTAAACTTGCAAAATAAAGTAATAGAAAATTTGATTTCCCTATAGATAGTTCAAGCGAATAACTGAAACAAAAAAACGAAATCATATTAAATAAAAGATGAACCCAGCTTATATGCAAAAACCCCGAGGTGATAATTCTTTTATAGTTTTTATTTAATAAGATTTCATCAACTTGAAAGGAATACTTTTCAAAAAAAAGAGGACTTCTCAAACCAAGGTATGTTACCGATAGGTTTGCTATTAAAATAAGAATGCCTGTAATGCTGATCTGTTCCATTTTTTTTCGGATCAATCATAAAATGTGCCTTCTCAAAAATAATATATATTAACATTAAAAGATACTTAACTGTGAATTTTGGAAGTTAAATAGTTCTTTTTAAAACATAAGAAGTACAGGGCAATTAAAGCTTAGTGCAGAAAAGAGGTGCTTGGGCAAAAATTTGGCAATAAAAAAGCCATTCAACTTTAGTCGAACGGCTTTTTAATGGGTTTAAGTTTCTTAATATTAATAAGATCTTCTGTTGTTGTCGCTTCCCCTGTCGTTGTAAGACCTTCTTTCACGGTTAGGTCTTTCTTCGCGTGGACGAGCTTCGTTAACGGTAATGTTTCTGTCTTTAAAAGACTGACCGTTTAGAGAGTTAATTGCACTTTGTGCACTTGCATTGTCTGGCATTTCAACAAAGCCAAAACCTTTGCTACGGCCAGTGAACTTGTCATTTACGATGTTAATAGATGTAACTTCGCCAAATTGAGAAAACAGTGAGCGCAACTCATCATCAGTTGCGGTCCAGTTTAGGTTTCCGATGTAAATATTCATGAATATATAGAAATAAGAAAGACAAATTTAGGCTAATTAATTTATTTTCCAAACAAAAAATAAAGATTTGCACAAAAGTTGCACATTTTGCAATATTTTTATTTTAAAGAAAATCGTAAGTCAATTAGAGGTAATAAAACAAACTAATTATCGGCTTTATTAGTTTGCTTTTGCTTTTTTCATCACTTCATAAATGTGATCCTGAATTCTGGTTCTAATGTTCATTTGCGCCAGTTTATTATTTTCGGCAATTGGATTAACCCTGTTTGACAAAAACACATATACCAGATCATATTTAGGATCAGCCCAGGCACATGTACCTGTAAATCCGGTATGACCAAATGTAAGCGGGGAGCAATTTTTGCCGGTAGGTGAGGGTTTTAAAGGATCTGTTTCAGGCTTATCAAAGCCCAATCCTCTTCTCGAAAGTTTATTCTGTCTTTTGGTAAACAGCTCCACTGTAGATGCCTTTAATACCCGAACATTGCCATAGGTACCGCCGTTTAACAGCATTTGCATCATAATAGCTACATCATTAGCATTGGCAAACAAGCCTGCATGTCCGCTAACACCGCCTAACATAGCTGCTCCCGGATCATGCACATATCCCTGCAATACCTGTTTTCTAAAAAGCAGATCATTTTCTGTTGCAGCAATCAGCTCTTTATGAATGCCTTTGTTTAGTGGGTTAAAAACCGTGTTTGCCAAATTTAACGGTCTATAAAAATATTGGTTTAAGTAGTTTTCAAAATTCTGATTGGATACATTTTCTACCACTTTTCTAAGCATTATAAAACCAAGATCGCTATACACATACTCCCCTTTTGCTTTAAGTTCCGACTGAATGATAGTGTTCCAGATTTCCTGTTCATATTTATCGTTTATATAGAGGCTATCAGCTACTTTTACAGAATATACCAGATCTTCTGTTTTGTGATAAATAAGCGTATCGGGATAACCATTGGTTAAAGTTTTTTTATAAAAAGGAATAAATGGGATCAGCCCTGCCTGATGCAGCATTACTTCTTTAATTGTTATTTTTTCTTTGTTTGAACCTTTTAAAAGAGGTAGATATAAGCTCAATTTATCATTTAAATCTATTTTATTCTCTTCCACCAGTTTCATTAAAGCCAGGGTAGTAGCCAGCATTTTTGTTAAACTGGCAAGATCATACAAGTGGTAATTTTGAACAGCAATTGCATTCGTATCGCTACTTAATTTACCAAAAGATTTCTGATAAATTACCTTTCCTGCCTTAGCAACCACAATCTGACAACCAGGTAAGGCAACTTTATCTATTGCCTCTTTAATTATAGTATCTATATAACTTAAAGCCACAGGGTCTATACCTGTTTCTTCGGGCATGTTATATTCGAACCTGTTTAGGGTTTCATTTTCAATGCCTGATCCTAAAGGAAAGGCTGAAGTTACAGACACAGGCATGCGTCCGGTTGTGGTGTATGCCCCCATTAATGCTTGTGCTGCCAGGTTATTATAAACTGGCAGGTCTTCATATGCTAAAATTACATTACGGGCAGTGCTAAAATGTTGTAAAATGTATGGATTTCCAAGGTTAACAAGTATGCACTTCCTATCAGTTAAAAGCCTGTTAACAAAATCAATTTCCATTTGGGTAAGACCTAATTTTTTACTTACAAAGCGGCTCGTATTATGCAAGCTAATAATTATTAGACTATAATGCTGCAATAAACCAAAAACAGAATCAAACGACTGGCTGGACTCATTTTTATCTATAGAAAAATAGTTGGCATGCAAATAATTATGCAACGTTTGCTGAAATACGGTAAATTGATTATTACCAACGGCAATGCTGGCAATTTTATATTGTGATGCATTATCTAAAGGAAGAACATGATCCTGATTTTTTGCAATTACAATTCCCTGTTTGATCACTTTTTTTATAAGCAGATCGTTTGCACAACAGTTTAAATCTTTATATAAATTTTTTAATTCAACAGGTTTGTATTGGTTCAGGCCTGCCCAGTATTTGGCAATTAAAATTTTACGGCAGGCCTTGTTAACGTCATCTTCTGTTATTAAGCCTTTAATAATATATTCTTTGATCCAAAAAATACTTTGTGGAATATCTTCAACAAAAAGTAACAAATCGTTTCCTGCTGCAAGTGCTTTTGCGGATACTTCTCCAGGTGCGGCATAGTTGGCAACACCTTTCATGTTTAACCCATCTGTTACTACCAAACCACCAAAGGCGAGTTCTTTTTTAAGAAAAGTTTTTACTGCCAGTGGAGAAATGCTGGTTGCACGGTTGGCAGTGGTATCTATAGAAGGCACATATAAATGGGCAACCATTATTGCTCCTACATCATTTTTTATCAGTTCTTTAAATGGATATAATTCAAGAGAATCGAGCCTTTTACTGGTTGCATTAATAACAGGGAGTGCAAAATGAGAATCGGATTCTGTATCGCCATGTCCCGGGAAATGCTTGGCACAGGCCATTACATGTTGCTCTTGCATGCCTTTTGCAAAAGCTACTCCATGCCTGGCAACAATGTACTTGTTTTCTCCAAAACTTCTGTCATTAATAACGGGGTTTGCAGGGTTACTATTAACATCAATATCAGGCGCAAAATTTAAATGAATGCCTAACCTTTTGCATTGTTTAGCTATTTCATTACCTATTTGCCTTGTTAACTCAAGGTTATTAGCACCTCCCAAAACCATCTGGCGGGGGAAAACAGGCGTACTGTCTAAGCGCATACTAAGCCCCCATTCCCCGTCTATACTTACCAATAGAGGTACTTTAGATTTTGACTGAAAAAAATTGGTTAGTGTTGCTTCTTTATGGGGCGTGCCTTTCATAAACATGAGTCCGCCAATTTTTTGATCAATAATAAGTTTTTCTACCTCTTTTATATAAGTTGAATCGCGTTGTGTCCAAACGGCAATTGTCATAAGTTGTGCAATTTTTTCATCCAGTGTAAGTTTGCTCATCACCGAATCAACCCAGGGGTAATTTTTATTCCAGTTTATAACAGAATTTTGCGCATTTGCATGAGAAACCATTAAACTGATGGCTGACATAAAAATAAAAATCCTACAAATAGTATCTCGCATACAACTGCAAAAAAGCGCAATTAACTTAACAATCCGAGAAATAGAAGATAATTTTTTAGTAAGTTTATTTTTGTAAATGGTTGTGGGCAGATAAAAAGAATAGCGATTTGTATAAATATTGCACTTTAAATTTACTTTCAATATAAGGCTTTAGAAGTTATTAGTTTAAATTTGTACGATTACCGGAAATTGTAACACAAAACCCAACGCTGTAATAATGCAAGCCAGTACAAAATCCGAACTTTTAAAATCAGAGCCATCTCTAAAAATGTCAGATATCATTAAACTTTTACCCGAACATGTTGCAAGCCAGATTGCGGCAGGTGAAGTAATACAACGCCCGTCCTCCATTGTAAAAGAATTAATTGACAATGCCATTGATGCCGGAAGTACCGAGATTAAATTATATATAAAAGATGCAGGTAAATCGCTGGTACAAATAGTTGATAACGGCACGGGGATGAGTGCAGGTGATGCCAGACTTTGCTGGGAACGGCATGCAACTTCTAAAATTTCTCAAACAGAAGATATTTTTAAAATAAACACCATGGGTTTTAGAGGCGAGGCTCTTGCAAGTATTGCCTCTGTAGCACAAATAGAACTAAAAACAAGAAGAGAAACAGATGAACTGGGAACCTATATTCTTATTGAAGGTTCTGAAGTGAAAAAGCAGGAAAGTATTGCAGCTAACCGGGGCACTGGTATTTCTGTTAAAAACCTGTTTTATAATATTCCGGCACGGAGAAATTTTCTAAAATCGAATCCGGTTGAGTGGAAACACATAGTGGAGGAATTTACACGCGGAGCCTTATCAAATCCTCTAACTTCATTTATGCTATGGCACAATGATGAAGTGCAGTTTGATTTTAAAAAAGGTGATTTTTGCCACCGCGTTCTGGAAGTTTTTTCTGATAGAAAAAGTCAGGATCTTTTAGAGGTAGATGAACAAACTACTATTATTAATGTAACCGGGTTTATTGGCAAACCCGAAATTGCGAAAAGAATAAGAGGAGAGCAATTTTTTTTTGTAAATCGCCGCTTTATCAAAGATGCCTATTTAAATCACGCAGTTCAAAATGCCTTTGAAGGAATGTTAAGTAAGGAACAGTTTCCTTTTTATATACTCAATATTGAAATAGATGCATCGAAGATAGATATTAATATTCACCCTACTAAAACCGAGGTAAAATTTGAGGACGAACGAAATGTTTATCAGATTATAAGAGCTGTAGTAAGGAAGGCTTTAGGTGATTATGTGCAAACCCCTGTTAATCCGGATTTTGATGATAACCGTTTCATGAACTTACTATTAACAGATACTCCAAAAGGAATAAATCTATCCGAAAATTCACACGAAGGTACCGTTGGAAGTTCTGCAGAGAGTTTGGGTAATTTTAAAGAGATTTATCAGCAACAACGGAAACAGTCTGCATTAAACTGGGAAGCACTTTATAACCCTGAGCGGGGTATGAAACAGGAAGAGAAGGTTAAAACATTACTACTAAGCAATGATGGGGAACAGGAAAATCGCACATTTTTTCAGTTAAACAATCAGTTTATTGTTACTCCTATAAAAAGTGGGCTGATGCTCATAAACCAGCAAACTGGCCATGAAAGAATTCTGTATGAAAGGTATCTTCATGCATTGGTTCAAACCCCTATTGCCAGCCAGCAACTACTTTTCCCCAAAGCAGTAAATTTGCCTCCCGGCGATGAGGCTATATTGCTGGAAATTTTACCTGAAATGGGGGCATTAGGTTTTACTATAAATTCGTTTGGAAAAAACACATTTGTAATTAATGGCTTACCTGCTGAGTTACATCTTGAAAATGAACAGGATCTGGTAGCGGCAATTATAGAAACGTATAAGGCTACTAAATTTACAGAATCAAATAAAAACAAAGTGGTGGCAAAAACGCTGGCTAAAAAAGCTGCAATTAAAAGCGGAACAAAGTTAAGAAATGAAGAAATGAACAGGTTGGTTGATGAGCTTTTTGCCTGCAGTGAACCTCAGTTTGCACCTGATGGAAAGGCTTGTATTAAAACACTCTCACTGGCTGAAATTGCTAAAATGTTTTAACCTGAAATGAATATTCTTATCATAATTTTAAGTGTTCCGGTTTTGCAATCAGATTATTCCGTTTATTTGCCGTATAAAACAGTATAAATGTATCAGCAACAAAGATCCTCTGGTTTTTCTAATATGCCAACGGTGGTAAAGAATCTTTTAATTATAAACGGTCTTTGCTTTTTGGCTCATGTTGTATTGGTTCATCTGGGAAGAACAGATATTAACAAAGTCTTTGGATTATATTATCCGGAATCTCCTCTTTTTAAACCGTATCAAATTTTGTCTCATGTGTTTATGCATGGAGATCAATGGCATCTGCTTTTTAATATGTTTAGTTTGTGGATGTTTGGCAGTAAACTTGAAAATTACTGGGGTCCGAAACGGTTTTTTATTTATTATTTTGTTACGGCATTTGGTGCAGCAGCCTTATATCTGGGTGTAAATGCCATAGAAGTGCAAAGTATGAAGATGAGCATACAGGAGTTTTCTTTGAACCCCGGTTATGATTCATTTTTTAAGCTTTTACAAAGGGATAACCTGTTTGCAAACGCCACCGAAATTGTAGATTTTTTAGAAGCCTGGCGAAAAGATTTATCTAATCCGGGATATATAAATGATGCCAGACAAATTGCTCAAATGATGCTCGATAGAAAAATGAATGTTCCTGTGGTTGGGGCAAGTGGTGCTGTGTTTGGACTGCTATTGGGTTTTGGAATGCTTTTTCCGAATACAGAAATGATTATGTTATTTTTCCCATTTCCTATTAAAGCAAAATATATTGTGTTTGGCATGGGAGCATGGGAATTGTATTCAGGCATTCAAAATAATCCGTCTGATAATGTTGCACACTTTGCACATTTGGGCGGCATGTTATTTGGGTTTATTCTGATAAAAATCTGGAACCGTACCAATAGAAAAAACTTTTACTGATGCTTTTTATTTTAATGGTAAAAATTTTTCATTTCTGATTTTTGTTAGAACGATTGTATATGTATGTTTGACCTAAGGAATAATGACGGTTTTAGAAGAAATAAAATACAAGCTCAGGCAAGACAATGCAGTTGTAAAGATAATTGTCATTAATGTGATCGTTTTTCTGGCTCTTACTGTAATCAGTTTACTCTTTAATAGCGCAGGTAACTGGCTCTTCTCTCATCTTATTTTACCGGCTTCTCCGGCTAAATTTATCTATCAGCCCTGGACGATTATTACGCATTTCTTTTTGCACATTAAAGTCTTTCATATTTTGTTTAATATGCTATGGTTTTATTGGTTCGGGCAAATCTTTCAGCAGTACCTTGGCAACTCCAAAACTTACCAGGTATTTATATTTGGAGGCATTGTAGGGGGGTTGTTATTTATGCTGGCATTTAATCTGTTTCCAATTTTTTCGGCAAGTTTAGATAATTCGGTTGCCTGGGGTGCTTCTTCGGGCGTATTAGCAATTGTTGTGGCTACTGCAACCCTTTTACCAGATTACCAGTTAGGGTTGTTCCTGTTTGGTCCGGTGCGTCTTAAGTATATTGCGCTTTTTTCTGTTGTACTTGATCTGATAAGCATTACAGGCTCAAACTCAGATGGCAATCCGGGCGGACATATTGGCCATTTAGGCGGAGCAGCTTTTGGGTTCATTTATATTAAATATTTGTATAATAAAGGAAATATACCCGATGGTATAGAGCGGTTTTTTGAAAATGCAGGTTCCCTGTTTAAAGCCAAACCCAAAATGAAAATATACCACAGTTCAAGTAAAATGCGGGTTGAAAATAATAGCAAGCCTTCGCAGTTGCAGATTGATATGATTTTGGATAAAATATCAAAAAACGGGTATGAAAGTTTAAGCAAACAGGAAAAAGAAATATTGTTTAAAGCAAGTAAAGATTAATTCTGTGACATTTAAAATTGTAAATTATTTTGTTTTAATTTTTAATCTGTGTATAGCTGTTGCTTTGGTGGGTTCCTATTTAGCTCCATACATAAGTCCCACTCAATTTTGGCCAGTTGCATTTTTGGGTCTTGCCTTTCCCTTAATAGTGCTTGTAAATTTTTTGTTGCTATTATACTGGGTGGTTCAAAAAAGCAAGTGGTTACTAATTTCATTAATTACAGCTCTGGCAGGCATTCAACATATCCCTTCATTTATTCAAATAGGTTCCAAAACCAATACAGATTCTCTTACTAAAAAAGTTAATATTATTAGTTTTAACACCCATTATATGGGTGCCTTTGATCATATAAACAACGATACCGCTTTTTTCTTTGAAGAACTTAACAGGATCAAACCAGACATTATTTGTTTTCAGGAATTTGCCAATTTGGGTGGCAACTATGAAACCCCTTTATTCAGAAATTTTTTTAAGCAATACAAACATTTTGGCAGTGTTAATGCAGATGGATTAAGTGATACTTTTCCAACAGGATATGGTGTTTGTATTTTTTCCAGATATCCTATTATAAATAAAGGTTTTGTTGAACTCATTAATAAAAATAGTAACCTAACAATATTTGCAGATGTGGTTATTAATAATGATACCATTAGAATAATAAATACGCATTTAAAATCAATAGTGTTTGAAAAACAGGACTATCAAACTATTGAAGAAATTAAAGAGGTTAATGAGGGGCCGGAAGTAGGTAAAGTAAAAAGAATCGGATCAAAGCTAAAATATGCTTTTGTACAGCGTGCTTTGCAGGTAGATGAGATAAGACGGGAAATGAATAAATCTCCTTATAAAATAGTGGTTTGCGGAGATTTTAATGACTCACCTGCAAGTTATGCATATCATACAGTAAAAGGAGATTTAAAGGATGCCTTTAAAGAGTCGGGCTTTGGTATGAGCCGCACCTACATTGGTAAAATGCCATCTTTTAGAATTGATTATATTTTACACGATCCCTCATTTGAAAGTTTTAATTACCTTACGCATACGTTAAATTTTAGTGATCATAAAATGATAAGTTGCTCCATAGAAATCCGCTAAAACTTATGGTGTAAAAGGCTTTTCAATATGCTTTTGCAAATCACTTGCAGAGGATACAAACTTTCTTAAATTGTAGGTAAAAGTTAACATGAAATAACGTTGCAAAATATTGCTTTTACTGTCTTCTATATAGGTTTCGGTTACTGTTCTGGAAATACTGTTATTTTGTTTTAAAATATCAAATACAGAGAAACGAAATTCTGCAGCTTTACTCTTAAAAAATTTATAAGCAATTGAAGCATTCCATAATAAAAAATTCTGGTTAAAAGCAGATCCTAATCCAAGGTAATTTGTATAACTTAAATCGGTGCTTATTACAAGTACTTTGAAGGGCACTAAAGTAGCTTTTAGTACGCTTGTATTTATAAAATAATTGTTAGTTTGTTGCGCTTGTAAAGTGTTTCTTACTAAATTAATATTTGCATTATGACTTACTGTGAAATCTATTTGCTGACTTATATTACTACCCAAAACAAAGCCACCGGTTAAATTTAAAGTGTTAACGAAATTTGTTCTATAATTTATTAAACCGGGAGTGGATGAGTAATTAGCACCGAGATTGAGATTTAAATTACTTCTTAATTTTTTAACAGGTAAACCATAAGTTATAAAAGTTCTCATAAATACATTACCATTTATGTTAACAGGTTTAGATAATTGCGAACCTCTTTGCAGTATAACACCGTTTTGCAGCATAGTATCTTTATTTGCCATATAAGTAGCATTTGATATAGCATTATTGGTTAAACCCCACATAGCAAAAACAAAAAACGACCTTGCTGTTTTAATGTTGTTTATGCCATACCTGATAAGTGCCGTATGTGAAAATTCCTGTTTTAAATCTGCATTGCCCGAACTTAATAAAAAGGGGTTGCTATTGTCTATCACATTTTGCAATTGGTTAATTGCCGGCGTATTTGTATTGGTTCGGTAAACAACTCTTATTGTTTTGCTGGTATTAAATTTATAAGCGTAAACAAAGTTAGGTAGTATGTTAAAAAATTTTTTGTTAAATACCAACCTTTGTGGAAATATCTGATCACTGTTTAACGCAACAAACTGTGGGCTTAACCCTGCAGAAAATGAATGATTGGCTACATTTAAATTGTAGCCTAAGTTTCCCTTTTGTACAATAATAATATTATCTAATTTGTTTGAAAGCTGTATGTTCAAAGAGTCGTATTCATTAGATGTACTATCGTAAATCTTAGTTACTTTATTAGCTTGGTTTTTTGTGTAAGAAGGACTGTAACTTATTAACAGTTGAGACGATTTTGTAATTGGTTCAGTATAAGTTATACTGGCCAAATAGGTATAACCATTTGTATTGGTGACTGCTCTTTGTTTAAAATTGTTTTGTACAATTAAACCTGTAGAATCTGTTGTTGAGTTTTGTGAGTTTTGATCCGTACGATTTGTTTTTTGATTGAAATCATTGCCTGCATTAAAACTTATAGTTCGCCCCGTTTTTAAATACTTATGTCGGTAAAGTAAATTACTGTTAAAACTTACTCCAATATTATTTGCATCTTTATTTGTCTCACTGCTGTTTATTAATTTATTTAAAACATTATTTAATCCTTTTGTTGAACCTGTTGTCTCGTTGTTTTGAAAGCTGATTTTTGGAGTAAAGAGAATTATATTAAACGAATCGAAAGTATGCTCTATACGAAGGTTAAAGCGATTGTTATAATTGTTTGAAATGTAATTACTTGTTTCGTTGTAAAGCTGATTTATTTCGGGGTTAATTAAATAATGCCTTTGCAAAGATTTTCCGGTAGTTGTATTACTGTTGTTAAAAAAATAACTTCCAGACAGTTGCGTTTTGAGACCCCATTTATCTGCATAATTTAAGCCAAAAGAATTTGTTTGACTGATGCCTGCTTGCTGGCCGACCAAAAAATTACTTATATCGCTTCCACCACCCGAATTTCCACCGCCTCCAGTTCCCCCTCGGCCCATTCCTCCTGGCATTCCGGCTATTCTGGGGGCAGTTGCTGTTCCACCAAATAAATCCTGATTTGAAAAGTTTTGTTGGTTAATATTGTTCGAAATCCCTAGAATGGTAACTCTTCTGTTCCCATTAAACATATTCAAATTAAAACCCGATTGATAGCGATCAACTGTGCCGTAGCCTGCATAAATTTTTCCAAAAGTTCCATTATTTCGGCCAGGTTTGGTTACTATGTTTATGGTTTTATCCGTATTGCCGTCATTAAAACCTGTAAACTGTCCCTGGTCGCTAAGTCTATTAAAGATTTGCACCTTCTCCACAATTTCTGCCGGTAAATTTTTGAGGGCCATTTGCGCATCTTCTCCAAAAAATTCTTTCCCATCTAACAATACTTTTCTTACCTCTTCTCCTTGTGCTTTTATAACTCCGTTTTCTATCGTTATGCCAGGCATTTTTTTTAACAGATCTTCGGTGGTTGCATCTGTATTTACTTTAAATGACCCTGCATTTATACTGGTAGTATCTCCATTTTGTGTCACTCTTGTTTGTGTATTTTCAATGGTTATTTCTTTAAGTACTTTCTGTTCTTTATTTAAAAATATTGTACCTATGTATTTATCATTATTTAATATAATAGTTTGCACTCTTTGCGCCATACCAATATAGTTCATCACTAATTCATAGGTATCGCGCTTCATATTTTTGAATTGGAAAGATCCATTTTCAATCGATAGCGTAAGGGCTACAATCTTCCCCTTTTGCCTTAAGGAAACGTTCACATTTGAGGCTGGTTTTAACGATTCTTTTTCCATAATTCTGCCGGTAATTATAAATGTTTGCGCATTTAAAATTGAAATTGGAAACAGTAGAAAAACACAAAAGAAATAATGGAGAAGATATTTTGTGTTCAAAACGATTTGTTTTTTAAATATGGGATCAATATTGCAATTTGTTTTGATAAGATTTATCACGAAAGGTTTATTTTTTTTAATATTAATTTTATATGCAATAAATTTTTGTACTTTCGTCCTCGTCTTTGGGGGTGCCTGCGTTTATGGTTCATAAAAGTTACATGTATAAAATGTAGTTTTTTTTGAACACAAAACCGGAGCTGAGATCAAACCCTTGGAACCTGATCAGGATAATACCTGCGAAGGGAAAAGCAAGTTAATTATGTAAGAAGTTTTTATTTCTTTTATATGATTGACGGCATAATTTAGGGGTAAACTAAATTATTTCCAGGGGAGTTAATATACTTTCGGCAAGCAACCTCTGCTTGTTGTTTTAACTTCACATAATACTATGTACAATTTTTTTAAAACTACAGTACTTTTACTTATTACAATTAGCTCGGTAAAAGCCCAAACAGACACTTCAAAGTCAAAAAATGAATTACAGGAATCCATTATCCTTGGGATCAAAGCAACCAGGCGCCTGCCTGTAACCTATACTATTTTAAACCGCAAAGAAATAGAAGACAGGTATTATGGTGCAGATCTGCCTTCGCTTATTAATAGTAGCCCCGGTGTAAATAGTTATAGCGACAATGGTACAGGTATTGGATACAGTTATTTTCGTTTAAGGGGTATAGATCAAACCCGCATAAATACTACTATTAATGGCATTCCCGTTAACGATCCCGAAAATCAGGGGGTGTTTTTTAATAATTTTGCTGATCTTGCCACTAGTGCTGAAAGTATTCAGATTCAGCGGGGAGTTGGCACTTCTACCAATGGAAGTTCGGCATTTGGCGGAAGTATTAATCTGCTTACCAAAAATCTTAGCCAAACACCCGAAGTTAAAGTGAGTGCCGGAATAGGATCATATAACGCCAGCCGTATAGCAACAGAATTACAAAGTGGCATAGTTGCAAACCATTTTATGTTTTATGGCCGTTATAGTGAATTAAAAACGAATGGTTTCAGAGAACATTCAGGCGCCTCTATTCAATCTTACACCTTTAGTGGTGCATTTATTAACAAGCGTTCCGTTATAAAATTAAACCTGTTTGGAGGAAACGCACAGAATCAACTTTCTTATACTGGTTTAACTAAAGCCAATTTTGAAGCAAATAATAAAGCAAATGATTTTACCAATGGTGAAACCGATGCATTTAAACAACAATTTTATCAATTGCAATACAGCTTACAAATAAGCCATAAACAAACACTTTCTGCTTCTGTATATTTTGTAAAGGGCAATGCGCCTAAGTTTCAATACCTCTTTCCGGGTAGTTGGGGGTTGGGCTTTAATTATTTTAACATGCCCAATGCCATCATAGGATCAGATACTATAACAACCGCCGGAGATATGATGACTTCCTATCGGGTTAATCAGCACTTTTCAGGGGGCTTTTTAACGTATAACTACCATAACGGTAAAGTTGATTTAACCACCGGACTTCATGCAAATTCATTTGTTTCTGATCATTTTATGGAAGTAAACTGGGGTAATATAATTCCTGCGGGCGTTCAACAAAACCATCAGGTTTATTTTAATACCGGGTACAAGAAAGAGGCAAGTATTTTTACCAAATTAAAT
Organism: Bacteroidia bacterium; assembly: GCA_014376805.1. Taxonomy (GTDB): domain Bacteria; phylum Bacteroidota; class Bacteroidia; order UKL13-3; family UKL13-3; genus B1. The sequence goes on from JACMQU010000036.1 coordinate 23,534, forward strand.
TATTACCTCACAGAGAAGATAAATATTTTTGCAGACTTACAAATGCGTTTTACTGGATTTTCCTATCGGGGTAAAAGCCTTGAAATTAAAAAAGATACTTTCCAGGTTGAACCGATGAACTGGACTTTTTTTAACCCAAAAATTGGCGCCAGATTTAGTCTAACAACTACTCAGGCAATTTATATAATGGCAGGTATAAGTAGTCGTGAACCAACTCGTTTTGATTATTTTCAGGACGACTTTGCAACAAAAGGAAACACCCGTCAGAATGATATTAAAGCTGAAAAAGTTTTTAATGTGGAATTAGGTCATGAAATTAATACCAGGAAAATACAATCTAAAATAAATTTATATGCAATGGAGTTTAGTAATCAGATTGTAGGGCTTGGGCAACTTAATAATTTTGGATACCAGATTACAGGAAATGTAGGTAAAAGCTTCCGTAGGGGCTTGGAGCTTGATTTTAATTGGATTGCAATTAAAAATGTTCATGTATTTATGAGTTCCGCCATTAGTATTAACCAAATTAATGTGTTAAATCAACATTTTACTTCAGTTGAAAGTGGAAATGATACACTCGTTATTTATAAAAATACGGTTACAGGCTTTTCTCCATCTGTTATTCAAAACATTGGTCTCCGCGTTTTGCCGGCGTCCTGGTTTAGTGCCGATTTTATATACAGATATGTTGACAAGCAATATCTGGATAACACGCAAAACGCAAACCTTTCAGTGCCTTCGTTTAATTTATTTGATGTTCGCTTAGCTCTTCAACTTAAGCAATGGATTAAAGCAGGAGAGCCTGTTTTGCGATTGCAGATAAATAATGTGGGAGATGTAAAATATGCCCCTACAGGAAGCCTTGGTGGTGTTAATACCTTAGAAGCATCAGGTAAAAGAGGTAATAATTCATTGTACTTCCCTGCTGCCGGACGCAATATTTTTATTACTTTATCGTGGAAATTTTAAAGGAATGCGAAAAATTAAGTTACCCCTTTTATACTTATATGGTGGTTGGTATTGAAAGATTTAACAGACTAACAAATTTAGAAAACTGAAGTTCGTTTTTTAGTCGGCAAACACCATCATAAACCCTTTTATTGGATTACCTGAATAAGCTATCTCAGAAATAATTACTTTAGCCTGAGATTTTTGCGGAGCATTTACTTCAACTATTTCTTCGAGGTTTTGAATGGCTTCTTTTTCGATGCCCGCTTTTAAATAAGCAAGAGAAAGATACCATCTGCTTAATTGTATTTTATCATAACTTGTTGCCAGATTAACCGCTTCTAATAAATGGGTTATGGCAAGGTTATCAAAATCTGCTTTAAGGTAACAAATTCCTATATACAAATTATAAAGGGCCTCATCTTCTTTAGCCGGTTCAAACCGTTGAAATGCTTCTAGTGCTAATACATACTCACCTTGATCATATAAACGCATAGCCATTGCCTGTAAACTATTAGTATCTGTAAAATTAGGATCGGTAGTCCAGTAATTCATGCAGGGTTTAATGTTATTACTGTATATTGTTCTTAAACTTTCTTCAGGTGCCCTTAGTTTTCCGTTAATAAACCAGCCGCAAAAAAATAAGAAGAAAAGGATGGTTAGGGCTAAAATTGTTTTAATCAGGCTTTTCATAATAGTAGCAAGTTATTGCATTTCCAGATACACATCCATTATATTATACTAAAGCACTTTCTGCCCATCTAAAGTTGCAGCAATACCTATTAAACTGTTGATTTATAAAAGTTAAAAATATTGTGATTTCTTAAGTTAGTGATTTATGATGGCCAAATAACTACAGTTATAATTGATAATTTAAATAACTAAATGGATTGTTTATTTTCAATAAAATTATTTCTGATATACTAGTATAAAACAGGTTTAATGCACTACCTGCTTTACTTATAAAAACATTTAATGAACACGCACAAAATTAAAAGTTGAAAGTGAATTAGAATTAGAAGTATTTCCGTCTACATTTGCATAATTTACACCTATTTAAAACGTAGATAAAAATAAAAGTTAAAAATCACTTTAAAATATATAACGAAAACTTATGCCAAAAGACAACAGTATTAAATCCGTACTTATTATTGGAAGTGGCCCCATTATTATAGGTCAGGCCTGTGAATTTGATTATAGTGGAAGCCAGGCTGCCCGTTCACTAAAAGAGGAAGGAATAAATGTTATTTTAATTAATAGTAATCCCGCCACTATAATGACTGATCCAGTTACTGCTGACCATATTTATTTATTGCCACTTAATTCAGCATCCATAGAGCAAATATTAATGGAACATAAAATTGATGCAGTGCTTCCAACAATGGGTGGTCAAACGGCTTTAAATCTTGCTATTGAATGTGAAGAAATGGGTATTTGGGAACGGTACCAGGTGAGAATGATTGGTGTGGATACCAAAGCCATTGAAACAACAGAAAACCGCGAGAAATTTCGCCAGAAAATGATTGATATTGGGGTGCCTGTTGCAGATTCTAATGTGGCAAACTCTTTTCTGGAAGGTAAAGAAATTGCACAAAAAATTGGCTTTCCGTTAGTTATCAGACCATCTTACACTTTAGGAGGAACAGGGGGTGGATTTGTTTGGGTTAAAGAAGAACTTGATGCGGCATTACAAAGAGGATTATCGGCCTCTCCTACACATGAAGTTTTAGTTGAAAGGGCCGTGTTTGGCTGGAAAGAATATGAACTTGAACTGTTGCGTGATCAAAACGACAGTGTAGCAATTATTTGTGCCATCGAAAATTTTGATCCTATGGGAATTCATACCGGCGATTCTATTACAGTTGCACCGGCAATGACCTTAAGTGATAAGGTATATCAAAGAATGCGTACAATGGCTATACATATGATCAGGAGTATTGGAAACTTTGCAGGAGGCTGTAATGTGCAATTCGCTGTTAATCCTGCTGATGAGGCTATTATTGCGGTTGAAATTAATCCTCGTGTTTCCCGTTCATCTGCTTTGGCCAGTAAAGCTACTGGGTACCCTATTGCCAAAATTGCAGCTAAACTGGCAATTGGCTATCATTTAAATGAACTCAAAAACCCGGTAACAAAAACAACATCCGCTTTTTTTGAACCGGCTATTGATTATGTAATTGTAAAAATACCCAGATGGAATTTCGATAAATTTAAAGGTTCAAACAAAACACTTGGCTTACAGATGAAATCGGTAGGGGAAGTTATGGGAATTGGTAGAACTTTTATTGAAGCTTTGCAAAAAGCCACGCAGAGTTTAGAAATAAAACGGAATGGTTTGGGTGCTGATGGATACCAGCAAAGGAACTTGGAGCAAATTGTTGAAAAGCTAAAAAATCCAAGTTGGGACCGCTTATTTGCCGTAAAAGATGCCCTTAGTTTGGGAATGCCTATTTCATCTGTTGAAAAAATTACCAGAATAGACAGATGGTTTTTAACTCAGATAAACGACATGGTTAGAATTGAAAGTGATACCAAACGTTTTAATATTAATAATATACCTCACGATATATTGGTTGAACTTAAGCAAAAAGGATATAGTGATATACAGGTTGCTTACCTGCTGGGAGGAGATACAACAGAAGATGATGTATGGAATTTGCGGAAGAAAATGAATATCAACCGGATTTATAAAATGGTAGATACCTGTGCGGCAGAATTTCCTTCCCCCACAAATTATTTCTACTCCACTTTTGATGGGGAAAACGAAAGTAAAGTGAGCAACCGGAAAAAAATTATAGTACTTGGCTCTGGCCCAAACAGAATAGGACAAGGAATTGAATTTGATTACAGTTGTGTTCATGGCTTGCTTGCAGCTAAAGAATGCGGGTTTGAGGCTATAATGATTAATTGTAATCCGGAAACCGTTAGTACAGACTTTGACATGGCTGATAAGCTTTATTTTGAACCCGTATTCTGGGAAACTTTAAGAGAAATTATTGAACTGGAAAAACCCGAAGGAGTAATTGTTCAATTAGGAGGACAAACGGCACTTAAATTAGCTCGAAAACTGCATGAACATGGTATAAAGATTATCGGAACTAGTTTTGCTGATATGGATCTTTCAGAAGATCGTGGATCTTTTTCCAATCTGCTTAAAGAACTGGATATTCCATATCCGGATTTTGGAGTTGCAGAGGATGCAGAGGAAGCAATTGCCGTTGCACATGTTGTGGGTTACCCGGTATTGGTAAGGCCCAGTTATGTTTTGGGGGGGCAGGGTATGAAAATTGTTATTAATGATGAAGATCTGGAGCAAGCTGTAATAGATTTGTTGGGCGATTTACCTGGAAACCGCGTTTTAATTGACCATTTTTTAGACAGGGCAGAAGAAGCTGAAATTGATCTTATTTGCGATGGCACCGCCGATGAAACTGGCGTGCACGTTATTGGAATGATGGAGCACATTGAACCGGCTGGAATACACAGTGGCGATAGCAGTGCTGTTCTTCCTCCATTTAGTTTGAGTAAAACGGTTCAGGAAACAATGGAAATATATGCAAAAAAACTGGCCCTTAATATGAATATTATAGGTTTATTGAATATTCAGTTTGCCATAAAAGATGAAAAAGTTTACGTTATAGAAGCCAATCCAAGAGCCAGTAGAACTGTTCCTTTTATTGCAAAAGCATATCAGATACCTTATATAAATATTGCCACCAAAGTAATGTTAGGGCATAAAAAAATAAAAGACTTTATATTTGACAGAAAACTGGTTGGTTATGCAATTAAAGAACCTGTTTTTTCTTTTGATAAGTTTCCAAATGTAAACAAAGAATTAGGACCAGAAATGAAGTCTACTGGAGAAGCGATAAGGTTTATTAAAGATCTTCACGATCCGGTATTCAGAAACCTTGTTAAGGAGAAAAGTATGTACCTGAGTAAATAAGCTACTTCTTAATTTGTTAAAATAAATAATGGTTATAGGGGCAGGTAAAAAATAAATGGGTTATTCAAATAAATGATCAGGCTCAGGAATTTTAAACACCAGTTTATTTGTTCCGAAAAAGTTTAAAAATACGTTTATAAAAATTGAAAACACATTTGAAACCAGTGGGCCATTTTTTTCAAGCCAGATGGCCATTTCATGCTGGTTCATGTTTTCTGCCATAATTCCTACCCAAATGTTTGGAAAAAGATAATGATCGAAAACAAAATTGATGACCAGATAAACCATGAAAGTAATGGCATACACCAGAATGTATTTAAGTAAATATTTTTCTCCATCGTCCGTCTGATCAATATATGTCCAGAATTTGTTTAAAGTAAACCCAACAAAAAACCCCATTACGTAACCTATGGCCTTAGATAATAGATTAAGTGCAGGATATTGAAGGGACATTAGCCAAAAAACACTTAAACTTACCGTAGCACTGGTGGCACCCACTATCCCAAATTTTAAAAACTTACGGGTGGTTGGATATTGTCGCAACCATAATCTAAATCGCTGAATCTGTTTAATTGACATCAATGGCAAAAGTAGCAGATTTATTACACAGCCAAAAATTTAGTTGAGTTAACTTACATCATGCCCTCATCAGCAAAGCTAAAGTACTTTTTGTTTCCAATAATAAGGTGGTCACTTACAAAAATATCTAGTAATCTTCCGGCATCGATAAGTTTTCGGGTTAACAAAATATCTTGTTTACTTGGCTGTACACTTCCTGATGGGTGGTTATGGCAAAGTACAATGCCACTGGCCATTGCGTCTAATGCGTATTTGTAAATAATTTTTGGATCAACAACAGTGGAACTTATACCGCCGGTACTAACTTGCCTTTTTCCAATAATAGAATTATTTCTGCTCAGAAACATGATCCAGAATTCTTCATGCGGGAGGTCCTCTAAAATATATTCAAAATGAAGGTATGCATCACTACTGCAAGTCATTTTTGGTGATTGTATAGCTTCCTCTTCTTTTCTGCGCCTGCCTAATTCCATTGCCGCTACTATGGTAATGGCTTTTGCTTCTCCTATTCCTTTTATTTTAATCAGGTCTTTTACCTGAAGTTTGCCTATTTCATTTAACCGGTTATTGGCAAATTGCAAAACCCGCTGCCCTAAATCTATAGCAGAACAATCTTTGGTTCCGGTGGCTATAAGAATTGCAAGAAGTTCTGCATTACTTAAGTTTTGGCGGCCTCTAAGGATTAATTTTTCTCTTGGGCGGTCGTCTTCAGCTAATTGTTTAATACCAAACCGCTTTTCCAAATGTTCTGTTTTAGTTTCCATATAAAGGAACTAAATTAATAGGATCACCTTACATTTAAAAACTTTAACCACTAACTAAATCCAGTAAATAAGATAATGTTTTAAATTAAAAAGGCCTTCCGTAATGGAAAGCCCTTTAAACTAATTCTATATATTAATTGTGGTTCACTACTTAAGGGGAACTAACTACTTTTTAGTGATTTTTTTCTTAATAGATTTTTTAACAACAACTTTCTCTGTACCTACTTTACTTACAACTTTAGCAAGTTTAGATTTTTGATTTGAAGCTTTGTTTTTATGAATAATGCTACGTTTAGCCAGTTTGTCTAACATAGAGCTTACTTCTTTTAATAAGGTTTCGGCTTCACTTTTTACAGTGCTGGTGCGAATGCGTTTAGCTAAGGTACGCGTGGTTTTAGCCTGGTAACGGTTACGCAAACGCTTTGTTGCGTTATTTCTGATTCTTTTTTTTGCTGATTTATGGTTTGCCATTTTCTCGTACTTTTCTTTTTTTGTGGTTTTGTTCCTTAAAAAAGGGATGGCAAAGATATGATTTTACAATTAAAATCAAACTTGCAAAATAAAATTATCCTCAAACAGAAAAACTTTCACCGCAACTACATGTACGTGAAGCATTTGGATTGTTGAAAGTAAATCCTTTGCCATTTAATCCGTCTGTAAAATCCAGTTCGGTTCCAAATAAATAAAGCACACTCCGTTTGTCGGTAACTACTCTTACTCCATTATCATCAAATGCCTCATCTCCGCTTTTTAAAACATTATCGAAGTCTAATTTATAAGAAAGTCCAGAGCAGCCGCCACTATCCACACCTACCCTTAAAAAATAACTGTCGTCATAATGTTGCTCTTCAATTAACTTACTAATTCTGTTTTTGGCTTTTTCGCTTACGGTTATCATTTCAATAATGATTTATTGTGCAAAATTAATGCTTTATATTTACATAGCAATTGAAATGCCTCAATTGTTTTTGATAAATTTGAACCAAAGTAAGTTATAACGAATGATAAATAAAGTACAAACCATAGCCATAGCAGGGGCGGGAACAATGGGGGTTGGCATTGCACAGGTTACAGCTACTGCCGGTTTTAAAACTATTTTGTTTGATATTGATGCTTCTATGCTGACAAAAGCTGAAGATAGCTTAAACAAAACCATGAATATGCTGGTTGAAAAGAAAAAAATTACCGCTGAAAAAAAACTTCTCATTCTTGGTAATATTAAATTTACAGATAAAATTGAATACCTTATAGCTGATCTGATTATTGAAGCTGTGGTGGAACGACTTGATGTAAAGCACCAGTTTTTTCAAGCTGTGGCCGCCATTAATAAACCAGAAACTATTCTGGCAACTAATACTTCCTCTATTCCGGTAACCCGCATCGCTGCTAAAATCCCTTACCCTGAAAGAGTAATTGGCATCCACTTTTTTAACCCAGCACCTGTTATGAAACTGGTTGAAATTATTAGGGGTGTTGAAACCGCGAATACGATTGCTCAAACTTGTAAAAGTTTAATTGAAGGAATGGGTAAAACAGGTGTTATGGTAGAAGATGCACCGGGTTTTATTGTTAACCGGGTTGCAAGGCATTACTATGTAGAAGGGTTAAAATTACTGGAGGAAAAGGTGGCTTCATTTGAAGATATTGATGCCTTAATGGAAAGCACCGGTTTTAAAATGGGCCCTTTTAAACTCATGGATCTGATAGGAGTTGATACAAATTTTTCTGTAACGGCAAGTATGTATAATTTATTTCATCAGGATGCAAAGTTCAGGCCAAGCAGAATTCAGCAACAAAAAGTTGATGCAGGTATGAACGGACGTAAAACAGGGAAAGGCTTTTATGCATATTGAACCAACTGAAATTGCTATAAGACCAGCTAGTATTGTTGATATTGCAGCAATCACAGAAATTTATAATGAAGCAGTAATAAATGGCGTTGCCACTTTTGATACGGAAGTTAAAAGTATTGAAAACCGTATAGAGTGGCTCAAACAGCATGATGCAACTCATCCGGTATTAGTGGCGTGTATTAATAATGAAGTAGTAGCCTGGGCGTCTTTAAGCAGGTGGAGTGACCGCAGTGCATATGATGGAACTGTTGAGGTTTCGGTGTATGTGCATCAAAATCACAGAGCAAAAGGTATTGGAAGTTACCTGTTTGAAAACCTTATTCACCTGGCTCATAATCTTGGCCTGCATTATTTAATGTCGCGCATCTCCCAAGGTAATGAAACCAGTGTACGCTTGCACGAAAGAAATGGCTTTAAAAAGGTAGGAATTATGCATGAAGTTGGATATAAATTTGGACAATACCTGGATGTAACTATAATGGAAAAAGTTTTTAATAATTACTAACCTTATGAAATATTTTAAATTATCTATACTTCTTTTTGTTTTATTACTTATGTTAACTTGTAAGAAAAATAAGAATACAGTTAATGCCAATACAGATTTTTTTGGACCAGTACCGGTAGATTTTTATATCAATATGGATTTGCCTTCTGCCGTTGATCTTAAATTTCCTAACGGTTATTTTTATCAGTTAAATGCGGGCTTCAAAGGTGTAGTTGTTTATAATACCGGCTTTAGCGGACCAGATCAATATGTGGCATACGACCGAACATGCCCATATAGGCCCGACAGCAGTTGTAGCTATGTAAGTATTGATAGCAGTTCTACTTTGTTTTTCCGTTGCGGACAATACCTCACACCCGGAAAGTTTACCGGTTGTTGTGCTTCAAAATTTACAGCCATAAATGGTACACAGGTAGAAGGAAAAGCTACACGAGGTTTAAGGCAATATTATGTTACAAATTATGGCAATCAGTTAAGAATAACCAATACGCCTTTGTAACTAAATGCTAAATTTTAAATTGCTGAAAGTTTTTAAACACATGAAAAAAATATTATTGAATCTGATACTGCTGTTTTTAATTAATAGCTTATTTGCACAGCCGGCTTTTATTAACGACTCATTAGACATTTACATAAAGCGCGAAATGGAACGCTGGCAAGTTCCCGGCCTTGCTATTGCCATTGTTAAAGATGGTAAGATTGTTTTGTGCAAAGGTTATGGGGTAAAAGAAAGTGGTAAAAAAGATGCTGTAAATGAATATACTCTGTTTCAGATTGCCAGTAATAGCAAGGCTTTTACAGGCACGGCCATAGCTTTGCTTAATTACGAAAAACGCTTGTCTTTGGATCAGAAAGTAACAAACTACTTACCTTACTTTAAATTGTATGATACTGTTGCCACACAACTTTGTACCGTACGCGATTTGTTGTGTCATCGTATTGGCTTGTTTACATTTCAGGGTGATTTTTTAAATTGGGGAAGCACTTTAACAAGAAAAGAAATTGTTGAACACCTGCAATTTACCAAACCTGTTTATAGGTTCAGGTATAATTTTGGATATTGTAATGCCGCATTTGTTACTGCCGGTGAAGTTATTAAAACGGTAACTGATACTAGCTGGGATGATTTTATCGGCTCCCGTTTTTTTGAACCACTGGAAATGAAGCATACCAATACCTCTTATCTTACTATGTTAAACGATAAGAATGCATGCAAACCACATACACTTGTAAATAATAAATTGCTAGCAATGCCGCTAACTAATATAGATAATATGAGTTCATCGGCAGCTATAAATTCTTGTGCCAGGGATATGGCAAACTGGTTGTTATTTCAGTTAGACAGTGGTAGGTTTAATGGCAGGCGTTTAATCCCTTTTTCTGTGTTGGCTGAAACCCGAAAATCACAAATGGTGGTTAGTGATGTTAATTCACGCTTATTTAAAACAAAGCACTTTACTACTTATGGCCTTGGTTGGTTCAGTTATGATTATGAGGCCCGCAGAATATGGGAGCACAGTGGAGGTTCTAATGGCTTTGTTACCAAAACAGAATTTATTCCCGAAGAAAATCTTGGCGTTTTGGTGTACACCAATTCTGATGCGAATTCACTTTATGAGGCATTGTGTAAACAAATAATAGAAGCCTATTTAAAAATGCCATACCGCAATCTTAGCGAGAAGTATTTTATCCCATCACAACAAGGATATATAGCCGATCAAAAAGAATTAGATAGTTTACAAAACCTTGTTCAGATACATATAAAAACCCCTGTAGATTTTAAAAAATATGAGGCGGCCTATTCCAATGAATTATATGGTAAAATAGAAATCAGGAATGTAAAAAATCAACTTCGCATTATCTTTAGTAACCATCCTCAGAATACAGGAAATCTGAAATATATTGGCGATCATAAATTTTTATGTACTTATTCTGATCCCACTTTGGGAGTACAGGTGATTCCATTTGAAATGCTGAATGGTATAGCTGATTCAGTAACAATTAAAGTGGCAGATTTTATAGATTATCAATCATATCTATTTAAGCGGTTATAATATTAAAATTGATTATACATTAAATTGAATCTATTTATCCATTTATGATTCGATAACTTTTTTCATAATCACCATTCCTCTGTATTCTTCTTTCATAAGGGGATATGTTAATTGCAGCGTATCACAAACTTCAAAGCCAAGTTTCCGATAAAAGTGAATAGAGTCTGTGCTGCTATCCATTGCTTTTAAAAACACAATTTTTTTCTTTAACGTCTTCGCTTTTTCGAATGCATTTTGCATTAAGAGTTTTCCTAAGCCCTTTCCTGCAGCCTTTTTTAAAATATAAATCCGTTCAACTTCTAGGCAATTTTCATTTTCATTGTTTTGAAAATGAGATGAGAGTCTGATCTTTTAATAGGCAATTGCCTCCTCCTTTTCATATGCCATAAAATGAAGGGTATTTAAATCTTTTAATTCTTCTAAAAGTATTTCCGGATTGTAAGCGTGCTGTTTATACCATGCTCCCTTATCATACCATAAATAATTGAAATTTTCGTCGTAAATTTTTAAAGCTAACGCTGATAATTTTTCTGCCTGCTATAGTCTATCTTCACTATTTCAATTTTCATCGCTCTAAATTAACACTGTTAGGCCATTTGTTGCCAGTTATTTCTAAACGGTGTTACTTATTATGCAAGGCATGGAGCGTTTAACAAAAACAGGTTGCAGGAATATATGCAGGATAAAAAAAATGTTCCGGTAATGTCCTATAAATTGCAAGTGTTTTTACAGCTAATCATAATTATTGTTAGCTATATACATTATTCTATGCAAATCTTTTTAAATTGTACATCATCACCTAATTCAATCTTAAGCAAGTATATGCCTTTTAAATTGTAATTTCCGATGTTAAAAGTAGGGGTATTTGCTCCTTTGGTTAATATTTGATTACTTAATATCTGTATATCTTTTCCATTTAAATCAATTATAGAAAACACCGCTTTGGTGTCTTCTTTAACGGCAAGCTGCACCTGTAAAGTTTCAGTAGCCGGATTTGGATATATGTTAAAAGAGTTTAGGCTTTTAGGTTCAAACAGGCTCGTTGTACCTGATGAAGGAAAGTTAAGATTTGTGGTATATACAAAATCACCGCCGTCTCCACCTGTGCCATTTGCGGCCATTCCCGAAGCATAAAACGTAACCGTTCCTGCATTGGTAACCGGTGCTACCCAGTTAAACTTAAAAACTTTGCTGTCTGTATTACCTAATGTACCGTTGCTGGTATGGGTCATATATGAATTACCGGAGCCTAATCTTACATTTGTATTTCCGTTTGTTGCAAGGGTTCCTGCAGCAATGCCACCGGTTTTTTTAGCTGATAATGCAAAACCAAACCTGCTTCTGCCGGTAAATGCCACTGTAACATTTACCTCATAAGTTTGCCCGGGCGTATAACTGGCAGGATTACCGGTAATAGTTATAGCAACACTACCTCCATTTACAGGATTAACTGGGGTGCCTGAGTGGCAACTGGTACAGTTGCTTTCTCCCGGGGCACTCGTATATCCGGCGTTTGGTCCGGTTGAATAAGAGGCAACCTGCGTTATATTAAAAATAGCAACAAGTGCAAATACGGATACTAAAGTTAATTTTTTATTCATACAGGTTTTTTTGTACTTAGGATTATTAACAGCAAATAAAGGCTGCTTTCGTAAATTTAAAACGAACAAAAGTATTTATTGATGGTACTTTTCGCGGATTTGTACCCGAAAGTTACCGGGTGTATATGCTGTTGATTTTCTAAAAAACCTTACAAAATATGTTGGGTCTTCAAAATTTAGGCTGAACGCAATTTCTTTAACGGAGTTATTGGTATTAAGTAATAACCGTTTAGCTTCCAGAATAACCCTGGCATGAATATGTGAACTTACCGTGATTCCGGTAATTTTTTTTACCGTATCGTTTAAATGACTTGGAGTAATGGATAACATTTCTGCGTATTCATTTACCTCCTGTAGTTTTACAAAATGGAGTTCAAGCAATTGTTTAAAACGAGATACTAAATCATTGCTCTTAGAGAAAATCGAGGTAATTGAATCTTTATATTTATTAAGGAATATACGGTTGCTATAAACAAGCATAACATTAAGGTAAGACCTCATTAGTTCTTCATGCATTTCACCATCGTTTTTAGATTCTTTAACCAGGCACTCCACCAACATCCTAAAGGTTTTTAATTGCTCAGTATTGCAGGTAATAATTGGAGGTTGTGTATAGTTATTGTAAAGTGTTATTTGTTGCAAAAATTTTTGTTGACCTTGCAGGGTGTAGAGTTCTTCAGGAAAAGTAATTACATATCCGTAACATCCTTTTGCCCTCTTAATTAAATGAACCTGTCCGGGAGAAATAAAATGTAAGGAGGCCGTTTCAATTTTATATTCCTGGAAATCGATCTTATGTAAACCGCCACCTCTATAAAAAATAAAAATCTCATAATAACTATGGCGATGAGGTGAGTTAACGGTTTCATATGTTTCCATAGTAACCGCATCCAGTTTTTCAATGTCAAAGGAAATTTCCTTATTATTAAAACGGTGAAGGGGAATAACCTGTTTGATTTTCATTGTGTTTAAACCAAAAAAAGAAACCGTCAGTTAAGTTCATATTCAATTATTATTTAAAGAATACTTTTACATAATCTGACTTATTTGTTTTTACATTAACTCTTTTAAAAACCACCGTATTATTGTCTACCCATCTGGCCTCACTTAAACTTATTTCAGTTAGCTCCCTGATCCAGACAGGTTCAATTTTTTTGTTTTTGATTTTTAAATATTCGATACCGTTAAATTCAAGTCCGCTTTCCAGATCCTCTTTAATTACAATGATCTTATCATGGCCGGGAGAAACCAGAGGATAATCAATTATTTCGGTTATGCTTCCGTCAGATTTATCAACTAATTCATACGTTGACCACTCATAATGCGATACGTGCAACAGCCATTGATTAATTTTAGCCATATCCGTATATTCATCATATTGCTTATATGATTCCACGTCATCGTCATTCACATTTAATAGCTTAATCTGCTCACCGTTTTGAAGTTTAAAAACATAACCACTATCATCCCGGTGCGTGATGGAATCTTCTCTAAAAATTTTATGTTGCGGGTTTTGTTCTCCCAAAACCGCAAGTGCAGGTGTAAATGTTATGGTATCATTTTCTATAATAAATGTATCGAGTTCAGAAAAAAGTGGTACCGAATGTAATGAAGTTGTAGCCAGATCATCTGTTAATAAAGGATTTCCGGTATTGCAGGCTGTATGTTGAACCAAAAGCAATATCACCAATATTCCAGACATGCTCCTGCATAGATATTTTACTATTCTTATGGGTTTCATAACGGTTCAATAAGCAAGATTAAAGTACTGGATTTATCTTCTCTTAGCGCAGGAAAGATATAAGTTTTTTAGTAAATAATTAACCGCAAATTTTTTAAATTGCCTATTTTAATTAGTAATCGAACTAATGATTTATGGTTTGTTCCTAGGAGATATTCCATGATTTATTTTACCCGGTTACCATTTATTATTTTAAGGGCGATTCATTAAAGGAGGAAAATATTTTCCTGTGTGAATTTTAATAAAAATACCAAGAGAGTATAATTCTTTATTGTAATTAATACTTCCATTGCTTAATTTAATGCAATATAGATACTGAAACTGAATCTTTACATTTCTTATTCCGGCCCTTAAAGTAATTGCGGGCTCAATAAAACTGTAGTTTAAATTTAACTCATCAAAATGGTCATCATATAGGCGTTCAACCGGCCAGTTTTTCGTTTTTATATTAAGATAACTAATGTTAGAATACCTAAGACCGGCCGAAATTTCAAAAAGACGTAATTTATACCCAATGGCAGGTTGAATAAACATTTTGAGTCCATTGGCTGTTAAACTTCGTTGTTGAACAGCAAATCCGTTCATGGGATCGCTGTAATTTTTAAATTGAGACATGTGTCCGTAACCTATGCCGCCGTATGTTTCAAAAATGATTTCTGGTTTAGGATATATTTTTCTGAAATATCCGGCCCCAATTTCTCCCAGAAACCCTTTGCCTCCATTTCCAACCCGGTCAATTGGCGCATCTTGTTGTTCAAAGTAACCATTGGCCATTACCCCAATATGATCAGTTACAGAATAAGCGGCCTGAAAATTTGTTGTTGTTGCAGCTATTGCTATTTCTTTTTTAGCAGAGAAAAGAGGCGTATTCAGCATTGTGGATCTATAGGCCACATTGCAGGAAGAAATGGCACATATACAAATAGCAATTTTGGTTATAAGTGTTTTCATACGCATGTTTTATACCTTAAATTAAAATGCAAAATTCAACCCCTTATCCATTATTGCAAGGCTACCTGTTAATTATGTAATAATTTTAATTATCATTCTATTCAACCGTACTTTAACAATTTACTATAACAGATTCGTTTTCCTTTACCCTTTATTCTAAATCTTTTAAATTTATGATAATCAGCAGTGGTGCTAACGGTCAATATAAAACGCCTTCAACCTCTTAAAACATTTCGCCATTTTTTGAAGACTTTTTTTTATTATAGGGTCAGGCAGGCACAATAAAACTTACTGGTGTCTTATCCTTTTCATTTATACATACTATTTATAGTTGAAGCTAAAGGTACCGCCGGTAATATTTCTTTTAATCTGAAAACCTAAAGGATTTTTAAATACACCGGTAAAATTAAATTCTCCGCTCACCTGTTTATTGGTGAGATCGATTGATTTTATATTAATAACCCCATTAGGCTGAGCATCAAATTCCTTATCATTCGTATTCGTAAGGTTATCATCAAGCAGGTAAAATCCATAAAAGTCATCGCCGGCAAACATAGTGTCCACTGCTACTTCGCAAGGGAAAACAAAATCGAGATTGATGATATGAAATGTGGTGTCTTTCATACTATGGCGAACATAATGATTTCCCTGAATGGAATAACCGCCCTGATCAATTTTAACAGCATAATCGTTGGGTGCCCATAAAATTGTATCAATATACGCACTCATTTTTACATTATAAATTTGAGTGAAAGTCAATTGAAAATCGTCATCTGGTTCACCTGTTATTTTTTCAATTTTTGTGCAGGCAGATAGGCAATGTATTGCCAAAATGAGATATAGTATCTTTTTCATGCTTTACTTTCCTTACCAATTATGCCTTTAACATTTCCGCTTCTTTTTAAAATTCCCCAATTAACCAGTTCTCCTTTTATTGCATTTAGCAATGATTTGATTAAAACAACAAAAAGCAATTGGCGGTATACAATGCGTTGCGGGATCATCAGTAATAAAATTTTCAGTCTGATTTTTTCTCCTTCATAAGCATAAGCCAAAACTGCAACTAACATCTCTATAACCATATACAAAAGATACAGAGCTAGTGTTACAGAAGTCTTACCAAAGATCAGGGAAAAGATTAACATTAAATCTACCAAAGGATTAAAGAGCGGAAGAAAAATCTGAAATAAAATAATGTTCGGCAGTAGTATCCAACCTATGTTTTTATGTTTAAAACTAAACAATAGATTTTTATGTTTCCAAAAACTCTGCAGTATACCATAGCACCACCTGTACCGTTGTTTCATAAATGCGCCAACAGTTTCAGGTGCCTCGGTAAAGGCATAGGCATTGTTACATGTTTTTACTTTATAACCAGCGCTTAACAGGCGCATTGTCAAGTCGCAATCTTCAGCAAGTGTATCTAATTTAAAGGAACCTACTTCTTCAACATGCGTTTTTCTAAACATACCAATAGCACCTGGTATAACCATTATTGCATTCAGCAAATCAAAAGCGAGTCTGTCAAAATTCTGACTGGTAGTGTATTCAATGCTTTGCCAGCTTGTAAGGAGATTAATGGTGTTGCCCACTTTTACATTACCTGATAAACCCGCCAGTTGCGGATCTTCAAAAAAAGGAAGCATTTTTTCAATAGCATCTATTGCAATCAGGGTGTCAGCATCAATACAAAATAAAAGTTCCCCATTACAAATTTTTATTCCATAATTAATTGCTGAAGCTTTGCCACCATTAGGTTTAGTAAAAAGTTTCACGATAGAATGCTTATAAAAGTTCTCCGATACTTTTTTAAAAGTTTCATCTGTTGAACCATCATCGACAACAATTATTTCAAAATTTTTATAAGTGCTTTCCAGAAGTTGTGCTACCGTTTTCACAATATTAATTTCTTCATTATAAGCTGGAATAATGATGCTCACCAATTTGTTAATCCCATTTATTCCGACCGATTTTTTTAAGTTCATTTTTTTCTTGGTGGCCAGCATTGCAATAACTATAGCCCTGAATGCGGTAACGATTAAAGCAAAAAAAAACAAAGCAAATAAAAACTTTTGACCGAAATATATTAATGTGATAAGCACAATATTAAGTATACTTAACTTTTTATCATTGCCACTTGTAATAGGTGGCATCAATTCATCTTTAGGCTTACCAAGTAACCCTGCAATTGTGGTAAAAGTGTAACCGTTATTTTTATAATATTCAATAATAGCAGGCAGTGCTTTTATTGTCTGTTCTCTGTTTCCACCGGCATCATGCAATAGTATAATATTACCAAGTCCTTTTTGCGCTATTGCTCTTGCTATAATTGTATCTGCACTAATTCCTTTTTCCCAGTCACGCGGATCAATAGAAGATCCAATGCTAATATAATTATCTGTTTTACCAATGGCGATAGGCTGCAATTCCGAAAATTTTGTTGGCTCGGCATCTGTGTTATAGGGTGCTCTGAAAAGTATTGTAGAATGGTCTGTTATGGCTTCTATCATTCTGCGCGTTGTTCTTAATTCAATAAGGGTGCGTTCCTTACTTACCAGTTCAAGGTTTACGTGGGTGTATGTATGATTGCCAATTTCATAACCTTCATTATAAATTTGTTTTAATCCCGGCACATCACTCTGTATATTAATTCCGGTTACAAAAAAGGAAGCCGGTACGTTATATTTTTTTAATATGGAAATGATTCTTGGGGTATAATCCGCATCCGGACCATCATCAAAAGATAGTACGATCATTTTAGGTTTCTCACCCGCTTTCCTGATAACATAACCCGATGGAAGTTCAATATATTTTTCTTCAGAAATAAGCTGGTCTATGCTATCATATTCAAAATGTATAACTCCTTTTGATGGCGATGTAACAACGTTAAGAATCTCTCCCGCACCTATATAATCAACGTTAACAGAGGCCGCAATTTCCTTTAGCTGCAGGGTAACAGGTGGTTTATTTTTGATAGAATCGATGCCAAGGTTCTTGTCATAAAAATTCCAGATGCGTTCGTCTTCAGAACCAAGCCGCCATAATGCACACCCCGCGGTGCCAAAATCCTCACCTGTACGCATGGCATTATACGCAGATGCCGCATCTGTAAAATAAACTTCGTGCTCCTTGTCTTCTTCGTCCCAATAGGTATAATTTAAATTGTAAGTATGATTGTTAAAATGTGGAATGGTATCGCTCTCCGAAGCTATAGCAACCGCTTCCTGGTAAGTAATATTTGCCCCTTCAAAACCTTTAACCCAATCATAACCGTAAGCCGAAATACACAATACAACTTTTTCTGCCGGTATAACTTTCAATGCCTGATCCAAACCATTTTCAATCCAGTTTTGAGCGGCAACCGCACCAGGATAACTGCTTTCGTTATGCTGATCATAAGCCATCAAAAAAATGAAGTCATTGTATTTAATCAGCTCTTTATAGTTATAATCTTCATTAAAAGGAGAGACATCCTGAGTAACCATAAAACCGTTTTTGTGCAGGGTATTATAAAGGTCTTTCTGAAAAGAAATTATATACTCATCGGTGGTTTCATTAAGTTCCTCAAAATCTATGTTAACCCCATTAAACTTGTATTTTTTTAAATTGTAAATGATGCTCGCAATAAACTTCTTTTTTCTTACTGGGTCATGAATAATGCGCGCCACATTTTTACCATTCCATTTTTGGTTAAAGTAATTGGATACCATAGGAACTATGTGTACATTATTTTTGCGCATTATAGCAAGTGCTTTTAAAGAGACATCGTTAAAATCAATAGCTATTTCATCGCTTGAGTCTGATACAAAAAACCATTCCGGTAACACTACATTCATTTTGCCAATGTGGTCTCTTAAGGATAAATAAGATTGGATATCCCAGTTAACAAAGAAGCCTGCCTTAATAGGCAGCAATGGTTTTAAATGTGTATTGTGGCTTTTAAATAATGGCAGGTTTTGCCTCAAATAAAAGTCGGCATGATTTTGAGCTCTAATTTTGCTGATGTCTTTATTAAATTCATCATGTGTTGCTTTACTTATGGTATCTCTTTCCGTTATTTTTTTAAAGGTGCTTTCACCGATTTGCTTTGGCAGACTTAGTTTTTCTGATTTACTGATTGAATAGAAACCTAAGGCCGTTAACAAGATAAACAGCGCAATGGATGAGCCTATAATCAGCCTGAAACTGTGCCAGCGAAGGCGCGAATCTGACCGGAAGATCTGTTTATTTTCTATTTCCATTGTTTTGTATTGCGAAATATAAATTATACAGAATGTTTAAAGAGAAATAACTGTAGCCTCCAATTAGATACGGACTTAAAAGAGGGTCTTCATAGCGCAGTGCAATCGGATAATTATAATGATAAAGTGGAGTGATTACAAAATTTTTGAACTCAATATTCAGTCCCAGCATGGCTTCATAATTTACAATATCAGGACTTTGCAAAACATGTTTGGTTTTATAATCGCGGTATGGAATATTATTTACAATATACCTTGTTGTATCGCCATATCCCACGCTTTTGTCCCCGGCATATCCTTCCACAAGAAGCGCCGGCTTTATATTCCAGTAGAAGTTTTTGCCGGTACCGGGAAGGTCTATGGTGTAATCGATCTGAGCCTGTATAAGCAACGCGTTTTCTTTGCCCCACAAATAATAAACACCCAGTTCGCCATTTAGCTTTTCGTAGTTTGTTGACAGCGCTGCCTGTATCATATTTTTAAAACTCAAACCAACAAAAAAGGAATCTTTAGCAAGAAACCATCTTTCATACGAAACATTTAAATTTAAATGTGGAGTGAGATCTTTTTCAATACCAATACCTAAATCGGTTTTAGCGAATGGGGTGTTTATGCCACTCCATTTATAATTATTTAAGTTAACATAAATTCCAACAGGTGTTTTGTATACCAACGAAGTATTAAAACCATATTGTTTCAACCCAAAATCCCTTCCCCTGTATACAACTTTGCTCACATAAGCAGCTTCAAATGAAATTAAATGACTGTTTTTATGCGCCATATTTATACTGTCTTGTTGCAGCTGGTCAAGGCTATCCTGAATGATGTCGGCCCTTTGTTGCATGGTTGTTCCAGGTTCATTTTGAGCGAATGATAAACAATACCAGAAAACAAAAACGCTAAACAATATTGCCCGCATAGGTATATGATGAATTAAAAGGGTTAAAGTTTAATCAGGTACCGGCCTGTTTATGCTGCAAGGTACTTAATAAGCGCAGTTAAGAGATTGGGTTTGGGTTAAATTGTACTTAAAAGATTTGATGTAACACCACTAGCTGATTCTTTAATCCTATAGTCTCTAATAAAACAGGTGTTTACTTTATTAAAAATTTTTAGAGTGAAAATTCTACCTTTACTTGCTAAATTAAATTTAGACTTGTAATGGCAACAATAAAATGGGGCAATGAAGAAGTAGAAATATTTGAAATAGAACAACTGGAAGAAGTAGATTCTTAAATTGGCATAGAAAACATTGTCAGTCCTTTTAATCCTTAAGACATCAAGATTATTGTTGAGCCGAAAACTATTGACCATTTAATTTCTAGACTTCGCCATGATGAGATTGATTTGAATACAGAATTTCAAAGAAAGGGTAACCTTTGGAATTTTGAAAAACAAAGTCGCTTAATTGAATCAATTTTACTTAGATTACCATTACCAGCTTTTTATTTTGATGCCTCAAATGATAATAAATGGCTTGTTGTAGAAGGTCTTCAAAGGTTATGGAGTTTGAAAAATTTTATCGTCAATGTTGAATTAGTAGAATCAAAAAAGCCCGAAGATAAATCTATCGAATTAAGTGGTTTAGAGATTTTAACTGAATTAAACAACAAGGGAATTACCTATAATAAGTTAAACAGGACAATGTAAAGAAGAATTTTAGAAACCCCTATAACTACTTATTTAATTCAACCTGAAACTCCAAAGAATGTAAAGTATAATGTTTTTAAAAGAATTAATTCCGGTGGATTAGGTTTGAACGCTATGGAAATAAGAAATGCACTTAACCAAGAAAGAATTTCTGAAAACAAAACAAGTCCTGCAGTTTTTATGAAGGAGATGTCTGAAAGCCCAAAATTGAAAGCCATTTTAAAATTGCTGGATAAAAGAATGGAAGACCGTGAGTTGTTATTAAGAGCTTATTCTTTTATTGAAAAGGATTTTTCTGAATGTGAGAAACCTTTATCTAGTTTCCTAGATAAGACAATAGAAACATTATCTGTTAAAACGAATAATGAACTTGAAAGGATCTCAACTGGGATTATTGAAGCTGTTTATTTTCAACAGGAATTATTCGGTAAACATATGTTTAGTCGTTCCATTAATGGAAGCAGTATTAAATTGAACAGTGCATTATTTGAAGTTTGGATTTCCGAAACTTATAAGCTGACCAGAGTTCAAAAGGAAAAATTGATTATAAATAAAGGAGAACTTACAGAGAAATACAAAGCGATGTTTAGAGAGGATGATTTTTATAAATCTATTGTATCATCAACATCAGGAAAAGGATCTGTCATGACAAGGTTTAATAAAATTAAATCCTTAATAAATACATATTCAAAATGATTACTAGGATTAGAATAAGGAATTTTAAAGCGTTCAGAGAGGCCGAAATAAATTTGTCCTCGCTAAATTTATTAACAGGCATGAATGGCATGGGTAAGTCAACTTTTATACAATCGTTGCTTTTACTTCGTCAATCTGATGCTAACTTGATCCCCGAAATAAGAGGTTTACTATTAAAAGGAGAGATGATTGATATAGGGAAAGGTAAAGATGCCCATAGTATTAATGCCGATAGCGATATTATAAGTTTTGAAGTGGATTACGAATATAAACCGGTTGTAAATGTATCGTACAATTTTGTTGCGGAAAGTGATGTACTCCCCTATGATAGCGCAAATGAAAAAAATTTAATAAGCGGAGGGCACTTTTCTTTATTTAATAGCAATTTCAAATATATAAAGGCAGAACGAATAGCTCCAGACCATAATTATAAAGCAAATCTTGCAGCTGTTCAACAAAATGGTTTTTTAGGATATAGAGGAGAGAACACTCCTTTATTTATTGCACTTAAGGAAGAGACCCAGTTGGTTCGAAAAGTGTAATTCATCCGAAAGCTGTTTCTGATGAAATTATTTCAAATGTAGATGCATGGCTTAATGAAATTACTCCGGGAACACATATCATATCAAGATATTTCGGAGAGTTAGATATTGTAAAAATGGGTTATCAATTTGATTATGGAAAAGATGTAACTCCTGAATTTAGTCCAGTCAATGTAGGGTTTGGTTTTACTTATACCTTACCCGTAATTTCTGCAATTCTCTCAGCAAAAAAGGAGATTTAATAATAATTGAAAACCCCGAATCACACTTGCATCCGCAAGGTCAGGCTAAATTAGGGGAGTTAATTGCAAGAGCAGCCAGTGGGGGTGTACAATTAATAATTGAATCACATTCTGACCATTTGTTTAATGGAATTCGCGTTGCTATAAAAAATGGCTTTGTGAAATCAGATGATGTTTCCGTTTTCTATTTTGTGAGAGATGAAAATTCTAATGAGCATATTACAACTATTGAACAACCTATAATTGAATCAAATGGCAGACTTAGTCACAAGCCAAAAGGCTTTTTTGATGAATATTCAAAGCAATTAGATGAACTCATAAAATAATTAGAAATGGTTTACATGTTTAATGAGTTATCTCTCTCACAAGTAGATTCAATATCTGATGTCAGAAAGGTTTTAGAAACATTTGTAAAATCATACATACGAGCAAAGGAATTTGGATTAACTGAAATTCGAATTCACGAAAGGGTTAAGGATTTGTATCAATTTAAATTGCACGATAATTACAGAATTGATACTTGGTTGAAAGATAATGAAGTTAATTACGATTTAAAAGATAGATTTAGGGAGATTGTTGCTAATCCACCTTTAATTAGGGAAGATGAAATAATGGAAAGGAGTTATATGAACGCTCCGAATTTTATAAAATTATTGATGAAACAAAAAACGCTGTTTTTGGTTTGGGTGCAGCACACATTTATGGCACATTGGCCCTAAGTTTGGGAACATATAATGAGTGGTTAAAATCTTCAATTTCAATTCAACATTACTCATTAAATTATCAAGGAAATGAGAATATTCTTGATGTTAATGTATTTAACTTTTCATCGAAGGAAATTCATTCTGAATGGATTAAAAATGAGCAAAAGCAAAACCTTGAAAAAAGCATTGACCTTTGGAATAAAAGGGAAGAGTATTTTCCAAACATCTTATTTGGAACTGATTTAGAAAATCAACTTAAAAAAATAGGATTGACAAAAAAATTTTCTAAAATTATTGAATGTTTAAAAAGATTGGATGCGTATGCTAAAATTTGGAATGAGGGTGGGTTTAATTTGAATAAACTCAAAAATCAGTCCTTAATGGACATTAGTGGGGAATCGGAAAGCACCATGAAACAATACGCTGCATTGAGAATGTTCAGTTTATCTAATGGTCAAAAAGTTCAATTTGAATTGCACATTAAAATACCTGATGTTAGAATTTATTTTGTCGCAAATGAAACATTACATAAAATAACTGTAGGATACATTGGTATGCATATTAGAACTTCTTTGTATAATTGATGTATAACAAAATCGATTTCTACAGCACACTTTTATTTTTGTTTAAACTAAAAAAGCTAACCCAATTACCTAAGTCTACATCAGTTACAAATTACGCATATCTTCAAGCTTATCATGAACATAACAATAAGTTTAATATTTACGACATTGCCGGCTCTGCACCAAACTCCATTTCACCTACATCATCCATTTCTTTTAGTTTCATAATCTGATCCAAAGCATCCGGAACAACATCAGAACATATAGTGATAAAACTATGTCTGGTTGCGTTTTTTATGGCGTAATCTATCGCTTCAGTTTCTTTCATGATCACGGTAACCTTTTTGTTCGGATCAACCTGGGTAATTCCCTTCATCATTAAAGCAACAATTTCTTTTTCGGTACGGCCACGTAAATTTTTGTCCTGCCTGATTATAATCTCATCAAATATTTTTGCGGCTATGGTTCCGAGTGCAATGGTATCTTCATCGCGCCTGTCGCCTACACCCGCTATCACACCAATATGGCGCGCATCAATTTTTGAAAGAAGTTCTGCTATGGCTTCAAATCCTGCTGCATTGTGCGCATAATCAACCATCACCTCAAAATTTCTGAATCTGAAAATATTCATTCGTCCCGGTGTTTGTGCCGGGCCGGGAATAAAGGTAGCAAGTGCTGTGCGCATATCTTCAATTTTAAAATTACGGATAAAACCTGCTAAAACCGTAGGAAGTATATTTTGAATATTATAGGTGGCCCTTCCACCAAATGTAAGCGGAATATTAACAGATTTTTCAACCCTTATTTTCCATGTCCCTTTACAAATAGTAACATAACCGTTTTCGTGTATGGCCGCCAAACCGCCTGTTTTCATATGCTCAACTATTAACGGATTGTTTTCGTCCATGCTAAAGTAAGCCACCTTGCAATTTAGTCCGTTTGCCATTGCAGCGGTCCATTTGTTATCAGCATTTAAAATAGCATAGCCTTCAGGTAAAACACTTTCAGGAACTACACCTTTTACACGGGCTAATTGTTCAATTGTATCAATGTCCTGCAAGCCTAAATGGTCTTCGGCTATATTTGTAACTATGGCCATATCGCAGTTATGAAAACCTAAGCCTGCACGCAATATTCCGCCTCGTGCACATTCCAGTACGGCAAAATCAACAGTTGGATCTTTTAATACAAACTCAGAGCTAACCGGGCCGGTGCAATCTCCACGCATCATGAGTTGATTTTGAATATATATACCATCTGTTGTGGTATATCCTACTTTATAACCCATTGTTTTTACCATGTGAGCCATTAAGCGGGTAGTGGTAGTTTTACCATTGGTACCGGCAACAGCAATAATAGGGATGCGGGCACTTGTTCCAGGAGGATATAACATATCTATAACCGGCTCGGCTACATTGCGTGGCAAACCCTCCGTTGGATCAATATGCATTCTGAAACCCGGAGCGGCATTAACTTCTAACACGGCACCTCCGTTTTTTGTTATCGGCTCACTTAAACTTTCAGCCATTATATCAATGCCACAAATATCCAAACCAATAATCTGCGCAATACGTTCACACATAAAGATATTATCAGGGTGAACTCTATCTGTTATATCTGTTGCTGTACCTCCGGTACTTAAGTTAGCAGTTGGCTTAAGCCATAACTCTTCGCCAGCCGGAAGGATGCTTTCCAGCGTTAAATTGTTTTTTATAAGAATGTCTTCTGTAAATAAATCAATCTTAATGCTTGTCAGCGTTTTTTCATGTCCGAAACCTCTTCTTGGATCTTTATTGATAAGGTCTATCAACTCTTGGATGGTATGTTTGCCATCCCCTTTTACAGCTGCCGGTTTTCGGATAGCAGCAGCTACAAATTTATAATTGATCACCAGAACTCTATGGTCGAGCCCGGTTATAAAGCGTTCAACAATAATGGCCCTTCCGTATTTTTTTGCAGCCTCCATTCCTTTCACAGCTTCCTCCCAGTTCATTATATTGGTGGTTGCACCTTTGCCGTGATTGCCATCAACCGGTTTCGTAACAAGTGGATATTTTACACTTTCTACAGCAGCCAGCAAGCCTTCTTCGTTATATACGATTCTTCCTTTAGGTACCGGAATTTCTGCTGCTTCCAGTAAGTTTTTAGTTTCTTCTTTATCGCATGCAATATCTACAGCTATACTGCTTGTTGTGCTGGCAATGGTGGCTCTTATTCTGCGTTGGTTCTTACCGTAACCTAACTGTACAAGAGAGCTACGGTTTAAACGGATATAAGGTATGCCTCTAGCTACAGCTTCATCCACTATGCTGCCGGTACTGGGCCCCAGGCGTTCATCTTCTCTTATTTCGCGCAGGTTCTGTATGTCATCTGTAAGGTCGTAAGGAATGTTTGCAATAAGGGCTTCTGCAATTCTAACGGAGGCCTTGGCTGTATAAACCCCTGCCTTTTCTTCCATATAGCTGAACACTACATTATATATGCCATGTTTGCCGGTTGTTCGGGTTCGTCCAAAA
The DNA here is from genome assembly GCA_014376805.1 of Bacteroidia bacterium. Classification (GTDB taxonomy): domain Bacteria; phylum Bacteroidota; class Bacteroidia; order UKL13-3; family UKL13-3; genus B1. Next base: position 49,630 of record JACMQU010000036.1, read on the forward strand.
CCACACTCCATACCGGCAAGGCTCTGTAATTCAAGTGCTATATGCTCAATTACATGGCCCATCCAGGTGCCTTCTTTTATGCGTTCAAAAAAACCTCCCGGCTTGCCTACAGAACACCTGTGACTATACATTGTAGGGAACATTGCTGCCAGGCGTTCCCCATATCCCTCAATCATATTAGTAGGACGCTCTTCCATTTCCTCTAAATCAAGCCGCATGTGTATAAGTTTATGCCGGCGAACCGACCAGTAATTTGGCCCACGCATTACTTTGATGTCAAGTATTTTCATAATTTTCTGCTTTAATTATTGAGGTTTTTGTTTGTTTATTATGGCATTCTATACACTGAGTGTTAATTTAGTGTAAATCTTTTTTTGAATCAAAATAGGTGACCTTTATATTTGCTCCTTCAAGAACAATAATAACTAAACAAAATTGGAAAAACCAAAGGGAAAACTCATCTCTATAGGTGGGGCTGAAGATAAAGGCACAGATTTAGAGCATGGATTTTTGCAACGCAACCGACTTAATTTTTTTGAACTGGGCATTTTAAAGCGTATCGTTGATGAAGTTGGGGGTGTTGATAAAAGGATTGAAGTGATTACAACAGCCTCTTCTATTCCGGATGAGGTGGGAGCTAATTATGTTCATGCATTTGGTAAAATTGGATGTAAGAATATTGGATTATTACCTATTCGTAACCGGCAGGATGTGGCTGATGTAGAATACATTGAACGCATAAAAAATTGCAATGGTGTTATGTTTAGTGGCGGAGATCAGTTAAGGCTGTCTACGGTGTTTGGAGGAACCGATATTTATCAGATACTTCATGAAAGGTTACTAGCAGAAGAACGGTTTGTGATAGCGGGTACAAGTGCCGGAGCAATGGCAATGAGCAATACAATGATTTATCAGGGCAAAAGCGATCTTGCCCATTTAAAAGGTGAAGTAAAAATTACTACCGGCCTTGCTTTTGTAGCTAATGTAATTATTGATTCTCACTTTGATACACGCGGTAGGTTCAACCGGCTTGCGCAGGCTATAGCAAGTAATCCGCAATGCACTGGTATTGGATTGGGAGAAGACACAGGTGTAATTATTACAGAAGGTAATCAAATGGAAGTTATTGGAAGTGGTGCTGTGGTAATAGTTGATGGTAAAGACATTAGACATTCTAATATTACTGACATTTCTGAAGGTGCCCCTATTTCTATTGAAGGATTAAGGGTGAATATACTTGTTAAGGGTAATGGCTATTTGTTGAAGGAAAGAAAATTTATTGAAAAAGTTACTGAATATATAAGTATTAAATAATACAACATTTGCATGCCCTGTTTATTGGGTTTTTAATTAAGCAAGTATCAGAACAGTGCATTATAACAGGCAAGTTTTATTACAGATAATGCTTTCATTTTAACGATGATTATTTGTTTTAATAGAAGAAATTATATACTATTGATGTTGAGTACAATTTAGCACCTAAAATAAAAATATGATTAATACAGATGATGTTCAGATTGAATTAAGTCGTGAGTTTCAGTCTTATATTGCCGAAGTGCCTGAATTACCTGGCTGTATAGCCAATGGTGAAACAGAAATTGAAGCAATTGAGAATGTGAAATTAATTATCAGTGAATGGATGAACACTGCCAAAACAAGAGCAGAACTTCGTGCACTGGCTGTTAATTAAATTGAATAATTATTTAGTCCGATTAATAAATTTTGATCGTTAGTTTGTTTTTTTCAGGTCAGAAACTTTTTACATGTCTTCAAAGTAACCTGTACACTTAAAGCAGGCAGTTTCTTTTCATTAAATTTTAAGGTAGTATTTTTAATAGTAGCCTATTCATAAATCCTTATCTGCAGTTCTGTATCACTGTTTTTCCATGCTCTGTACATCCCTGCCGAGTTAAATGGGAGTTCAATATTTCCATATGAATCAATAGCTATTAACCCACCTTCTCCTCCCATTTTTACCAGCTTTTCTTTAACTACAAAATCACAGGCCTCTTTTAATGAAAGTCCTTTGTATTCCATTAAGCAACTAATATCGTAAGCTACAACGGCACGTATAAAATACTCGCCATGCCCGGTACAACTAATGGCGCAGGTATTATTGTTAGCATAAGTGCCCGCACCAATTATCGAACTATCACCTACCCGGCCAAAACGTTTATTGGTCATACCTCCGGTTGAAGTGGCAGCAGCCAGGTTGCCGTATTGATCTAAAGCAACACAACCAACTGTTCCAAATTTTTTTTCGCTGTTTTCTTTTTTGTCGGTATGATCCAATTGATAACTATCTGTTTCTTTTACTTCCTGCCATTGATTGAAACGTTCCTGCGTATAAAAATATTCAGGACCGGCAGTTGGTAAACTCATCTTATGGGCAAAGGCTTCAGCATCTGGCCCACTTAAAAAAACATGACCCGATTTTTCTTTTATGAGCCTTGCCAGTTGTACAGGGTTTTTAATATTACTTACGCCGCAAACTGCACCCGCCTCCAGCGTTAATCCATCCATTATACTTGCATCCATTTCATGCGTTCCTTTGTTGGTAAAAACAGCCCCCTTACCCGCATTAAATAATGGAAAATTTTCAAGACTGCTTACGGAAGATTCAACAGCATCCAAGCTGCTACCTCCCATTTTTAAAATTTGTTCGCCAATTGTAATCGCATCCTGTAAACCTTGCTTATACATATTTTCTTTTTCAGTAAACATTAAATGTCGCAATATGGTTCCGGCTCCGCCATGTATGGCAATTGCGTATTTTTTCATGCTTTAAAATTATTGTATTTTATTATTTGTTCCAGAAATGAACTAAGCTTTTTTAAGTTATTATCAATTGAAAAATGTTAGAGGTTTTGTATAAAAATTAAGAAACGGGCCTTAACATAATGAAAAGTACAATCTTACATTTTACTGCTGAACCGACAATATATTACTGCTGCTACAGGCGGTAAATTTGATAACCTACCATTGAGCAGTTGGATCATACCTGAATACTTCACTCATTTCTTCAACTAAAGGGGTTAAATAGGGGCTGTGTTCGCATTTTCTGCCCCCGTTAATAGGTTTCCATGTGTATTCATCCGGCAAGCATAGGCCGGCCTTTAAAAGAATAGGTGTAATATTCTTTAACCATTTTTCCTGCAATATTTTTTCCCCTTCAAAAATACCTTCCTCTCTTAAAAGGTCTTCAAATGGGCCTTCTTCAAACATGCCTAAAGCAAAGTTCCATGCCTCGTTTAAAACAGTCTGCATTTTAAAATGACTTTCATCATTAGCTGCTCCCAATTTTACTACCCAGGTATTAGCATGAAATACATGGTACTTCAATTCTCCTTTAACTTTACGTGCAACTTTGGCTAAAGGTTCATAACTGCTATGTGCCAGCATTTCAAAACGCAACTGATCTGCATGATCATATAAAAAGTGACGGATCAGACTAAAATCATAGTCGCCATTTGGCAATTCCAGTAATTGTGCATTATGAAACTGACTTGCGTTACGCATAAAAGCAACTATGTCGGGTTCCTGCTCGCCAAACTCATGCAATAATGTATACAATGCCTGCGCCTGGCCAATTTTATCCTGTGCCATGCTAGAAAAAGCAATGTCTTCTTCCAGAATAGGGCCTAATCCGGTCCATTCACTGTTGCGGTGCCCGATAATCAGCAAGTCGTCGGCCATTTTATAGAGCAACTCCTTTAGGGCATCAGTTGTATTTTCATTCATGTGTAATCTTTTAATCTTTTGGCCCAAGCCCTTTTTTAAATTTATTTATTTTATCCATCACTTTGTAACCACCGGCTTCCCGGTATTGTTTTTCCGGTATTGTTTCAAATATATCGGAATCTTCATAGTCTGTAGTAAATACATCACGGGTTTTAACTACCCAGATATTTACACTTATTCCTCTTCGGCCAAATTGTTCTTTGCCAAATAAAAGTGCCATTTCGGTATTTGGAGCATGCACAATGCCAACATGCATGTGTTGATCACCACGTTTTTTTTGGTGAAAAACTTCATATGTTTCCCATTGATCCATTTCTTTCAGCGGTTCAATAGGATTACTGTCTTCTATAGCTGCCCGTATTACACGCGGGTCGAGAGATTTGATCATGTATGGATGTAAACTTTAAAAAGTATAGGAATATTTAAATACGGGTATTGTTGCTGAAAAGTTTACGCAAACGGGGCCACATATTTTGCGTCTGATGTATTTAAAGCATTTCGTACCCAGCGTCCGCGCTCTTCGGCCATTCTGCGCACAGCCAGCCGTTCAGCATTACAAGGTCCGCCGCCATTTATCACCCGTTTAAATTCCTCCCAGTCTGGTTCTGTATAATCCCATTTGCCATCCTCGTTTTTCTTAAGATTTACATCAGGAACATTTAAACCAAGGTCCCATATTTTGGGAACATACATGTTTAAAAATTGCTGACGCATATCGTCATTAGTCGCCATTTTAACCTTCCAGCGCATCAAAATTTCAGTATGGCTGGAGATTTTATCTGAAGGTCCGAAAAAATGCATGATGGGGGGCCACCATCTGGTTAATGCCGCCTGAACCATTTCACGTTGTTTTGGGGTTCCTGTGGCAAGGGTTACAACATTATCATGTCCATATTTTAAATGAAAAGATTCTTCCGTGCAAATGCGGTCTAAGGCCCGTCCATAAGGCCCATAGCTTCCTTTTGCATTGGCAACCTGATTAATTATTGCTCCGGCATCTATTAACCAGGCAATAATGCAGGCATCAGCCCAAGTGTAGGCAGGGTAATTAAAAACGTTTGAGTATTTTGACTTACCGGTAATCAAATCATTAATCATAGCCTCCCTTGTTTTACCTAAGGTTTCAGCAGCACTGTAAAGCAATTGTGCATGGCCAACTTCATCCTGTACTTTAGCCATTAATGCAAGTTTGCGCTTAAAACCCGGAGCTCTTGTAATCCACGTTCCTTCGGGCAAAGCACCAATTATTTCGCTATGTCCGTGTTGTTCAATCATCCTTATTAATTGTTTGCGGTATTCTCGCGGCATCCAGTCTTTAGGTTCTATTTTTTCACCGCGCGCTACCCTGGCTTCAAATTCCTGCAATCTTTGCGGATCTTCTCCTTCCAAAATTCCCGCTGGTTTTTCTGTTGTGTCGATGTAAGCGTTACCGTACATAATTTATTTTATTTAGTATTATTCCTATTTTACCCGATACTAAGTTATCAGGCTTTTTAAAATCTTTTGTTTTAAAATTATAAGTTGGTTCAGGGCTTATAATAAATATCTGTTACAAACTTTTTACTTAAACCGCCCATTATAAAATCACTTATTTTTAGGGCAATCTCATCAGCTTGCATTTTGCCGGTAGGGGAGTACCACTCGTTAATCCAGTTAACACTGCTCATAATATTTAACACAGCGAATTTCTGATCAATGGCATCAAAAATGTCTTCATTAATGCCACTTTCTATTATATGCTTAAACCCATTTTCATAGTGGTTTCTCAACTCTTTAAAATCCTTAAGTGAAGTAGGTGATAAACTGCGCCATTCATTTAAAAACACAGCACTTTGGTTTTGGTTAGAAGTTATAATATGAACATGATTTTTAATGGCCATTCTTAATTTTTCAGCAGCATTAAAATAAATATCATTTACCTCAGCAATTGCGGTAATAAATTTATCAGCCATTCCAAAACAAATAATTTCAAGAATTTCTTCTTTTGATTTTATATGGTGGTATAAGCTTGCTGCCTCAATATTAAGTTTAGTGGCAATATCCCTCATCGAAGTTGCGGAATAGCCTCTTTCTTTAAAAAGTAATGCAGCCGTATTCAAAATCTGCTCTTTCCGTTTGATATTCAGAGTTTCAGCCATAAACCTAACAATTGTTAGACAAATTTATAAAATCCTCATTATATAACAAATTTATTTATCTTTAATTTTCTGTTAGGTTTTTGATCACAATGGTAAACTTTGATCCTATGCCTTCTTTGCTACTAACTTCCAAGATTGCGTTATTCTTAGATAAAAGGCTTTGGCATAGCTTTAAACCAATGCCAATACCTTTTTCATTGCCGGTGCCATACGTGCTTAAATGATTCTTCTCATCAAACAGGGTTGCAAGGTTTTGGATAGATATACCACAACCGAAATCGCTTACGATAATTCGTGCATTATTCTGAGTTTCTTCAGATGAAAGAATAATTTTACTGCCCGCTTTAGAAAATTTTATTGCATTGGTTAAAAGGTTACGGATTACAATTCTTAAAACTTCGGGTTCAATATAAGCCATTAAATTACTTTTAATATTATTATCAATGGTAATTTTCTTTTCTAAAGCAGTTTTTTCTAATTGTTTAACTTTAACAGCAATAATTTCAGAAACGTCTTCTTTTTGAAGTACGGTTTTAAGTTCCGCAAACTCATTTTGAGACCAGTTTAATAAGTTGTCGAGCATCTCTGAAGCAACACTTACCTTTTCGTTTAATTTGGGCAGTATATTCAAAAGTTCAGATCTATCTGCATCAGTATCGTCAAACATTTCCAGTATTGATGAAATATTACGAAGAGGTGTTCTTAAATCATGGGCTACAATCGAAAATATTTTATTTTTGAGTTCATTGAGTACTTCAAGTTGTATTCTTTTATCCTCAAGTATATTGCCAAAGGCTATCTCTTTTTCAAGACTCATTTTTAGCTCCATTTGTTTTATAACCTGTTTCGAAAGTATCCTTAAGTTATCAAGTTGCTGTGCAGTTAAAATACGCGGAACCCTGTCTATTACACATAAAGTGCCAAGGTTAAAACCATCATGGGTTAAAAGAGGCATGCCTGCATAAAACCTTATATCGGGCTCACCTACAACTAATGGATTTTTATTAAACCTTTCATCTTTTGTAGCATCAGAAACGATGAAAATTTCATTATGCAGAATAGCATGGTGGCAAAAGGAAATTTCCCTGGGAGTTTCTGATACCGAAAGGCCTATTTTTGCTTTAAACCATTGCCTGTCTTCATCTATTAAAGAAATAAGTGAGATTGGCGTATTGCAAATGTTTGAAGCAAGCAATACAAGTTCATCAAAGTCATTTTCAGCCGGTGTATCCAATATATGATAAGTTGAAAGTTTCTCCAGTCTTTTTTTCTCTGATTCCATTCCATTTATTTATTACAAAAGTACCCTAATTAAAGTATAAATTGCATATTAAGAGCGCAAATTAAAATAGGATTATGAACTATTTTCCCAATATAAAAATACAAGGCTTCTTGTGTAAATCGGGTTTGTGTTTTTTCCATTCTAAAACTGTTTTGGTTCTAACCCAACCATTATTGCCGCTAACGGCACATCCAATGCAAAGTTTTGTTTGATCCAAACATTGTTGCAGTAAATCTTCCAAAACGTGATTGTTTCGATAAGGTGTCTCCATGAAAAGTTGTGTTAATCCGCCATACATGAGTGCCTCAAGAGCTTTTATTTTTTTTATTCGCATAGGCCTTTCTACCGGCAGGTAACCGCTAAAACTAAATTGCTGCCCGTTAAAACCGCTTGCCATTAAGGCCATCATCATACTCGATGCTCCGGGTAAGGCAATTACTTCAATATTTTTTTGTTGAGCCAATGCCACCAAGTCTGAACCGGGATCGGCAATGCAAGGTAATCCGGCATCACTTATAATTCCGGCATCCTCATTTTCAAGTGCTTTTAACAACCCGGCAATTTCAATTTTAGGAGTATGTTCATTTAATAACCATATCTGCAATTCCTGTTGAGAATGTTGTATGTTTAATCTTTTGATAAGAGCCCGACCCTGTTTTTCATTTTCTACTACAAAATTTCGCAGTTGATGAACCATTTTTCGCACCATTTCTGCTATGAATTCATCGGGATTATCTTCACTTAAAAAGTTAGGAATCAGATAAAGTTTACCGTAGTTGTTTGACATGTTTTTATAAGCTATTGATTATTATAAAGTTAAAACTATAAAAATAATTTGATTTTTTGAAAAATACCCCCTTATTTTTGCGCTTCGTAAAATTTTATAGATGGCAATATTAACAAAAATTAGAAACAGGTCAGGATTAGCTATTGGAGCAGTCGGTTTAGCCTTAGGTTTATTCGTTGTTTCTGATGCATTAAACTCGAGCTCAGGAATGTTTGGTAATGGCAACAGAACCAATAATGTTGGGGTAATAGATGGAGAAAGTATTGGTATAAAACAGTTTGAAGATAAACTGGATTATAATACTGCCAACTTTAAAAAAAGAACGCAACAGGAAAATCTTGATGAGGCTACCCGTGGACAAGTTCGTGAGCAAACATGGAATCAGATGTTACAGGATTACATGATGTCTAAAGAATATAAAGACCTGGGCATTTCCATGAGTGAGGATGAACTGGCTGATGTTCTGTACGGTAATAATGTTCATCCGCAAATAAAACAATCATTTACAGATCCGGCAAACGGGCAGTTTGATGTTAATAATGTTAAACGTTACTTAAAAGGTTTGGATCAAAAAAACGAAGCGGAGAGAACACAATGGAAAGATTTTGAAGATTATATTGTAACAGAAACTCTGCAAAAAAAATATGCCAGTCTGCTTAAAAAGGGAGTATATGTAACAACTTTTGAAGCTAAAAAAGTTTACCTGGCAAGGAATAAAAGCGCTGAATTAAATTTTGTGGCTTTGGCTTATACAACTATTGCTGATTCATCAATAAAAACTGATGATGGTGACCTGAAATCTTATTTCAAAAAAAATATGGATAAGTACAAAGAGCGTGAGAACAGTCGTAAGTTGGAATTTGTAGTATGGGATTTTGCACCCACCTCTGATGATAGTGCTGTAGTGAAAAAATGGGCTATGGATCAGTTAGAGCAATTTAGAGTAACAGATAATGATACTGCTTATGTTGATTTAAACGGGGATACTAAATTTGATGCAGTGGCAAAACCACGCAGTGCTTATCCTGAAGAGGTTCAGGCACGTTTATTTTCCGACTCAGTAGGTACCGTTATAGGGCCAGTTTTTAAGGATGGAAAATATAAAATATATAAAATTTCAGGGATCAAACAAGATACAACTTATAATATGCGTGCAAGTCATATTCTGCTTAAGGTGGAAGGTTCAACTAACGCTGATACGGCAGCAGCTAAAAAGAAAGCTACCGATATTTTAACACGTATTAAGGGCGGAGAAGACTTTTCAATGTTGGCTATGCAATTTGGAACCGATGGTACTAAAGATAAAGGGGGTGACCTGGGTTGGTTTGCAGAAGGACAAATGGTAAAGGAATTTAATGATGCCATAAAAAATGGTAAAAAGGGTGATCAGTTTGTTTTAAAAACACAATTTGGTTTCCATGTTATTAAGATTACTGAAGATAAAACTAAAAAACAGGTAACCGCGGGTATATTGGAACGCGCCATTGAAGCAAGTGAAAAAACATCTTCGATAGCTTATAATGAAGCCAGCCAGTTTGCATCCACCAGCCAGAATGTGGAAGATTTTAATAAGAACTGCGAAGAAAAGAAAATCACTAAAAGAGTTGCTGAGTTTGTACGCGAAACAGATAATTTTTTACCGGGTTATAATGAAGCAAGAGAAGCTGTTCGCTGGGCATTTAATGCTAAAGTGGGAGATGTAAGTGAAGTGATAAATGTGGGCAATGATAAATATGTTATTGCTACCTTAACAACTATTCGCGAAAAAGGAAAAGCTAATTTTGACGCAGCTAAAGAACGTGTTATTACTGATTATCGTAAAGATAAAAAGGGCGAACAATTGATGGATAAATTAAAAACAGCGATGGAAGGTAACACCACTTTAGATGCAGTAAGTCGTAAAATTAACCAGGCAGTTACACCCGTAGCTTCACAAACTTTTGAAAACCCAAGTATTCCTTATGTAGGCTTTGATCCAATCTTTGCAGGTATGGTGGCGGGTACCACTGCTACTAATAAATTACTGGGTCCTGTAAAAGGAGACGCTGCAGTATATGCGTATCTGGTAACTAAAATATCAAACGGGCCAGAAACAAAAGAATATGGCCCGCAAAAAGCAGAACTTACCGGAGCTTTACAACAGAAACTGGAGTATGGCTATTTTGAAGTTTTAAAAGAGATAAGGAATGTAAAAGATAACAGGTACATGTTTTATTAATTTATATTTCAAATGCTAAAATATTTTAGTTACGGATCAGGCACGCAAACAATTGTGCTGATTCATGGCTTTTGCGAAAACAACACCTGCTTTAACCAGCAGGTGTTGTTTTTTAAACCCACCCATTCGGTAATAACTGTTGATTTGCCGGGCTTTGGAGGAAGCGAAGTTCAAGCAGGTGTTACTATTGACGAAATGGCCTTAGAGGTGGCACTTGTATTAAAGCATTTAGGGGTAAATAAATGCACTTTGTTTGGGCATAGCATGGGTGGTTATGTTACATTGGCCTTTGCAGAATTATATCCTCAAGTGTTAAAAGGTTTTGGTTTGATCCATTCAACTGCTTTGCCAGACAATACAGAAAGAATAGAGAAACGAAAACAAAGTATTGGCTTCATTGAAAAAAATGGGAAAGAGGCATATATCAATAATTTTATTCCCGGGTTATTTGCTGAAAATAACAAATCTAAACTATATGTACAGGATTTTATTAATGAAGCACTTACAGGGCCGCAGGAAGGAATTACACTGGCCCTTAAGGCCATGATGAACAGGCCTGACAGAATTAAAATTTTAGAAGAAAGCAAGATACCTGTATTTTTTGGGATAGGTAAAAACGATCAGTTGATTTCTGAAGATGTCATGCTTAAGCAAGCTTCAATTTGCAAGCAATCTCAGGTTTGTTACCTGCAAGATTCAGCGCATATGAGTATGGTTGAAGAAAGTGATAAGTTGAATGAATCAATGGCGGAATTTTTAAATGATATTTGGTAAACGGCTTGTTTAAAAATGTTTTAAATTAAAACCTAAGCAGCTGTTTTTAATTCCTGGAATCTGCTACAGTTGCCAATGCAACCAGCAATATGGATAGGCATTTCTTTTTTTTCTTAATTGAGGATACAGTTTAATTTCCGCAACTTCTAATCGCTCTCATTACAATTAGCAAATCCTTTTCAACTGAGTAATCTTTGGCGTACAGAAAGTTTAATTTTTGAATTGTAACCGGATTATAAATTCTGCCACTTTCTGCATCAAGCGGACTAACAACACCCGCCTTTAAAGAAGGAAGCAATTTAATATTATCGGCCATGGCATAGCTTACCCATGTTTTTTGGCCGCTTATTACCTGAAAAATATTATGGAAAAAGTTAATACGCTGCCTTACAAAAAGAATAAGTAAAGGTGAAAAGGTAAGCATTAAAAATCCTGCAGCAATATCAAACATGCGTTTCTTTTGTTGCTCAAATGCTTTGGCTAACTTCAGGTTAATTTCAATTGTATAAAAATCTCCCGGCGTGTTTTTATTGTTACTTCCAATAATGAATAAACTTTCTTCGGGCACAATTTTATACATGATATCTTTTTGTGTAATAATGCCCATCCACTCTATAATGCGGCTGGCAGCAAGGTCTTTACTACAGAAGATAATTTCTTCAACCCCAAACAAGGCTACAATCTCTGTTAGCTGGTTTACCTGGCCCAGGTAATGACTGTCTTCGCTATTAGGTTCAACCGATACATAACCAAGATAATCGCTCTTTGATTTTGATTTTACCAACAGATCCTGTACCCGTTCCACTTCAGATTTATTGCCTACAATGATTGTCTTTAGATGACTGCTCATATTAAAACTAAAGCGGCCATAAGTGAACCAGTATATAAACACCCGGATAAGATATGCGCCCGTAATTGCAGCCCCAGCCCCCAGCAAAATAATGGCTCTGGAAAAACGGTAGGGTTCACCAACGAATGCATAAAAAACGGCAATGGCAAGCGTACCAAATGCAATGCCTTTAACCACACTAAAAAAAGTTTTACGCTTATTATAAGACCCTGCCAGAAATAATCCTGTTAGCCAGAGTAAAGTATAAACGAGGCTGTTAGTGTAAACCACTTCTGATGGATAGCCTAAAGGTGTATCATATTTTAGATTTGACCAGAAACTAACCAGCAGTGCAAGGCTTGTAAAAATAACAGTAAAATCAACAAGTGGAATAAAAATTCTGGCCGTGATACGGCTAATTAAAGCGGCAAAAGCCCTCAGGTAAATGGCAATATTTATGAGTGCACTAAAATTACGGGCAAGCTTTTTTGAATAGTGTTTTTTGGCAAAGATAACCATTGCCTTATAAAAGGTAAATACAAAATTTATACTTGTTTTCTTAGTGCTTTCACCTTTGTAATGAATGATGGTGGTTTCGGGGAAATAATAATTCTTATATCCGGCTTTGTTAATGCAATAGCTTAAATCTATATCTTCGCCATACATAAAATAATCTTCATCAAGTAAACCAACCTGCTTTAAAACATCATGCCTTATCATCATAAAAGCACCGGCCAATACCTCCACCGGATTTATTTCATCTTTATTTAAAAAACCTAAATGATATTTTCCAAAGCGACGGGATTTAGGAAAGATAGCAGCTAGGCCACTGATCTTATAAAAAGCCACTTCGGGAGTGGGCAAACCACGTTTTGATTCAGGTAAAAATTTGCCGGAACCGTCAATCATCTTAACACCAACACTTCCGGCATCCGGGGTGTTGTCCATAAAACCAATAACTTTGGTAAAGCAATCTTCTTCAATAACAGTATCGGGGTTTAGCAACAAAACATATTTACCCGTTGCAATTTTTATTGCCTGGTTATTAGCTTTGGCAAATCCAAAATTATATTTGTTTTCTAGGAGGATTACTTCAGGGAAAAGGTGTTTTACCATTTCACAACTGCCATCAACCGAGTTATTATCTACAACAAAAACTTCGGCTTTTAAACCCATACAAGCTTTACGCACCGCATGTAATGCCTGTTCAAGAAAATATTTTACGTTATAATTTACAATTACTACAGAAAGCTGCATAGAAAGATGGAACGAAAATAAGTGTTTGTGTATTGTATTAAAATTAAAGTTGAATTTAAATTTAGCACAAATTATACATTCTATACCGATGCTACCAAATAAAAATGTAGTATTTAAATTTTTTTTTAATAAGCCTTTCATCAATTCAAATATTCATTTCAGCTACTAAAATATTCATTTCATCTAAAAAATATTTAAGGTGGCTGTAACTTAATGAATATTTGCTTCGTTATATTATTGAAAACAAAAAATTATCACAACTTATGAAGCTATTTAATTTCGTATTATTAAACATGCTGCTTTTAGGCGGCCTATCCTTATCAACTTGCAACAAAGCTAATGCAGCAGAGCGCCCTGAGGCTAAAAAAATTAAAGCAATCTGCACCGAGATCAAAGAAAAAGTTCCTTATCCTGATGAATTACTTAACCTGAAACTTAATGAAAAAGTAATAGTGGAATTTAAGGTAAAAGAGGATAAAACTATTGAAGTAATTGCTGTTGAAACATTAAATAATTTTCTTAAATTATATGTTAAAAAACAGCTCGAAAATATTCAATTAAACAACCTTGAAGGGGTAGAAGGGAAAACTTTACAGCTAATGCTTTTATTTACGAACTAAAATTTAAGGGGTCTTAGGCAATGTTTAAAAATGTTGATCCAACAGTAGATTTGGTTAGAACAACCTTTTTAGTAAAACGGCCTTTACTAATATTAAAAAAGATTGAGGTGCCAGGGTACATCTCTTTTTCTCATGAACATTTTACATTTACATTACCTTAAAAAACCATTTCGCTGAGCACGGAATGGTTTTTGTTTTTTAGAATTTATGTGTGGCACAATTAGTTCAAATGCTGTATTGGATAAATGAAGTCGGTTTTACATTTTTTTTAAATAAAAAGGGAACTGATAGGTTTTTATTATGTTTTAAAAAACAACACTTATAGCTTAAAAAATATATTAAATGAAAGGATTAATGGCGGTAAGGAACTCGACCAATGATGGAGCGACCAAGAGTTATTTCATCCGCATATTCAAGCTCCCCTCCAATGGCAATGCCTCTTGAAATGGTGCTAATGCTTACTTGTGAGGCAGCGAGTTTTTTTGAAAGGTAAAACACAGTTGTATCTCCTTCCATAGTTGCACTTAAAGCCATTATAATTTCTTTGACATCCATTTCTTTTACGCGGTTTATTAAACTGTTTACCTGCAATTGATCGGGACCAATTCCGTTAATAGGATTTATTAATCCACCAAGAATATGGTATGTGCCATTAAACTGATTGGTGTTTTCGATGGCCATAACATCACGCAAATCTTCCACTAAGCATACCAATTGCTGATCGCGCTTTTGGCTGCCGCAAATATTACAGAGTTCAAGATCGCTTACGTTATAACAACGTTTGCAAAATTTTATTTCCTTACGTAATTTAATAATCGACTCACCCATTTTACTCACCGCACCTTCATCTTGCTTTAATAAGAATAATACCATTCGCAATGCCGATTTTTTTCCTATCCCCGGAAATTTTGAGAGTTCATTTACGGCATTTTCAATTAAAGAAGAAGGATAATTCATAGGTACAAAAGTATTGTTTTTTGATAACAATGATGCGTGATTAGGAATTGAATGCAGATTGAATTTTAAAGAAAAAAATTAATAACACCGGTTAGATTAAATAAACCTGAATGTAGAGATTTTGATTTTATAAGTTTAATACTAACGCTTATTTTCGCTCCATGAACCTTAAACAGATGTGTGAACAAACATGTACACTTGCCAAAGAAGCCGGAAGTTTTATAAGGCAGGAAAGAAAAACTTTTGATGCGGGAAGTGTTGAAGTAAAAAGTTTCAATCAACTTGTAAGTTATGTTGATAAAACTGCTGAAAAGCAATTGGTAACCGGACTAAAAATAGTTTTTCCGGAGGCAGGATTTATAACGGAGGAAGACACAATAAATTCTGAAGAAAAAGAATGGATGTGGGTGATAGACCCCCTCGATGGCACCACTAACTTTATACATAATATTCCGGTTTACAGCGTGAGCATTGGGTTGCTTAAAAATAAAATGCCGATGCTGGGTGTTGTGTACGAGATAAACCGTGATGAACTTTTTTATGCCTGGAAGAACGGTGGCGCCTACTTAAATGGTTCAAGAATTTATGTAAAAGAAAATGCAGAATTAAGCAAGTCATTATTAGCCACCGGATTCCCATATTACGATTTTAAAATAATGGAACAATACCTCAACGCCCTTAAATATTTAATAACCCACACAACAGGCATGCGTCGTATGGGAAGTGCTGCGGTAGATCTCGCCTACACGGCCTGCGGACGATTTGACGGTTTTTTTGAGTATGGGTTAAGCCCTTGGGATGTAGCAGGAGGCATTTGTTTAATTGAAGAAGCCGGCGGTATTGTAAAAGACTTTACAGGTGCTGATGATTATATTTTTGGCAAAACAATAGTAGGTTCATCAAAGTCTTTATATCCGGATTTTGCAAAAGTTATAAAGGACTGTTTTAAATAAAAAATGCCAACCAAATAGTATTGTTCTTACATGGGTAATACTATTGCGTATATAAAACACTTAAAATATAAATTTTATTTATTCATATAGGAAGAATACATCCAAACTAATTTTTCCTGTGTTCTTATATAATCACTCATCAGTGCATTTGTACCCTCATCTTCCGCATCGGCAGATATAGAAAGCAATTCGCGTTGAATAGCAATAGTTATAGAGAAGGAGTTTAAAATGTCTTCAACTGCTTTTATTCCATTTGATACTTCTTTGCTTTCTTCAATTTCAGCAAGCTTTTTATAATGTGAATAACGGTGCTCTGGCGTGTGTCCAAGTGTAAGAATTCTTTCGGCTATCTCATCAATTTTTAATTGCAGATCGTTATAAAGTTCCTCAAATTTTACATGAAGTTCAAAAAATTTCTCCCCTTTTATATTCCAGTGATACCCCCGTGTATTTTGATAAAAAAGGGAATAGTTCGCCAATAAATCATTTAGCTTTTCAGCAAGTTTTTTTGACTTGCTCAAGTCAAGTCCAATTATATTCAGATTTTTCATATGTATTTTTTAAAAGTATTAGATTAAAGTCATAACAGGAAAAGGAAACTAATTGTTTGCCGGCTTATTTGTTATGGTACAATCATACCTTTTATTTATCAATATAAAGATTTTAATAATCGGTTATTTTTGTTCGCTGGTTAAACCATTCCGTTTAAATCATATCTTATAATCAGCGTAAAACAAAATATAAATTTTGGTTGAAATAAGCGATAACGATCTGGTGCGTCAGTTTAAGGATCCTTCTAACAAGCAGGTTGCCTTTAAGCTGATCCTTCAAAAATATCAGCGTAAGGTTTATTGGCAGGCGCGCCGTATTGTTATCACTCATGCTGACGCGGATGATGTGGTACAGAACACTTTTGTAAAAATATGGGAAAAGCTTGGCGATTTTAGAGCAGAAAGTCAGTTGTTTACCTGGATCTACCGGATTGCAACTAATGAAGCTTTGGCATTTTTGCAAAAGAAAAAAAGCGACCGCAATATTAGTATGGAAGAAATGCAGGAACAGTTGGGGGAACAACTTTCGGCAAGTACCTATTTTAATGGAAATAAACTGGAGTTAACATTACAACAAGCCATTTTAAATCTTCCCGAAAAACAACGCCTTGTGTTCAATATGAAATATTATGAGAACTTAAAGTATGAAGAAATAGAAGCTATTTTAGGCACTAGTGTTGGTGCATTAAAGGCGTCTTATCATCACGCTACCAAAAAAATTGAGATTTTTGTGAAGCGCTCATTAAACAATTGACAAAAAAAAACAGCAAACAGGAAATGGAAACGGAAGAAAACAATAGTGAATTATTTATCATGAACCTAAAAGTTATAGGAGGTTTTGCAGTTCCCCTAAACTACTTTAAAATACTGGAAGAACGCCTGCAAATTATTTCTGAAACACCCAATTTTACGATACCTGAAATAAATAATTTTGCTGTACCTAATGGGTATTTTGATACGCTTGAAGCAAATATTCTTATGCTGGTTCTGCCAGAAGAGGCACAAATTATTCCTTTATATAAAAGAGGGTTTGTTAAAAATTTGCTGGCTGTGGCAGCTACTTTATTATTGTTTTCTATGCTGTATTTATTTATGAACCGGCCAGCAAGTCATACCGGTAATATGGCGGGCATTCATAAGTTAAGCACACAGGAAATTATTGAGCATTTAAGTAGTGAAGGCTATAATTTAGAACTGTTATGTGATGCGGGCTGGTGCAATGATTTAAACAAACTGAATAAAAAAGAAAATACAGATGTTGAAAATTATTTACTGGAGCATGGTGAAGAAGATTTTTTGTCGGACGAATTATAAAAAAAAAGAGATATAAATGAAAAAGCAATTACTAAGCTGGCTTATGGCCTTTACCATAATTATAAATGTAGCCTCAGCACAAAGAGGTCGTGGTAAAGAAAATATTGAAGCGATGAAGGTGGGGTACATTACCCGAAAATTAGACCTGAGTGCAGAAGAGGCTCAGAAATTCTGGCCGGTGTACAATAATTACACGGATGAACTGGAAAAACAACGCAAAAATTTCAGAGGCAAAATGATGGAAGAAATGAGCAGCATGGATGATATGAGTGATGCACAGGCAGACAAAACACTGAATGAAATGATTGCTTTCAGACTTGCCGAAGTAGAGGTAACTAAAAAATATATTGCTGAGTTTAAAAAGGTAATTCCGGTTAAAAAAGTAGTAATGTTATACAAAGCAGAACAGGAGTTTAAACGTGATCTGCTGATGAAATTAAAAGAAAGACAAGGGAGGAATTAAAGTGTAATATAACATCCCGATGTGTTTAAAAAAATCTTTATTACTTATTGCGGCATTTTTTACATCCAAAGAACAAGCACAATTGATATATGGATTTACATAGATTTCACTTAAAGTTTAATTGTCGCAAAATCTTACGTGTTATTCTTTTGTGCTACCTATGGTGACCTGAATGTTTATAAAAAGCTCCCCCGGGTAAGCATTTCTGTACCCTTTAATTCAAACCAAATTTCTTAAGGTATTTCTCATATAATTTTTGTTGGTCATTATATAAGTCGATGGGCTCACCCTCTAAATAAGCAGCCGATATTTTACTTGACATCATATCTAAAATATCGCCCTCACAAATTACAAACGAAGCATCTTTATTAAGTGCAAGGCTACCAATTCGTGCATTAACACCCATTATAGTTGCCGGGTTAAGTGTAATGCATTGTAAAGCCTCTTCCTTAGTTAAACCATAGGCAGCAGCGGTGCCTGCGTTAAACATCACATTTCGGGCCTCCCAACTACCTGCATGGCCTATAGCTACTTTTATACCTGCTTTTACCAATATACCGGGTGTTTTAAAGGGTTGATCTACATCCTCAAAACTCCTTGACGGAAGTCTGTGAACATTACTTACTACAACCGGAATATTGTATTGTTTAATAAGATCGGTTAACTGATAAGCATCACTTGCACCTACCAGAACCAGTTTAATAAGCGGATATTGTTGTTTTATAAATGTTACCGCACTCACTATACTTTTTGCATAGTTGGCATGCACATATAAGTTTTTTGAACCGGTGAAAAGTCCGCGCATTGCATCAAGCCTGCTATTAAAACCAGATGCTTTATAGGTAGTTAAAACAGATAAGGCATTATGGTATTGTTCTGCATCTGCAAAAAAAGATTTAATCTCCAGCAATTGTTTTTCTATCCTGTTACTTTTCGTTTCATTCAAATCAGCACCTACATGCATTTCGGGCCAGTTCAGGTGAATGCCTTCATCGCCTTTAATTACGGCATCTTCCCAGTTCCATCCTGTTGTTTTCAGAAGACTGCTGCTACCACTAATTACACCCCCCTGTGGCACTGCCTGGGTATAAAGTATGCCGTTAAATAGTGCCGTTGGTAATATTTTTGAACCGGTATTATAAGCAATCAGTGAGCGCACATTCGGGTTTAGTTTCCCGTTCTCATCAAAGTCTCTTGTGGCACGCACGGCATCAATTTCATTTAGCCCCATCAGGTTATTCATACAAATAATTCCGGGGTAAATATGTTTGCCAGTACCATCAATAACCTTTGCATTTTTATAAAGGCTGGTCTGGCCCTTGCCTATATCAACAATTTTCCCAAAATTAAATGCTATGGTGCCATTTTCTATTACTTCGCCTGTGCCGGTATGTATAGTGGCATTGGTTATAAGGGTTACCCGTTGTTGTGCTGCCACAGTTTGTAAGGTAAAGCTAACGAGTAATAGCAGTATTATTTTTATATCAATCCATTTCATTTTTTTGAAGCACTTATTATTTTAAAATTGGTTATATTCATTCAAGCATATATGACCCTTTAACTGTTAAATCCTGCATTGCAATTATTCATCATCACAATGATAATTCTCTTCGGTTAGGGAAATTTTCTTTTCTGTTTTCTCCCCATTTTGTTTAGCCACCATCATCTTTGTAATAATACGCTGGCGTTCACGCTCAATATATTTACGCAAAACCGCATCGCGCTCTTTGCTGTAATAACAAACTCCGTCAACAAGTGTCATCTCTGCAATTGCATATATACTTAAAGGGTTTGTACTCCATAAAACAAGGTCTGCATCTTTACCTGTTTTAATACTGCCTGTTTGTTTATCAAGATGCAACATTTTTGCAGGATTCAGGGTTACCATTTTCCATGCATTCTCTTCACTCATGTTGCCATACTTTATCATCTTTGCCGCTTCCTGATTTAAACGTCTGCCCATCTCTGCATCATCACTGTTAATTGCAGTAGTTACGCCCATTTTATCAAGTATCACACCATTGTAAGGAATGGCATCCACTACCTCATATTTGTATGCCCACCAATCTGCAAACGTACTTGCACTTACACCATGAGCCTTCATTTTATCGGCCACCTTATAGCCCTCCAGAATATGTGTAAAAGTATTTACTTTAAAGCCCATGCTATCGGCTACCTGCATTAACATAAGAATTTCACTTTGTACATAACTGTGACAGGTTATAAAACGTTTTTTATTTAGTATCTCAACCAGTGTTTCCAGTTCAAGATCTTTGCGGGTTAGTTTTGGATCAGCTTTTAACTTAAGCTCATATTCTTTGGCACGGATAAATGCATCATAGTAAACCTGCTCAACTCCCATGCGTGTTTGAGGGTAACGGTCTGTTTCCATGCCCCAGTTGCTCTGCTTTACATTTTCCCCCAAAGCAAATTTAATGAACCCGTCGGCATTTGCAATCTTCATTGCTTCTGGCGGCATCCCCCAACGTAATTTTATAATACTGCTTTGTCCGCCAACCGGATTGCAACTTCCATGCAACTGCTGGCAGGCAATAACTCCACCCGATAACTGCCGGTAAATATTTATATCTTCACTGTTTACCACATCACCTATTCTTACTTCTGCAGTTATAGCCTGCGTGCATTCATTTACGCCCCGGTAAATGCCAATATGCGAATGCTCATCAATAATACCATTGGTGAGATATTTACCTGTTGCATCTATAACCTTAGCATCTTTTGCAGGTAAACTTTTACCAATATTTACAATTTTACCTTTATTAACCAATACATCTGTTTCAATTAATACATGAGGCGTTTCATTAGTCCATACCGTAGCATTTTTAAAGAGTATAGATTCCGCTACAGGAATTTCTTTACTTCCATAATCGTTAAATGGATAAATGATCTCACCATAACTAACCTGCATTACAGTATCTGTTTTAACTTTAGTTGTAACAGAATCAAACCAAACTGCTGTAAAGGGCTGGTATGACCCATCTGGTAGCTGGGCTTTACCTGTAATTATTTTAACCTGCAAAGTTTTAGTGTCGTAATCTGATACCCATGCATCCACTCTTATTAATGCATCACTGTTCTTTTTTTCTTTAAATGATAAAGTGAATAAACCAAGTTGTTCCTGAACCGAAACTTTTATGGTGTCTTTCTCTATTAAACTTGCTTCCGGTTTTGGAAGCTGTCCGCTTATTAATAAAACCCCACCATCAAAACCCTTCAGGCTTAGTTTATATTTTCCGCTTAATATCTTTTCGTTGGCAGCATAAAAGATCTGTTGCCTTCCAAGTGTCCAGTGTTCCTGTATAATTGCTTCCTTATCAAAAATATTTTTATTGCTAATAAAAAAATTGGCAAGCATGCCTTTATGCAAAACACCTGAATGTTTATCTATATTCATTAAATGTGCGGGTGTAACCGTTAATGCCTGTAGTGCCTGAGATTCGCTTAGACCATATTGCACAGATTTACGCAGGTTTTTTAAAAACTCATTAGCATCTTTACAACCAAAAGCAGTTAGCGTAAAAACTACTCCAGCCTTACTTAAAAGGAAAGGGTTTGCAGGTGCCATTTCCCAATGTTTAAGATCAGTTAAACTTACATACTGTGCTTCAAACGGGTCTTCTACTTCATAAGGTTTTGGAAAATTAAGCGGGATAATTAGCGGGCATTTTGTTGCTTTTATTTCATCTATTCTTTGGTATTCATCACCTGCACCTTTTATAATATAAGTTGTATTAAATTCTGTTCCGATTTTAGCAGCACGTAATACTGCGAGTTTGTTTTCAGCTTCAAAAATTGCCGGTAAATGGCGTAACTTATTAAATGCATTAAAAGTTAAATTTTGTTCAGATTGTTGTGTATTGTACCAAATAGCATCATAGTAAGTTTGCCTTATCAGTGCCACACACCCCATTGCCGAACCGGGATAATCCTGCATGCTGCTGCCTTTGTTAAAGCTGAATTCAGCCGCTGCAGCGGGGTTTAATATTACCTGTTGCTCATTTAATTTACCAGTACTTACTAAGGCTCCGGTGCCACGGCAGATGCCATCATGCAAAGCACTTAGGGTTGATCCGAATCCACTTTCCAGGTAAAAAGTACTTTGTTTTTCATCGAATTGAAAAAGGTCTGCCGCATTTATTTCAGCCCTGATGGCATCATTCCATGCATACGCACCTGGTTTGTTATTGGCATACTGATCTTTGCCCTTATTATTGTTTTGCCATTGAATTCCATAGTTGCTATACATATCAATAAACGAAGCATATATAAAACGGCCTTTCAGATCAATAATTTTTGCATCCTTAGGTATATTAACGGAGGTTCCTATATTTTCTATCTTACCCTCTTTAATTACCATAACAGCATTGTTTAGCCGGGTTTGAGGATCTATCTGAATGGTGGCATTAATAAAAGCATAACAGGTGCCTCTTAAATCATGCGGGCCATTAACCGGAAAGGTTTCCTGAGCGAGAACACCCCTTAAGATCAGTGAAAAAAAAACAACACATAAGATTCTAACGGAAATATATTTCATTGTTGAGAAAGGAATAATAAAGCAATATAAATGAATATTACGGGTAGCAAAATTTTAGAGAGAGAAATTACCTAAACGGCGTATATTTTAATTTCTCCTTTTAATTTTAAATCATATTTTTTCCCATATTTGTTTAGTTTTACTTCTTTTAACAGATCCATTAAATGCGCTTTAAAAATCTATTTGCAGTTGTTTTGATCCTATTGCTTATAATGGGCTTTACGTTTCATTATACTAATCTATCTGTACAGATAAACATAAAAAAAATAGCAGGAGGTTTACTGGGGCCCGTTGCAATGGGATATGCTAAAGATGGAAGTGGTAGATTGTTTATTTGCGAACAAACCGGAAAAATAAAGGTTATTAAAAACGGAAAAGTTTTAAGTAAACCCTTTCTTGATGTTGGAAATAAGATAGATAAAGGCAGTAAATTTTATTCGGAAAAAGGACTATTAGGAATCGCATTTCATCCAAAATATAAAACAAATGGACGCTTCTTTATTTTTTATAGCGCCCCTTCAAAAGTAAGTGGCAGTAACCATAAATGTATTGTGGCAGCGTATAAAGTAACCTCTGATGCCGATGTAGCGGATGCTACTTCAGAAAAAATTATTATGGAAATTGAAAAGCCTCAGGAAAATCATAATGGCGGACAACTTGCATTTGGACCTGATGGTTATTTATATATTGGTTTGGGTGATGGTGGTGGTGCAAATGATGAACATGGTGCAATTGGAAACGGTCAGGAAAAAAACACCTTGCTCGGAAAAATTCTTAGGATCAATATTGATTTTGCGGCAATAAACAAAGATTCAAAAAATTATAATATCCCATCTGACAATCCCTTTTTAACAACAAAAAACACAAGGCCTGAAATATGGGCTTATGGCTTACGTAATCCATGGAGATTTTCTTTTGACAGAAAAACCGGTAAACTATTTTGTGCTGATGTTGGTCAGAATACCTGGGAGGAAATTGATATAATTGAGCAAGGTAAAAATTACGGCTGGCGCATTATGGAAGGCAAACATTGTTTTAACCCCAAAAACAACTGCGACCAAAAAGGCCTTACATTGCCTGTAGCTGAATACGATCACCAAACCGGTATAAGTGTAACAGGGGGTTATATTTATCGCGGCAACAAAATACAATATATGCAGGGCAAATATATATTTGGAGACTGGAAGGGGAAGCTTTTTTACCTGGAAGAAAATGCAGGCGTATGGAACATGAATAAATTACTGATTACCGGCAAAGAACAGAACGATCTGGATGCAAATATAAATAGTTTTGGGGAAGATGAGAGCGGCGAAGTTTATATCTTATCGCAAAAGTTTACGGGCACTGTTGTAACTAATGGTTCGCTTTATTTAATAACGGCTAAGTAATGGATATAAGGGTTTCGTTATTCAAGGTTTTGTGTGCTCATTGGTTTATATTTTAAATTACCCTGACAGGAAAAAATGAAAAGAAGCCGCTTTTATTTTTCAGCATAAATACGGAGGGCTTTGTGGTTTGTTTTGGTAATATTAGTTGATAAAGTCAACTAATATCTTTTGTCTCAATCTTTGTTAAAATAATAAACTATTTAATTTCACGGTAAATTGGTTCAACAATTTTTATTGTTAAATAAATCATCGAACTTATTAATTGTTCTGAAAATAGCATTAACCATTAACAGGGTTAAAAACTTCAATGATTTTTTGAGGTTTAATGTTTAAAAATAAAACATAAAAAAAGGGTAGCCATTACAGCTACCCTTTACATATAAAAAACGTTACAATCCTTATCGGATCAGACTAAACTATTTAACCTTAAATGCTTTTTTTACTTTATCAACCATATCTAATTTTTCCCAGGTAAATAATTCAACTTTTAAGCTGAAGTTTTTGCCATCAGCACCTTTAAAAGTTTTGGTTACTATCTCATTTTTGCGGCCCATATGTCCGTATGCTGCAGTTTCGCTATAAATGGGATTGCGTAATTTTAAACGGGTTTCAATTCCATAGGGAGTCATATCGAATAACTTTTCTACCATTTTGGCAATTTCACCATCCGTCATTCCAACTTTAGATGTTCCGTTGGTATCAATAAAAATACCCATTGGGTGTTTTACGCCAATTGCATACGAAACCTGAACTAACACTTCTGAACACACACCGGCAGCTACTAAATTTTTAGCAATATGACGGGTGGCATAAGCGGCCGAACGGTCTACCTTTGAAGGGTCTTTACCAGAAAACGCACCACCACCATGAGCACCTTTACCACCGTAGGTATCAACAATAATTTTGCGCCCTGTTAAACCACTATCTCCATGCGGACCACCAATTACAAACTTACCGGTAGGGTTAATATGGTAATTGATTTTATCGTTGAAAAAGTGCGCGAATTTTTTATATTTCGTCTTAACCCGCGGGATAAGAATTTTAATAATATCTTCTTTAATTTTAGCCAGCATTTTTGGCTCTTTATCAAAATCATCATGTTGTGTAGACAATACAATAGAATCAATCCGAACGGGTTCGTTGTGGTCATTGTATTCTAAAGTTACCTGACTTTTAGCATCAGGGCGAAGGTATTGGATAGCTTTATTTTCGCGGCGTAACGCAGCCAGTTCAATCAGAATTTTATGAGCAAGGTCTAAAGCCAAAGGCATATAATCATCCGTTTCGTTGGTTGCATAGCCAAACATCATCCCCTGGTCGCCAGCACCCTGATCCTGTTTTTTCTTACGGTCAACACCCTGGTTTATATCAGCAGATTGTTCATGAATAGCAGAGATGATACCGCATGAATTTGCTTCAAACATATATTCGCTTTTGGTATAACCTATTTTACGAATAACGCCACGTGCAATTTCCTGTACATCTAAATAAGCTTTCGACTTTACTTCTCCCGCTAACACCACAAGCCCTGTAGTAACGAGTGTTTCACAGGCAACTTTCGATTCCGGATCAACAGCTAAAAAATTATCAATCAATGCATCCGATATCTGATCGGCAACTTTGTCTGGATGTCCCTCACTTACGGACTCTGATGTGAATAAATACGCCATGTTTTATTTATGTTGTTTAAGGTTTTTATATGTAAACATTAAGTTAAAACATGCGGACCTTTTGCAGCAATTTGCTAAACATTGTTTGACAGAAAAGTCCGCATTGTTTTTCCACCGTGGTGTTCAGCCCGGTTGGCATCCCGCAAGCGGAATTCTTAATGCCCTGCAAAAGTATTGTAATTAAGCAAAAAAAACAAAGACTAAATTATGATCTGATGAAAAAAGGAGATTGTGTTGAATCCGGACTTTTTATATGAACCCTCTTTTTCCCGCATAAATTCAAGGGAAAGTTGCTTTTAATTTTAAAGCATAAACGATTACACTTAACACTCTTCGCACCACATGGAAGATTTTTTTACCTCACTATCCATCATCAATTCTTTCTGCACTGCCTGAATGCGTTGATCAATCGGATTGTTTTTAATTTGTGACAGGCTGAATAACTGATTGCAGGCAGGGCATACCATTAACGGGTTATCTACAGGAGACACTGTTAGGTTGATAGGTATAGTACTATCAAACGTTGGGCATTGTATTAGCATAGTATTAGCAAGATAAAAAATCTGAAATAATTTTTTTTAATAAAATTACCATTAGTTATTTTATCTCTTTGTGTTGCCGTTTTTTCAGTAAATAATAATGCCACTACCCATTTTAGCTTTTCAATTATTATAAATTTTTGAGCCAGGAGAGCTGTTTTGTTAAAATTTCCTTTTCAGCGGCAGGGTAATTATTTTGCTGATAAGATTTGATGAGTTGATTTTTAAAATCTGTTTGTAATGCATAAAAATTTACAAGGTCTGAAGCTGGTCCGGCTAATCGCGAATTGGTTGAAAGAATGGCCTGGTATAAACTACCTGCCAGTTCATTGTTTAAAAGGTTTAAAGATTTTAATGCACCAAATGCCAGCAGGCGGGTTCTGAATTCATAACCTGCTCCGGCATACGCCACTAGTTTTTGATGTGCTTCGTCTGTCATTTTTTTATTCTGATCCGAAACCACTACCTGTTTTTCATCAGCATTCATTCTCTTTATATTTTGTATATATAATTCAAGCCATTTAATCTTAACAGAATTATTCATTCCGTATATTTCGGCAGTGGCGTTTAAATAAGTAAGTGCTTGCAATGGGTATTGATTACACAATTTTTCAAGAACCGTTTTTGTAACCTCATAACTGCTATCCAACAAGGCATTTTCAAACAGCGGTTTCCAACTGTTTACGGGTATTGCGTTTTTATATAAATGATCTCTAACTCCTGCTTTGCTATGTGCTGCTAAAGTTTGCAGAACCGCTATAGTAGTCGTTTCTTCATATACTGCCAACTGGGTTATCAGTTCATTTATAATACCTGAGTGTTTCTCCCGTTTTAGCGATGCTATTAATGCATCCTGTTTCTGATTTTTATCAAATTCCCGCATCGCAACAACAGCATCATATCTATCAATATAATGTGGAGCTTTTTCTAATTGTTCCCGTAGTTCTTCGTATGATTTTTTAAAGCTTACCTGCTTAATAATATTTGAATTGGGGTCAAACAAAACAAAAGCAATTTTTTTATTATTTGCATTTTCAATTCTCACAACATTATAGGCATCTTCTATAACTTTATAAACTGAGTCTGTTGTTCCATCTGTATAATGAACTTCAAAAACTACCGGCATTTTAAAATAATGTACCGTTTCATCTGTTTTATGTATTTGCTCAACTGTAATATCAGATGCTTTTTCACTTTTGGTATTAATTGTTTCCTGATAACTAATTTTGTAATGAGGTTCACCACCGCGAATGATCCATTCATCAAAAAACCAATCAAGGTTTATGCCTGATTTATCTTTGATTGCCTGTTGCAGGTCATTGGTTTCTACATTGCCATACGCATGCTTTTTTAAGTAAAAGTTCAGCACCCGTTTCCATTGTTCTGAACCCAAAACATACTCGAGCATACTTATTACCGCTGCACCTTTTGGATAGATTCTGGCCGTGCCACCGCTTGTATGGCGTACCCCATAATTATCTTTTTTTCCCGCATCAACTGCGGCGTTCTGTTGCTGCCTGCGTTGCCAGTCCCATTCCTCTTCACCATCGGTAACACGGGCAAACTGTTTGGGAAAATAAGTAGCGAAACTTTCCTGTAACCACGCATCTCTGCTATCTCGTGCAGTTATAAAGTCACCAAACCACTGATGTGTCATTTCATGGCAGTTTACTCCCACATAATTCCGGTCAAGATAAGCCCGTTCATCTACGTTAAAAAAATCTCCAAATATTGTTGCGGTTGTGTTCTCCATGGCACCATATAAAAAATCCTGAACCATAATCTGGCTATAACTTTCCCATGGGTATGCAATACCTGTTTGCGCCTCTAAAAAGTCAATCATTTGTGGCGTAAACCGATATGTTGGTTCCATTCTATCGGCATATTCGGGGTAGTACCAATAGTTCAATGCAACACCACTTTTGCTCTTCGCCGATGCTGTTGCATATTTGCCTATGCCTAACATGAGCAGGTAGCCGGCATGCGGATGGCTCATTGCATAATGCCAGGTAGTAGTTCCATTTTTATTTTGCTTTTTACTCATCAGTTTTCCATTCGATAATACTTCATAATTTTTATCAAAAGTGGTTACCGTTTCAGTAATAAATTTATCATTCATTTCATCATACATCGGTATCCAGTAACGATTATCTACACCTTGCCCCTGCGTCCAGATCTGTTTTCTTACAGCAAACGGATTCTTATCTTTAGGTTCAGGTATATTCCACCCAATAAAATAAATTCCTTTGCGTGGCGATGCTTCATATTCAAAAACAATTTCACCTTTATCATCCCACTTTAAAGGTTTTTGTGGAATCACCCAAACACCTGTTTTTTCTATGTTAAACTTTACTGCAGACTTATTTAGCAAAGCTGATTTAATGTTGATACCAGGCGCATCAAAAAATACAGAATCCACTTTTTGCTGAAGCACGGTAAATTCATGTGTTACCTTGCCTTTTACCAAACCCTTTTCAGGTTCAAAACTTACTTCAACTTTCATCTTTATAATATCAAGAGAATGTTGGCGGGTTATAACCGGGTCTTTTAAATAGCTGTTATGCGTATGTTGCGCTATAACGGGTTTAATGAGAATCCAAAAGAGGCAAACGAAAATTGATCTGTTCATGAATTATTATTTGTTGCGAAGATATGATTAGGAATAAGTGAGGCAAATTAAGTTTTGTTCATTCAAAAGTTAACCTCATTGCTCAACTTAAAATTGGTTGCAGGTTTAGTTATCAGGTAATTTGTGGCACCACCAAAAGCAAATTCGAAAAGTAATTTAACTATTCTACCTGATTAAAGTAATATTTCCTTTAACTGCAATACTTTCTCCGGTTTCATTTGTGTAATCAAGTATGTAAAAGTACACATCAGCAGGCACTGCCTCATTGTGGTAGTTGCCATTCCATCCAATTGCGGGACTTCTCGATTCAAAAATAAGCATACCGTATTTATTGTATACCTGTAATAAATAATTTGTTAATCCTAATGTCTTAGGTTTAAACTCATCATTCAGGCCGTCATTATTAGGCGTAAATGCACTTGGAAAAAAGGTGTTACTTTTATAAGGTACACACACCGTGTTGCTTCTGCTTTCTAATAAATTGGCTTGCCTTGCATTAATATAATAGCATTTTTTTAGCCAGTCGTTTTCAATAAAGTTAACATCGGCATAGGTTGTATTTATTGTTGAACCCAATGTTAAAAAAGGTTTTGAAACATCACTTGCATATCGTGCATCATACAAAGCATTGTTAAAACCTAAGTATGCCGACCAGTTTAAAATGGCATTTTCATTTTGTTGATTAACAACATGCAATAATACCGGTTGATGTGGGCTTGACCATAATGAAGCCATGCCGCAAGTATCGATTGCCTTTACACGGTAACTAAAGTTTTGTTTGCTTGCATCAATGGGTTTATCAATATAAAAAGTATCGTTGAGGGTTTGCGTAAGTATAATTTTATTTTGTTGATCCTTTTTTTCGATCAGGTATTTAATTGTGTAAGGTTTGCTTTGCCATGTTATAGCAACTGCTGTATCTCCGTTTAGTACACTTGCCATATACATCTGTAAGTTTAGGTTAGTACCAAAGCCTTGGCTAATTTTTAATGAAGCAGAATCTTTGGTTACACAACCGGTTGAACTTGTTAAGGTTTGGTAAATGGCATAAGTTCCCACATTCTTAAAAGTTAGAATTGGAGAGGCCACACTATCTGATAAGCCGCTTGAAGTAGTATAAGAATATTTACTAACCAGGCCTATGCTTTTATCTGTTATTTTTACCTGCGCTGGTATACAGGCAAAGCTATCGCAGGTAAAGCCGGGTTTAGGGGCAGCCAATATATTTACTTTATTTTGCACAGTTATGCTATCGGTACAAAAGCCATTGCTGTAAATTAATTGAACAGGGAAAATGCCACTCTTTGTATAAGTATGTTTGGTGTTTTGCAAAGTATCGCTATCACCATCGCCAAAACGCCATAACCATTTTGATGCAAGCACATATTGGTTTCCTTGTTTTATTTGTTGAGCCGTATCTGTTAAGGTACTATCTTTAAAAGTAAAGGCTAACCACTGGCAGCCTGCAGTATCTGTTAAATTTATTTTTGCGTGCGGACGTTTAAGCACAGGTATGCTATCGGCCATGCTGCGTTTAAAACCGTAAGCACTATAAGCAAGCATTGTAAATCTTAAGTATCCGCTCTTAAGCACCGGTAACTTTACAGTATCACCCTGTACAGTATCCTTGCCATTGTTATAAACCCATTTAAACGTTTTATATAAAGAGTCACTTTTGTTATATACACTCACACTATCTTTACAAGCATTGTTATAATAACCAAAGCGCATACGTTCGGGTATATAGGTGGTGGTTGGCATTGCAAACCAAGGCTCGCCCTGTGCTTTAATGGCCCAACATTTTAAATTGCATGCAGGATATTTTTTATCGGGAAATTCGAGATAACTGATATAATGATTTTTATAACCTGCGGGTTGTTGTTTGGAATCATAAATTACATCGCGGCCACCACTTAAATATAATTTACCATCAGGCCCAAGTGCCATACCCGGACCTAAATCGCAGCCGCCTGTTTTAAATCCTTCATTGCGGTTATTAATTACCCTTGCGGCCGAGTCTGTACCTAAGGCATATAAGTCTACTTGAACAAGCCGGGATAGTTCATTAAATGAATTTGCGTAACAATATCTTCTCACCTTAAAATTATCTTGTGCATCGCATGCACAAAAAAAAGATGCGTATAAAAATGAATCATTAGCAGAAAAAAGTACGTTGTAAGGTTTGAAAGGCATTAGGCTTTGTTGCGAATTAACCCAATAATTATAGGCGAAAACATCGTTTAAAGATGTATATTTAATAATTTTACCAGTTTTGGCGTTAAATTCATATAAATATGAAGTATCGAAGGGATAGAGTATTGAAGCACCTCGTAAAGGGCTGCAAACAACTAAAAATCTTCCACTTTTAGACACAGCAAAATTACCAGCCCCATTCCTATAATTCTGCACCGATCCCCCTTGCGGAGCCGAGGCAAATGTATTTTTTAAGGAACTTTTAATGGGATTAGCCGTATCAAGGCCGGCCGAATCAAATTTAAAAGCCCAAAGTGAATCGCTGCCAGCCAGCAAAAGCCAATAGCTCTTGGATGGAACATTTGATACCATATTTATTTTACCATAAAAAGCCGGAATTTGATTTAACTTTAGTGGAATATTTATATTTTTATCAATAACCTTACCCGCATTATTATTTAATCCCATATTTATAATAGCATAATAATGAACCAATGCCTTATTAATGGTAAACTCCTCATAAAAAAAATAATAAATATTTGTATCAGATACCGATTGCTTAATTAAAATGCTTGTAGCAGAACTGTCACGAAAATCATTATTACACATTAAATTGTTGCCATTATCCATAACCTGGCCGTTACCCTGGTATATAGCATTACCATCTGTATAAAAAAGTACTTCGCCCATTTTGTTACAAACAGTAGCATGTGCATGGCGGTAGCCCGGGAAATTAGATGATATGGTTTTAGGTGGAAAACTGCTGAAATCTAAACCCGATTGATTGCCAAAATACCAGATATTATTATATTGCCCATAACAAATTGAGGTGCTTAAAAAAGTGCTTAGCATTAATGAGAATAAACACTTTTTATAAAAACCCAAATTCAATATGGAATAATAATTCTTCATTATTTTTGAATGATGAACTTGCTATTGTAGGTTTTGGATTGGGTAATATATAGTAATAAATAAACACCACTTGAGAGTTGGTTAACATTTAAAACTATATTTTCAAATGAATGATCTAAACCCTTTGTTAAAACCCTCTTTCCGCTATAATCATAAATTTCTATTAAAGTGCCCTCCATCATTATATTGTCTTTTAGAGCAATTGTAATGTTATCGTTTGTTGGGTTAGGATAAATAAATAAATTATTATTTAAATTATGTTCATTGTTGTTTAAAACCTTACCATTAATCTGTGAATGAGCAATTATCGGAAGACGTTTAAAAATTTCACCTGTATTTAAAGAAATTAAGTTTTGCGCATAAATTGCATAGTCGGGTTCAGCTTTTGCAATATTTCTCAATTGCAATATTTCTGCATCTGTTAATTTATTCGCTCTTTCTTTTGGCAAATTGGCAATAAAATCTGTATATGAATTTTTCACTTCAATTTTTGCAAATTTTGTGTGATGGCTTATATCATAAAGATTAACCAATTTTTGATTTAAAGGATTTTCAGACCTTGAAAGCAATTTGGCAATTTCTTCAAATTTACCTTGCTTCCAAAGTTCATCTAAGGTATCTTTTTTTTCTGTATTTTTTGATTGTGGAAACTTACGTTTCCCTTCATCGGTATCAACAATATCAATTGTATAAATACCATCACACGGATAGTCGCAAGACACTTCGGTATTTGTATATGTTAAAATTGGGTAGTTAATATTAAAACCAGTTGGTATAGTTGAAATGGGTGTACCACTGTACTTCCAGTAGTATGTAAATTTATAATTTGATAAGATATTATCGGTGGTTCCACTGCGATTTATGCTAAACACATTCATTGGATCATAACCCACACTGCTGGTGTAAAAATGATCGGGGAAACAATTATAAGCACAAGAAGTTGGTGCAGGCGGATTAATATCAGAAACATCAATAAGCCAGTCTTGCTTCAAATTTAAATAAGTATTGCAAGAAACTGCAAGACCTCCATTATGGCCAATTGCTTCCATGCCATAATGAAGCTTGTTACCAACATTATAATTATTATTGATAGTATGTAATTTAATTTCACAGTTTAATGCATCGCTGCCTGAACCTGCATCTTCTGTTATGCTGCCAAACGACAATATATTTGTATTATTAAATGCGAATTGATTATTGATTGAATGAAACGCGGTAGTATTGGAGGTATATAAGCCATACGCATAAGCAGTAATGGAAGAAGCGCCATAAGGGTTTTTTAATAAATAGCGTTGAGTATGCTGAAAGTCATTATCAATTAAAAATGTATTGCATTTTATATTTGGTGCAACATTGTTT
Organism: Bacteroidia bacterium; assembly: GCA_014376805.1. GTDB lineage: Bacteria > Bacteroidota > Bacteroidia > UKL13-3 > UKL13-3 > B1. Next base: position 82,759 of record JACMQU010000036.1, read on the forward strand.
TCTAGGATAATACCTTCTTGCACATTTTTAAAATCCGTTGCATAAATATTATCTCTATAAAATGGCGAAGAAAGACCTGTATTTTGTGACTGTATGCCAGTTCTTAAACCTTCCATTTGGTTAAAGGGACCAGGTAAACCACTTATGGTATACCGGCCTAAAATAATATCGGCATCGTAAGATACAATGCCTATGCCTCTATCCAAATCGCAAAGCAAAGCATTACTTATTGTATTTTTAAAAGAGCAGCCGGCGAAATTGATTCCGCGCACGCCCCAAGCAGATACGTGCTGATTGGTACCCCGTCCTGAATAGCCAGTAATTGGAGCATCATTTAAAAAGGCACAATCTGTAAACCTACTCCGATTTAAATGGCCATAAACAGGATCTTGATAAAAGTTAAATGCAACACTTTTTCGGTTATTTTTAAATGTTGTAAACGATGCTTTAATAATGCCGCCATCGCCATAGCCACCTCCAACGGTTATTCCATACCTGGCATTCTTAAGTACTGCCATATCTGTTGAAGAACCAGTAAACTCAGCAATTCCAAAAAAGTTTTGATAGCCACTGCTCATCATCGGTATGCCGGGTGTTCCTAACAATAATATTCCATCCCATGTTCCCGATAATCCATCATCAAAGCCATAGGCAGCACAACCTTCGAAGTTTGTTAAGGTAGAATGATTAACAATTAACTTCCCGCCCGGTTTGACTATTATTCCACTTCTATGGTTCGTATTTGTTATACTATAATATGCTAATTCCTTTTCATCGAAAATATTAGAATAGGCTGTAAATTGTACATTAGTTCCTGTGATTTCTAAAGTTGCCCCAACATCAACTACAATAGTTCCATTAACAATTTTAGGCGTATTCCAAGTTAAATAAGTACCGGTTGTTATTGTTTTTCCAACTTCTAATATAGAATTCGAAAGAGGGAATTCTTTTAAAGTACCATCATCATAAGCTCTGGCCTGGCAATCATTAGAAAGTTTAACAATTGAATGATCGTCTGCAAAAGTATCATTATTACCAGCAACAATAAAACCACCGTCACGGGTCGTGGCTAAAGCAAATCCGCATGCACCATCATCATCACCACTAAACACTTTTGTCCATTTAACGGAAAACAAGTGAGACGAATAATCGTATTCTACCTTTCGTAATAAAAAATCATCGCCTTCAGAAATCTTCTGAGCAGTAGCACTATTCGGATCACTTGAAATTATCCGATCATTTGATGAAGTGGCCGCAATTACAAAATTAGGGTTGGTTCCATGCATATCATACGTTTGCTTTACATTAAGATGTGAATCATCACCGCTTATATGACATACGTATTGTGGTGGCGTGGAACTTAACAAATTGCCATTAGGATCAACCATAACCAAATAGGCATCAGCAGAAAGAAAATCTACATAGTTATGTGGCAAACTACCTGTTGATTTTGCAGAGGGATAAAAAGGGTCGCTAGGGTAATTCTTCACATGGCACTCCCCACAATCTGATTTATGATACATCATGGCAACAATTATGTCTCCATTTGAAGTTTCGACCATACTATAAGCTGCATCATCTATTGAATGCGAAGGGATGATAACACTCTGCGCATTTTTTAAAACGAAAGTGGGTGATGATGGTACAACGTTGCTTATACAAATGGGTGATTGATCCCCGCCCCAATAATCTGAAGTGCCGCTTGCGAAAACTCTCCCCCATTGTTTAACTCCAGATAAATTATATTTACACGTGTAAGCATCATTTTGCTGAGTTAATGTGGTAGAAGTGGGGTATGTATAGGGTTGTGTAAGAACGCCGCAAATATATATACCTACAGGAATTCCAATGGTAGTGCCTGAACTTTGAGGCTCACCATTAGGTTTAGTACCGTATGTATACGAAACTTTTACTTCAAAACCCCTACCATAAGAATATGGGGTTGAGGTGCCGGGAAGATTATCATTAATTGTTATCCCTTTAACTTCCGTTGCTAAGGGTTGCTCAGTAAAAGAATTGTCGGTTTGAAACAATATCATTTTATAGTCTTTATAACCTGTAAATAGATATCTATCCTGACCAGAACTATTTACATAATGTGTTACAGAAGTTAAAAGTTGTCCTCCAGTAATTGTACTTGCGTTCAAATTAATATAGTGTACAGTGCCAATTAAATTCCCATCTTCATCGTATTTGCAAATAAACGATCGGTCAACAGCACTTGAAAAACTATAATCGGGTTTATGCCCAACAGCAACATAACAATAATGATCCTGACCAACTTCTTTAACTTCTATCACTTTTAAAAATCTTCCCACATCAGTTCTTGTAGGTTGAGCTGTTGTAACAGCAGGTGCAGCATGTCCGTCATCTTCAACTTTTTGCCAGATAAGGCCACCACCACCATTGAGTTTATATATTGCAGGATTATAATTTACAGTACAACTAAGGCCTCCCTGATCTGAGGTGTAAGATCCTGCAAAACCTACACCTATATAAGAATCGTCATGTGTTTGTATAATATCCAACGTCCAGTCTGTAGAGAATCCGGCAGCAGGGGTTGTATAAGTGATCTGGTTAAAAGACTTTTGCCATTGCTTTGCAGGTGTTCGCGGCGGTAATTGACTATATGCTTTAAAATTTAAAAAGAGGAGCATACACATAGTTGTTAAAATTGTTAATAAAGTTGTAAGATTTGCCAATATTGGCAAACCTATTGAGGTATTATGTTTCATAAGATTGGGTTTAATAATCAAATGTATACAATAAATTATGGTAAAAATCAAATTTTGTATTATAACTTCCTTAAATTTTTGTTAATAAATGCTCCCTATGGTTTTTTTGGCAATTTTAATAGAAATAAGTTCAACTATTAAACCAAGCCGAATAAGCTAACGTTTTTATATTGTTTATATAATCAAATATTAATAACTGGCAATTTTCATAAAATTTATCAGTTTAAAAAATTTGTTAACCATAAAAAGTTAGATACAATATTTAAAGCAAATTAATCCCTTCTTTTTATTTTGATCCTGATAATTGAAATAAAAATTTAATTTTACCGCTTTAGCTTTTTATGAACACAAATAAGTTTTTTAAGGGATTCATTTGGTTTACCTGGTTCATGAGTATTTTTGCGTGTACTGAACCTGCCAAAAAACAATCGGATAAATCTATGGAAAATATGCAAGCTTACCAACAGGTAAGTCCTGCATTTAACAGCGACAGTGCCTATAATATGGTGCAACGGCAGGTAGATTTTGGTCCGCGTATTTGCAATAGCGATGCACATACGGCCTGTGGCATTTACCTGGCACAGGAGTTTAAAAAACTTGCAGATGAGGTAATAGAACAAAAGGGTATTGTTAAAAATTTTGATGGAAAAAATTTAAACATCAAAAATATCATTGCATCTTTTAACCCTGCTGCATCAAAAAGAATACTGATTTGCACGCATTGGGATACGCGCCCTTATGCCGATCAGGATGCCAATCCTGCTAATCACAATAAACCAATTCTGGCGGCAGATGATGCGGCAAGTGGTGTTGCAGTAATGTTGGAGATAGCCCGTTTGCTAAAAAGTGTAAAAGTAAACATTGGCGTAGATCTTATTTGTTTTGATGCCGAAGACCTTGGTAAATCAGAGCATGGAGGAGAAAGTTATTGCCTGGGTTCGCAATACTGGAGCAGGAATAAACACAAGCCCGGTTATAAAGCAGAATACGGCATTTTGTTAGATATGGTTGGTGCATACAATGCCCATTTTATATGGGAGGGTTATAGTGTTAAATATGCTGAACCCGTTTTGCGCAAGGTATGGGATCAGGCTATACAATTAGGCTATAGCAACTACTTTTATTATTTGCAGGGCGGTGCTATTACAGACGATCATTATTATGTAAACACACTGGGTGGTATACCTACCATTGATATTATTCATTACAGCGAAACAAGCGATACACATTTTGCACCACACTGGCATACCCTAAACGACAACATGAGTGTTATAGATAGGAATACTTTAAAGGCCGTTGGGCAAACCTTACTGGAGGTTATTTATAAAGAGAGTGGAGCTGCAGTACAATAATGTTTTCATTTTTTAAGATGCATTAACAGGAGATTGCCTGATGTAAAAATTTAAAGAAATGAATAAGTCTTAATTTTTGGGTACTTTTTAATCAATCTTTGTTTGTGATAGCTTAAGCGGAGGCAAATACAAAGAACAAAACATAAGGAAGAAGCGCATAAAATGTGGTAGGAAATAATTTATATAGGGTTCTTAAAAATTGAATTTACCCGGTATAAATCATATAGTGTAAATAATAGTAAGCAGATTTAATTATTAGTTTTTTTTCATTTAAAAGAGTTAGAAAATCATTAATCCCTATCTGCCTTTCACTGCTCTCGCTGCTTTATATGCAGGATAAAAAGAAGTTAAAAACCCTAAAAAAACAAGGGTTGCCAATACCATAAAAGCATCGTTTAATTTTAATAAAACCGGGTAAGCATTTATTTGGATATTGCCATTGCTTTGCAATGCTACCAGTCCGAATTTTTGTTGTAACCAAATTACTATAATGCCGAGCAGGATTCCAATAAGCCCTCCCATAACCGCAATCAAAAGACTCTGGTAAACGAAAACCTTAGCGGCATTTAAACTAGTCATTCCCATGCTGCTAAACAGTTGCAAATCGTTGCGTTTTTCTATTACAAGCATGTATAATGAACCAATAGTATTAAATGCGGCAATGATGAGTATAAACAAAAGAATAAAATAACTAATTGTTTTTTCTGATTGCATTACCTTAAAAAAGGATTCTCTTTGCTCAAACCTGTTTTTAATGATGAAGCCATTACCGGTTAAATTTTGCAACTGTTCTTTTACTTCATCCATTTTAGCAGCGTCATGCAGCCGCAACTCCATGCCACTCATTCTGCCGGGGTCCTCCAGCAATTTTGTTACATAATCCAGCGGCAGTAAGATATATTTATTGTCAACCTCATCTTGTATGCCAAACACTCCAACCGGAAATATCACTCCATGTGCCAGTGCACTTTCAGGATTCAGCATATCAACCTTTCCTTTTCGAGGTAAATAAATGCCCAGGTAATGAAACTGATCATCGGGATCAATGCCCAACTGATAACCAATTCCCTGACCTACTACTGCAAAACTGGTATCGCCGCTTTTTAATATTAACGAACCTTTCAGCATATTACTATCGAGGGTATTTAAGGCAAGGTAATTATCGTCAACCGCCTTAATAGTAGCAAGTGTTTGTTTATTGTTGTAACGCAGAATAGCGCTTTCTTCCCATACAAAAGCAAATCCTTTTACATCTGGTAAAGCCTTAATTTTTTCAATAGGAAGCTGGTTAATAAAAAAGGTTTTTCCAGATGCTGGTGTTAACTGCAGATCTGCATCGAAGTTGCTATACATTTTTGTAAACAAACCTTCAAAGCCATTAAAAACGGACAGCACAATTAACAAAGCCGCCGCACCTACTGCATAGCCTAATAATGAAATATAAGAAATTAAAGTAATAGCATTAAACCCACCGCTTTTTTTACGGGAGAAAAAATAACGACTTGCTATTTTAAATGACAGGTTCATGAACAGCCACTATGTCTTTCCATGCCTTCACAATCAAACCGGTTCCGCTGCTATGTCTGGTGTAAGTATCGGCCCAGTTTAGTAAATAGCTAAAGGGGTAAGTAAGGGCATAATAAAAAGGCATCAGGGCAAAAAATGCTTTACTCTTATTGAGTGTAAGCATAGGGTATTTCATACTTAGTTTCCAGGCAATTTTACCCGGTTGGCCATAACTGTATAAAATTTCAAATTTATTAAAGCCAGCTTCTTTTAATTTACCGGCCATCTCCTCATACGGATAGCCATCGCGTACATGTTCGCCAATAAAACTTTCACCGGTCTCTTCATGTACATCACTGCCACCCTGGTCGCTGGGAGTTGAAATCAATAACATGGCACCGGGTTTCATTGCCTGGTTAAAGTTTTTAAAAACTGTTACATCTTCTAAAATATGTTCCATTACATCAACACACAATACAAGGTCGTATTTATTTTGAGCAATAGATTTTGTTAAATCGCCAAAAGCAAAGTTAGCATTAACGAGTCCGCATTTCTTAAAAAACAGGTTACAGTCTGCAATCTGTTCCTCTTTTACATCTAAAGCATCAATGCTATACTGTTTATTTCGTTTGGCTAAATAAAAACTATACTGACCAAAGCCCGAGCCTGCATCTAAAATTTTAGCTGAACTTTTGTTTTTCATCCATGCCTTCAACTCCCGGTGCACATGCCAGGTGCGCAGTAACAGCAAGTCGAGCAATTTATAAAAGGTTTTACGCAAAAATGTGCTTTGGTTAAATACAGCACCGAGGTCTTTTTTTATAGGATCGTAATTCATGAAAAGTATAAAGAGTTAATGTAATTATTGTTGTTTTTTTCTTTCATCCTCAGCTTGTACGCGCTTAAGAAGTTCATCCATTTGAAAAACATAATCAAGGCTATCGTCTACAATGAAGGTAAGTTCGGGTACCACACGTGCCTGGTTGCGAACCTTCGCAGCCAGTTGTTTGCGGATATCGCGGTTATGAAAATTAACCAGGTTTAATAATTCTTCTTTATTCTGAACCTTAAAAAAACTCAAAAAAACTTTTGCATAACTCAGGTCAGGCGACATCTCTACCTTGCTTATGGTAATAAAGGCTTTGTTAAACCAATCTGCATTTCTTTGAAATATAACCGCCAGGTGCTCCTGGATCAGGCCTGAAAACTTCTCTTGTCTAACACTCATATTGTTGCAAATATATTCAAAGCCCAGAGATTTCCGACATGAATTGTATGAAAACAGGGTTAACAGGCTGCTGATAAATTTATAAGCGCATTTTAATTAATGTCTTGTATTTTGCTAATGCCATTTACCTTTGCAACCCAATGAAATTTAAAATATGTATGCTCCTTGCTATGCTGATTGGCTTCTCGAATAGCGAAACAAATGCCCAATGTGCAACATGCAAAGATGCACTTATAAAAGATTATTTAACCATTGCAGTAACTGCAAATGAACAAATGCTGCTCCTGCATTTTATAGATAAATCTGCTTATCATTTTCTTAAAACGCACTATGAGAATGACACCTTAGCGCCTTTGGTTCATACCGTAGTAATGGGTTCAAAAGATTATGAAGATTTTACTATAAAAAGAGCAGCGTTAAATGAGTTTACTTCGTTTATACCCGTTGATGAAAATATAGAATCTGCCTTAAGAAGCACCGGTGCCTCACTTGAATTTACAAATTATACAACATGTGCAGATGATTGTGCTAAAAAAACACCGGATTTAATTTATACTGTGCTTACCAAAACGGATGAAACAAACTTTTATGTGAAAGTTAAATTTAATGCGGGTAGCGGATCTAAAGTTTGGGTGAATATTAGTGCTATAGGTGAAAATGCGTTGGTTCAAAAGCCCGATGCTACGTATTTTACAGCCAACGCAACCATTAAATTAAATAAAAACAAGGAATACGAATTTAACTTTAAGCGCAGTGATAAAACCAATTTTTCGGGCTTTAAAATTAAGGTTGATGGCAAAGAAATGTATAGCGGAAAATCTTTATTTAAGGCAAGGGAGTCTAACGCAGACATTCTGGTTACAGCTACAATTACAGCAAAAGATTCCCTCAAAAAATTCATCAAAACAGAAAGTGCTATTGTTAGCTCTCCCAATCTATACAAAGTAATGTCTAATGATTCCTTATGTAAAGCGAAGAGAGGCTTTGCCAATGGTATGTGGTGTGCTGTAAAAAACACCATAGAATTGCCAAATCTTCCGCTAACTAAAAATTTATACTATACTAACTTCACTAAGCCTGAACCCATAAGCACCGAAAAAAAAGAAGTGGCTTACGGAAAATTTAATAAGATGGCAGGGATGAGAGAAGTGCAAAAAACGGGCATTGGAAATAAATCTGCGAAGATTGAATTTATTACTACTTCTGGCAACTGCACCTGGCAATGGAAAGCCGATGTATTTGAATTTACTGAAAAACTAAGCAAGCAACAAAAAACATCGGAGGTTAAACATAATTTCTTTAGCGTTGAGGTGCCGGAACATTCAATAGATGCAATAATTAATTTAAGAATAAACGGAAATAAATACGAGTTGAAAACAGGTAGTAATCATAAAGACGCACAGGTATATCTGATGTTTGCAAATAGAAGTAACGGAATAATGAAGTATAAATATTTTGTGTTTAAGTAAAGGAAATTCGCAAGTAAAATTTTAATGATAATTAAGAAGAAGATATGGAAAACTATTCAAACCTTATAGAAGCTATTGCCGGCTTAAAAAAACAGGGCTATACGGAAGACTTCAACCTGAAAAAAAATGCAATTATTCCAGGTTCCGGCACTTATGAGATTTTTCATGATGAATTTGTGATAGATAAATATTTTAGATTTGAAGGCGATACAGATCCGGGAGAACAATCTATTATTTATGCTATACACTCTTTGAAATATAATATTAAAGGCATTCTTATAAATGCTTACGGTATTTATGCAGAATCCCTAAGCAATGAAATGATAGGAAAATTACATTTTAATAAAGAATTATAAATTGTATTTACACTAAGAGTAAAAAACACTAACAGTAATTTTTTTTTATTTCACCTATACAAACAGGAATAAATAGTTTACCCCTACTTTTACCTGCACAGTGCAATTGTTGCCGATAGCCTCAGTTCATACTTTTTGAAAGGAAGAATAACTAACTTGTGTATTTCTTAGGCATACAGTGGAAATGCTTCCATCATTTTATTAACCTCTTTGGCTACTTCGGCAAGTACGGTTTCATTATCGTAATTCATCAGCACTTTATCAATTAAGGTAACCATGTTAAGCATATCTTTTTCGTGCATACCACGGCTGGTGATGGCCGATGTACCAATGCGAATTCCAGAGGTAACAAAAGGTGATTTATCATCAAAAGGAACCATGTTTTTATTGATCGTAATATCAGCTTTTATCAACGCATTCTCTGCTGCTTTGCCACTGATTCCTTTGTTACGAAGATCAATGAGCATTAAATGATTATCGGTGCCACCGCTTATAATTTTATAACCGAGGTCAACAAATGCTTTGGCTGTTGCCTGTGCATTGCTTCCAACTTGTTTTATATATTTTATATATTCTTCTGTTAAAGCCTCACCAAATGCAATGGCTTTTGAGGCAATTACATGTTCCAGCGGCCCACCCTGTGTACCCGGAAATACAGCCGCATCAAGCACTGCACTCATCATTTTTGTTTCACCTTTAGGCGTTTTTAATCCCCATGGATTTTCAAAGTCCTTACCCATCATAATTACACCACCACGCGGCCCCCGTAATGTTTTATGTGTTGTGGAGGTAACTATATGGCAATGCGGAAGGGGATCATTTAATAACTTACCTACAATAAAACCAGCAGGATGGGCAATATCAGCAAGCAATAAGGCCCCTACACTATCTGCAATTTCACGCAAACGTTTATAATCCCAATCCCTACTATAGGCCGATGCCCCACAAATCAGCATTTTAGGCATTTCGCGCTTTGCAATTTCAGCCACTTTATTCCAGTCAATTAAACCACTATCCTGTTCAACACCATAAAAACTGGGACTATATAATTTTCCTGAAAAATTAACAGGTGAACCATGTGTTAAATGCCCGCCATGAGAAAGATCAAAGCCCAGAATTTTATCTCCGGGTTTGAGGCAACCCAACATTACAGCGGCATTTGCCTGAGCACCGCTATGTGGTTGTACATTTGCCCATGCAGCGCCAAACATTTGTTTTAACCGGTCAATTGCCAGGTTCTCAATTATATCAACAACTTCGCATCCCCCATAATAGCGTTTACCTGGCAAGCCTTCTGCATATTTATTTGTTAATACTGTTCCCATCGCCTCCATAACCTGTTTGCTTACAAAATTTTCTGAAGCAATCAGTTCCAATCCATGTTGTTGGCGGTGTAACTCACGTTCAATCAAATCAAATATTACTTTATCTCTCATCATAATTCAGGTTTCTTAAGGTTGCAAAATACTATTTTAGCACTAACATATAAAAATGTTTATTTTTGTTTAGTTCTTTTTGATCCTAAAGAAGCAAACAGCAATTGTTTTACATAAAAATAATTCTCAATTTAAACGTTAAAATAGATGCGTTTAATCTAAAAAATATAACTATAAAATGAAAGCTATTATTCCAGTGGCGGGCATAGGCACCAGATTACGACCGCATACCCATACCCAGCCAAAAGCATTAATTCCTATTGCCGGTAAGCCTATTCTTGCGCACATTACAGAAAATTTAATAGAAGCCGGCATACATGAATTTATATTCATAATAGGATATCTTGGCGATAAAATAGAACATTATATTTTATCGCATTACCCCGGTATTAATGCAAAATTTGTAATACAGACAACCGGTAAAGGTGTTGGGCATGCAATATGGCTCGCTAAAGATTTTATTGATGCCAAAGATGAAATACTTATTGTTTTCGGCGATACCATTATTGATGCTGATCTGAAAACAGTACTTGCCTCTGAAACATCTATGCTGGGGCTAAAAAAAGTGGATGACCCCAGAATGTTTGGTGTAGCTGAACTAGACAAGAACGGATATATTGTTCGCGTAATTGAAAAGCCCACAATTCCTAAAACTAATCTGGCACTGGTGGGAGTTTATAAGATTAAAGAAAGCGCACTTTTATTGAAAGCCCTTGATGAAAATGTAGCGCAGAAAGTTACCACCTACGGCGAGTTTACCTTAACTGATGCATTAATGAAAATGATGGATCAGGGTATTAAATTCCGCTCTTTTAATGTAGATAACTGGTTTGATTGTGGCAAGAAAGAAGTTTTGCTGGAAACAAATTCTTTGTTGCTGAAAAAATTAAATTATGATACAGCAAAATACATGTTTGAGAATACCATTATTATCCCTCCTGTTTACATTGGCGAAGGCTGTAAGATCACTAATTCTATTATTGGGCCAAATGTATCAATAGGAGAGAATGCGATCTTAAACTACGCCACCATAAAAGAGTCGATTATTGGCCCATACGCCCAAATTGAGTTTGCCATTTTACACCGTTCTTTAATTGGCAATGATGCTTTATTGAAAGGAATGAGTCAGAGTTTAAATATTGGGGATAGTACCGAAATCAATTTTGGTTAATGGGGAGAACCAAATTATTTTTTCCTCTCCTTTTTATCTGGATTTTAAATTCTCCTGCATCTGCCAGGCTTAATCCTAAACAATACATACATAAGTTTGCTCCCCTGGCTATACATAGAATGCATATATACCAGATACCAGCAAGCGTAATTCTTGGCGTTGCTTTTCTTGAATCGGGTTATGGCAATAGTAAAAATGCCATATTGTTACATAATCACTTTGGGTTGGTAGGCCAAAATAATTTAAGAAAAACGGGTCGTTATCGCTCGGTTTACAAACAGTTTAAAAACGACACTTTTTCATTTGATTATTTCAGCCGTACCCTTGTTTCAAAAAAATATTATCCCAAACTAAAAGGTAAGTTATATTATAAAGTCTGGCTTGCCAACATTCATAACCATCACTATGCAAAATCAAAACTTTTATGGGTGAGACGCATAGCATCCATTATAAGAAAATATCACCTGTACCGTTTTGATATCGATCTGAGAAAAAAGAACAGAATTAATGGATGAATACAACTATTTTTCCATGCTATTTTATGCGATGATTTTAAATGAATCAAAATAAATTCAAATATCCTGTATATGTAATTTTAGTAACAATATTGCTGTTATTCATTCTGTCGTTTTTTAAAACTGATTTTAAGATAAATGGCATCCCACTTCGTAAAACAGATATATTCAGCGATCTCCGAAAGAAAAAACGTATAGAGCGCAGAGCAGCAGAAACAATGGCATATGCAACAGTTGATTCAACCATACGTTATGGGGTTCTTTTGCCAAAGAAAATTTTAGAGAAGGGTATTATCCAATATTCGGATTCACAAGAGAATAGCGGACTGCTGCATTTTTTTAAAGCACTTACCGAAGTGAGCAATGGGAAGCGAAAAAAAATCAGAATTGCTTACTTTGGAGACTCAATGATAGAAGGCGATATGATCTCTCAGGAATTGCGCAAAATGCTACAGAAAAAGTTTGGCGGTAAAGGTGTAGGCTTTGTGCCTGTTACTTCTGTATCTGCGCCAAACAGAAGTTCGGTTCAACATACATTTTCTGATAACTGGAAAGATGCAAGTTTTCAAAATAGTGCCTGGGGAGCCTATCCCTTTGGTTTTTCTGGCCATGTTTTTTATACAAAAACTACTGGTTGCTGGTTTAGCTTAAAAGGAGTAAAAGAGGAGCGGTTGAAAGACTTTACAGCCGTAAAAATATTTTATGGCAAAGCCGATTCAGGACAAAGTATGCAAGTGAATGAGATAAATGTTCCTTTAGTACTTCATAAGGCTTATAATATTATTAATGTAACGTTAGAAAAGCCTCAAAAGGAAGTAATGGTGAACATGGGGTCAAACTTGAACCTTGCCGTGTATGGAGCCAGCCTTGAAAGTGATTCGGGCATTACACTTGATAACTATTCTTTCAGGGGTATTTCTGGTGTTGAACTTTCTGAAATTCCCGGTTCTTTTTTTAGAGCCATAAACGAAGCTTACCCGTATGATCTGGTAATTCTGCATTATGGTCCAAACCTGCTATTTAAGCCAGAGCTTATAGATTTCTCCTGGTTTGCAAAAAAGATGGAAAAGACTTTTCTTCATCTTAAAAAGAACCTGCCTCAAACTAGTTTTTTAGTTATAGGAACTGCCGATAAATCTTCTTTTACAGATGGCATTTGGCAAACGGCTGCGGGTGTTGAACCATTGATTGAAACCCAAAATAAACTGGCCAAAAAACACCATTGTGCCTTCTGGAATTTATATGCCAATATGGGGGGTGAAAATTCTATGGTACAATGGGCAGAAAAAAAACCTATCAGGGCCGGTAAAGATTATACCCACCTCAATCAACGGGGTGCTTATCAGGTTGCAGATATGTTATATAAGGCACTCCTGTTAAATTTTAATGATTATGAGAAGAAGCATTAGGTATTTATTTTATTTAATGATCGTGCCTTTTATCACCCGGGCACAGATAGAACTCTTGCCCGTTAAGCATGAAGCGAATGTAATCCTCAATGCTGCTTCATTAAATAAAGTGTTTGCATTGTTAAGTAAAAATAAGGAGACTGTTATTCCGGTTTTTCATTTTGGTGATTCTCATATTCAGGCTGACCATTTTACCGGAGAAATAAGAAAGCTCCTACAGCAATCTTTTGGCAATGCCGGCCGCGGGTTGGTGTTCCCTTATTATCAGGCTAAAACAAACGGGCCAAAAGATTATGTTTTTAAGTCGACACAAAAATGGATATCAAAAAAAATTGTGAAAAGTTCCGGCAATATATTTTGCGGCATTGCCGGTTATACGCTATTGGTTGATCCTATTGGCAGGGACTTTAGTCTGGAGTATATGCCAAAGCCTGATTCGGGGCAGGTTGCCGGTAACAATAAGGTTATACAGTTAATTTATGAAACAGTTGGCGAAGTGCCTGAAATAAATGTTTTTAATCCATTAACAGGGAGTTTTGCCAAACCTGAAGGCCATAGAAATTATCATGTAATAAATAAAGATTCATTTGTTTTTGCAGATACCGCTAAACAATTTAATATCATTATAAACAGAACTAACCACCCGCAATTACTTCTGGATGGCATGGTGTTAAGTAATGGTAAAAATGGCTTAATTTATAATTCTGCCGGGGTAAATGGCGCTAAGTTCATACAGTTTCTTCACACGCCTAAATTTTTTGAAGAACTCACCTTTTTAAAGCCTGCACTGGTAATTATATCTTTAGGTACGAACGAAAGTGCCGGAAGGTATGATTCGCTTGAGTTTATATTAACGGTGGATAGTCTTGTAAGGGCAATTGAAATTATGGGTTCAACCGTATTGTTAACTACCCCCGCTAATAATTACCTGAGCCATAAATCTTATAAATATACCATAAAGAAAGGCCGCAAAAGACGAGTTAAAACAAGAATTTATGTACACAATGAAACGGTAAAAATGATTCGTGATAACCTTGTTGCTTATTGCCATGCACGCGGTTTACCGTGCTGGGATCTTTATACAGTAATGGGCGGTGATTATTCGATGAAAACATGGATAGAAGCAGGTAAAGGTGCAAAGGATCATTTACATTTTAGTAAAGGTGGGTATATTTTTCAGGGGCAATTGTTTTATTCTGCCTTTTATGCAGCCTATTTAAAATATGTAAATTAATAGGAAGCTTATGTTTAATAACTTTATACATTTATTAAAATATGATCCCAAAGATCCAATCCTTTTTAACAGTGCCTTTTTTCTGTTTTTTTTAGGCGTATTCATTTTATGCTATCAATTGGTTTATAAAAACAAATTGCACCGCATACTTTTGTTCACCCTTTTTTCGCTTTATTTTTTTTATAAAGCTTGTGGCGTGTATGTTGGGTTAGTTGTAATTTCGGCCATTGTTGATTTTATAATTTCTAACCGCATTTATACTGAAAGGGATCAAAGAAAAAAGAAAACATTTTTAATTTTTAGTATAATCATTAACCTCGGATTGCTTTTTTATTTTAAATATACCGATTTTTTTATAGAGATTATCAATGATTTAAATGATGGACATATTGAACCGCTTAATTTATTATTACCTATTGGAATCTCCTTTTATACATTCGAAAATTTAAGTTATACAATTGATGTTTACAGAGGACAGTTTAAACCTGTTAAAAGTTTCTGGGAATACTTATTTTTTCTTTCTTTTTTCCCCAAACTAGTAATGGGACCTATTGTAAGGGCATCAGATTTTATACCACAAATTAGCAAAGATTATAACATAACTGCACAGGATTTTGCAAAAGGGTTTTTTCTGATTATAGCCGGGTTATTTAAAAAGGTAATCATTTCTGATTTCATCTATGTAAATTTTGTACAGTATATTTTTGATGATCCTTTGCGACATACAGGGCTCGAATGTTTATTGGCTGTATATGGTTATGCAATGGTTATTTATTGCGATTTTTCAGGATATAGTGATATGGCTATTGGCTTGGCTAAATGGATGGGGTTTGATATTAATATAAATTTTTTATCGCCGTATCAAAGTTCAACTATTACAGAGTTCTGGCGCAGGTGGCACATCTCTTTATCAAATTGGTTGCGCGATTACCTTTATTTTCCATTAGGCGGCAACAGGCTTGGCAAACCCAGGCAATATGTAAACCTTATGCTAACCATGCTAATAGGTGGTTTATGGCACGGTGCCAGTTGGAATTTTATTATATGGGGTGGCTTGCACGGTGCTGCTCTGGCATTTCATAAATATAAAATAGAAGTGATTAATAAGAAATGGAAGTTTTTTAAATGGAGTTGGTGTGCCGGTAGAAAAACAGGAATCTTTTTCACCTTTCATTTTGTGTGTTTTGCCTGGATTTTTTTTAAAGCAAATACCATTCCCGACGCCTTAAAAATAATCAGTCAGATCACTACTAATTTCGACATGGCATCTGCTGCTGTTTTGTACGAAAATTACAAGTATGTATTATGGATAATGGCATTTGGTTATGTTATACATTTTTTGCCTGATCAGATAGAATCCCGCATTAACCCATATTTATCTAAATTAAGTCCACTGCAATACGCAGTTTTACTTACGGCTTTTATCTGGATACTTATTCAGGTAAAAACTTCTGAAGTTATGATGCCAATCTACCTCCAGTTTTAACAAGCGCAGTATGAAACCTTTGAGTAGTGTTACAGGTTTTAACTGTATATGCAGGTTATGTGAAATAGAAATTAAACAGCTGTTATCTGAAAGTTATACTCTATACTTTTGTATTCGTTAACGGTAAAAAATTACTCAAAATTCATGTTTTTTTATGTCTTAGTTGAATGAAAAAATTGCCAGGCAACGGACTTTATTTTTATATTCAACAATCATAATGTCATGTAACTTGTGCAACCAATTTAAAGTAGGGCTTTGTTAGTTTTCTACTTTCGTTTACCTTCATTAATTTAACGTATAACCTAAGCACAAAATTTTTTTCTTTACCCAACCTGAATGCTTTTTAGCCGCATCAATTTTATTGGAAATGCCGTTAAAAGGTTTATATTAAAACTACTAACAAAACTATCAAATAGTCAATTGATTAATATGGACCTTGCATGTACATGCATCTTGGTACAAAAATAAAAATAGCGCGAATTTCAAAAGGCCTTACACAGCAGGCGTTAGCTGATAAAATTGGTAAAACCCGCCCTTTAATTTCGTCTATTGAACAAACGGGAAATGTTAATCATTACACCTTGATGGATATTAGCAAAGCCTTGCATATTGATGTGGAAAATATACAAACCAACAGTCTTAATGAACCGCTTCCGCATTACAAACACGAAAATCACACTAAAGAAAGTAATACAGATACTGAACAGTTAAAAAACGAAAACCTGATGTTGAAAGAACTTGTAGAACTACAAAAAGAAGTGATCAGGCTTATGAAAGAACAGTTGATTAAGAAAAAATCCTGATCATTTTCTGCCTTTTTCTATTGGTGCTTTTACGGATTATTTTTTATTGTAACGTTGAACCTGAATAATTAATTATTTTGAGGAAGTTGTAAATCTGATCAGTAAATTGGAAAAGTGGGTGTGTTATATTTGTATCAAAATTTCCTACATTTGAATATTCCAAATAAGTACAATCCATGTCACAGACAGAAAAAAAAACTAAAAACATCATCGTTGAAAAAGCCCCTTTAGGAGACAACTTATCCATGACTAACGTTTTGGGTTTTACAGTTGCCGACTATGAACCTTTAGTAGATGCATTAAATACAGAGTTTGGCACGCAGGTAACTGCTGCAGATATTGAGCCACTGCAAACAGTTAAAGATGTTGTTGTGTATATGGAATCGATTATTACAAGTATAAACCAATCGCCGGATAGCTATACAGTATGAGCCAATTAATGCAGCAGCATTGTTTATTTTCGAGCGTAAGCACTTAATATTTTTTCATAGTACTGTTCATATACAGGCACTATATTATTAATGTCGAACTCATGCGCCCTTGCCCGGGCAGCCTGTTTAAATTTAAGTAAACGTTCCTGATCGCTCAGTATGTAAATAGCTTTTTCGGCCATCGTTTTTACATCGCCCACATTACATAAAAAGCCAGTAACGCCGTCTATATTTAATTCGGGAATACCACCGGCATTGCTTGATATAACAGGTAACTCACAGGCCATAGCTTCCAGTGCAGCTAACCCAAAACTTTCTGTTTCACTTGGCATTAAAAAAAGATCGCATACCGATAAAATTTCTTCCACGGGGTTTTGTTTGCCAAGGAAAGTAACAGAATCATTCAGATTTAGTTCCCGGCAAAGGTTTTCAATATAAATTCGCTCTGGCCCATCACCAACCAGCAATAATTTGGCAGGCATATTTTTAAGGATTTCTGCAAATACCTTTACTACATCATCTATGCGTTTTACTTTTCTGAAGTTAGAGGTATGAATAATTAATCGTTCACCATTAGGTGCAATGGCTTTTTTAAAATGCTCTCTATCTTGTTTACTGAACCTTTGTACATCAATAAAATTTGGGATTACTTCAATAGCGCGATTGGTTTTAAAGATGTTATAGGTATCTTGCTTTAGTGATTCAGATACTGAGGTAACGCCATCTGATTGATTGATACTGTAGCGCACTACAGGTTCAAAACTGGCATCTTTACCAACCAGTGTAATATCAGTACCATGCAGGGTTGTTATCACAGGAATCCGTTTTCCCTCTTTAGCAAGAATTTGCTTTGCCATATATGCCGCAGAAGCATGTGGTATTGCGTAATGTACATGCAACAATTGAATATCATTATTAGAAATTACATCAACCATTGTGCTTGCCAAAGCCGTTTCATAGGGTGGAAAATCAAACAACGGATAGGTTGGCACTCTTACTTCATGATAAAATACATTGGCCTTAAAACCACTTAATCTTACGGGCTGCTG
>JACMQU010000037.1 GCA_014376805.1 Bacteroidia bacterium
CCGCTACTATTTGGTAAGGCAATAACTCCATCAATATCCGATGGATAGGTAACGCCTCCTTGTGTAACGCTTAACGCATAAGTACCGTTGCCATTTGGAAATTGATGGAGTTTATCACCTACAAGGTTATCCCCCTTAATAAGAACACTGGCACTAGGTTTAACCATTGCGAGATAATCAGTAGTGAATCCCATACTGCCTAAAATAGGATCGCCTATTGTTAGGCTATTCGATGTTAATAGAGCAAAAACATTAGGATTTGCCCCTTCAAGAAGTATTTCTTTATTAATAGCCGTATTTCCATTGGCTAAGGTCTGATCTAGTGTTTGAGCACCACCACCACCACCGGATAAGTCAAAGTAATTCCAAATTGAACCATTGTAAATAGCCAATTCTAGCGTTGTGCTATCATATATAAACCCAAACATTCCTTTTAACGGTCTTGCAACACTAGCCTCAAACAACACTCTTGTTGTTAAAGTTCCTTTGTAATAGTCAGAATAAGCACCTATAAATACTTGTGATAAGATCCTATAAGTAGTTCCTAAAATTGAAATAGGCATTTCTCCAACCGGATTGCTAGTGCCTACATAAAGCGGTAATTGTGATATTTTTTGGCTCATATTAAAAACTTATTATTGCTTTCGCTTGCTAGTATTTCTCCGCTTTCTATTAATAAATATCGTTCTCTTTCCGTTGGAGGGTTGGCTATTCTTAACTGACCCGTGCTAAATTTATAATCGTTTTTTAACACTTCGTTATTCAAAAACTCATCATCGGCCAAACTCTGATCGTATAAAAACTTTTGGCCGGCATACGTTGTTAAGTCCAGGTTTTTTATTTCATTGTCAATAATAAACTTAGGCATGAAGTTCAAACTTAAATAGCATTGTAACACCACATCGTAAAATGTGCAATTTTCAGAAAACGCCTTATATACTAGCATTTGGGTATATGTTTAGTTTGCCGTCTGCTCCAAATTCTATTACCGGATTACTCACTTTGTACCCATCTTTTTCTAATTCTATTTTTATTTTACGAGCCAATTTAGCAGCACCACCTGCCGACTTTGAATAGTCCACAATCTGAACCCCGTCAATAGGGAACTCTTTCCACCATCCTACATTCGCATTGATTGTATCGGCCACGTGTTGTTGATCGCTTTCCACAATTGAAAAATCACCGTTTACAATTAGTAAATCGCTTTCAGAATCCAGCCCTATATCCCTTCTAATCTGCGCCATGCGTTATGTTTTGGTTTTCTATTTCTGCCCTTTCAGTTGGTATTAATTGACTTGAAATAATACTTGAAGTAGGGACGTTTAACGCACTATGTGAATGAGCGTTAAATATAGTAATTAATTCATTTACTTTGTTCTCTAAATTGTTTATTTTTTGCGTTAATTCAATAACTTTTACAAAACCTCCAAACTCCCCCCCTTTTAATACTAATTTTTCAATATCCGAGTACAACACCACAAAAGGAATGGTGTACTTTGACTTCAAAACAAATACAAATGAATCCACTTGTGGAATAACTATAATGCCATCAGAAACCCCTGCCGTAAGCATCGCGTCAAAGGTCAATGTAGCGTTGCCGGTCACGGTTGTAACATTGCAATTCCTTTTCTCTATATCAACACTATTGACAATGGCCTGGTATAATTTTACCTCGTCTTGGTTGCGCGTTCCTGCAAGTTCTTGTATGGCCTCTTTAAGCATCAGTGTTTATTTTATAGTCAAGCGTTATTTTTTGACGGTAGCCATCAATGCCGCCCGAATACTCGACTTCTTTGATTTTATAAATACCCGTCTGGTCGTTCAATTTATCATTTACAATTTGTGCGTTGTCGCCAAATTGAACGTATGGAGTTCCAAACGTTGTAAAACTTCCTTTGAATCCGGTGTAGTAATATTTACGCAATTCCGCTTCGGCTAAATCCGCTAATTCCTTGGTGGTTCTGGCTTGTAAAAAAGTAAATGTTCTGCGCTCCCCGTCTGTATTTGGGTCTGCTTTCTCGCCTTTTGCAACTTCTTTTACAATCACTTTATCGTTTTTGAGCGTCACTAAAACTTCAATCCTTTTATTTCTGGTCTTTGCGTAACCGTCTTTTGTGGTTTGGCCGGTGTTTTCTGTTATATGGTTGGAGGCGACTGCTGATAAGACAATATCGTTTTTATTGGAATAACTTAAATCACTCGAAATAATGTTGTCTTGAAAAACAAACTTCTTTTGTTTGGCCTCTGCTTCAATGTAGACAAATGATCCAACCCGCAACTCACTGCCTCTGAAGTAAGAAAATAGAAAAGCGTCTTTTCGTAGCTTGGCTAAAAACTGCGCTACGGTTTCGTTTTCTGCTGACAATAACGCATTATCAAAGACAAGTTTGGTCGTAGTTAAATAATTCACAGTTAGTCCGGTCCCTTGTAAAGCGTCGGTTAAAATGCTTTCAATACTTGTGCCTTTAGCAAACGATTGATTTTTAAGCGGTATTTGTTTCAATAGCCACATGTTATCTTCGAACTCGATTTCAATAGGCATTCCACTCCCAACTTTTGAAATGTAACCTTCCGCAGCTATTACCTTTGTTGTGCGCTTTTCATTTAAGTTTCTGTCCCAATAAATATAAAACGTTTCTATTTTTATTTTATCGCCTCGTTTAAATAACGCGTTTATTGACTTATTTGCTCCGAAAAGCTGAAAACGTTTTTGTGTTTGAGTGTCGGTAACATAAATGTTTTTAGGAAAAACAACTTTTCCGTTTGAGGTAAGATTTTGCCAACCGTCGTTATATTCCCAATGAGTAACAAAGTCAAAGAATAAAGTATTTTCTTTGGTGGTGATTGTGATATGTGTAACGGGTTTTAGCATTATTGTCCTGTGATTGTTGCCTCTACGATCTGATCACTTTGGCAATTAATTGTAAAATATTGCGTTGAATATTCGCCTTCTACTTGGCCGAAATTAAAATCTTTTATCACCACGTCGGTAATGTCGAGATTTTGCAAATACCATGAAGTAATGGCCAACGGTTGCCCTGCTTTTAAAATGTTTTTTAACTCCGCGACCAATTCTTTTTCGTAAACATTATAACCGCCAGTAATACGTCCTGTTATTTGTATTTGGAATGCTCCTAATCCGATATATTCAACTACAACCCCGTCTTTGCCTTGTATTTCCGTTTCCACAAGTTTCTTAGCCTGACTTACCGAAAATAAAGCATCGTCAATTCGAAAGTCTTTCCACTCCCGAACAACAATCGACCCTTCAAGTTCTTTGCCTGCGTTAAAAATCAGGTTTGAATAAACGACGGTTCCGAGCTTTGATATAAATTTCTGAGTTGGCACGTCGCCTTCTTTTCCCTGATCCACCGTGTAAGGGTTGCTTTGAGCGTCTAATATCTTTACGTTTGACAATACGGCAAATTGCACCAATCCCGATATGGCGTTGGTGGCGACCCTGTTCAATATAAGCGGGTTCTCTAACTGATCCGGCACTTTAAAGTTTTCCATTATTGTCCTGCGATTAATTGTGAATCATTGATTGCGCTGGTTAATGCCTGTACTACTTTGTCGTGAATGGCCGACGCGCTTTCCTGAATATTGGTGGTTTTAATCTGGAAATCATTTATTAAGTTTCCGATAGAAACATTAATTGTTACCACTTTATTTCCTGATACCTCTTTAGATTTTTCTTTTGCTTTTAATGCCGTCGTTTCGGTTTTTGTGCCTTGGATCTGCTTTCTTGCACCGGCAGGGCTTGTAACAGTTTTGGCTTTAGTTTCCTCTGGAGTGATAAGGTCCATTTGTTTTCGCATTTCTTTGATAGAGTTTGCCGCGCCTTTAGCCCAATCCGCGCCCGTTATTTTACCAACCCATTCCATCACTTGTTGCAATGGATATAGAAGCGTATCGAGCAAAACAATACCAATTCTTTTTAATCCGGCGACAATCCCACCGTTTTCAAAAGCGTCTTTAATAGATTGCCAATGGCTATACAATGACATTATCGCGCTTATCAACAAACCGAAAGGACCCATGAGCAATGTTATGGCCGCGCCCCAATCGTGAAAATGTTTTATGACCTCGTAAACCACACCAATCAAAAGACCAATGCCGATAACTATAAGCATTACGGGGTTTGCTGCCATTATTGCGTTTACAACACCCATAACACCCGCCCAAGTCATTCCGGCTATTGACGCTCCTCCCATTCCGGCAGTCAATGCTGCTGCTGAGAATGTTTGCGCTATCATTGACGTAGTTGTGAAAGCCGTCCAC
>JACMQU010000038.1 GCA_014376805.1 Bacteroidia bacterium
ACCTCCCAGTGCTCATCTCCCAGTGCTCAACTCCCAGTGCTCACCTCCCAGTGCTCACCTCCCAGTGCTCACCTCCCAGTGCCCAACTCCCAGTGCTCACCTCCCAGTGCCCAACTCCCTTAAACAGGATCCACATCAGCATACACATAAACACTCCGCAGTACCTTGTCTTCATTTAAACTTTGAATATTGATTTTGATTTGCTGTTTAATCAGGTCTAATTCGGTATGGTTGCGGTTTATTTTTATTAGAATCTCTTTGATGTATTGATTGCGGATGCGCCCTACATGTGGACTTTCAGGTCCGAGTAGGAGGATGTGTTCTTGTTTTGAAAAAAGTTTTTTAAGTACAATAGAGGCCTGTTCAACTGTTTTATAGTCTTTATGTTTCAATACAATTTTAATGAGTCTGAAAAATGGAGGATATGCAAATTTCCGGCGCTCCTGTAATTCGCGTTCAAGCAATGCTTCATATTGATGTTGTAACACTGCCTGTAAAACAAAATGATTAGGCATACTGCTTTGTATAATAACTTTACCCTGACTGTGTTTTCTGCCCGCCCTGCCACTTACCTGCAACAATAACTGAAAGGCCCGCTCATGTGCTCTGAAATCAGGGAATGTAAGCAATTGATCTGCATTGATAACCCCTACCAGACTTACATGTTCAAAGTCGAGTCCTTTACTTAACATTTGCGTACCCACTAAAATATCAAACTGATGTGCTTCAAAACTTTTTATAATTTGTTCATGTCCGAATTTAGTTTTAACAGCATCAAGATCTAACCGGGCAATACGTGCCAGTGGAAATAAAATGGAGAGCTCATCTTCTATCTTTTCAGTTCCAACACCTTTTAAGCTTAGTTTATTTGCGCCACAGGCCATGCATACTTTTGGTAATTTTTGGGTGAACCCGCAGTAGTGGCATTTAAGCGAGTCAATAAATTTATGATAGGTTAAACTGATATCACAATTTTTACACTTAGGCACCCAGGCGCAGGTATTACAGGAGAGCATTGGAGCATAGCCCCTGCGGTTTTGGAATAAGATTACCTGTTCCTGTTTATCAAGGGCTGTTTTTATGGCTGTAAACAAGGTAGATGTAATATCTTCCTGCGCCATTGTTTTCACTCTTTTTTCTTCTGCCATATTGCAGGTTTCAATTACAGGCATTGGTATTTCTCCATAGCGCTTATTCATAGTAACCCAGGCATATTTGCCCTGTTGGGCCTGGTAAAACGTTTCAAAGGCAGGGGTGGCTGAACCAAGTATTGTTTTGCATTGCCAGATCCGCGATAATATCATAGCGGCATCACGGGCATGGTAACGCGGTGCAGGATCATGTTGTTTGTAGCTGGCATCATGTTCTTCATCCACTATGGTTAAACCCAGGTTTTGAAAAGGAAGGAACAGTGCGCTGCGTGCACCTATAATCACTTTGTATTTTCCCTGTTTTACCTGATGCCAGATCTCTACCTTTTCGTTATCGCCGTATTTAGAATGATATGAAATACATTGTTCTCCAAAAAACTTTCTCACACGATTTACTATCTGTGAGGTAAGGGCAATTTCCGGTAAAAGAAAAAGCACTTGTTTGCCCTTCTCCAAAGCTTCTTCAATCAGCTTTACATACACATGCGTTTTACCACTTCCGGTTACACCCTGCAGTAATAATATATCTTTGGTAATAAATCCTTCTTTTATTTTATCAAATGCTTCCTGTTGATCCGGGTTTAATACAAAATTTTCTTTTGGAGTCGCTTCTATTTGTATCCGGTCAACTGCAATCGTATAGGTTTCAAAAATCCCCTTTTTAATTATGCCTGCAAGCACACCCGCAGTGCCATTAGAAGTTTTAATTAACAGGGCTTTGTCAATGTGAACATGATCATGCTGTAAATGCAGATAAGCCATTAAAATGTTTAATTGCTTTTCATGCTTTTCCAGTTTTGCAAACAAAGCTTCCATTGCCAATTCATTTTTATAGGCTGAACCTAAACGCAAACAAGTCATTACTTTTTCTTTGTACCTTTCTTCCAGTTCTTCCTTTATCAGCAGCACACCTTTTATCACCATGCTTTTAATTAAGGGAAAAACATTTTTCATTTGTACAATTTCACTAACTTCCTGCAGGGTTAGTTCATGTCTTACTTCTATAGCTTCCCAAATCAGGTATTCGCGGTCATCTAATACCACAGATCCATGTTCATAAGTTGGATGTGCTACCAATGTTGTTTCGCTTTCCAGTTTTAAACCTGCCGGTAAGGCGGCATTCATCACATCACCAGTATTACATAAATAATAACGGCTGATCCAATCCCAGAATTGCAAATGGATAGGTTCAATAATAGGCACTTCATCAAGCACACTGTAAATATATTTGGCTTCATACTTTAACGGAGGCTGGTGGTGGATGCTTTGGATCAGGGCAGAATAAACCTTTTTACTACCAAACTGAACCGCCACTCTTTTGCCTATTGCCACCTCTGTTTCCCATTCTTTTGGCACCCTGTAGGTATAAACCTGATTAAGGTGCAACGGGATAATTACATTAATAAAAGTGGCAAAGTTTTCAGACACAATACATTCTCTTTTTTTGTGGGTCACAATTTACTACAAAGCACTTTAATAACAACAGCGCAATTAAAGACTCTCACCTTCTTTAATTGCGCTGCGCAATTAAACTAATTTTTATCTGTTTAATTAAGCAGTTAAATGAGCTTCAGATGTAATGGGTATATTTAAAACTTTTGAAATGAGACAATTTTTTTCCGCCTCTTTGGTAATTGCTTTAAATTCTTCTGCAATCATTCCTGCTACCGATCCGGTAATTGATAAATGAATACCTGTTATACTTAATCCTTCCATTATTATACTTGCTTCCGTATTCATGGAGGCCGGATTGAGACCTTTTTGCGTTAAAGTAGCCACTACCGACATGGTAAAACAGCCAGCATGCGCTGCTGCTAATAATTCTTCCGGATTCGTTCCTGTTAATCCTTCTTCAAAGCGTGTTTTAAAACTGTAGTTTGCATTAGTTAAAATACCACTTTGTGTGCTTAGGGTGCCATTGCCTTCTTTAAGGTTGCCCAACCAATGTGCTGTTGCTGTACGTTTCATTTTTATTGTTTTAATAGTTTAATAATTGTTAGTTCTGATTTTATAAATTAATGTTTCATCCTATTTTCATCCAGGTTAACGCCCAGTCCTTGAGTGATTGCCATTCCTAATCCTGCATCTGCTCTAAAGAAGTGACATAGCTGACGGTTAATGATCTCGTTTTTCTTTTCTCCGGTAATGCCACTCATGGCACTTATAATATTTGTTATAGTATTCTTCCGTTCCTCCTCCGTCATTGTTTTTCTAAACAAAATTCCAGGTTGGGTATAATGATCATTGTCTTGTGGTCCGTTTCTATCAAACCAGTATGCATCCTGATGATCCAGTTCCATAGCAGGTTCCTTATATGATTCATCTATTTCAATATTATCAAAACTATTGGGGAAATAGTTTGGACTGTCATCACCATTACCATCAATCCGCATTAGCCCGTCGCGTTCATAATTGTTAATTATATACGGACATTTGTTAACCGGAATTTGCTCATAGTTTACACCAAGGCGGTAACGATGCGCATCGGGATAGGAGAGTAAGCGTCCCTGCAACATTTTATCAGGTGAATAACCGATACCATCTACTACATGTGCAGGGGCAAATGCAGCCTGTTCTACTTGTGCAAAGTAATTAAGTGGTATTTTATTTAATTCAAATGTTCCTGCATCAATTAAAGGGAAATCGGCATGTGGCCATACTTTAGTAAGATCGAATGGATTAAATGCAAATGTTTTAGCCTGTTCTTTTGTCATCACTTGTATCTTCATATCCCATTTCGGAAAATCTTTTCTTTCAATGGCATCTACCAGATCTCGTTGTGCATGATCCGGGTCTGTACCACGCATCTCATTTGCTTCCGAACCCGTAAAATTTTTGATTCCTTGTTGGGTAATGAAATGAAATTTCACCCATACTTTTTCATTCTCAGCGTTTAACATGGAAAAGGTATGGCTGCCAAAACCATGAAGATGCCTGTAGGAGAAAGGGGTACCTCTGTCGCTCATTAAAATCATTACCTGATGCAGACTTTCAGGGTTTAAACTCCAGAAGTCCCACATCATAGTTGGGCTTTTCAAATTTGTTTTGGGATCACGTTTTTGAGTATGAATAAAATCACCGAATTTTTTTGGATCTTTAACAAAAAATACCGGTGTATTATTTCCTACCAGATCCCAGTTTCCGTCTTCGGTATAAAATTTAAGCGCAAATCCCCGAGGATCTCTTTCAGTATCTGCACTGCCTTTTTCGCCACCTACAGTAGAAAAACGAATGAGCATTTTACAGGAGTTGCCAACTTTACCAAATAGTTTTGCCTTGGTAAACATAGTTATGTCTGCGGTTACAGTGAAGGTGCCAAATGCACCAGTTCCTTTAGCATGCACCACACGCTCGGGTATGCGCTCTCTGTTAAAATGAGCCATTTTTTCATGGAGTATAAAATCCTGAAGCAATAAAGGTCCTCTTGATCCTGCACTCATAGAATTTTCATTTTCAGCATACGGAATTCCTGATGCTGTAGTTAGTTTTTTCTTTTCCATTGGTTGAGGTGAATTAAATGTTAATAAAGGTGGAGTGTTCTAAAAGTGATATTTATTTTGTAA
Source organism: Bacteroidia bacterium (assembly GCA_014376805.1). Classification (GTDB taxonomy): domain Bacteria; phylum Bacteroidota; class Bacteroidia; order UKL13-3; family UKL13-3; genus B1. Next base: position 4,715 of record JACMQU010000038.1, read on the forward strand.
TGGTAAGGCAATTTTTTTGTTAAGTAAAATTGATATTTTCTATATTTGTATTGATAAAATCTATATTATGAATTTACAGCAGTTAGACTATATTATTGCAGTTGACCGGTTAAAAAATTTTGTTAAAGCAGCGGAAGCTTGTTTTGTTACCCAAGCCACCTTGAGCATGATGATTAAGAAATTAGAGGAGGAACTGGATGTTATAATTTTTGACCGGAGCAAGAAGCCTGTTAAAGTAACAGAAATTGGAGAGAAAATAATTGCGGGTGCCCGGAAAGTAGTTTTAGAAGCCTCTATGCTTAAAGAGATTGTTAATACTGAAAAAGGTGAGGTAGTGGGTGAACTCAAAATCGGGATCATACCTACACTGGCTCCGTATTTGTTGCCGTTGTTCTTAAAAAAATTCATGCAACAATATCCCCTGGTTAAATTAGTTATTCATGAATACACTACAGATGTGGCAATCCTCAAATTAAAATCCGGCGAATTAGATGCAGCCTTGCTAGCCACGCCATTAAACGATCATGCCATAACAGAAGAACCCTTGTTTTATGAAAAATATTTCTTGTATGTGAATTTGAAAGAAAAAGGCTTCGACAAACAATTTGTATTGCCCGCAAATATTAATATAAGTAGATTATGGTTATTGGAAGAAGGACATTGTATGCGGTCACAAATTTTAAATTTCTGTGAACTTAAGCGACAACGAAAATTTGAAGAGACTTTAAACTATTCATCAGGCAGTATTGAAACTTTAAAGAACATGGTGGATATGAATTTTGGGGTTACTATTATTCCCGAATTAGCCACCATAAACTTTAATGCCAAACAAAAAAAGCAATTACGTTATTTTAAACCACCGGTACCCGGAAGAGAAATTAGCATTGCCATACATAGAACTTATATTAAATTACGGCTACTTGAAGCCTTAAAAGATGTGCTACTTTCCGTTATCCCCGCAGATATGAAAAGTAATAAAAAAATGAATATTCTAAGTATCGATCCAAAGTAATTAAAAAGGTGCAGTTATAATTGTAATTTTAACTTTTTTTAAATGGATGAAATAATAACTCGTTATTGCCAGGTGAAATGTTTCATTTATAAGATTATATTTTTATGCCTGTAAGGAATAGGTTTTTGTTTATGTTATAATCAGGAATTACCCTGTTAGGTTCACCAAAGCGATACTTCTTGTATAACTATACTTATACATTAAACGGGATAGTTTATTACATTTTCATTTTGGGAAAATTGAAATTTTAGCGTCATGAGTTTTGTTAAATCTGCCATATGATTTTGATTTACTGTTTAAAAGAAGCATTTCGTTTGTTTTAAGTACAATCAAAATTGAGGTTCTTTTTTTTTATTCAATAACTTCTGCCTTTTTAATAATAACAGTTTATTATGAATAGTTCATGTTTAAAGAAATAGTAGATTTTATCTTATTTTCAGTATAATATACTATTCATTCGTTACCGGAGTGCCAAGTTCCATCTGCACAATCTTATCTTTTAGTTCAGGTAATATCTTACCCAAACTTTTAAGTAACTTTTTAATAATTCTTTCTTTGGTTTTAAGATAGGAAGCAGAATTATTATCACTTCCTTTTTCAAATACTTAAAAGGGCTGATGTTCAATAAAAGTTGTTAATTTAAGGTTGTGGTATCTGCCATTAAAACTTGTAGGGTATTTTAAGGTGGTGCAACTTAAAAACAGCGCAGGCAACTCAGCATTACTTAAGATATTACTGGCTGTCATATATTTTAAAAAACACATCCATATCCTGGTCTTTCAGGATTTAAATGTTACCCGAATCCATGCCTGCTGCTTTTACATCCAAATCTACCGTCATTAATAATATCAGAGAAGCAACTGAGTAACAGGTTTTGGCGAGTTTATCAATTAATTTTTTACTAATATTTTCTGAACCAACCAGGTTAAGGTATGTTTTAGATGGATTGGCATTTGAAATTACTCTTATAGCCATGATGATTTGACCATTCATTCATTCAATACCAACCAGGGCAAAAAGGCTGCCCATTCAAATAAAAGTTTCGACACTAACCACCCGGTATGTAATGCTGCTTTAACACCAGCACTTTCTTTCCTTCTTTAGCAAGACATAAAGCAGCAGATAATCTACCAGCACCCGAACCTATAATAATTGTATCAAATTCCTCCCTTACAGTCAAGGTAATTGAAATATGGAAATTTCACAAATAAGGAGATTAACTATTATAAACCGAAATGAATAAGAAGCAATTCTTCTTGAGTCCGAAACTATTTTATTTTTCGAGCTGATTTTTTAAATTTACCAGGCTTGTTTCCAGATTTTTGTCAAGCAATTCATCCATATTTATCACTAGCAGCATAATGTTTTTTGGATAGGCCATTTTAACTCTGAATCCCCATTTAACTTTTGTCTTATTATCACTTATATATTCTGTTGTCATGTATGCCTCCTCTTTAACTGTTAAAGGCTTTACAAACCGAAGTTCAAAATCTAATCTTTCTCCTTCCGTAATACTCATTATTTCCTGTTCCCCTTTGCCAATTTCACTTAGTTCGCTATTCCAAGCAGAAACGAACCCAATTTTACCATCAGTACCTATAAACGATTTTTTCATGTTAGGATCTTTGGTTTGCCAAACACTGTATATATCCTGATTTTTAAGGTATTTTATGTAATCAAATACTTCTTTTATTGGCTTGTTTATTACTATCTCTTTTTCAACTACATAATTTTTTTTAATAAACAGACCGGCAATTAGTAAAATAACTGCAAAAGCTATTGCAAGCAACAGAACGGTTTTTAAAATTTTCATGGTGTATAAAGTTAAGCGTTTTTATCATAATTAAATAACCAGTTTATACCAAATTTATCGGTAAGCATACCAAAATATGCACCCCAGAATGTTTCCTGCATTGGCATTGTAACATTACCTCCGTTGCCTAAACTATGAAAAAGTTTTTCTGCTTCTTCTGCGGTAGAACAATTTATGGATAGAGAAACATTGGTACCTTGTAAATAAGGTTGTCCGGCCATTACATCTGAGGCCATCAGCTCAAAGGTTTCATGCGTTAAAACAGCATGCAAAACTTTGTTTTTGTCTTCTTTAGAAGTCTCCATCTGACCTTCTCCAACCTCATTTACAATTAAGTGGCCGCCAATACATATATTATAAAAAGTCATCGCTTCTCTGCAATTTCCATTAAAAGATAAATATGCGTTTAGGTTTTTCATCAGTTATGAATTAAATTTTCAGTAAATATATTTGAATTCCTGAATTTATCAAATTTTTGATACAGAGGTAATTTTCAAGTTTGCTTATCAGGCCCTTGCATTCAATAGAATGGCGTTTAAATGCTATAAAAGCTATTGGATCAAAGCAGCAAATTGTGTTCGTTTATTTGTCAATAGCAGATCTTCTTAAGGAAGCAATCACCCTGTTTCCATCATCAAAAAGAGGTTGCCATTGCGATGTATTGTTCTCAATATTTTTCATAAATTCATTACCCGTATAAATACCCTGAGTGGTGAGAATATAGAATATTACCTGATTTTTTTCTGGCAGTGGGGTAGAGCGGGTTTTCTTTGCTTTATCAAGGCATTCTTGCGCATTGGATAAAAACAATTTGGCAGCGGCATTTACTTCTGCCTGTTTTCCTCCCCCAATTACGCCCCCACCACTGCTAATATAAATGCTGGCATCACCGGTTTTAAAGCAAACAGTTGAAGAAGTTGTGCCACCCATTTCCCAATCCATTACAATGCCATATATGGTAAGCTGATCAGATGACAAATGTAAATTAAGCTTTTCAGGAGTAGTGGTAAGAGCCTGGTTACGCAATTTTTCGAAATCATTTTTTGGTATCTGGCTGCTTTGTGCTTCGGTGGTATCTGGCCTGGTAACTTCATTCCTGTGTTCTTCAGGCGAGTGGTTATTACAGGCTGAAAACAGTAGGATCAGGCTGCATGAAATTAAAATTCCCAAGTTATTAGTTAGTTTTTTCATACGTACTTTCTTTCATAAATATTTCGATTTCCATTATTGTAAAAATAAACTATTTTATTATTTAATGTTGCAATGGTCGTTTCTTTATCATGCCGCCCTTAGTATCTTTAACACTGCTCATAACAACAAACGCAAAAGTATCTATTCTTTTTATTTCGGTTGTTAATTTATTGAGTTCAAGCCGGGTTACAATAGTATAAATTATTTCAATATCATTTGATTCACCTCTTTTACCATATCCCCGTTTACCATGATAAACAGTAACCCCCCGGCCCATAACATTAATGATCATTAACCTGATCTCGTCACTGTGCGCGGAGATAATAGTTACAGCAGTATATTCTTCTATCCCGTCAATAATAAAGTCTAATGTTTTGGATGCCGATAAGTAAGTGATCATAGAATAAAGGGCAATCTCTACAGAAAGAAAATAGGAGGCAGCCAGGAAAACAAATATGTTAATAATGATAATGATATCACCAATAGTAGTGCTTAACTTGCGACTCAGGAAAATTGCCAGTATCTCCGTACCATCAATTACTGCCCCACCTCTAACAGACAACCCAATACCTGCACCCAAAAAGAACCCACCAAAAACAGCCACTAAAAGATTATCTTTTGTAACATTCGGAAAGGGCACAATGGCCAGGCATAGGGCAAGTGCTGTAATGGCAAGTGCAGATTTTACAGCAAACACCCTGCCCATAATTTTATAACCCAGAAGTATGAAAGGGATATTAATGCAAATGATTAATACATATAACGGTATGGTTGTAAGGGCTGAAATTAATAAAGAAATTCCGGTAGCTCCGCCATCAATAAAATGATTACTTAATAAAAAACCTTTGAACCCAAAAGTAGCCGAAAATACACCTAATATGATTAATATAACATCTTTAAGTAAACGTACAATTGCCACCTTAAATTCAAGAAAACCCTTGGCTAGGATGTAACCAGAATGCCCCTGCTTTTCATTGGCAAGTATGGTTCTCAATACTATTTTTTTCCAAATTGGATTCATGTTGTTATGTTAAGACTTGCAATGGAAGTAATATAACTTATTAAAACTCCAGATTACCTCAAAAATATACTTTAATGTGTTAAACTGCAAAGTAAGCAATCAGATAAAAACTACCCTGATACTTCAGGTTTTTGATAAGCAGGTGAAAGGTAGTGAGTTTAAAAATTGAGGGTTGTTAATTAAAAACTAATCTGAAAAGGCCCATGGTTAGGTGTTTTTAAAAAGTACTCTTCAAATACCAATTAAAACACCCGTAACTTAAAATCTTGTTTTACTTGCTCTTTTCTAAAATAAACCAGGCCAATAAAAAAAAGATCAACTGTTACGCTTACCCGGGGATGGCACTTAATCTCTTCCCAAGCGGCAGTCATTTCTGTGCTCCAGTATATATCATCAAAAATAAAAAGAGTGGTGTTGTGTATTTTAGATAAGCTTTGGTTAAAATAATTCATTGTAGCTTCATAGCTGTGATTGCCATCAACAAATAATAAGTCTAAAGAGGGAATTTCCTCCAGAATGTTTGGTAATACTTCATCAAAATTGCCATGATGGCTTTTAATGGCTGATCCTAAATTAAGTTGTTTAAATACTTTTGCGGCAACTCCAAATACGTCTTTACAGCCCTCAATTGTTTGTAGCCGGGCATTTATATGGTTTTGAGCTCCGGTTGCCAGATAACTCGTTGTAATGCCCATGGAGGTGCCTAATTCTATAATATGCTGATAGGGATAATGATGGGTTATGAAATATAATATTTGTGCAATACGGGCAGGCTTTAAATGTTTGCGGGCAAGTGAACTTATTTTAATGTTTTTTTTTGCTCCTTTATAATGGGCTGATGCACCAAAATCGGTGTACGCTATAAAATTATTATTGTGTAAAAGTTGTGTCCGCAGCGTTTCTATTTCTTTAAAAACAAGTGGAACTTCAGTCTGTTTTTTTATACACGATTGATACAATTCATAAACAAACGGCGAGTGCAGCACATCTATATAAGTTGCCGTTGTGTAATGCCTGATAAAGTTTTTTAAATAATGAAGGTTCAATAAATTAATAAAAGAGGGTGGTAAAAAAAATATCGGTTCAAACCCCAAAGGTATGAACCGATATTATTGGTATATTTTTTACTGGTTAATAGGTTCTGATGGCTTATTACGAAGAGCTTTCAGGGCCTTTAACTTTTCTTCTAAACTGTCGATAAGTTTATTGGCAAGTTCAATTTTACTGTGAATTTGCTCTGCCAGTGGGTTTTTACTGTTACCCATTTTAAAAAACCCTAAATTATTATCCCAGGTGTCAATGTCTTTCTTTAATCCTTTAATCCGTTCCATTAAAATCTTCTCTTCACGCTGTAACTTTTGCATACCATTAGGTGAACTGGCCAGGTATTCAAAATTTTGCTGATCACGATCGTTCCTTACTTCTTTGTTGAGTTGTTTATGTTTGCTATACAGTTTGTCTAACAAATCATTGTATTTTCTAATTACCGCATCTTTTTGCTGTGCGGGCACATAACCCAAAGCGTTCCAATCCGACTGGATTTGTTTAAGCTCTGCAAAAACATTTTGACTACTTTCAGCAGTTAACATTTTTTCCAGTTTTTCTATTAAACCGTTTTTGGATTCGAGGTTTTGTAATTGCTCCTGTTGCTGAATTGCATAGCGTTCAGATTTTTGCGTAAAAAAGGAATCACAGGCTGTTCTGAATCGCTTCCAAACGGCGTCATTAACTTTATCCGGTGCCTGGCCAATTTTCTTCCAGTCTTCCTGCATTTTTTTCAATTCATCCGTTTGCTTATTCCAATCAATAGGATTGGCTGAAATAGTTTCTGCTTTAATGCAAAGTGCCTCTTTAGCTTTTAGATTAGCATTGCGTTCAGTATGTAAAACTTTAAAATAATTATTTTTATTGGTATAAAAAGTATTACGTGCATCTCTAAACTCATTCCAGATCTGATCGCGCATTGCCATTGGTACATGCCCGATTTTTTTCCATGCCTCCATTAATTCATTGGAAGCATTACTTTTATCCATCCACTCTTTAATCCGGTTGGTTTTGGTTTGGGCAATTTCTGAAGCTTTGGCGAGCAGTTCCTGTTTTAATAAAAGATTTTGTTGCCGCACCAATTCCATCTCTTCTGTTTTTTGTTTAATAAAGCCGAATACTTTATCACCCTCTGCTTTAAAACGACTCCAGATGCCATCTGATGCTTCTTTAGGAACAGGACCAATATAACGCCATTCTTCCTGAATTCTTTTAACACTAATAAGTGCTTTTTTAATATTGGTTTCACCCGTAAGCTCACTTAAGCGACTAATAAGTTCTATTTTCTGATCGAGATTTTTGCTCCGATCAAGTTCTTTTAATTCATTGTTTATAGACAAACGATCATAAAAGATTTCATTCAGTACCCGGTAACTTTCCCAAAGATTTTCTAATTGTTCTTTAGGAACATTTTTAATTTTTTTCCATTCACTTTGCAGTTCTTTGATGCGCCTTAAACTATTTTCGGTTTCTTCCGAATCATTAAGTTTTTTTATTTCGTCAAGGATGGCTTCTTTCTTTTTAAGGTTCTCCAGTTTCTCCGCCTCCTGGCGTTTACGGGTTTCTTCTTTGCGCTGTTTTAGTTCGCTAAAGGCCTGGTTAAATTGCTCTCTGCTTCCGTCTCCTTTATATTCAAAATTGTCTTTATCACCACCTTCTTCAAGATATTTACTTAAAGCCAGTTCCTTCTCTTCAGAAATATGGTGGTCAAAAAATGGTTTTATAGCTTTAAAAATTTGTAAGGCTTCTGAAAGTTCTTTTTCTGCAGTGGCCTTTAGTACTGTTTTCAACAAATCTTCTTTAGATAAATTTGCAAAATCCGGAAGATCTTCCACAGAATCAAGTTCACTTTCATCTTCGTTAAGTACTATATTTTCAACCTGTTCGTTGTTCAGCTCCGGAACTTCGGCAGGTTTTAAATCAACAGGAGCCGTAGTTTCCTCTGAAGAAATTTTAGTTGTTTCATCAACGGGAGATTCTTTTACAGGCTCATTTACAACCGCATTTTCGGCTTCCTGGTTAACAGAATCCTCCTTTATGTCGTCAATTGGTAATTCTGTTTTGTGTTCAGAAATTGCCTCAATTGATTCATCAGCAACCGGCTCTGCTTTTTGTTCAGAAGGTGCTTCAGCATCTTGCACTAAAGGCACTTCATTCTTTGGCGATAAAGAAACGTCCGGATTTTTCTGTTCGCCGTTTTCCAACTCTGGGTTCATCATACAAATAAACTAACAATTCTTAAAATGGACGTCAAAAATAAACATTAAACCGATATTATTGTGCTTGCAATTCTATTAAATTATTCGTTTATGCAAATTAAACTTGTTGAATGTCCGCGCGATGCTATGCAGGGTCTTTCTGATTTCATACCTACAGAAACTAAAATCTCCTATATTAATGCGCTTCTTCGGGTAGGTTTTCATACACTGGATTTCGGAAGTTTTGTGTCACCCAAAGCAATTCCACAATTAAAAGATACGGCAGAAGTGTTGTCAAAATTAGATTTGAGTTATACAAAAACGAAATTATTGGCCATTATAGCAAATACCCGTGGGGCAGAAGAAGCATGTAAATACTCCGAAATAACCTATTTAGGTTTTCCTTTTTCCATTTCAGAAACATTTCAACAGCGCAATACAAATACCAGTATTCAGGAGTCGTTGCAAACGGTTAATCAGATTCAGCAACTTTGTTTAAAAAATGGCAAACTACTGGTTGTTTACCTAAGCATGGGTTTTGGCAATCCTTATGGCGATCCGTGGAATGCAAACCTGGTGGCACAATGGGTGGCTAAAATGGATGAGATGGGGATACGCATTTTATCATTAAGTGATACAATTGGAATTGCTGAACCGCAAACTATTTCAACAATTTTTAAAGTGTTAATTTCGCAGTTGCCGCATATTGAATTTGGGGCACATTTGCATACCACACCAAATACCTGGAAAGAAAAAGCAGATGCTGCCTTTAACAGTGGTTGCAGGCGTTTTGACGGAGCTATTAAAGGTTTTGGAGGTTGCCCAATGGCGGCTGATGTGTTAACAGGAAATATGCCAACTGAAAAAATGATTGGTTATTTTGAAGAATTAAAACTTGACCTGGACTTAGATAAAGAGGCATTTAAAGTGGCCTGTAAAATGGCCGATAAGGTTTTTGCCATCCATTAAAAATCTAAAGAAAATATTGCGTAATTATCCTTCAACTAATCAGTTAGTTTTTTTGCTTGCAGAGCAATGCTGCTATATAAGTTTTTGAATCCTTGATTTCACCGCTTTTAATGAGTTCGTCAAAATCATTCACCGCCATTTCTTCTATTTCAATAGATTCGTTTTCATTCTTTTTACCTCCTCCTTTATTTATTTTATCAGCATTGGTAACTGTTGCAAAATAAATATAAAATCTTTCTGAAGTATAGCCCGGAGATGCGAAGCAGGAAGTTAGAAATTTAATATTTTTTTTCTTTACCAGGTACCCGGTTTCCTCCAAAGACTCCCGAATTGCCGCCTCTAATGGCTCTTCTCCTTTATCCACTTTTCCGGCAACTATTTCCAAAATAATTTCTGTAGTTTTTGCTGCAATGGCATAACGATACTGCCGGGTAAGTATGTATTTATCTGAATCTGTATTTAATATTAAAACACAGGCAGCATCCTGTCGGTTCAACCTGCTCCGTTTAAAACTTTTACCCTCTTCATCAATTAATCTTCCTTCCTCAATTATAAGTTTTTTATTGAACACAATCTTTTGTTTTAAAATCGTTGTTGTCATAATTAAATGTTAAATAATTACACGGTTGTTTAGCGAACAAAGAGTAGGTTAAATTTAAATTAGCCTATTTTATTTTTTATTATGTACTGAACCAAATTATATTGTTTTATCACTCCAAATATTCTTCAATTTTTATATTTATAAAACATAAGTATTTTCAGTTGGCAGTTATTCTAAAAATTTATGAATTGAAATTAAAAAGAACAATTGGATTATTTTATTAACAGGGATTAATGTGGTTGAGGAATGGAATATTTTCACCAACTATATTCAACATAGAGCCGAATAATATTATACTTTACTATTAAAATGAAAAACGGAAGCAAAAACAAAAGCTAATGCTATAAATTACGAATGATTAAACCAAACATCATTGGCGATGATAAAATTGCTATAAGAATTATGTTGAACCGTTTTTTAGACAGTTTCTATGGTATTAAAAATGTTTGTAAGTAAAGATTTAATGTTTTTACTCTTCAATAAATTCTCCCATTTTCGAAAACTTTTCAATACGGGTATGAACCAATTTCTCGGGATCTATGTCCACCAGATTATTCAGTTCACTAATAAGTCTTTCTTTAAATACGCTGTAAGTTTCTTTAGGATTTTCATGTGCACCACCTAAAGGTTCAGGAATAACACCATCAATTAATTTATTGGCGAGCATGTCAATAGCAGTTAACTTCAATGCTTCAGCGGCTATTTCTTTATGTTCCCAGTTTCTCCATAAAATAGAAGAACAGCTCTCCGGACTAATTACAGAATACCAGGTATTTTCCATCATTAACACACGGTCTCCAACGCCAATACCCAAGGCGCCACCACTTGCGCCTTCTCCTATAATTATACACACGATAGGCACTTTAAAAACGCTCATTTCATATAAATTTCTGGCAATTGCTTCTCCCTGTCCGCGCTCTTCAGCTTCTAGTCCGGGAGATGCCCCGGGCGTATCAATTAAACATACGATAGGAATCTGAAATCTTTCGGCCATTTTCATTAAGCGCAAGGCCTTACGGTACCCTTCAGGATTTGGCATTCCAAAATTGCGAAACTGACGTTGTTTTGTGTTGCGCCCTTTCTGTTGGCCTACGATCATTACACTTCTTCCGTTGATACTGGCAAAACCACCAATCATGGCTTTATCATCTTTTACTGTTCTGTCGCCGTGGAGTTCAATAAAATTATCAAAACAGTTCTCTATATAATCTAATGTATAGGGTCTTTCCGGATGACGACTTATCTGAACGCGTTGCCAACCGTTAAGTTTACTGTAAATATCTTTTTTTATAATTAAAATCTGGGTTTCCAGTTCTTCCATCTTTGAAGACATATCTACTTTACCCTTCTCATGAACTTTTTTTACTTCTTCTAATTGGTCTAATAAATCCTGTATAGGTTTTTCAAAATCAAAATGTGCCATGTATATTTAATTGTCTTATTTAAGTCGATGCAATTTTAACCAAACTAAGGTATTTTTAAAAATTTAAAAACTACACTTGACAAAATAATTAATAAGTATATATTTGCACTCCCTAAACGGAAGGAATTTTCCAGAAGTTCAAGGAAAAATTTCCACTTTTGCTACAGCGTTGGTGGTTAAATGGTGTGGTAGTTCAGTTGGTTAGAATACGTGCCTGTCACGCACGGGGTCGCGGGTTCGAGTCCCGTCCGCACCGCCGCTTACCCTCGGGTAAAATTAAAACCCTTCATTCTTAATAGTTTGAAGGGTTTTTTGTTTCACGCCTATTCGAATTTCTTCGGTTTTCACCGTATTTTGTTGGCCCATTGTTGGCACCTCAAAAAAAATGTTGGCCCGATATGAAAATCACATCTAAATTCTTCTTAAACCTTTCAAAAGGTACAGAAAACAACCGACCCATCTATTTGCGTCTTATCTTGGATAGAGAAAACACTAAACGGGCAATTGGTCATTCAATTAATCCTAAGCACTGGAACGAGCAAAAAGAAGATTGTAAGATTATCCTTATCAACAATACTATCATCAAATTGAAACAAAAAATCAATGACATTCAATTTGAACTTCAAAAAGAACCCCGCAATCTTGTTGTGAAGGATTTGGCAGACCTGGTTTTTGAAAAAAGCAGCTTGTAGGTAAATATCTGTGCCCACTTTGAAAACTTTGCCAAAAATGCATTGGAAACAAAAAGAATCAGCTCCGGAACCTATGGGCAGTATCAAACGTGTTTAAATGCGCTTAAAGGCTTCCTTATTTTTAAATTGAACAAAGGGGATATAAATATCAAGCAATTCGACCATGATTTGGTTGAGGGTTTTGATAATTATATTCACAGCCTTGGTAAAGGATTGAATACGGTAAGCAATAAATACCACAAAAAACTAAAAACGGTTTTGGGTGATGCACAAAAAAGAGGCATCATTAAACTTAATCCTTACGGATTATTTAAGATCCGGTTTAATCCTACCCACCGGCAATTTTTATCGGAACACGATTTGAAAAAAATTGTGGAAGTAGATTTATTAGGAAATATAAGCCTTGAAAAAATCAGGGATATGTTTTTATTTTCGTGTTATACTGGTTTGCGTTTTGGCGATTCTATCGACTTGGGTGTGGATCAGATTTACTATGAAGGGGCAAATGGCTCGATTTACCGGGCGCAAAACAAAACCGGTGAAACTATCTCCATTCCATTAATTCCAGAGGCATTGGCGCTCATAAAAAAGTACGATTCGGATGAAAGAAAAATTACCGGTAAAGTTTTTCCAAAAATAAGCAACCAGAAGTTTAACCTGTACTTAAAATCAATTGCCACCATGGCAAATATCCAAAAAGAGCTGACGCACCATGTTGCCCGACATACCTGTGCTACCACTTTGATAAACCGTGGAGTTTCCATGGACATTGTATCAAAATACCTGGGCCATGCCAATACCAAAGCAACCCGCATCTATGCAAAAATGCAGGACGAAACGGTTAAAAAGGAGATTTTGCGGGCATTTGAGAAGAAATAGAACAGGTGCATGCCTTACTTAAATTTGTATCATCATCCCAGTTGAATCATTAAAAACCTTTCTGTTGAATCGCTTCTTTCTATAGGAATAACGGCAAAATCGCTTACGGAGATGCTGAAAAAAATAACCTACCTCAGAAGTGAATTCGAGGTTTATAGCATTTATCAATATTTGTTGGTAAGTGTGTTGTTGTTGTTGTGAAACCAACACAACAACACAATTTGTATTAAATGTTCTGACAATCCAAACGAGTTAAACAAATTCATTTGACGAGGCTAAGCAGTTTAGCTGAATGGATTAAACTCTTTTTGAAACCAGCATTTAAAATCTACAAGTATTAACCGGTAATCTGTCTCACCAGTACGAATATCATTTTCAAGTTGCGTTATGGTTTTAGCAGCCCGATTAAAAAACCATTTTTGCTCAACATATTCATCACCCATTTTTGAAAAGATCCCGACGTATTTATTCGCGAATAACAAAGCTTCCTCTTTAGTAGTGATGTTGCCATCAACAAACATTGATTCGTTTTTTGGATACAATTTCCTATTGTTTTCACAGTAAAGTTTTCCTTTAGTTATGCATTCACTATTATTAACATCATCATAAAAATAGCTATCATCCTGGTAAAAGGTGGTGTCCAAAAGCATATTGCTATACCTTTTAATTTCATTTAACCCATCCATTGTTAACTCATACAAGTTTTGGCTAAATATTCAAACGTATTGTTGGGTTGGATAATATTTTATAGTCTGCAGTCCTCATTTCTATAAGAAATGTGTACAGAAAATACGAACCACATCATTAACCACACTGTTGAAAAACACACAAGCACACATCCACAACACAATGTAAACAGATAATATTACGACACTATACTTCTATGTACCCTAAGCCTGGGAAAATGTAATTTATGGCTACAAAACCTACTCCCTAACCCGATTAAATTGTTGGTGTGAAAGGAATTGTAATTTATTAATGAAGCCAAATAAAATTGTGGATTAGAAAAGACGGGCAGCTTCAATTGCTTCCAATGTTCCTAAATCACGCGGCAAATATAAAGATGCATGAGTGAGAAGTAAAATAAACCTATAGGTATTATTAAAAATTTTTGCGTATTGGTAACTATACATGCTACAGGATTAGTCACCACATGAAGGTCATTACTGCGCAACTTTATAATAATATTAACCTTCTCATATGGTAGCACAAACCTATGTACCACAAATCAGTTCACACGTTAACCACACGATAAACACATTCTAACCACAGGTTAACCAATTATGAACCCACAAAATCAAACCATACCGTAAGCACACGTTTACCACACGCTAACCACTTATGAACCCACAATGTAAGCCACAAATCAAACCACACGGTAATGTCAGGTTTACCACACTTTAACCACTTATGAACCTACAGTGTAAGCAACAATGTTAGCCACAAATCAAACCACACGGTAAGCACACGTTTACCACACGCTAACCACTTATGAACACACAATGTTAGCCACGACTCAAACCACACGGTAATGTCAGGTTTACCACACGTTAACCACTTATGAAGCCACAAATCAAATCACACGGTAAGCATACGTTTACCGCACGCTAACCCCTTATGAACCCACAATGTTAGCCAAAAATCAAACCACACGGTAAGCCACACGCTAACCACTTATGAACACACAATGTTAGCCACGAATCAAACCACACGGTAACCTCACGTTTACCACACGTTAACCAGGTAGATGATAGTGCAAGTGGAGATTTTAAAATCCAAATAAATTTTTACTCCTCTTATATTTGATAATTTTCAGGTCCCAATATTGGGACCTTGCCTTCGGAAAAGACGCTTTTTCTGCAAGAGCAAGGGTTACAGGGTTTGATCTGATACGAAAAACAAACCCTAATTTTGCTGAATTTACTTTTTTCGCCTTTTATGTTCTGCCGTGCTACATGGACTAATGTAACAGGAAATTTGTCGGGGCAAGATATATATGCCATGATGATTTATTCAAATAACATATTTGTAGGAGATAAAACATACGGTGTATACAAACGTCTTCTTTCTGGTTTTACAGGCCTGGATGATTTAACACAGCGTTTTTCAATAAATGTATACCCTAATCCAACCACCGGTGAATTTGAGGTTGAAACCGGTTTTTTTGAAAAGGAAATAAAAGTTAAGGTATTAAATCTTTCTGGCCAGTTTATTTTTGCAGACAATATGGCTAATCCTAACGATAAAAGTTCTTTAAAA
>JACMQU010000039.1 GCA_014376805.1 Bacteroidia bacterium
AGCACCGCAGCTGATTTTATAAAATCTTTTCTTGTTGTTTTCATATTTACTTGTTTATACCAAATTTACCTAATACATACTAATAACGGAAACTTTTCGGGGTAAATTTAACAATAAATCGCAACTTCAACACGGCCGGTTCTCTTCTTCCAAAATTGCATACATATTAATAAATGACTTGCAAAAACAAACTCCCTCCGATTGCTATAAGGAAATCCGCATATTTTGATCCTAAATAAGGAGCGTTTTTTCTAATTTCAGTTATCGGTTAACTGTAGTTTAAACAAGTATCATAATTAAATTATTCATTTTTAAAATCTAATTCATAAAGCTATCCAATTCTAATAATTATTCATGCGTTCAGTAACATTCAAAATGTGTGATTGATGTAATTTATTTTGTTAATAGTATAAATATTTAGGATATATTAATGCTCACTTTGTAGAGATAATTTTTACTTGTGTAAAACAAGTTAATTGGCTTAATAAAAAACTCAAATTTGATATTCCGCAAAACTGTATTTACTTATATAATCAATCAACGGAAACTGCGTTCAAATTATTTAAACACCCTGGTTTCAAATTGCAACTGTGGCTTCATTAAAATCATAATCAGTTAAAAATGATTGAAAAAATAATAAACTGGTCATTAAATAATCGCCTGATAGTTTGGCTCTTAATTATACTTATTTCTCTTGGTGGTATTTATTCCATTTACGAAACCCCGGTTGATGCCATTCCGGATTTATCGGAAAATCAGGTAATAGTTTATACAGAGTGGATGGGCCGTAATCCCAAAATAATGGAAAACCAGATTACTTATCCTTTAGTAGCAAATCTTCAGGGAATTCCAAAAGTTAAAACAATTCGTGCAGCATCCATGTTTGGCATGAGTTTTATTTTTGTAATATTTGATGAGGATGCTGACGTTTATTGGGCGCGTACAAGAGTTTTGGAGCGACTTAATTATGCACAAAAACTATTACCTCAAGGTATCACTCCTACTTTGGGTCCTGACGGAACAGGTGTTGGACATGTATTTTGGTACACACTGAAAGGAAATGATTATGATTTAGGTGAATTGCGCGCTGTGCAGGACTGGTATGTAAAATTTGCGTTGCAGAATGTACCAGGTGTTAGTGAAGTAGCCTCATTTGGTGGTTTTCAAAAACAATATCAGGTTAACATAGATCCTCATAAACTTATTTATTACAATATTTCATTGATGGACGTTAACAAAGCCGTTATAAATAATAACAGGGATGTTGGCGGGAGTTTATTTGAAATGAATTCAATGGGTTATATGATAAGAGGATTAGGCTATATAACTTCGATAGAAGATGTGAAGGATATAGTTGTTGGTATGAATAAATCTATTCCGGTTTTATTAAATGACGTAGCCGATATACAGATGGGCAGTGATATCCGTTTGGGAATAGTAGAAGAAAATGGAGAGGGTGAATCTGTAGGTGGTATTGTTGTAATGCGTTATGGAGAAAATGCAAAAGATTTGATTGAAAGGGTAAATTTAAAAATTAAAGAGGTTGAAAAAGGGTTACCACCCGGAGTTACGTTCAAAGTTGCCTATGATAGAAGTTTACTTATTAAAGAAACTATTGCCACACTTAAAGAGTCAGTATTGGAGGAAGTGATTGTGGTAAGTTTGATTGTATTCATATTTCTTTTTCATTTCGGAAGTGGTTTTGCCAGTATTATCAATATAATTCTATCTGTGCTTGTGGGGTTTATTTTAATGAAACTTTTCGGTATAACTTCAAATATTATGTCGCTTGGAGGTATAGCACTTGCTGTGGGAGACCTGGTAGATTCGAGCATTGTTATGACTGAAAGTGCGTATCGAAAATTAGCCGACAGAATAATTAAATAGAAAACCAGGCATTTAAAATGGAAAAAAAAACTGGAAATACATCAGAAATACCTGAAGAGGAAAGGGTAGAGATTATTCGCAAATCAACAGTATCTATTGGTCGCGTTGTATTCATGTCTATTATTGTAACCCTTATTTCTTTTGCTCCTATTTTATTTCTTACCGGAGAAGAAAAGAAATTGTTTACGCCATTAGTGCTAACAAAAACTTTTTGCATGATTGGTTCAGCTATTGTTGCACTTTTTATATTACCAACAATTTTAAGAGGCGTAATAAAGGGTAAACTCCGCAGTGAAGAGTCTAATCCGGTTTCCAAATACCTTTCCATGTTCTTCTCACCTATTATAAAATTTTGTTTGAATTGGAAAAAAACGGTTATCATAATAATGATTGTACTGGTGGGCTTAAGCATACCGGTAATACTAAATACAGGAACTGAATTTATGCCGCCGCTTGATGAAGGCTCGCTGCTATTTATGCCGGTTACCTTACCGGATGTTTCTAATACAGAAGTTAAAAGAATATTACAGGTTCAGGACAAAATTATTAAAAGTTTTCCGGAGGTTGAAAACGTATTAGGTAAAGCCGGAAGAGCCTATACTGCAACAGATAATGCGCCAATAAGCATGATTGAAACTATCATTATTCTTAAACCCCGTTCGAAATGGAGAGAAGACATGACAAAGGAAAAATTGATTGCTGAAATGAATGATAAAATTCATATCCCCGGTGTGGTAACAGGCTGGACTATGCCCATTATTAATCGCATTAATATGTTATCTACCGGAATACGCACAGATGTTGGCGTAAAAGTTTTTGGACAGAACCTGGATTCAATTTATAACATTACTGCAAAAATAGAAAAATCACTTAGGGGTATTGATGGTTTAGCCGACCTCTATCTGGAACAGATTACCGGAGGAAAATATCTCAATATTAAAATTAACCGAAAACAATTGGCGCGATACGGCTTAAGTATTGAAGATGCCAATATGGTAATTGAAATGTCGTTGGGTGGGATGACACTTACAAATACGGTAGAAGAAAGAAGAAGGTTTAGTATTAGTGTTAGATTAGGACAGGATTTTAGGAATGATTTAACTGAGTTAAAACGAACTCCGGTACAAACGGAAAAGTATGGAAACATTCCACTTTCTGCAATTGCCGATATTAATATTGCAGAAGGCCCTCCAATGATTAACTCCGAAAATGCTATGTTACGGGGAACAGTATTGTTTAATATAAGAGGAAGAGACATGGGGAGTGTTGTAAAAGATGCCAAAGCAAAAATTGAAAGTGAATTTAAAAAACTTCCAAGTGGTTATTATATTCAATGGAGTGGGCAATATGAAAACCAGGTTAGGGCACAAAAACGTTTAAGCATTATTATTCCAATTGTTTTACTAATAATGCTAATCGTATTATATACTACTTTTCATTCTTTTAGAGAGGTATTGATTATTTTTACAGGATTACCCATCGCATTAATTGGAGGTATTATCTCTCTTCATTTTTTTCATGTAAATATATCGGTAGCAGTAGCTGTTGGTTTCATATCATTATTTGGGGTAGCTATTGAAACCGGAGTTTTAATTTTAGTTTATATGAACAATGAATTAAGTAACCTTAGTGAAAAAGCCACTTTAGAAAAATTTGAAATAACTCCACAGCACATTGAAAATGCAGTTTTCACAGGTTCTGCATTAAGAATAAGAGCCATATTAATGACAGTAATTGTTGATTTTGTAGGCATGATTCCAATAATAGCAGCAACGGGTGCAGGCAGTGATGTGATGCGTCCTATTACCATTCCATTTGCATTTGGTTTGCTATTTTCCATATTGTACTCACTCATTTTACTTCCTGCATTATTTTCATTTATAAAAGAATATGAATTTAAAAAAACCGGGAAACTAACTTTTATTAAAGCCGAATAAGATTCATGAAAAAGATAAATGGAACTATATTATTCCTTTTGCATGTCTTCTTCTTGCAGGCACAAAATAAACCCATTAAATTGGATCAGGTTATTGATTCTATTGAGAAAAATTTTCCGGAAATTATTAAGTATGAATCAAAAGTTCAGGCAATCCAGGCCAAAGTAAAAGGTGCTAAAGCATGGATGCCGCCTACGCTTTCTGCTGGTCCGGATCAATTTTTTTATAACCCGTCTCTGCTAAAAGATAAAAGCGATATGAATCGTGCCGGCATTACATTGAGTGTTGAACAAATGATTCCAAACAATAAAAAGCTGAATGCAAAAAAAAACTATCTGCAATCTCTTGTAGTTATTCAGCAAAATAATTCGGAATGGACAAAGAATACATTTCGTTATTATGCCAGGTATCTATATTATCAAAGAGTAGTTGCAGAAAAAACATTAAAACTTGTACAGGAAAATAAAGAGTTGCTTACTATGCTTGTCAACTCCTCAGAGGCAAAGTTCCCATACAATCAATCAGATCTCAGTTCCATTTTTAAAGCAAAAGGAAAGCTTCAGGAACTTAAAAATATGGAAATTATGTTACAGGCCTCTATAGCGGAAAGTAACATTGGGCTAAATACTCTTATGAACCGGGATGTGAATACTTCCTTTAGTATTGATACGGGTATAACTTTTAAAGATTATGAACCCAAAAAATTAATATATAAGGATACATCTTCTATAAAACGAAGCGATATTTTAAGTGTACAAAATAGTATCAAATCTATGAAACTGAATAAAGAATTAATGTCTTTACAGCGTCGTCCGGATTTTGGCGCAAAGTTTAACCACATGCAAATGCTGGGAATGCCTAATCAATATTCATTAATGGGTATGGTAACAATACCGGTCGTTCCCTGGTCTTCGAAAATGTATAAATCAGAGGTAAAATCAATGAGCTTTGAAATTGATGCGATGATAAAAGAAAAAGAAGCCATGCAATTAATGGCTTTGCGTATGATTAATGAAAAGTTAGTGATGCTTAATTATGGTAAAATTCAATTACAGAATTATCAATCAGGAATAATTCCAATGTACAAAAAAAACTTTGAGGCAAATTTAATTGCCTATAAACAAAATACCGGGAACCTGTTTTTACTGCTTGATTCGTGGGAAATGTTATTAATGAAAAGAATGGGATTTTATAACAAAACTTTAGAGGTAATAAAACTTGAAGCGGATTATGAATATGAAACAGAATTAAAATAAACAGGGAGATGAAAGTTAAGAAGAAAAATTTTTACAGTAACTATTTGGGATCAATTATTCTTTTACTCAGCATGTTCATACATCAATCTTGTAACAATAATAGCAAATCGCAAGATAGTAAAAATGATATGAAAGGAATGGATGGTAAAAATGAAATTCGTTCAGAATCTGATTCAATGTCTCGCAACATGAAAGGAAAGGATATGGGTGATTTAGAAATGAAGAACCAGAATGAATCAAATAAAAAAATAGTTGGCTTTAGTGATAGTATGAAAATTGTTTCATTGGTTATGCCTGCAAATTATCGGGTTGTTTCTTCACAAAAATCTATTAAGCCAATTCAACAAACCAGTGCAAAAAGCATAAGAGCTCAAGGCTATATTTCAATTGATGAAAGATTTAATAGTAAAGTATCATCAAGGGTGTCTGGCCGTATTGAAAAACTTTATGTAAAATATAATTTACAGTACGTAAAAAAGGGAGAAAAAGTAATGAAAATTTACAGTCCTGAACTCAATACCTACCAGGAGGAACTTTTGTTTTTGATGAAGGATATAAACGACCTCAATTTAATGAACAAAGCTGAAGAAAAACTCCGCTTGTTGGGAATCTCACAGGCTCAGATTAATAAGATAAAAAAAACGGGGCATACATTAATTACAATAGATATTAATAGCCCGGTTAATGGTTATGTTTTTTTTAGCCCAAATTCCACTGCCGAATCAGGATCATTAAAAAACATGTCTGATAACGCAACTAATAATAAAATGGGTGGAGTTGCAAATAATGGTAATTCTTCAAAAAGTGCAATATCAGAAAATGCACAAATCCGGGAAGGAAATTATGTTAATAAAGGTGATGTATTATTTTGGATCAACAATCTAGATGAAGTTTGGGCAATGCTTGCTGTAGATAATAATCACCAACACGAATTAAAATCAGGAGCAGCGGTTTCATTGATCAGTGAACTTTATAAAAAGGATACAATACATGCTACTATTAACTTTATTGAACCTGTTTATCAACAAAATAAAAAATTTATTATAACAAGAATTTATCTGAAAAATACTGATAAAAAATATAAAATTAATTCATTAATAGAAGCGCAGATAAGCACCTTTAAATCCGCTTCATATTTGATTCCTTACAGCAGTATTTTATTTCTCGGCAAAAGAAAAATAGTTTGGGTTTTAAAAGAAAAAACAGCCTATAATAATAAAATTTATGAAGCCCGGGATGTAATATTAGGTGTTACGCAGAATGAATGGGTTGAAATAAAAAGCGGGTTAAACAGAAATGAAAGTATTGCAGTTAATGCTGGTTTTTTACTGGATAGAGAAAGCTTAATAAAACCAAATTAAGGATGAATAATACAAAAAAAATAAATTTAATTATTATAATTCTGTTAGTAATTAATTCCTGCTTGCCCGAAAACAAAAAGGAAAACTATGAAGGTCATAAGAACAAACATACTAATATGCTTATACTTTCAGATAAAGACCGATTGCTGGCTGACATAAGAATTGAAATTGCGGCAATAAAAAATATTTCAGAAACTACAACACTAGTTGGCAAAACTGCCATTGATGAGCGTGGCGTTAATTTAATTACTGCACATGTTAAAGGAAGACTGGATAAATTATTTATTAAAAATCCCGGTGCTTATGTTAAACAAGGCCAGGTAATGTATTCAATTTATAGTGAGGAGTTGCTAGCAGATGAGAACGATTATCTGATGGCAATTAAACAAATGGAAAGTGCAATTGAACAAAAGGATATAGCCCGTCTATTATTAGAGGCCGCCAGAAAAAAATTATTATTATGGACGCTAACCCCGGCTCAGATTAAAGAAATTGAAAATTCGAAAAGTGGATCGTCTTTAATTAAATTTTATAGTCCTTACACTGGCTACGTGTTAAATTTACCTGTACGTGAGGGTGAATATGTGGATGTTGGTTCACCCATAATGAAAATAGCTGATTTAAGCAAATTATGGATAGAAACACAAGTATATAGTGATGAAATAAAATACCTGAAACAAAGTCCGGTTTTTTTAGCTGAATTTGAAGCATATCCCAATGAAATATATAAAAGTACTGTAGTTTTTGACAACCCAATTATAGAAGAAGACCAAAAAGTAAACCTGGTAAGATTGCAGGTGAATAATACCGACAATAAACTAAAGCCAGGTATGATGGCTTACCTGTACCTGCAAAGAAATGAGAAAAAAGCATTAGTGATTCTAAAATCGGCCCTCTTACTGGAATCAACTACTTCTGTATGGCTTGAAGACAGCGATGGCATGTTTGAACAGCGTATGGTTGTAACTGGCATTGAAAACAAAAAAGAAATTGAAATTATTTCAGGTATAAAGCCGGGAGAAAAGGTTGTTATATCTGGTGCATTTTTTTTAAAAAGCGAAAGTGTAATCAGGCAAGGTGGGGGTAATATGGGCGGAATGAAAATGTAATTAATTAATAACTAAAAATATGAACAGAAAAGATTTTTTAAGGTATTCAGGTATAGGGGCTGCTTTTTCTTTAATAAGTGGTTCTTCGGTTTTTATATCATCATGTGGAAAAAACAATATGATGATGAATATGGATAGTATGAGCGGAGGGCCTGTTAATATTATTGAAGGAACATTTGATATGCCACTTCAATTTCCTCAGGTCTCAGGAGGTATGGTTAACCTTACTGCTCAAAATACCAAACACTCGGTATTTAAAAATAAATATTCACAGGTATTTGGGTATCAAAACAACTCCATTTTAGGCCCAACTATTAAGGTTAATTCCGGAACAGTTGTGAATGCAGAATTGCGAAATAATCTTTCTGAACCTACAAATATTCACTGGCATGGTTTAATCGTCCCTGCTGCTATGGATGGGCACCCGGATGATGTTATACAGCAGGGGTCTTCATTTAATTATAATTTTATGGTAAATCAAAGGGCAGGTATGTATTGGTACCATCCACATGCCGATGGTTATACAAGTAAACACACGTTTAAAGGGCTCGCTGGTATCTTTATTGTGAATGATAAAGAAGAACAGGCACTGAACCTTCCAACAGGAAATTTTGAGATCCCTATTGTTATTCAGGATAAACGCGTATTCCCTGATTATAGCCTTGATTATTCTCCACAAATGATGGAAATTATGACAGGCTATCTGGGACAATATATTATCGTGAATGGTTCTTATGCTCCCAACCACGAAGTTAACAGAAGTAGTTACAGAGTACGTATATTAAATGGTTCTAATGCAAGAATTTATAATATTGCATTAAATAATGGCGATTCATTTTCTGTAATTGGTAGCGATGGTGGTTTGCTTACTTCTTCTCAAACTGTTTCATCACTTATAGTAGGCCCCGGAGAAAGAGCCGATTTAATAATTAACTTCGATGCATACACACTTGGGCAGGATATTTTTCTTATTAGTAAAACATTTTCCGCAGGATCAGCCCAGGGAAAACAGGAGTTCAGAATAATGAAATTTTCTGTTACTAAAAATGACATGGATACTTTTAGTATGCCTGCGTCACTTTCAACAATAAATATAATTCCAGAATCTACTTCCACAAAAACAAGAACATTCACTGTTTCTGATATGAACATGGGTAGTGGAATGAATATGAATGGAGGGATGAATAGTATGAAAGGTTTTCATAAAATTAATGATAAAAGTTATCAGTCTGATCGCATAGACGAAACTGTTAAGTCTGGTGCTACAGAAATATGGATCTTCGACAATTCTGCCGGTCAGGAGCCACATCCAATGCACATCCATGGAATCCAGTTTCAGGTTCTTGACCGCATTGGTGGAAGAAATTCATTAATAGTTACCGAGAATGGCTGGAAAGATACAGTACTCTTAATGCCGGGAGAGAAAGTAAGAACTATTATGAAATTTTCAGAGAATAAAGGAAAATTTGTTTTGCATTGTCATAACCTGGAACATGAAGATAGTGGAATGATGTTACAATTTGAAGTCGTTTAATTAAAAAATACAGCAATGAAAAAAATAATTTTAATCGTGTTACTAGCCCTTACTGCAAATGTAGTTTTGGCTCAAAAAAACATAAAAATAGGACCTTATTATATATTCGGAACTTCAACTATTGTATCTTCTGGAAACGCAATGGGAATGAATAATTCAGGAATGAATCACACGAACACAAATTCAGATATTTCTTTTAAATTAAGTTTCGGAACCGGATTGCGGGCAGAATTATCTTTAAATAAAAACTGGGGACTGTATGTGCAAACCGGATATCAGCAACGTGGTGGGAAATTTAACAACTATATGGATACTTATAAGCCCAGATATAATCTTAATTATTGGGATGTAAATATGGGAGGACAATATAAAATAACTGGAGGAACTAAAAGGAAACAACTTGTTATAAACTTAGGCCTCACACAACACACCTTGTTAAATGCAAACCGGGCTTATGATATGGGAAGCGATAATATGAACGGGGATTTCGGCAATTTAGATGTTGGTTTATTTTTTGGTATAGGCGGAAATTTTCCTGTATTTGAAAAAGATATTTTTCAAATACAATTGTTTGCCAACCAAGGATTTTCTCAAATGTATTCAGGCAACATGTTGATGAATAACTGGAGTGGTAGAAATATGCTCATGGGAATTCAAATTGGTTATTTAATTGGGAAGTCAATAAAAATAAATACGCAGTAATTTTACACGTTATTCTTTAAATCTAATTTTAAATATCACAAAAAATCAACACTATCTTTTTTAAGGAATTTATACTTAAAAAACAATTAAGTTTCGATAAAAAGGAATTGAAAATAAATAGAGGCATGGGCAGTGATTTCAGGCAATAAAAAAAATCATCAGGGTTGTGTGGTAACAAATACAAAAAATTTGATAATGCCATAAGATTTGATGCTTGTGTAGGGTTTAATTTTATTAGGATGGAATTAACCGGGTAATGGAAGTTTAAAAGAATTGTTTGATATAAGTGGCTTATATCCCCTTACTTGTTTAACTTCACACACAATAAATGAAAAAAAATATTTATTGGAAAATAAAATTGTGCTATGTAAAGAAATTTGCAAAAAATCCTATATGGCTCAAATCTGTAGGAATAACTAAGGGAAGAAAAAGAGAAATTTTAGAAGAAGGAAATGCGCTTTGTAAAATATAATTATACATGATAAACTCTGAAAACAAGCCAGAAGAAAATTCAAAAACACCTGATGGTTCAATACCTGAAATGGTTACGCGAGTCCGTAAATTTTACGAGGAACTGGGGCGGGAAGATGTTAAGGCTGTGCAGGAATGGGAAGAAAACGAACGGAAGTTGAGGGAAGCTGATGCCAAAATTGAACCAAAACCGAATGCCAATGAAGAGCCTAAAGAAGAAATAAAACCCGCAGTAAAAGAGGATGCTAAGCCTGAAGTTAAAGTTGAACCTAACACCAAAGAGGAACTCTCATTGGATGCTAAAGACAAAGCTAAAGACGCGTCTATAGAAGAAATAAAACCCGCAGTAAAAGAGGATGCAAAGCCTGAAGTTAAAATTGAACCTAACAAAACAGATGAACTTTTAATGGATGCTAAAGACAAAGCTAAAGACGCGTCTATAGAAGAAATAAAACCCGCAGTAAAAGAGGATGCTAAGCCTGAAGTTAAAGTTGAACCTAACACCAAAGAGGAACTCTCATTGGATGCTAAAGACAAAGCTAAAGACGCGTCTAAAGAAGAAATAAAACCCGCAGTAAAAGAGGATGCTAAACCTGAGGTTAAAGTTGAACCTAATATTAAAGATGAAATCTTATTTGATGCTAAAGACAATGTTAATAACGAGCTTAAAAAAGAAATAAAACCCGTAGTAAGTGATGAAGCTAAAGTTAAATCTGAAACTAAAGATGAACTTCCACCGGATGCTAAAGACAAGGACAAAGACAAGCCCGAAACTGATATAAAAGATGAAGTAAAGCAAGAAGTTAAAGTTGATTCCAATCCTGAAAAGGAGATTGAAAAAATGAACGTATCTTTTCATAGCATATCTCAAAATGATATGGCTAAAACATTTAACGTTAATTCTGAAACAGGTTTAGATTCTGCTGAAATTCAGAATCGTCTTAATACTTTTGGTAGAAATGTTATTACGCATGAGAAAAAGAAAAATCCGTGGATAATTCTCCTTCAGCAATTCAGAAGCCCTATTGTTTATCTTTTACTTGTAGCAGCAGGCTTATCCTTTTTTTTTAAGGAATGGTTGGAGGGCATTGCCATTATTATAGTAATTTTAATTAATGCATTAATTGGTTTTTTTATGGAGTTTCAAGCAAATCGCTCTATGGAAACATTAAAAAAGCTCGGTGTAATTTCAACAAGGGTATTACGTAACGGGAAAATATCAGAGATTAATTTAGAGGAGATTGTTCCAGGTGATATGGTTTACTTAGAAGCAGGTGATATGGCTCCGGCTGATTTAAGGATAATTAAATCATCTCAGCTTATGTTAGATGAATCATCACTAACAGGTGAATCAATTCCGGTAGAAAAAAAAGTTGGAGTATTACCTGAAAATACGCCACTTGCAGAACGTACCAATATGTTATATAAAGGAACTTCTGTTACTAAAGGTAATACTTATGCAATGGTTGCTAACATCGGAATGAAAACCGAATTGGGCAAAATAGCGAACCTTATTCAATCGGCTGATCAGGCAGTTACTCCACTTGAAAAAAAGCTGGAAGAGTTCAGCAAGAAACTCATCAAAATTACCGTGGTTCTTGTTATTATCATTTTTGCTACAGGGCTATTGAACGGAAAAAAATGGCTTGTAATGATGGAAACATCTATTGCCCTTGCAGTGGCTGCTATTCCGGAAGGGTTGCCCATTGTAGCAACCCTTGCACTTGCACAGGGAATGTTAAAAATGGCCCGGCAAAATGTACTGGTTAAAAAATTATCTGCTGTTGAAACATTGGGTGGTACAAACGTTATCTGTACGGATAAGACCGGAACACTTACTCAAAATAAAATTGAAGTAAAGACTATAAGTACTGAAACCGGAAAAATTGAATTGAATGAGAATCAAAAACTGGCCGAAATAAAAACGAATGAAATAATGATTAAAATTGCAGTTTTATGCAATACCGCCATTTTAAATAAAGAAGGAAAAGAATCAGGCGATCCGCTGGAAACCGGATTATTAAAGTTTGTAAAACAACAAGGTATTTCTATTTCAGATATGAAAAAAAAATATCCGGTAAAAAAAGAAGAACCCTTTTCTTCGGAAACAAAAATAATGTCTACCATGTGCCAGACAGAAAATGGATATACGATATATGCAAAAGGTGCGGTTGAAGAATTGATAAAATATTGTACTTGTATTTTTGATGGTGAACAGGAAATTCTTTTAGATAATACTAAAAAGCAGCATTGGTTAAACCAAGCCGAACAAATGGCGGCCTCTGGTTTAAGGGTTATAGCAGGGGCCTTTAAAAATACAAATGATAAGAGCGCAAAATTATTAACTGATCTTACATTTTGTGGTTTATTTGGTATGATTGATCCACCGCGTGAAGACGTTTTTGATGCCATTAAAGAATGTAAAACTGCTGGTATTAAGGTAATCATGATTACAGGAGATCATCCGGCAACAGCAAAAAACATAGCTTTAAAACTTGGTATCATTACCGATCAGAATCAATCTGCTATCATTGGCAAAGACATGAATGATTATGAACAGTTAAGTGAAAGCGAAAAAGATACCTGGATGAAAACGGATGTATTTG
Source organism: Bacteroidia bacterium (assembly GCA_014376805.1). Taxonomy (GTDB): domain Bacteria; phylum Bacteroidota; class Bacteroidia; order UKL13-3; family UKL13-3; genus B1. Next base: position 12,864 of record JACMQU010000039.1, read on the forward strand.
CCCGTGTTAGCCCTAAACAAAAATTAGATTTGGTTACTGTATTGCAAGACCATAAATACATTGTAGGCATGACAGGCGATGGGGTTAATGATGCTCCTGCTTTGAAAAAAGCTGATATTGGTATTGCAATGGGTGAAAGAGGCACCCAGGTAGCACAAGACGTGGCTGATATGATTTTGAAAGATAACTCATTTAGCTCCATTGTTCATGCCATAAAACAGGGAAGGATTATTTTTGAGAATATCAGAAAATTTGTTATTTATCTGCTTTCCTGTAACATTAGTGAGTTATTGATAGTTTCCATATCTTCAGTTTTAAATTTACATTTTCAGTTAGTCGCACTTCAGATATTATATATAAATATTATTACAGATGTATTACAAGCATTAGCATTAGGTATAACCAGTGGCAGTGATTTGATTATGCAGCAACCACCAAGAAATACAGAAGAACCAATAATTGATAACAAAAGATGGTGGGCTATTATTTATTACAGTATTATTATTAGCATAAGTTCCATTGGTGCTGTGTTTATTAGCCATTATACGGCTCATCGGGTTGAAGCCTTTGACCCTATACTTTGTAATAACGTATTATTTTTTACACTCATATTTACCCAGTTACTACATGTATTTAATATGGGTTCAGGCCAAATCCCATTTTTTAAAACAGAAGTGTTCAGAAATAAATATATTTGGTATGCTTCCTTTGTTTGTATTGCTATTATTATGCTTACTTATTTTATTGAAGCAGTTAGAAATGTATTAGGCATCTATTTAATGTCTGTTACAGATTGGGGCATAGCTATAGGCATGAGCTTCTTTTCCCTGATTATAATTCAACTGTCACAAAAACTAAAAATTGTTCATCAATAAGAAATAAAACCATTGAGAATGAATTGGGTAAAAAATAAAAATTCAGCAAAATTTACAATCCCTAAACTTGTATTTCAATAATTATTGCCCGTTTTAAAATAAATATTCTATTTTTTCAACTGAAAGATAAAATGTATTCATTTTAAAATACTTTTGTTGCAATAGTCAGCAACAAAATTGTTCTCATATCATACCGCTAAAAATAAAATATATTTCTCATGGTAAACAGATAACCGGTGGTTATTTGCATGAAAAGTTCTTGCTTAATTTATTGCAACAATATTTTATTGAAAGAGAAACAGATACGATAATAACGGTAAAAAGAAAATGGGATTTCTTTGAAAGCACCTTGTCACATTTACATCTTCTGGCATGGGCTTTTAAAGAAGGAAATGCACACATAAATTTAACAGTAAGCAGGTTGGCTTTACCTATTATCATCAGAAATGTTTTTAACCGCAATAAAACAATTATTGTATGGCATTATTTTGATAAAAACGATGGTAAAAGCAATGCCTTAAAAATTTATTATCAGCTCTTGTTTTTTATATTAAAATTAATGCCTGCAAAAAAAGTTGCCCTAATAACTGTTGCCGCATTTTGGGAAAAATTTTTTTGCGATCAAAAAGGAATTAAACCTTCATTTTTATTTCCTAATTTTTTAGATGCGGAGTATTACCATTATTTTAAATGCTCACCAAAACTTAACACCATTCATTTAGGACAATATTCATTTAAAAATGACCCGGCAATTTTTGAACTTTCTAAACAATTAATGGAAGCAGGATATACTTGTTATTTTAGTACCAATAATGTTGAAGAAGCCAAAACCGAAAAATATTTTTCCATTATATATTTTGAACATTTTAAAGACTATGTTCATAAAATGGCACAAAGCCAGTACACGCTTGCACTTACCATTATTAATGAAGGCTGGAACAGAGTTGCGCATGAAAGTTTGCTTTCTGGCACTCACGTTATCGGATATTGTAACGGAGGATTAGGTGATTTACTCTCCGGCTCTAATTCTATAATAGTTAAAAATTGCAGCGAGGTACTGGCCCACATAAAAAACAACAAAAAGCCCGATATTAACTACGAGTTCCTGAATAAATTTAATAAGGTGAAAGCAATTGACTATTTACAACCTATTATTCAATTTATTACCGGATAAAAAACATTGTGGATTGATAAAAAATAATTTATTATATTCATCAAAATTCAAATACTTTTTGCCATCAAATTACATGTTAAACCAAAAACATAAAAACACAAAGATTATATCAGTTATATTACTAAATGTATATAATGTTTTAATAAATTCCTCACCTAAGCAGTTTGGTATATTTTCAATGGTAAATGGCCTTATTTTCTTATAAAGTTTTAATGCGCTCTGATGCTTACCTTTTCTAACTGCAAAATAAACCTGGGATTGCATATCCTCGATAAAAGATCTGATGGGTATCATAACCTGGAGACCGTTTTTTATCCTGTATCACTTTGTGATGTACTTGAAGTTATTACAGGATGCGATGAGATAGGAACTAAGGTTAAATTAATTGTTGAAGGATTGCCTGTTACCGGAACTGCCGAAAATAATTTAATTACAAAAGCTTATCACCTGCTGGATGCCACCTATCAGTTGGAGCCCGTAACTTTCTGTTTGTTAAAAAAAATCCCAATGGGCTCCGGACTTGGCGGTGGATCCAGTAACGCGGCTTTTGCCCTTAAACTTCTGGATCAGTTATTCAACTTAAAGTTAAGATCAGATCAGCTTAAAAAACATGCCGGTGAACTGGGAAGCGACTGTGCTTTTTTTATAGATAATACTCCCGCATTTGCCACAGGAAAAGGGGAGATTTTGAAAGACATTGCACTTAACCTAAGCCCTTATCATATTGTGCTCGTAACACCGCCCGTGCATGTTTCAACTGCTGTTGCGTTTAGTAAGGTAATTGCAAGAGGCAGAACCAATAACCGGTATACACTTATTGATGAAATTAACATGCCTGTTGAAGAATGGAAAAATGTATTAATAAATGATTTTGAAAACAGTGTATTTATGGCTATGCCTGCTTTAAAAACAATAAAAGAAAAACTGTATAACAAAGGAGCCATTTATGCCTCTATGAGTGGCAGCGGTTCTACAATATATGGAATTTTTAAAAGCAGGCCCGATTTAAAAGCAAGTTTTGCAGAATGCGGATATTTTGAAACTAACTAAGAACCTCTTTTGAATCACTTTCAATCAATCCATCTCTTAAACGAACAATCCTTTTTGCTCTTTTAGCGATATCTTCTTCATGTGTTACTATTACTACGGTATTACCATTGTTATGAATCTCTTCCAGTAATTGCATAATTTCATGAGAAGTTTTTGAATCGAGGTTTCCCGTAGGCTCATCGGCAAGAATAATGGATGGGTTATTAACAAGCGCTCTTGCAATGGCCACCCTTTGCCTTTGTCCACCCGACAACTCATTTGGCTTATGATGCATTCGATCTCCTAACCCTACACTTTTAAGCGCATTTTCTGCTTTGGTTATTCTGGCAGATTTATTAATGCCGGCATATACCAATGGCAAAGCTACATTATCCAATGCCGTGTTTCTGGCCAGTAAATTAAATGTTTGAAATATAAATCCGATTTCTTTATTCCTTATTTCCGCAAGTTCATTATCGGTCATATGACTAACATTAATGCCATTTAAAGTATAACTACCTCTTGAGGGAGTATCCAGGCAGCCAAGTATATTCATTAGTGTTGATTTACCGGATCCGGAAGGTCCCATTAACGCAACATACTCTCCTCTTTTTATCTGAAGATCAACTTCGCGAAGGGCATGTACTTCTACTTCACCTATCTTATAGGTTTTGCCAATTTTTACAATATCAATTACAAATGCTGCCATTATTTTTCTATAAACTTTGGCACCCTAAAATAATCACTGTCTTTTGCAGGTGCATTTAGTAATGCTTCAGCCTTTGTTAATGTTTGTTTTGGCTCGTCTTCCCGCAATACATTTGTCTCTTCATTCATAAAAATAAGCGGTGCTACATTTTCGGTATCTACTTCATTTAGTTTTTCAACATAAGTTAAAATACGAATGAGGTCGTTTTTAATATTTTCCTTTTCTTCTTTGTTAAAATTTAACTTGGCAAGGTCAGCAAGGTGATCAATCATTTCATTATTAATATCCATATTCTTTCAATTTATTGTTTATGGTCTGATAAACTTTTTCTTTTAATGCATCCACATCATTAAAGGTTAAACCTACCGTTGAAACAGGCTTGTGTATGTATTGAATTACCGCATGTGGCTGTCCTTCAAAAACACCCTGATCAGGTAAAGTTATCCAGTTGCCAATAATGGTAACCGGCAATATATCGATTTGCTTTTCTATAGCCATTCTGAAAGGACCATCTTTAAATTTAATTAATTGTGGCACCTGATTAGAGATAGTCCCTTCAGGAAAAATAACCATACTGTTGCCCTCATCTATCCATTTCAGAGCCTTGCGATATGCCTCTGCCGATTGCCGGGGGTTCTTGCGGTTAACAGCCACATCAATTGTTCTGAACCAGATTCCAAAAGCTGGAATCTTTTCTAACTCAGACTTAGCCATAAAGTTAAAAAAAATATTTAACTTAACAGAAAGGGTAACGATATCAAGTTGTGAAGTATGATTTGGTGTTATAATGTATGATTTCCTTTCATCAATGGGTTCTTCATAAATTTGCTTTACCCTTATAAGGCCAAGAATGAGTAATAACCAACCCCACAATCTTCGCAGTGTGTGACCTAAGCGATACCTTCGTGGATTGCTTAATGCAAAGTAAATAGCAGGATATAATAGAAAAAAAATGAAGGCAAACCAAAAACCAAACCAAATGGCGTAAGCTGCTTTAAACGGATTTTTAGATAATTTCAATGCCAAAGTTACTTACTTAAATATTCCAGGTTTCCGGACTTTTTTTCCATGCCGATAGAACTTCCATATCCGCTGCCGATACATAGCCTTTTTGCCTGGCTACTTCCGTTAATACATCGTAGGTGCATAGCGAAAGATAAGGGCATCCTGCAATTTCAAAATTGTTGCGGGCACTTTCAAAGCCATAGGTAAATATGCAACCCAGTCCAAGTACTTTTGAACCAAATGTACGTAAAACTTCAATGGCTTGCAGACTACTCTTACCCGTTGAAACAAGATCTTCTATTACCACAACCGCTTGATCGGGGTTGATGTCTCCTTCAACCTGTTTTCCCATACCATGTTTTTTCGCTTCCGATCTAACATATCCAAAAGGTAGATTAAGAACATCCGCAACAAGTGCTCCGGGAGCAATACCCGCAGTTGCTACACCAATGATAGCCTGAGTATCCGGAAAACTTTTACTGACAAGATTGGCAAGTGATTTTTTTATAAATGTGCGGATAGCCGGATGTGAAAGAGAAAGCCTGTTATCACTGTAAATGGGAGACTTCAAGCCGCTTGCCCAAGTAAATGGTTCGTTAGGCTGTAGTTTAATAGCTTTAATTTCCAGTAAATATTCTGCTATCTTTGTGGCCACTGTATCACTAATCTGCATATTTACAAATGTATAAAATTTTCATAAACGATAAGCCATTTATTATTACTGATCGTGCTTTAAGTGGCGACAGATACAAAGAATTAACAACCATTTCCTTTTCTAACTTAGGAACACTAATGGATCAGGTAAGGAAAACGGAAGAACTACAATCAAAGGGAACCCAGTTACTCACTGATGATCCTACCAGTGTTTTTGTTGAATTTAAAAGTCATTTTACAAGTATTGAAGCTGGCGGAGGTATTGTTTTTAACAGTAATAAGGAATTATTATTAATTAAAAGAGCAGGCAAATGGGATCTTCCTAAAGGAAAAATAGATAAGGGTGAAAAAACGGAACATGGTGCCATGCGGGAAGTGGAAGAAGAATGTGGTGTGAATAAACTTACCATCCGCAACTTTAATGGTAACAGTTATCATTCGTACAAACTTCAGGGGCATCGTTTTTTAAAAGTTACACACTGGTTTATCATGGATACCAAATTCAATGGAAAATTAGTGCCACAAAAAGAAGAAAATATCACTGATGTAAAATGGGTAAACTGGCAAAAACTAAATTTAGAAACCCTCGACTTTTATGAATCTATAAGAGAGGTACTTTTAGATATTAAAGAAAAAATAAATTAGTCTTTTTTGATATACTTTAAATTTAGAATTTAACTTCATCCGGAATAAACTGAGTTGTATCTCCGCCATTTCTGATAAGGTCTCTCACTACAGAAGAACTGATAGGTGTATAAGCAGGGTCACACATTAAGAAAACCGTTTCGGCCTTTGGATAAATTATTTTATTCATCTGCGCAATGTTCTTTTCATAATCAAAATCAGCCATATTCCTTATTCCTCTTAATATATAAGTTGCTCCGCGTAACTCACAGAAATTTACCGTAAGGCCTTCATAAAATTCGCAGGTAACTCTGGGTTCATTTTTAAAAATTTCATTGATCCACCCTACCCTTTTTTCAACAGGAAATAACGTTGATTTGGTGCTGTTATGACCTATCCCTACAATAATATGATCAAACAAAGGTAACCCCCGTTTTATAATATTTATATGTCCTACCGTTATTGGATCAAATGTACCCGGGAATAATGCTATGCGTTTCATTGGTATTAGGGTTGTTATTTAATTACTGGTTTACACTTTTGGTTAAGCTTAAAGCAGAAAAAGAATAGTTTGCTATATGTTTTTTTTATAGGAGTTAAATAAATTCAGTTTTAAGATAGCTATATAAGTTTTGAGTTAAATCATTTAAAAAAAGAAAAGGTGGATTGCCCGTATTTTCTTTTTTCAAAAAAACCATTTTGATGGCTCAAATCCAAACTTGTGGCATGTTCAACTATCAGCCAGCCCTTTTCTTTCAGTAATTTATTATCGTAAACAAGTCCGGGAATTTCTACAATCCGATCGAGCGCATATGGAGCATCAGCAAAAATGATATCAAATCTATCCTCACAATTCTTCATAAATGCAAATACATCCTGCTTTTTAATATGTATATTTCTTAACGCTAATCTTGAAGCCGTTTCTTTAATAAACTTTATACATCCCAAATCTTTGTCTACTGAAATAACGGATGTGGCACCGCGGCTGGCAAATTCATAACTGATATTTCCTGTTCCTGAAAAAAGATCCAGCACCTGAAGGTTCTCCAGGTTAAAATTAATATCAAGAATATTAAATAAACTTTCTTTAGCCCTGTCTGTTGTTGGCCTTACCGGTAAATTTGAAGGTGCCTGAATAAGAATTCCCTTCTTTGATCCGCTTATTATTCGCACAATAAAGCACTTGATTCAATAAAAAACTGATGCTCTGCAAACTGATTAAACGCAACAGGATACGTTAATTTTTTAGGTTTGATCCCAAACTGCACCGAACGCACATACTTTGCTAATATCTCATGCAATACACTTACAATGGGCAAATTGCCATACAATAAAACATCTAATCCATGACTGATCTGCAAATTTTCTGCAGCAGCCAGCAAATAATAAACAATTTCATCTTCGTTTTCAAAATGAAAGGTATTATAAAACTTAATCCCCTTATCAAAATTTAGTAACTCAATATAAGAGGAATGCACATACAGATGGATTTTACTCGCCGATTGTTCAAAATTTTGTTGTTCAATGGCTTTTATAAAAAGAAGAGATGCGTGGTTAACATCAACCAATGGTAAATTAAAACGGATCAGCTTTACCAGTTCATTTCGTATATTAAAAATACAGGCGGTATGCTGCACATGCATCTTACAATAAAGCACTTGCGATTGTGGAATGCTTTTATGATTGAGGTTATAATACGCTTCAGTTTCAATAACATTTAGTAAAGCTTCAGGAACCAGTGCGCAGGCACTGTTACTTATAACTACTCTTATTTCTTTGTATTTATTGCTCATGTCATCAAGCAATGGCGTTATCTGCTTAAACTCATCATAACTAAGTGCCAGAAAGTTAACCTGTTCGCCTGTAAATACTTTCATACACATTACCTGCTGATTCTGTTCATCGGCAATTACCGAACTGATATGACCTGCTTCAAAAAATAGATAATATTTATACTTGCCATTATCGGCAGGGCTATACATATTATCATTATATGTTTTTACGGTTATTGGATGCACATTGTTACTGCTTACTTTCGCAAAGTAGTAAAACCCTTCGAAAAAATAAATTATTAACGTGCAAAACTTTATTCTTCACAATCCCGATTACCAAAATCTGATAGCAGAAAAAATGAAAGGTAATCATTTTATGAACTTCATTGGCTTTAAATCTTCCTTAGTTCAACCCGGTTTAGTTGAAGGCAATTTAACTATTTTGCCTGAACACAAACAACAAATAGGATTTTTACATGGTGGGGTAATTGCCACTCTGGCCGATCTTGTGGGAGGTTTTGCGGCATATACCTTAGTGAAACCATCACAGGCCGTAGTTACTGCTGAAATGAAGGTTGCGTATTTAAATCCCGGAATAGGACAGACTGCTTTTGCCAAAGGATATGTAATTAAAGCCGGTCATAAATTACATTTTACGGAGAGCGAGATTTGGGTAATTAATGAAGGAAAAGAAATGCTGGTGGCTAAAGGCTATGCAACTTTTGCAGTAATTGATTTATTGTAAATAGAAATATATTATTTTGAGTAATAATTAAACGATAAGAAAAGAATACCGGTTATTGCTTTGCCCTTTACAACAAGTCTGTATCCAAATCCGGCTATTCCTGCAATGAAGATTAATTAACCTGATGATATTTAATTAGCTCATATTAGTATGAGCTAATTAAAAAGTAAAATTTTAAAAGCCCAACATATACAAAAATTAATAAAACAAACAGGCATTTTAACAGTTGTTGGTTCAACATCATTTACCAACAACTATTTTATTTGAACCTGTTAAATATAACTTACAAAAGGAAAATTTATTTTTTCTGAACCCATTGTAAATTAAACAGAAATATAACACAATATCAATAATCTTTATATTTGAACCTTTATGCAAATTATTCCTTTACTAAACAATTTGGCTTTGCAACTTGGGATCAGCCAAAAGCAACTTACAGCTACCGTACAATTATTAGATGAAGGTTCAACCGTACCCTTTATTGCGCGTTACCGCAAAGAAGCAACCCAGGGTTTAGATGAGGTTGTAATTGAAACGATCCGACTGGCAAATATCCGTTTAAGAGAAATTGAAAAACGCAAGAACAGTATCCTCGAGTCGATTAACACACAGGGCAAACTTACAACAGATCTCCGGCAGCAAATTAATAACTGTTATGACTTGGTTTTATTGGAAGATTTATATTTACCCTTTAAACCCAAACGTAAAACAAAAGCCGGTATAGCCAGAGAAAACGGTCTGGAGCCTCTTGCACACTGGCTGATAAAAGAAACAGATACCGGTATATTAAAAGAAGCAGCGCACTATATTAAAAACAACATTAACACAACAGAAGAAGCCTTGCAGGGAGCGCGGGACATTATTGCAGAATGGATTAGTGAAGATGCCAAAGCAAGAGCCATAGTAAGGCAGCAATTTGAGAAACAGGCAAACATCTATTGTAAGGTTGTTAAAGGCAAAGAAGTGGAAGGCAATAAATACCTCGATTACTTTAAGTATGATGAACCTTTAAAAAAATGCCCTTTTCATAGGTTACTCGCTATTTTCAGAGGTGAAGAAGAAGGGTTTTTAAAAATAAGTATCGAACCTGATGAAGAAACAGCTATTGAAAAATTAACAGGCTACTTTGTTCATAAAAATAATGAAGCCAGCAAGCAATTAATGCTAACGGTAAAAGATGCCTATAAACGTTTGTTATCTCCTTCTATTGAAAATGAATTCAGGGGGCTTTTAAAAATTAAGGCCGACGAAAATGCGATTGGTGTTTTTGCTGAAAACCTGAGGCAACTGCTGCTTGCAGCCCCTTTAGGTAATAAGCGCATTATGGCTATTGATCCCGGGTTCAGATCGGGCTGCAAAGTGGTGTGTTTAAATGAAGAGGGAAAGCTACTGGCCGATAATATCATTTATCCACACCAACCTCAAAAGGAATGGAATAACGCAACAGAAATACTTCTGCAAATGGTGCAGCAATACCATATACAAGCTATCGCAATAGGTAACGGCACAGCAGGGCGTGAAACAGAAGAACTGGTTAAAAGTATTACTTTTTACCACCCTACTGAAGTATATATGGTGAATGAAAATGGTGCTTCCATTTATTCTGCATCACTGGTAGCAAGAGAAGAATTTCCGGATAAAGACATTACCGTAAGAGGGGCTGTTTCTATTGGTCGTAGATTGGCAGATCCATTAGCGGAACTTGTTAAGATAGAGGCAAAATCTATAGGTGTTGGGCAATACCAACATGATGTAGATCAAAACAAACTGAAAAATAGTTTAAATGCCGTTGTAGAAAGTTGTGTTAATAGTGTTGGTGTTAATTTAAATACCGCCAGTAAAAGTTTGCTAACCCATGTATCTGGTCTGGGTTTAAAGTTAGCAGAGAATATTGTAAATTACAGAAATGAACATGGTGCTTTTACAAGTCGTAAGCAATTGAAAAAAATTCCACGTCTCGGGGAAAAAGTATATGAACAATGTGCAGGGTTTTTACGCATTCCAAACGCGAAAAATGTTTTGGATAACAGTGCAGTACACCCGGAGAGTTATAGCATTGTAGAAGCTATGGCGCATGACCAGCATTGTACTGTTGAAGAACTGATCAAAAATGATAACCTTAGAAAAGCTGTTAACTCACAAAAGTATATGAGCCAAAAAGCAGGCCTACCTACTATTACAGATATTTTAAAAGAGTTGGCAAAACCGGGCAGAGACCCTCGTGAAATATTAAAACCATTTTCATTCGCTGATATAAAAAAACCCGAAGAACTTTATGCAGGTATGACATTACCAGGCATAGTAACAAATATTACAAATTTTGGCTGTTTTGTAGATATCGGTGTTAAGCAAGATGGAATGGTACATATCTCCCAGCTTGCCGGAAAGTTTGTACGCGATCCCCATGAAGTAGTGAAGTTACAACAACAGGTGCTGGTAAAAGTACTCGAAGTAGACCTTGAAAGGAAGCGAATTAGTTTAACCATGAAGCTTTAAAAAGTTGCCGTGTGTTTGCCTTTCTTCACCTGTAATTCTTTTTTAATTTCTGTTTTATTTACCTATTTACAGTACAAAAAAAAATTGGCCGGTGCCCTGCAGCAAATAATGAAAGAAAGTAAATAATTTTTTAACATCAATTGTAATGTTTCAATAAGTTCCTATTATAAACTGCCAATAAATACTTCCGGCTTTCTCACTTCCATTTTATACCACAGCCTATTGCCTTCGTCTGTGTTACGCTAACATTTTTGCCCTTTAAAAACGCATCAATTGCATTCTCCAAGTACTTTTCTTTCACCTGTTCAGGCTCTTCAAAGTTATCATCAATAGCACCAATATACCTGATGATTCTTTTGGCATCCATAAAAAACACATGGGGTGTTCTTGCGGCACCATACGTTCTCGCTGTTTGTTGTGTTTCATCTATTAAATAAATAAAAGGGTACTTGTGATCCTTTGAACGTTTTTGCATGTTCTCATAGTTGTCTTCCGGCTCTTTAACAGGATCATTTGGATTGATGGCAATTACAGGAATGCCTTTAAGGGAATACTTTTTATGTAGTGAAATAATGCGGTTTTCATATGCCTGTGCAAACGGACAATGATTGCAGGTGAAGATGACAATAAAACCTTTACTTTTATTAAAATCCGCAAGAGAATAGTACTTTCCATCTACCCCTTTTAATTTAAAATCAACGGCTTGCTCACCAACTTTATAACCAGGATGCGCTTGCTTTTTGCCGGTTGTGAATGACAAACTAATAATGATAAAAATGCTAACAAAGTATTTCATAATTTCATTTAATTAATGGATCTATCATTTCTTTCAGTTTTTCAAAACTAACAGAACCTTCTATAAACTTTTCATAATTACTGCTTTTCTGTATAATCCAGGTTGCGGGTATGGCTCCTCCCCAATCTGTATTTACCCTGTCTATCCAGCTATTGGGGTTGCTTTCATCCATAAAAAAAACACTGCTTTTTATATTTTTTTCTTTTACAAAAGGCTTTAGTCTGGTTTCATATTGTTTTTTAAAATCGTTATTAATCAAAATCACTTTCACTTTTTTATCTGCATACAATTTATTAATTTTTTCAAAACTATTTAACTCACTTATACATGGCTTACACCATGTTGCCCAGAAATTAATGACAAAAATAGTATCAGAATTTTGTAAGGTCCAGTATTGAAGATCGTTGGTTTTTAAACGTGGAATGTTTTGTGCCTTTGATAAATTAAGCTGGCACAATATAAAGACGAACAGGTAAATAATACGGTTCATTTTTGGTAAAGTCTGATAACAGTTACGAAGGTGAATAACAAAAGTAATAGAACATACCCATTATTTATTTTATATGATTTGTGATTTTTACAGGTGGGTTCAAATGGAAAAATAATTAATAAAAATGGTGTATTAGAACAATTAGATACTAAAGAATTTCTGGAAAGCTAAACTTAAAAGGTTTTAAGTGAGATAGATGAAAGCAATACAATTATAGCTTTCCTCCATACGACAAGTCTCCCGCATCACCCAAGCCTGGCACAATAAAATGTTCTGCATTAAGATCAGTGTCAATCTCCGCTATAAAAATTTTAGCTTCCGGCATATTTTCCTGTATATAATTTATACCCTGGGTACTTCCAATTAAAGCTGCTACAAATACTTCGGCTGGTTTTCCATTTGTTAACAAAGCCTTATAAGTGGCGAGTATACTCCTGCCTGTTGCCAGCATCGGATCAATTAGTATCAGTGTCTTTCCTGTAAGATCGGGAGCTGCAAGATACTCCACCACAATTTCAAATTCATGCAAACTGCTATGTTTACGGTATGCCGATACATAAGCACTGTCGGCATTATCAAAATAATTTAAAAAGCCCTGGTGCATTGGTATTCCGGCACGCAGTACCGTAGCAAGTACCGGCTGACTCTTTAATACATGTGAATGATGCACTCCTAATGGTGTATTCACATAAGCAATTTTTCTTAGGAGGTGTTTGCTGATTTCATAGGCCATAATTTCGCCTATTCTTTCCACATTACGTCTAAACCTTGCTCGGTCGTGCTGTACTATAACATTGCGCATCTCTGCTAAAAAATCATTAACAATAGAATGCTCAACGGTCAAAACATGTAACATAGTAAATGTATAGATATTTAATCGCAAAGTTATGAGAAAGTTTGGTTTCTTTGCGATGAATCAATTTAAGGTTATAGCTAAAGGTTTCCGGCTAAATTATAGTAAACCTTTTTTGTAATTTGTGTAAGTAATTTATAATAGAAATGAAATTAAGTTTTTTAGGTGCAGCCCAGCAGGTAACAGGGAGCATGTATATGATAACGCTTGAGGATGGATACAAAATACTGGTTGATTGCGGTATGGATTATGAACTCAAACGTAATCCGGTAGAGCGCGCGCAGTTGTTTCCGTTTGAACCGGTTACAGTTGATCTGGTGTTGCTTACTCATGCTCACATAGATCATTCGGGTAATTTGCCTGCATTGGTTCAACACGGTTTTAAGGGGAAAATTTTATGTACTGCCGCCACAGCAGAACTTACGGAATATCTCTTATATGATAGTGCAAACATTCAGTTTCATGACTACCGTAAGGCATTGTCACAGTCAAAAAAAACAAGACGTGATCTAATTCCTAAACCCTTGTTCAGCGAAAAAAATGTAACACAAACAGTTGAACAATTTGTAACGGTTCAACTCAGCAAACCTTTTAAGGTAAATCAAAACATTTCAATTACATTTATAGAAGCAGGACATTTGCTAGGAGCTGCCAGTATAGAAATTTGTGTTAAAGAAAATGAAAAAGAAACACGCATAGGCTTTTCGGGCGATTTGGGTAGAAAGAACAGTAAACTGATTAAGAACGGCGAGCACTTTAATTCAGTTGATTACCTTATTACCGAATCAACTTATGGTGGCAGAAAACATACCGTTACCAAAGAAGCAGAAGATGAATTGTTATATTATGTTCAACGTACCTGTGTTGATTTAAGGGGTAAACTTGTTATTCCGGCTTTTAGTGTAGGCCGCACACAAGCAATTGTTTTTACCCTGAACCAATTAAAAAAGAAAGGGCTGATCCCGGCAGAATTAAAGGTATTTGTTGATAGTCCGCTTGCTATTAAAAGCACTCCGGTATATGAACGGCATGCTTATCTTTTAAATGAAGAAGCACATACTTTTATGAAAGAACATGGCAGTTTATTTAATTTTGAAGGGTTAGAATATTTAGAAGACATGAAGGAACATGATGAGCTGATGAATTACTTTGAACCGGCAGTTATCATCTCTGCTGCCGGCATGGTAGAAGGCGGCCGCATACAGGAGCATGTTTCAAATAATATTGAGAACATGAATTCAACAATTCTAATTGCAGGTTTTTGTGCAGAAGGTACTTTAGGGTATCGTTTGTTGTTGGGGCAGCCAACTATTAGAATAAAAAATAAAGACAGAAATGTATATGCTAAAATTGCACGCACTGATATTTTCAGCTCACATCCCGATCATGATGAGATTATGGATTATATTGCTACAACAGATAACAACAGGAAAAGCACACATAAGGGTGAAGGTTTAAAAAAAATATTTCTTATACATGGCGAACCGGTTCAGTTAAACGCTATGAAAAAAGCATTGGCAGAAGTACATATCACCCATGTTGAAATCCCGGAAATGGGAAGTGAATATATTCTATAAAAGTATGGGTTCAGCAACAATTGGATATGTAGCAGCTATTGTTACTATTATCAGTTGGACTATCGGCACCTTTGCATTTACTAATGCATCGCGGCTTGCACCACCGGCAAGTGTAAACCGCGTTCGTTTATTGTATGCATGGATTGTGCTATCCTTCCTGGTTTGTTATATGAATCAAATATCGGTTACCGAATTGTTCAGCAGGGTTAATGTATTACAATATTGTTGGTTTGGCATTTCAGGATTTATAGGCTTAACCTTGGGTGATTATTTTGCTTTTACTGCCTTTAAAATTTTAGGAGGCAGAAGAGCCAGTTTGTTTACTTGTTTTGCACCCGGTGCAGCCTTGCTTACCGGCATGCTTTTAATTGATGAACATCTATCGGCAACTGGAATTTTGGGAATGCTTGTTTCACTGGCAGGCATAGTAATGCTTGCAATATCCCGAACCGAACAAAGTGCTGTTATTACAGACGGGCATGGTAATTTTTATAAAGGGATTTTGTTTGCAGCCTTAGGAGCAATTTGTCAGGGAGTTGGGCTGGTGCTTGCAAAAAAAGGATTTCAAACAGCAGGCAACAGTATAAACCCAGTTCATGCAAGCTGGATAAGAATGCTTAGCGCATCATTTTTTGTCTACGTAATTGGAGCATTTAACGTAAATCTCATCCATGAATTTAAATCCATTACCTTTAATAAAAAAACGTTGAAACCTATCCTACTGGGTACTTTATTCGGACCAGTTATAGGGGTAAGTTTTTCATTACTTTCTGCCACTCATATTGAAGCCTCGGTGGCACAAACTTTATTTTCATTATTACCTGTTTCGGTATTGCTGGCATCGGTATTATTTTATAAAGAAAAGGTTTTATTACGATCCTACCTTGCTGTTTTAGTGAGCATTATTGGCGTGATGATCCTGGTATGGAGGAATGTTTTCGAATAAACAATTAGATCTGATAAATTTAGTAATAGTTTAATATTTATTTTTTACCCTTAGGCCATTTAGTAGGATTATTTATAATATACCTATTAACATTACGGAAGTGAAAATCCGAATTAATGATTACATCCCAATAGTTTCGTTGCCATAATTTACCATTAAACCGTTGCCAGTTAAATTGTTTAACGCCATAAATATATTTCACCGTAGTAATAGATTTAAAGGCATCCATAATAACCCCCACAGTTTTGTCAAAGGCATTCAAGCCCCCCACGTCATTTTCCGTCCCCGTATGTGTGCGCGCCCGCGCCCCACAAGGGGCAAACCCTTGTGGTTGCCCCTTTAATTTTCGTAAATTCATAAAATTTTCGTCAAAAACATTTTCATCAAATATATTTTCATCAGAAACATTTTCATCAGATAAATTTTCATCAGATAAATTTTCATCGATTTCATTTTCATCAAATATATTTTCATCAGAAACATTTTCATCAGATAAATTTTCATCGATTTCATTTTCATCGATTTCATTTTCATCAGATAAATTTTCATCAAATATATTTTCATCAGAAACATTTTTATCAGATATATTTTCA
>JACMQU010000003.1 GCA_014376805.1 Bacteroidia bacterium
CAGCGCCCATCTCTCACTTCTCAGCGCCCATCTCCCAGCGCTCATCTCCATCTCCCAGCGCCCATCTCCCAGCGCTCATCTCTCACTTCCCATCTCCCAGCGCTCATCTCTCACTTCCCATCTCCCAGCGCTCATCTCCCAACCCCCAACCTCCCATCTCCCAACCTCCCAGCGCCCAACTCCCATCTCCCAGCGCCCATCGCTCATCTCCCATCTCTCACTTAGATTCCAGCACAACAAAAGGCACTATCATTTCTTCCATACTTATGCCACCATGTTGAAATGAATTGGTGTACATATTTACATGATAATTATAATTATTAGGGTAAGCCATAAAATCTTCACCTGTTGCAAAAACGTAACTAGTGCTTATGTTTTGTTTTGGTAAAAATATATCAGCAGGATTTTTAATGGCGAACAATTCTTTTTCGTTGTAGTTTAAATTTCGCCCTTGTTTGTAACGCAGGTTGGTACTGGTATTTCTGTCGCCAACAATTTTTACAGGATTGCTTACCCTAATGGAACCATGATCTGTAGTTAAAACGATACGCGCTTTTTTAGAGGCAATTTTTTTTATAGCTTCCAGTAGGGGAGAGTGCTCAAACCAGCTTGCCGTAATACTCCGGTAAGCAGCTTCATCTTCAGCCAGTTCTTTCATCACATTCATTTCGGTTCGGGCATGGCTTAACATATCAACAAAATTGTAAACAATAACATTAAATGCATTGTGAAAAAGATTTGGAATCTGTTCTACTAAATTCTTACCTGCATAAAGGTTAGTGATTTTTGTGTAAGAGAAATTTTCTTTAAAGCCCAAACTTTGTAAATGGCGTCCCATCAGATCTTCTTCATGTATGTTCTTTCCTTCATCATCTTCTTCATTAACCCATAGGTTCGGATAAATTTTTTCAATCTCACTCGGCATCATACCGGCAAATAAACTGTTGCGTGCATAGTGCGTAGTAGTGGGTAAAATAGTCATGTAAACTTCATCCAGTACTATATTAAAATATTCTGATAACTGGTTCTGAACAACCTTCCATTGATCGTATCTAAGGTTATCAATTAATAATAAAAAGGTAGGGACTTCATCTTTTAAATAGGCAGGCAAATATTTGTTTAAAACGGTATGGCTCATTAAAGGAGTTTTTGCATTTGGCTTCTTTAAAAAGTTAACAAAATTGGCCTCAACAAATTTTGTCCAGCCATTATTGGCATCGCGTTTTTGCATGGCTAGTATTTCATCCATGCCTGTTTCGCCAGATTTAGCAAGTTCCAGTTCCCAGTAAACAAGTTTGCGATACATTTGCACCCAGCCTTCAAAATCATTCACATCCATCATCTCCATGCTCAGTTGTCTGAACTCTTGCTGATAATTTTGTGCAGTTTTTTCTGTTACAAGTTGTTTGCCTTCAAGAATTCTTTTTAACGATAAAAGGATCTGGTTGCTATTAACCGGCTTTATCAAATAATCCGCTATCTGGTTGCCAATGGCATCCTCCATTATATGTTCCTCTTCACTCTTGGTAATCATTATTACCGGCACATCCGGTTGCATTGCTTTTATCTGCGAAAGCGTTTCAATTCCGCTTATCCCCGGCATGTTTTCATCTAAAAAAATTACATCGTATTTTTTGGCTTTTACCTGTTCTATGGCATCAATACCATTTGTTACTTTATCTACCTGATAACCTTTATTGGTAAGGAATAAAATATGCGGCTTTAATAAATCAATTTCATCATCGGCCCACAATATGTTTGCGTTCATCTAATATTAATTATGTTTTTTAAGAAATGGCAAAATAAGTAAATATAAGTTAAAGTTGAAGTATTCATTATGCATCCTTTTCTTAAAGCTTCTGTTGCATACCTTCGTACTTTCATTTTAGCAAAGTTATGTTGAACCTAATTCCGGTTATCAATAAAATTAGTGTCAAAATAAACGGCAACTCATAACTATGCTGGCAAACCTTATCTTTGCTCTTTAACGCTTAAATTTACTTTTTGATTGTGCCGCTTAATAAACTAAAAAATTTTAATGACCCTGTTTATGGGTTTATAAGTATTTCCTGCAGCCTGGTATATGATATTATTGCCCATCCCTATTTTCAGCGCCTTCGTCGTATCAGTCAATTGGGTTTATCTAATTACGTTTATCCTGGTGCTCAGCATACCCGTTTTCAACACATGATAGGGGCTATGAGCCTTATGCAGCAAGCTATTGAAACACTTGAACAAAAAGGTATAAGTATTACCACACCTGAAAAAGAAGCAGTGTTGGCTGCTATCCTGTTGCATGATATTGGTCATGGCCCATTTTCACATACACTCGAAAATATTTTAATTAAAAATCTGGAGCACGAAAAAATCTCATTGGCATTAATGCACCTGATGAACCAGGATCTGGACGGACGTTTGGATTTATGTATTGAAATATTTACCAACCGGTATCGTAAAAGTTTTCTTCATCAGTTAGTAAGCAGCCAGTTAGATATGGATAGACTCGATTACCTGAGACGGGATAGTTTTTACAGCGGTGTACAAGAAGGGGTTGTAGGGCAAGACAGAATTATAAAAATGCTTAATGTACATGAGGATGAACTCGTGGTTGATGAAAAAGGAATCTATAGTATAGAAAAATTTCTGATTGCGCGCCGTTTAATGTATTGGCAGGTTTACCTGCATAAAACGGTGGTAGCAGCAGAAAGCATACTTATAAAAGCTGTGGAAAGGGCTTATGAACTTTCTGCAAAAGGAGAACAATTATTTGCTACCCCTGCCTTTTCTTATTTTTTAACGCAACAGCCAACTGCTGCTAATTTTTTTTTAACACCTACTGGTTCAACTAATGCACCGGCGGGTATAAATGCATATACCCAGCTTGACGATAACGATGTAATGGCTTCTGTTAAGGTTTGGTGCCACCATCCCGATAAAATTTTAAGCGACTTGTGTCTGATGATTCGCGATAGACTTTTGCCAAAAATTGAGTTTTCCAATGTGCCTTTTGAAGAAAGTAAAATAAAGGCCTTACAAGCTAAGGTTGCCCTTAGCAAAAATATTCCTCTTGCCAGTACTTCATATTACGTGTACACCGATTCTATAAGAAACAGAGCCTATAACCTCGATAGCTTAAACATAAAGATCTTATATAAAAACGGCGAACTAATTGATATTACCAGAGCATCTGATCAATACAATATAGAAGCTTTAGCTAAACCGGTTACCAAGTATTTTCTGTGTTACCCTAAAAATGTTATTTTTACCCATTAATTAAATTCTATGCAAATAAGTGCAGGCGATCTATCTGTAATGTTAAACGGAACCGTAGAGGGTGATACTGCTGTTTTGGTGAATACTGTAGCAAAAATTGAAGAAGGCAAAGCAGGTGCCTTATCTTTTCTTGCCAATACAAAATATGAAGAATATGTATATACCACTTTATCAAGTGTGGTGCTGGTAAACCGAACTTTTATTCCGGCTAAAAAAATTAATGCCACGCTTATAAGAGTAGATGATGCCTATGTTTCTTTTACTTTTATCCTCGAAAAATTCAGCAATCCCTTGGCTATCTCTGAAGGCATAGAATCTAATGTTTTTATTGATCCAACTGCCTTATTAGGGGCAGATGTTTATCTTGGTTTTGCATCGTATGTTTCTAAAAATGCAAGCATTGGAGATCATTCTAAAATTTATCCCCAGGTTTTTATTGGCCAACAGGCAAAGATTGGCAAAAACTGTATCATTTACCCGGGCGTTAAAATTTATCACGATTGCATTATTGGAGATAATTGTATCATTCATGCTGGTGCAGTTATTGGATCAGATGGTTTTGGTTTTGCCCCACTGCCCGATCGGTCGTATAAAAAAATACCCCAAACAGGTAATGTAATTGTGGAAAACAATGTAGAAATAGGGGCCAATACAACGATAGACAGAGCCACAATGGGTTCAACTATAATAAGAAACGGTACAAAAATAGACAACCTGGTACAAATAGCGCATAATACAGATATTGGTGAACATTGCATTTTAGCGGGGCAGGTTGGCATTGCGGGCAGCACCAAACTTGGCAAATATTCTGTATTAGGCGGGCAGGTAGCTATTTCCGGTCATCTGGTTATTGCAGAAGGAAGTCAGTTTGGAGGGCAGAGTGGTGCTTTAGCCAGTATAACGGAACCCAATAAGAAATGGTTTGGTTCACCCGCTATCGAACTGCGCAATTCATTAAAAATGATTACTGTGCAAAGACGCCTGCCAGAACTATTAAGCAGAATAGAAGCATTGGAAAAAGAACTACTTACAATTAAAAAACAATGAAAATTAAAATAAAAAGTGGGCAATTTGCCTGCTTTTTGTTTTTTTGTACTATATTTATGAAGCAGAATTTATGAAGCAGACTACGATAAAAAAAGCAGTAAGTGTTGAAGGTGTTGGCTTACATACCGGGCAAATTGTTAACATGACTTTTATGCCTGCAAAGGAGCATTATGGCATTAAATTTCAACGTGTTGATTTGCCAAATCAACCTTTAATAGATGCCGATGTTGACAATGTGGTAGATACTTCCAGGGGTACTACTTTAGAACAGAATGGTGCCAGAGTTGCTACTGTTGAACATGTAATGGCTTCTTTAGCCGGACTTGAAATAGACAATTGTCTGGTGCAGATTAATGGGGGAGAGACACCCATTATGGATGGTAGTTCAAGCTTTTTTCTGAAGGCTTTAAAAGGAATAGGCATCCAGGAACTTGAAGCAGAACGAGAATATTTTACAGTACCGCAGAATATTTATTATACAGAGGCTGACCGCAATGTTGAAATGATTGCTATGCCTCTTGATGATTACAGGCTAACGGTTATGGTTGATTATAATTCACCTGTGCTTGGCAGCCAGCATGCCTCTATTACAAGTCTGAAAGAGTTTGAAAAAGATATTGCCTCATGCCGTACTTTTTGTTTTTTGCATGAACTCGAATTACTTTATAACAATGGATTAATCAGAGGTGGTGATTTAAATAATGCCATAGTAATTGTTGATCGTGTAATTGAAGATGATGAGCTTGAGCATCTGGCAAAAATGTTTAATAAGCCAAAAGTGGAAGTGAAGAAGGAAGGCATTTTAAATAATGTTGATCTCCGTTTTCACAACGAACCTGCACGTCATAAATTACTTGATCTGATAGGTGATCTTGCTTTAATTGGAACCCCCATTAAAGCTCAAATAATGGCTGCAAGGCCTGGCCATGCTGCTAATGTGGCATTCGGGAAAAAGATAAAAGCACTTATAAAAAAAACAAGAAGTTCCATCAGAGTGCCAAAATATGATCCTAACAAACCACCCCTGTATACGGCCGATGCTATTGAACGAATGCTGCCTCACCGCTTTCCTTTTTTACTGGTTGATAAAATTTTAGAAGTTGGACAGAACCACATTATAGCCGTTAAAAATGTATCGTTTAATGAACCTTTTTTTCAGGGGCATTTTCCCGGTAATCCAGTAATGCCCGGGGTACTTATTATTGAGGCCATGGCTCAATCGGGAGGTGTGCTTATATTATCTAAAGTAGAAGATCCCCAGAATTATAATACCTACTTTATGAAAATTGATAATGCCAAGTTTAAAGACAAAGTTATTCCCGGAGACACACTTGTATTCCGCCTTGAACTTATTGGTCCGATAAGGAGGGGCATATGTGTTATGAAAGGGAGTGCATTTGTAGGCGACCGGTTGGTATGTGAAGCAGAATTAATGGCACAGGTTGTCAAAAAATAATTAAATTACCTGTTACAGTTGCTCCTAACAAAATGCTGCTGCAACAATCAAAAAATATTTTATGATCCAAAGTTTATCTTATATAGACCCTCTGGCTAGATTAGCCGCTAATGTAGTTGTTGATCCTTTTACCGTTATTCATAAAGATGTGGAAATTGGAGAAGGTACTTGGATAGGTTCCAATGTAACCATTTATCCCGGAGCCCACATTGGTAAAAACTGCCGCATTTTTCCGGGAACAGTAATCTCTGCTATACCACAGGATTTAAAATTTGATGGAGAGGAAACCCTTGTTATTATCGGAGACAATACAACCATTAGAGAATGTGTTACCATAAACCGTGGTACTAAAGATAAATTTAAAACACAGGTAGGAACTAATTGTCTGATTATGGCTTATACACATCTTGCCCATGATTGTATTATAGGTAATCATGTAATTATAGCTAATGGCGTTCAGGCTGCCGGCCATGTAACCATTCAGGACGGTGCAAGAATTGGTGGGTTATCTGCTATCCACCAGTTTGCTCTTGTTGGTCGCAATGTTATGATTGAGGGTGGAAGTATGGTAAGTAAAGATGTTCCACCTTTTGTAAAAGCAGGTCGATATCCTTTAATGTATGAAGGTGTTAATTCAATTGGATTAAGGCGGAATGGGTTCAGCAATGAAAAAATAAACGAGATACAGGATATTTACAGGGTGCTTTTTGTACATAACCGTAACCTGAGTATTGCCCTGGATAAAGTGGAATCTGAAATGCCTGCTACGCCTGAACGTGATGAGATTCTATCTTTTATCCGTAACTCTGATCGTGGCGTAATAAAAGGTTTTAATGGAAAATAAAATGACTGTCTTAGCTTGGAAGTACCGTAAGTAGAATTCTGTTATGAAAGTTAAAATGAGCAACCGGAAATTTGAAAATTACACTTACTGATATTGGTAAACGATTTAACAGACAATGGATCTTTAAAGGGATTAGTTTTGTTTTTGAGTCATCCCGTTCTTATGCTTTAACAGGAAATAACGGAAGTGGTAAATCAACGTTACTTCAGCTCATTTTTAATTTTCAAACAATAAGCAAAGGAGAAATTATATATAGCCTGAACCAAAAGATTTTGAGTGATGATGAACTGATCCATAACATTATTTATGCAGCCCCTTATCTGGAATTGATCGAAGAGTTTACACTTACCGAAATGCTAAATTTTCACTTTGGCTTTTTCGCTACACAAACCGGTATAAAAATAAGTGAGATAATTGAAGAGTGCGGATTGGCAGGAAATGAACATAAACATATCAGATATTTTTCTTCTGGGATGAAGCAACGATTAAAACTAGTGCTGGCAATATTTTCAGATACACCCTTACTTTTACTGGATGAACCGTGTTCAAATTTAGATGAAAATGGAATAAAATGGTATCGCGAAAAAATGAATAAACAACTTGGTAACCGCACTATTATAATAGCTAGTAATCAGCGTTTCGAACATGATTTTTGTGATCAGGAATTAAATGTTAGCCACTTTAAGCCTTAGCCAGATCTGTAATTATAACAGCTGCATTGATACTCGCATTTTCAGAACCCAACAATTTGTTTAATGCATCATAATCGTGTAGGAGTTGAATATGTCTGCTACCACCCGGTAAGATTGCTTTTAATTCAGTCAGCACATTATCCTCGGTAAAATCATCTTGTATCAGTTCTTTTATGGCAGGCTTATTCAATATCAGATTTACCAGTGATATATACTGTATTTTTACAAACCAGATCGCTAGCTGATAAGAGAGTTTGTTGGCTGCGTAACAACATACCTGAGGCACATTAAATAATGCTGCTTCCAGAGATGCAGTGCCACTGCAAACAATAGCAGCGTTGGCAAAACTTAACAAATTATAAGTCTGGTCAAATACAATTTTAACCTGATTGTTAAGATACGGCTGATAAAATGAAACGTCTATGGAAGGTGCCCCTGCAATTACAAATTTATATTGAGGATAGTGTTTGGCCAACTTAACCATTACCGGTAAAATACGCTTAATTTCCTGTTTGCGGCTTCCGGGTAATAGGGCAATAATGTTATTGTTTCCTAAACCGTTTACCGTAGTAAAATCAGAAGTAGACTTGAAGTTTTTTATAAGAGATGTTAAGGGGTTACCCACATAAGTCGACTTTACTTTCCACTTCTTAAAATAAGCCGGTTCAAAAGGGAATATAAGCAGCAGATGATCAATATATTTCTCTAATTTTTTACCTCTCTTTTCGTTCCATGCCCATATTTTAGGCGCTATAAAATAAGCGGTTTTAAAGTTGTTTTCTTTGGCAAAGCCAGCTATCCGTAAATTAAATCCAGGATAATCAATCAGTACAACTATATCAGGATTAAACGCCAGAATTTGCTCCTTACAAAGAGTCAGGTTTTTTGATATAGTTCTTAATTTTAGTACTACTTCTACAAACCCCATAATGTTGATGTTTTTATAATGTTGTAGTAAACCTGGGGATTTTTGTAGCATTAATTCCCCACCCCAGTAATTAAAAACTGCGTTAGAATCAAGGTGTTTTATACCTCCCATAAGGCTTGCCCCTAGTAAATCACCACTGGCCTCACCAGCTATTAAAAAATATTTCATCGGATACAAATAAAGTTCAATGGTACAAATTTTGCACACTATGAAATTTAAAATCGTAATTTAGCAGTTAAATCTAAACAAATTTATGGAAGAACAAAAATCAAAACAAAATAGGAATGCAATAAGCCTTGTATTGCTATTGCTTATTGCCTCCCTGGGCTTTAATTTTTATCAATGGAGAAACCATGCAAATGCAGTGGTTGAATATACCAATGATATTGATAGTTTAAACACGGCTAGGATGGATGTAGACAGAGAGTTGCAGAGCATTACGCTTGAACTTGAAAAATACCGCGGTATTGCCGGTAATCTGGACACCTTGTTAAATGATGCTAACAATAAGATTGCTCTGCAGGATCAAAAAATTAAAAAATTGATTGCTGAAGAAAAAGACAAAACTAAATTAAACAAACGCCTTAAAGAAGAACTTGCCGAACTTCGCAAATTACGTGATGAATATCTCGACCAGATTGATAATTTAATGGCCGAAAATAAAACACTTAAGGATCAGAATACTTCTTTAAATTCTAAAATTGATAGTTTGAATGAGCAACGAAATATGCTTCAGACTAAAGTAACAACTGCTTCACAATTAAAAGTTGAATACCTAAAGCTTAGCTCCTATAAAAAACGTAACAGCGGTAAATTTGTAGAAAGTGTGCTGGCTAAACGCACAAATAAAATAAATGCCTGCTTTACCATTATGGATAATAAAATTGCTCCTGCCGGAGATAAGATGGTATATCTTGTTATAACAGAACCAGGTGGTAAAGTATTAATGGGTAATTCAAAAGCTCAATTTGTAAATTCTGAGAATGTTACAGTTGATGCGACAGCAAGTCAGAAGGTTACTTACACCGGAGATAAACAGGATGTATGTCTTGCCTATGAAAATGACGAGAGAATTCTTGAATCTGGAACTTATAATGTTAATGTATATGTAGAAAATACATTGGTTCACCAAAGTACTTATGTTTTAAAATAACATGTTAAAACAAAAAAAGGAAAGAATAATTTTTAAACTTTCCTTTTTTTGTTTATTTATCAAGACCATTAGACCCTTTGCAAGTGAACAACTTGACGAGGGTTTAATGGTTTATAGAGCTTGGTTCAAAAGTGTTTTAACAGGTAATTTTAACTGCTGCTTTTATTATTTTCCGATATAGCGTGCCTCAATAATATTGCGGTGGTGCATCTCATGGCCGCAAATTATAAAAGGCATGGCATTAACACGCATCAAATTTCCGTTGGCAGTTCCGGTTTGGCTCAGCATTTCTTCATCAAAGCCTGCAAATAATTCTATGGTTCCGGCTCGTAGTAAAGAAAATTCTTTTACAATATTGAGTATTTTTTTTGTATGTGCTTTGCTGTTGGGTACATACAAATCCTGATCAAATCCGGGTAGATCTGTTTTATCTTTGCGGGCAAAACGCAATGCGCGATAAGCAAAAATTCTTTCTGTATCCATCAGGTGAATCAATATTTCCATGATTGTCCATTTGCCCGGAGCATAACTGCTTTGGAGCGTATTGTCATCTAAAGAAGTAACCAGATCAATGGTATCCATGTGCTGTTGTTGCAAATCACCAAGTATATTAGTTGTATTGCTACTTAAGGTTACATAGTTTTGGTAATATGGCGCGTAATCGCCATCATTAGGTTTGTTTATCATGATGCAATTTTACTTATTTTTTTAAAACTTTAAAACCTGTTCTTTTTCTTTACACTGGCAGAAACATAATCAGGCAAAGTTGTTTGTTGTAAAACAAAAATTCAATTAATAACACATGGATTCAATCAGTAAGCGATGTAGCGGATATTGCGCACTTAATATGTTTTTATCGGCAAGTGCTAAATCAGAAAAATCGAAGCCCGGTGCAACTGTGCAACCTGCAAGGCTAAAGCCATTTTCAATTTCACATCTTGAACCAAACCAGTTGCCCGCTTTAACTACACATTGAAATGTTTCTCCCATGTCTGTATTGCTTCCCAGTTTATGAGTAATAAGGTTTCCGTTCGTTTCTATTTCATAAATGGTGAGTTTATTACCGGTATAAAAATGCCATAACTCATCGCTGGCTATTTTATGAAAAGCAGAAAATTCTCCGTATGACAATAAGAAATAAATGGCTGTAGAAGCATTCCGGGGGCCACTAAATGCATTTGTTAGAGTTTTAGTATCCAGTATGCATTCACTGCGATAAGTTTCTCTGTAAGCACCTCCTTCAACGTGTTGGGTCAACCCAAGTTGTTTTATGTAGTATGCAGCGTTTTTATTCATGCGCTAAAATTAAAAAATTAATGTACCAACCCATAACCCATAATAAATCAAAGTTTGCCAAAAAACATTTTTGGGTTGCAGCACAAATACAGGCAATACAACTGTGCTTGCCTTGTTGCCCATTGTGAGCAAGTTACCTGGTGCAAGTTTGCGCTAACACTAATATCCTAACCTAATGCTTGTGTTCCGGACTAAACACATTTGCCTTATGGCCAAAATGGTGCACAAAGTCACGCATTTCATCAGATAGTTCTTTATTGTTGGTAGCTTTTTCAAAAGTATCGGCCATGGTAGCCAGGGTTTGAAACATAAACAAATTCATTTCTTCTATATTCATGTCCTGAGTCCACAAGTCAATGCGCATTGCATTCTGTTTTAGTCCATCAAAAATACTTAACATCATACCTTTAGCACTTTCTTTTCCTTCAAAGTCAGAATCATCTGCATCCCATTCAATATTTACCGGCAGGTTTTCTTTATTTAAATGTACGTCAATTCTTATTTGCGATGTTTTGGTAATTGTTTTATCGTCACTCATTTTTTGCAGTTTTATTTTTTGTCTTTAAATTATTAAATCATCTTCAATTGTTTGGGAGCTAAGATTTTCTTTCAGTTTTATCAGAAATGTTTTTATTGAATTTAATTTTTCTGTAAGCTCCGTTTTCAACTCCTGTTTAGCGGGGTTCAATTTTAGCTTTTCTTTTGCACCCGGCAAAGTATATCCTTCAATTTTTACTAACTGATAAATAGTTTTCAAAAGTATCAGATCTCCCCTGGAATATTTGCGCGTACCACCGCTGGTTTTACGTGGTTTTAACTGTTCAAATTCTTTCTCCCAAAACCTGATTAACGAGGGTGCTACCTGCAAAATTTCCGCAATTTCGCCAATAGTATAATTTACTTTTTCAATTGCTTCTGATTTATCCAAAACTGTTTAATAGAAATTTAGTCAAACGATTGTCCTTCTCTTGAAGCGATATCTCTGATAGCCTGATACTCTTCTTCTGTAAGATCGTTAAAGAAATAATTTATAGGGTTAATTTTATTCTCTCCTTTTATAATTTCATAATGCACATGTGGCGCGGTAGAGGTGCCTGTTGAACCAACATAGCCAATTAACTCACCACGCTTAATATGCTCCCCCGGTTTTGCCTTTATTCGGCTCATGTGTGCATATAAGGATGAATACCCAAAACCATGGTTAATGATTACATGGTTACCATAACCGTTGCCATTCTCTGCAGTGGAAATAGTACCATTACCTGTAGCATAAATAGGTGTACCTTGTGGTGCCGTAAAATCTATACCCGAATGGAATTTATGTGTCTTAAAAATTGGGTGAATCCGGTATCCAAAACCTGATGCTATTCTCTTCAGGTCTTTATTAGATATTGGTTGTATTGCCGGAATACTTGCCAGAAACTCTGTTTTATTTTTTGCCAGTTTGTTCAATTCATCAAAAGATTTACTTTGAACATATACCTGTGCAGATAATTCATCTACTTTTTTTGTGAGGGAAATAATCTCTTCTGAATTATCATAACCTTCCAGTCCGCGATATTTATCCACACCGCCAAATCCTGCCTTTCTAATGTTGATGTCAATTGGTTCAGCCTCAAAAATAGCTCTGTAAATATTAGCATCTCTATCCTGAAGCTCCGTTAATACACCGCCTAACTCTTTTATCTTATTGTTTAATCCCTTAACCTGCAGCTTGTATTGCTCATTCTCCCGCTTTAGTGCTTTCTCTTTTGGAGAGTCCATAAACGTGTAAACTGCAAATACCATAATGCCTCCTGCAACAGCACTCGCCGATAGAAAACCAAATACCCTGAGTAAAATGCCTGAGATACTTGTGCGAACTTTTTCAAAGTCGAGTTTGTGCGGATTATAAAAGTATTTTATTTTTGCCAATGTTTATTTTTTATTGCTTCTGAAATGAAAAATATTAATTCATACAAAACTTATAATCGAACTTAAAATTATACCTCAGTAAACATTTTAAAATGTTAAACTTGTAAGCTAATTTGTTATTTAAAGAAACACAAAAATAAAATAATATCACTTAAATAATAAATAAATATATAATCTACTGATTTTCAGATATGAACTCAAACAAAATACGCCAGCAATTTTTAGATTTCTTTGAAAGTAAGGGCCATAAAATAGTTGCTTCGGCTCCTATTGTGGTTAAAAATGACCCTACTTTAATGTTTACAAATGCTGGTATGAACCAATTTAAAGATTGGTTTTTAGGAAATGAAGAACCAAAATATCAGCGGGTTGCCGATACTCAGAAATGTTTACGGGTAAGTGGTAAACACAACGACCTGGAAGAAGTGGGTGTTGATACATATCACCATACCATGTTTGAGATGCTGGGTAACTGGAGCTTTGGTGATTATTTTAAAAAAGAAGCCATTGAATGGGCCTGGGAATTATTAACTAAAGTTTATGGCTTGCCTAAAGACCGTTTGTATGTGAGTGTTTTTGAAGGCGATGAAAATGAGAACCTGGCTTTTGATCAGGAGGCTTATGATAACTGGTGCTTGTGGATTGATCCGCAAAGAATTATAAACGGCAACAAAAAAGATAATTTTTGGGAGATGGGTGATACCGGCCCCTGCGGACCATGTACAGAGATTCACATTGATCTGCGTTCTGATGCTGAACGCAAACTGGTGGAAGGAAAAACACTGGTAAATAATGATCATCCGCAGGTTATTGAAATATGGAATAATGTGTTTATGGAGTTTAACCGGAAGACTGATGGCAGTCTGGAAAAACTCCCTGCCCAACATGTAGATACAGGGATGGGCTTTGAGCGATTGTGCAGAGCTATTGAAGCTAAGGCGTCAAATTATGATACCGATGTATTTGCGCCTACTATACAATTTATTGAAAAACAGGCAGGAATAATATACGAATTTAGTGATTGCAAAACGGATATTGCCATGCGGGTAATGGCAGATCATATAAGGGCAATATGTTTTGCCATCGCAGACGGACAACTGCCTTCAAGTAATGGCGCCGGGTATGTTATACGTAGAATTTTACGTAGAGCTGTGCGTTATCAATATCAGTTTTTAAATATTACTGAACCATTTTTATGTAAGTTGGGTGAATTAATAGCTGTTAATTTTAAAAATGTTTTTCCTGAATTATTTGCACAGAAAGAATTTGTATTAAAAGTAATCAGAGAAGAGGAAACATCGTTTTTAAAAACATTAGAACGGGGGCTTGTTAGATTAGATATGAAGACAAGTGTTACTGATTCTCCGGGTGCAATTGGTATTACTGATGAATTAAATAAGTTCTTTTCTGATGTAAATACCGAACAAAAAATATTAGGCGGATCTACTGCTTTTGAACTGTATGATACTTATGGATTTCCTATTGATCTAACCTTGTTAATAGCTAAAGAACGCGGTTATGATGTTGACATGGCCGGTTTCGAAGAAGAACTTCAAAAGCAAAAAACAAGATCGCGCAAGGCCACTTCTATTGAAACCGCTGATTGGGTAGTACTGGAAGAAAATGATAAGTTAGAATTTGTAGGCTATGAGCAAACAGAAGCCGAGGTGAAAATAATGCGTTTTCGTAAAGTAAAAAGCAAGGGCAAAGAACAGTTTCAGTTAGTATTTAACCAAACCCCTTTTTATGCAGAAAGCGGTGGACAGGTTGGTGATACAGGTACCATAGAAAGCATCAATGAAAAAATAAATATTATTGATACACAAAAAGAAAATAATTTAATTATTCACATTGCTGCAAAGTTGCCGGAAAATGCAAGTGCAATGTTTACGGCCAAAATAGATATAACTAAACGCAGATTAACAGAAGCTAACCACTCCGCAACGCATTTGTTGCATGCCTCATTGCGCAGCGTGTTGGGCACACATGTAGAACAAAAAGGCAGTCTTGTAAACAATGATCACCTGCGTTTCGACTTCTCGCATTTTAAAGCGATGAGTGATGAGGAAATACATGCAGTAGAAGTTATGGTGAACCAAAAAGTACGTGAAAATATAGTACTTAAGGAACGCAGAAATGTACCTATTGAAGAGGCCAGAAAATTAGGTGCAATGGCTCTATTTGGCGAAAAATATGGCGACTCGGTGCGGGTTATTACCTTTGATGAAAATTACAGCAGTGAACTATGCGGGGGTACCCATGTGCGGGCAACCGGAGAGATAGGGTTATTTAAGCTTATAAGTGAAAATGCAGTTGCTGCCGGTGTGCGGCGTATTGAAGCGGTAACTGCTGAAGGTGCCGAAAAGTGGGTACAGACGCAGCAAACAACTATAAATAACCTTACCGGATTATTAAAGGTAAAAGACATTACCAAAGCAATTGAACAATTGTTGCATGAAAGAAATGATTTATTTAAAAAATTAGATATTCTGGAAGGAGAGAAGACCCTTGAAATTAAACAGCAAATGAAAGCTTTGGTTCAACATAAAAATGGTCTGAATATTTTGATCCGACAAGTTGAGGTGCCATCTGCAGATCAGTTAAAAAACTTGTCTTTTCAGTTAAGAAACGAAATCGAAAACCTGTTTTGTGTGTTGGCCTGCGAGTTAAATGGCAAGCCACTGTTAAGTATTATTTTATCAGATAATTTAATTTCTGAACGCAAATTAAATGCGGGTAATATGGTAAAAGTACTTGCTAAATACATTGAGGGTGGCGGTGGCGGACAACCATTTTATGCAACTGCAGGAGGCAATAACATGAATGGAATTGGAGCTGCATTAACCGCTGCATATACTTTAACAGATTAATAAACCAGAACGGATGAGTTTATTATTTCATTAATAAAAAGCTGTTTAAAGAATTGGTTAATTTACATATATATAACTAACTAAATTTTGTAAAGTACATTATGAAAATATACAGAGCATTCTAGTGTTTAAATAATAAATAATGGATGCTGTATAAAAATCGCTAAAAAATACTTTGACGTAACAAATACGTTTCAAAATTTATAGGAGAATAAATAATTATTTATTCTTAATTATTAAATGTATAAATAATTATGAAGGGTTTGAAGTTAAATTTCCTTCCAGATGAAACTTAACCAAATCATCCAGCGGCGATTTTAATATCTTGCCCATTTTCATGTCATAACTTATCGCCACTTCTTCTAAAATATCTTTAAATATAAATCCTACAGAACCAATGCAGTTAAATTTATAGTCTTTATAATCGGGATATTTACTGGCTAAATTTTTAAAGAAATCGCGAAATGAATCTCTAACTTTATTGCGGATGTAGGGATGTGTTACATACTCATCTGCAAATTTACAGAAATTGGCTAAGTAACGGTTCGGAAATTGTGTGGTGTACAATACATCAAAAATCTGTTCATTGTCTTTTATCTGAAAGCGTTCCTTAAATCGCGCCTGCATTTGAGGTTCAAGTCTGTTACGCATAAAATCACGAACAATTTTCTTACCAATATAGCTACCGCTTCCTTCATCACCTAATAAATATCCTAAGGAATCAATATTCATAGTTACCTCTTTACCATCATATAAGCAGGAGTTGCAACCTGTTCCTAATATCGCTGCAAAACCTTTTTCTCTGCCCAGTAAGGCGCGTGCTGTAGCCAGCAGATCATGGCCTACGAAAAGAGTTTTAGCATTTGGAAAACTTCTTTTTAATGCCGTATAAACAGTTTCTTTTCTTTCAGCGGTGCTGCAACCGGCACCATAAAAATAAACTTCGGTAACTATATTCGCATCCAGATCCTTCAACAAATTTTCGGATAAGGAATAATATATAGCTTCCGTATCTATAAAATAAGGATTGTAACCAATGGTATGAAATACTTTGCGGTTGGCATCGGTGGCATCCGTTAAACACCAGTCGGTTTTTGTTGAACCACTATCTGCAATTAAAAACATAGGTAAAAGTTTGTGAGCACGAGATTATTAAAATAAAACGGATTTGCAATAACAACTTAAAAAATGAAAGAACATTTCTGATTTAAATGGTTAAATAATTTACCCTCAACTTTTTATAAATTATTTACGATTTGTGTTTTAAAATGCTTATAATTGGATTTTAATCCTATATGAGTAAATGAACTTTTCCGGCTCGGTAAAAAGTAAACTACCCGGTGTTGGTACTACTATCTTCAGTGTAATGAGTGCATTGGCGCATGAACAGCAGGCTATTAACCTGGCACAGGGTTTCCCTGATTTTAATTGCTCTCCCAAATTAATAGAACTTGTAAATCAATATATGCAAAAAGGTTTGAACCAGTATGCTCCTATGCCGGGAGTTATGGGTTTACGCGAAAAAATTGCGGAGAAAACACAATCCTTATACGGTGCAACCTATAAACCCGATACTGAAGTAACCATAGTACCGGGAGGAACCCATGCCATTTATGCCGCCATTAGTGCAGTGGTAAGAGATGGCGATGAAGTTATTGTAATGGAGCCTTGTTATGATAGTTATATTCCTGCTATCGCTTTAAATGGAGGCAGGGCTGTTTTTTATGAACTGAAATATCCCGACTACCATATTGATTGGAATGAAATAAAAAAACTGATCAACTTCAAAACCCGCATGATTATGATTAATACGCCTCATAACCCAACAGGAAGTATTATGGATGATAATGATATGTTGCAGTTGCAAAAAATACTCGATAATACAGATGTAGTGGTGCTAAGTGATGAGGTTTATGAGCATATTATATTTGATAAGCTTGAACATCAGAGTGTGGCCAGATTTTCGAAGTTGGCAGAACGAAGTTTTATTGTATCTTCGTTTGGTAAAACCTTTCATACAACAGGTTGGAAAATGGGCTATGTATTAGCTCCTGAAAACCTCACGAAAGAATTTAGAAAAGTGCATCAGTTTATGGCGTTCAGTGCAAATACTCCTATACAGTACGCCATTGCTGATTATATAAGTGATACAGATACATACCTTCAATTAAACCAATTTTATGAAGATAAAAGGAACTATTTTCAAAAACTCGTTAAGGGTTCAAACTTTAAGCTATTGCCGTGCAAGGGTTCATATTTTCAAATGCTCAACTATGCGAAGATTACGCAGGAACGCGACACTGAGTTTGCCGTGCGTTTAACCAAAGAACACAAAGTGGCTAGTATTCCTACCTCCGTTTTCTATCATAAAAATGTAGATAATAATGTGCTGCGTTTTTGTTTTGCCAAAAGTAACGAAACACTGGAAATGGCCGCTGAGAAATTAATGCGTGTTACTTAATTAACCCCGTTCAACTACTTGCACAATTATGTTTAATATGCTACCCTATGCTGCTATTTTCATTTGTTAAGCCAATACATAAGTATTAGTTTATACCTAATTTTGTTTAAGCTAATCTCATTCAAAAGCTATACTTTATTTTAACTATATAGCGGGCTTTATGGTTTACTTTTATAAATCACATCGCAAACCCGCTTAGCTTATAGGTTGCAGATGTTTTATGGTATTTATAGGAATGTTTGCATACAATTTTGTAGTATATTTTTATTCCTATATTAATCCCATCCCAATCATAGAACAACTAAAATACTAAATAGGCAAACATGTAACCCCTGATTTAATTACTCCACAAATGAAGGAGGATTATATCTCCATAATAACTACCTTTCCTATCATGTTAAGGAATATTATTGAGCAGTATATAATAATCGGCAACTTGATAATACTTACAGACCCGGTGGCTGCACAGCGAGGAAAGTGGTGCATTATTGTGCCGATAGTTACATGAATGCATTCATCAGATTTAAGCTTGCCTTAACAGAAAATAAACCAATTGTTAAACCTTATATGGAAGCCTTGTGGGCCGAGCTACCCGATGGTAAAGATATACCTGTAAAACATAGCCTGATGATTTTAGTAGGGTTACATTACAGATGGGCAATTTTGTTAAGATTATTAACGGCAGCGCAATACCAAAGAAGTTTTATACATCTTTAACACAACAAAGAGTTTAAACTGGAAGAAAGCCTGGCATTGCAGGCACCACCCGGATTATGTATTGTTATCGAAGTAATTATAATACCCAATCTATTTCTTTACCGGTATATACAGAATTGTTCTAAATGATTTCGGTGCTTACTAACTTTTAATAATACCTTTCAGGTGCAGGTTATAAAGTAAATACTTAAACCTGCAATGATGAGCCAGTTACCCTGCCATTCGGTTCTGCTGAGTTTTTCTTTAAATAAAAAATAACCGGCTAAAACGGCGTAGGGGAAGAAGGCTAATTGCATAAAGCCTAAAATATTTAAAGAGAATTTTTGATAGCAGATATTAATAAAGTATGAACCAAAGATGGTAAATAAGGCTACAAAAAATAAATTAATTCTAAGCATACCGGGCTTTAATAAATTATAAGTACCGTCGGTAAAATATAAGAAGAAGGCTGTTAGTGTAAGCGTACAAAACTCCATGATAAAAGTTCCCCAGATGGCATTGGTATGTTGCAATGGAATACTTAGTAACGCATAACCAAAACCCCATGTTATGGAACTGATCATAGCATAGATGAGTCCTTCTTTTTGATTGCCTTTGCGCCATTGGATAAGGATGCCTGCGATGGATAATAACGCTGCAACATAAAACCAGGGATTTACCTTTTCATCATACAATACCACCCCTAAAATATAATGGATCAATGCGCCGCTTATGCCCACCACAGCTACGTTAACAAAATGTATAAGCTGTAAGGCTTTTACATAGGTGTACAATCCTATGGCACATAAAATACTGCAACCAATAAGTTGCCATGCAACTGTAAAGGCGGGTAAAGGATATATATTACCTGATTCTGACAGCCAGATGCCGGAGAGGATAACTGTAAATATACTACGGATATAAACCAGCCGGGCAGCACTCAGTTCTTTACTTCCAAACTTAATAAAAATGTCTGCAATAAAAAATAAGCTATTAACAAGTAAAGAAAACCAAAAAGCCTGCATTAATTATATTGTTTTGCGGTTGCAAGAAGTTGCCAATTTCGAATCACCAAATTGTATGTAACTACATAACTTGTTACGAAGTACACAAATTTATTTAACAACTGAACCGCCAATTCTTGACCACCATTACTTAAAGCACTATGCACAGTCATCGCATGTTTAGAAGTTAGTTCTGAAAATTTGTATTCTTGCGTTATCATTTTTAGTTTTAAATTAATCAAATCATAAGGCAGGCTACTTTTTAGGCTTCTTTAGGTTTAGTTTTTTTGCAGTATTTTCTATTTGTTTTACAAATTGTTTCTCTCCTTCCGATAATTCGTTTTTAATTTTCTCTTGGTATTTTTCATACTCGTCATATGCTTTTTTTAATGCTTGTGTATGGCTCACTGTTCCTGCATTCTGCAAAATATTATTGCCTGTCATTCTTACAAAATCGTCTAAGCGTTCAATCCAATCTTTCATATACATTGGTTTGAGGTTCAATGCCTGTAGTTCGGCTAACTCCAGGTAAGCAGTTACCATTCTGTTAAGCACGTTCAGTTCGTTTTCATTCAAATAGTTTTTAGCTATTTCGGTTTCCTGCTTTGTCGGCTTTCTTCCTTTAATATTGGTTAAGCCAAGGTTGGGCTTTTCTGCATCAATACGTTGGTAAATAATTTCGGATGCAGTATGTCCGTGTGCTGCCCAGTGCATTTTATTTTGAACAGTTTGAAAAAACTGTATGGATGTTTCTGACGTAGAGTCATAATTAATACTGGTGGCATATATATCTAATACTTTTCTCCAAAACACTTTTTCGGAAGAACGTATATCACGAATACGTGCCAATAATTCTTCAAAATAATTACCACCACCTGCTTGTTTTAGCAAATCATCATTCATTGTAAATCCTTTTACAATGTATTCTCTTAATCGGGCTGTTGCCCATTGGCGAAACTTTATTCCCTGTTGACTTTTTACACGGTAGCCAACAGAAATAATTACGTCAAGATTGTAGTAATTGGTGGGTTTGGTAGAAAAATCGGAAATTCCGATTTTTCTCATAGATTGTTCATTATCAAGCTCTTTTTCTACATAAATATTTAAAATATGCTCATTTATGGTAGAACGTGATTTTTGAAAAAGTTCAGCCATTTGGTCAATGTTCAGCCAAACTGTTTCATCTTCTAAGCGGGTTTCTATTTTTGTATTACCGTCTTCGGTTTGATAAATAATAATGTCTGAGCGTCGATTATTCTGATTCATTTTATTAAAGTAAATATTAAACCTACATCTTTCATTTTAATTTCTATCACTCTTTGATAAATTACTGTTTGAATCCCCAGCATTACAACACTCAGGTATTTGCTACCAAGTTTAATTAAAACATTTGCAGTAAAAAACTGGTTGTTTACCAGCAAAAAAAACCAGAAAGCATGCATTAATTATAACCTGTTATGCAGCGTTTTGTTTAACAATTGTGTGTTACTGTGTCGTTGGCATTTTACAAGGATTTAAATTTTCCAATGTCGTTAATCAATATTTTAAACATCTGTCCAGCAAGAAATGCTTTGAATTCTGGATTGTCGTTGTATTCTTTAAACACTTCAAAGTTGCTGTCAATATGGTTTATCATTTTCTCTTTTAAAATGTCTGTGAAAGTTATTTGAGCATTTTGAATGTCGTTTTTGTTTAGTGAAGCATTGACTCGTACTAAAAAAAGTTTACACTCGCATATACATCAACCCAACCCCACAATTCCATCCTTAATATTGTTCTCTACCCTTTGTAAAAGGCCCTCATAACTTTGTTTTATAAATTTATTGCCGGTTATTTTTTCATACAACTCAATATACCTTTCAGAAACAGTATTAATAAACGCCTCTGTAAAAACAGGGGCTGTCTGCCCTTCCAGACCCTGAAAATTATTTTCTATCAGCCATTGCCTCACAAACTCTTTCGACAGTTGCCTTTGCTGCTGGTCTTTAGCCTGAATCTCCTCATACGTGTCAGCATAAAAATATCGACTTGAGTCGGGTGTATGAATTTCATCCATCAGCATAATCTGCCCGTCTTTAATTCCAAACTCATATTTGGTATCAACCAAAATAAGTCCTTGCTTTTTTGCATAGTCTGAACCAAAGGCAAATAACTTTCGGGTATAATCTTCAAGCACCAGATAATCTTTTTCGGAGGCAAGGCCTAAGCTAAAAATACCATCACGCGATACATCTTCATCATGGCCTTCGCTTGCTTTAATAGTAGGGGTTATGATGGGTTCAGGAAAGGCATCATTTTCACGCATGCCTTCAGGCATCACAACACCGCAGATTGTCCGGCTTCCGCTTTTATATTTGCGCCAGGCATGTCCGGCAAGATATCCTCTTATCACCATCTCTACTTTAACAGGTGCGCAATAATGACCAATCGTTACATTAGGATCAGGACTGCTTATATACCAGTTGGGAACAAGGTGTTTGGTGAGGTTTAAAAAATGTTCTGCAATCTGGTTTAATACCTGACCTTTAAAAGGGATTGGCTCAGGCATAATTACATCAAATGCAGAAATCCTGTCTGAAGCCACCATAGCTAAGTAGCGGTTGTTAATATTATATACATCGCGCACCTTACCCTTATAAAAATTTTGCTGATCAGGGAACGTGAAGTTGGTACCAGTAAGGGCTTTCATACTTTTTAAATTGTGCTGCAATATTGTTTTTTTTGCGAATAAAAAAAAGAAGAAGAAGATAACTGGCCTGGCTCAAAGGAATATACTGTTGTATGTTTTCCATTATTAAAATTTCCTTTTAGTACCTTTCAAAACTTTATCCCGTCACTATCCAATTTGCCCTGTAATTTTTTCACCTCTTCAGCCAGTTAAGTTATTCTCAAAGTTTTTTTTATAGGTATTAACTTTTTATGTCATTCTATTGAATAATCTTAATTTCTGTACGCCTGTTTTGTGCGCGGCCCTCTGCAGTTTTATTGTCTGCTACAGGTTGTATGTCTGCATAGCCTTTAAATGTTACCTGCGTTGTTAAAATACCATTGGTGGTAAGGAAAGTGGTGATGGCTTTAGCCCGGTTATTTGATAAAGTGGTGTTTTTAACCCGGTCTCCGGTATTATCTGTATGTCCGCCTATTTCAATTTTTACCTTAGGATTTAAAGTTAAGAACTGAACGAGTTTATCAAGTTCAGCTTTCGATTCAGTTTTAATGTCAAATTTATCTGAATCGAAAAAGATGTTTTTTAAAACCATTTTTGCATCTTTGCTTATGGGCTGCAATGGCACACTTAACACCAAAGGATCAACAGCACTCTGATCTCTTAAACTGAAATTTTCAGAATAAAATAAATAACCTTCTTTGGATACATTCAGCGCATAATTTTTTTGACCTTGCAGGCAAACCAAAAACTCTCCGCTTAATTTATTTGAGTAAGATTCAATGATAGTTTTTCCTTTACCCAGGTCTATTAACTCAACTTTAGCAGAGAGTTTTTTTCTTGTTACGGCATCAAAAACCACACCTTTTGCATACCCTGTTTTTTGTGGACGTACAGCCTCATACAATTCAAAACTGTAAATATCTAACCCTCCATGTGTATCGGCCCCTTCCTTAGCCATAAATGCGTCTTTACCATTAGAGGAAATCACCAGACAGGTTTCATCCTTATCCGTATTAATAGGGTAGCCTAAATTTTTTGGTGTCATCCAACGTCCATCAGAAGCCTTACGTGATACAAAAAGATCGATACCGCCCATACCCGGATGGCCGCTGCTGTTAAAGTATAAAGTATTGTCATCCTTGGCAATAAAAGGAGATTGTTCATCACCTGTTGTATTTATATCCGGTCCCATATTTACGGGTGGCGACCATTTGCTGTTTTTAAAAGTTGAGTACCAGATATCACTGTTTCCGTAACCACCTGGCCTATTACTGCTAAAGTATAAGGTGCGACCGTCAAAACTTAAAGAAGGTTGGCTTTCCCATGATCTTGTATTAACCGGTAGGCCCATATTTTTTGGCTCAGACCAGCTATAACCCTCAAGTTTTGAGAGATACAAATCACAACTGCCTGCCCCGCCTTCACGGTTACATGCTGTATAAAAAATATACTGACCATCAGCAGATAAGGAAACGGTGCCTTCATTTCTTGGTGTATTAATTGGCGGGCCTATATTTTCGGCCGTGGTCCAGGCATTATTATTTTTGCGGCTCACATAAAATTCTTCATTTTTGGGATATACCAGGCGGGTAAAAATTAAAGTTTGTTCATCAGCAGTAAGGCCTGGAAAATATTCATCATCAGCTGTATTAATAGAAGGACCAAGGTTTACAGGGTTAAATGGAAAAGGAGAAAGCACCGCTTTACGGGCAAAATCAGCATTGTTTTTAAGTCCGGTAATAATTCCTTTTTGTTGATAATAATCGGGGTATGACAAGAATTTTTCAGCATCGTTAAATGCTTCATTGTATTTTTTTTGTTTGAACTCTACCTTACTTTTGCCATAATAACTTCGCGGAAATTCGGGGTTAATTACTATAACTTTATTATATAATTGTATAGCCTCATCATATTTCCCATCATTACTTTTCATTTCAGCTATCAGCATATACGCCTCAATAAAATTAGGATCAAGATGTATTGCTTTCTCTAACAGGTTTTGTGTTTTTGGATAATCTTCGAGTTGAAAAGATTTTAGTGCTTCTCCAAAATTAAAGTCTGCTTTTTTGTTTTTAGTGCCTGAAAACGGAAGCTCTTGTGCGTATGAACAGAATATAAATATAAAGGTAAAAAGTAACGTGAGTAAAGTTGTTTTTTTCATTTGAATTTAAAGAAATTTTTTCTATACTTATAAGATTATGTTCTTAGGGTTTTGAAACCAGATGACTTTTCCGCTTTGGGCCTGAATCATTTTCCATGTGTCAACCTCAAACTGTATGATTGCAATACCGGAAGTGGGCAGGTGTTGAACAAAAGTTGGACTTAAATAACCAACAATACCTGTTATGGCGGGGTTATGCCCTACCAGCATGGCTGTATCAAATTCATCACTGATGTTTCTGATTACGTGCTTCAGGTCATCCAGACCGGCTTCATACAAAACGTTTTCTAAATCAATCCTGTCCGCTTCAAATCCAATTTCTTTTGCTACAATCTGTGCTGTTTTAAGAGTACGTTTAGCAGGACTACACACCATATAATCAGGAATCGATTTATTCTTTTTTAACAAGGCACCCATGTATGCCGCATCAGTTTTTCCTTTTTCAATCAGGTTCCTCTCAAAGTCGCTGTTATGCTCCAGATTTTTTGAGGCCTTGGCATGCCGCATTAAAACCAATTGTTTCATGGTAAATAAATTTGTTGTGAAGATAAAGAAATGACAGGAAAAACCGGAAATATTATTTTATTCAGTACTATCTTTTAACAGCGAATCTGTTTTTCTGTGGTGGCGTTTATGACGTTTGCTATGAATAGTTAAAGCACCTTCAGCTTTATCATCTTCAGGCAAAAATCCTTTAAAATATAACACCAGCCATCCGCCAATAAAACATAAACCTCCCAATGGTGTAATAGCTCCTATAACTTTAAAAGAATCATCGCCCCATATATTTCGTGTTGCAAGTAAATAAAGACTTCCTGAGAAAATGACAATGCCGGCAATAAATAGTCCTAATACAAGGTATATGATTTTTTCATCAAATTTTCTATACGACAGAGAAATAAGAATTATAGCCAGTGCATGAAACATCTGATAGCGCACCCCCGTATCAAAGGTGTTTAATTCTGATTCACTAATAAGCTCTCTTAAAACATGCGTGCCAAATGCGCCCATAAATACAGCCAATGCACTTAATAAAAAACCTAAACGGGCAAAAATTTTATGTGTATATTTCATAGGAATAGTCAGGGTATTTGTGAACAAGTAAAATATAAAATCTCTAATTACCAAATTATTTTCGAAACGGAAAATGAACAAGCAATTACTCAGTATTTTAAGTGTTATTTTATCCATTGTAATTGCATTGGGTTTGTATCTTTATTTTTCTCAGATTGATGATAAAATAATGAAGCCTATTCATATAGTGCCGGATAATGCTGCTGTAATTTTCGAATCAAAGCAAAGCAGTGCACTTTTAAAGTCAATTGGCAATCCGGCTTTCATGAACAGGATTTTATTAAATGAAAAAGTGGCTGCATTTTATGATAAGTTATTATACATAGACAGCTTGCTAAAACAGCAGGAGGATATTGCAGAGTGGTTTAAAAAAGGGGAAGCGGTGTATTCATTTCACTCGTACGCTAACAAAAATATAGGTTTCTTTATGGCGGTTCAAACATTAGATGATGTTGATCCTGCTAAAGCACTTGAATTTTTTCAGCAACATTTTTCAGGGCGCTATAAACTTTCAAAACGTAAATTTAACAACCAGGAAATATTTGATTTTACCGATTTTAAGGAAGGAACTTTATTTAGTATTGCCTTCAAAAATAAACTGATGATGTTTTCTTTTGACGGATCCCTTGTTGAACTCGCATTGTTAAAATTAGAAAAGATAAAAGGAGGACCTGTTCTTGAAGACAGGTTATCTTTTGTGCAAAACAGCGGAGATGGTTTTAACCTGTATCTTAATTATAAAAATCTTCCTTTCCTGATGCAATCTGCCGCTGGCGAAAATTATGAAAAGGCTTTTGGTTTATTAGGTGATTTTGGTGAAAAAGCTATTTATAATATTCATATTAGTGATGGCGATGTTTTGCTGAAAGGTGCGGTACAATCACATGAAAGCAATTTTCAGTTTCTGGATTTGTTAAATGGGCAGGCACCCATTAAAAATACCCTTCTTCCAATTTTACCTGAAGCAATAAATTTTTGTTTTTCATTCAATTATAATGGCTACGGATCCTGGTTCAAAAATGTTAATGAATATATGTTCAGCAAAAAATTATATGTCAAATATTCTTCTTATGTTGATAGTATTGAGGCTAATTTACAAGTGAATTTTGGTGAAATTATGGCTTCTAAATTCGGCAACCATGTTTCATTGCTCTCGCTTAATGAACCCGGAATTTGGAAAGACAGTTGTTATATTACTGCGATAGAAATTACCGATGAAGCAGGCTTTCAGCAAATCCTCGATCAATTGGATAAATCATACCTGTTAAAGTATGGTAAAGATACGCTCCCACATTTAAAAGACTCTACCGGAATTATTAAAAAAACTTATATAGGAGATGCTTTTAAATTTTATTTTACAGATTTGTTTGAAGGCATTGACGCAAATTATTATATAAAGTATAAAGGCTATTTTTTCTTTGCAAATAACGAATCTGTTTTAAAAGCTTTACAGAATAAATGGAAGCAAAATCTGCTGTTAAACAATTCACAAACTTTTAGAGATTTCGAAAAAAAATTAGCACCACAAAGTAATCTTGAACTGATTATTAATACGGAAAATGCAGCCCGGTACGCACTTAATTTTTTAAACAAACCCTGGTATGGAATGTTAAGTCAGAACCTCAGTACTTTTAAACGAGCACAATGGATAGGGATTCAATATGCAGGTAGTAATGACAAGGTTTTTGCCGGGCAGATTTATATTCGTTTTAACCGCGATAAAGTTGATAAAACAAAAGAGATCTGGGCTATTAAATTAGATACTGCATTACTGGTTGATCCTATAATTGTGTTCAACAAAGCATTAAACAACCATGTTATCATAATTGAAGATATGCTAAAGCAGTTAACAATGATTGACAGAGAAGGAAAGATAATCTGGAAGCAAAAAATTGACGGCGTAATCTTGTCACCTTTTACAGAAATTGATCTGTTTCATAATGGAAAAGTTCAATGGGTTTTTAATACAGAACATTATATTTATATCATTGATCAAAATGGTAAGAATATTCCTGGCTGGCCAGTATGGGTTCCTACAGGTACCCGCACTCCCGTAACAGTTTGTGATTTTAATAAGGATGGCAATTATCAATTGTTTATAACAGGAATTCATTATAAAGTAACAGGTTATGCAATAAATGGGCGCTTATTACCGAACTGGAATCCTAAAGATGTTTACCCCAATCTTAAAACCTCGCTTCATTCATTTCAACTGGGTACAAATCCTTTATTGAGTGCTTTAAATGAAACAGGGCAGTTAAGTATATTTACCCCCACAGCGCAAAAGTATAAAGGAATGAATTTAGATACAAACACACATTGGATAGATTACCGCTTGAATAACACAGACACCGGAATGATAAATATTACAGCACTCGATTCTGCACATTTATATTCCATAGAATATTCTACCACACGACCACTCAAAATTAAACAATTAGCTGTGCAGAAATATAGTTCGTTTGAGCCGGTAAGCAATGGAAACAGTGTACCCTTATATTTGCTTAAGGCTTCAGATAAAGTGCTCATTACAGATGAGCAGGGAAAGGTAATCTATCAGAAATCATTTTCAGATAGTACACTTACTGATTTCAGATGGAATTATGTGGGTGACGGATACAAAATAAGTTACTTTGATACCATCACCAAAAAATTAAATTTGCAGAATGTAAAAGGAGAAGCCTATAAACCTTTTCCTTTGGAAATAAACGGCAAGTACACCATGGGCAATTTATTTTATGAAGGAGATAACTGGTTGCTTTATGGTAGCAAAGGAGGGCAGTTATATTTGTACCGTATAAGATAATAATAATCTTGAAATATCTGATTTTTCTGCAATCTATACTCTTTGCCTGCCTTGGTGTTTTTCTGTTATATTATACTTTTAACAAAACTAATTTTGTTGAAATAGCAACAGTTATCAAACAAGGAAATCATTGGGTAATGATTCCGGTTCTTTTTGTTTCCGTACTGGTGTATTATGCAAGGGTTAAACGCTGGCAACTGTTATTTGAAACGATTCATATGAAAGCACCTGCTAACTATTTATTTGCTGCCCTTGGTATTGGTTACCTGGTTA
Organism: Bacteroidia bacterium; assembly: GCA_014376805.1. Taxonomy (GTDB): domain Bacteria; phylum Bacteroidota; class Bacteroidia; order UKL13-3; family UKL13-3; genus B1. Next base: position 28,617 of record JACMQU010000003.1, read on the forward strand.
ATTTTGCAGTACCGCGTTTAGGTGAAATTACCCGCGCACTCATTCTTAAACGTACCCATCAATTTCCTCTCAATACCACCTTATCCACTATTATTTTTGAAAGAACAATTGATACCCTTTGCTTAGTTATTATTTTAATTATTGCTTTCTTTTTAGAATGGTTATATAAGGGAAATATACTTACTCATTTTGTAAAGTATGCCGATATTTTTACAGCAAATAAACTACTGCTCATCCTCTTGTTTTTGATTGTTTTGATTGCTGGTTATTTGGTCATTTTAAAATTTAATTCAAAAATGGCAATATGGATGAAAGAGTTGGTTCAAACTTTTTTTAAATTAACTGCTATTAAACATAAAACCTTATTTTTTGGAGAAACAATTGCAATTTGGTTAGGATTTTATCTGATGACTTACCTTTGGTTTTTTATGTTTGCAGAATCCATCTCATTATCTGCTTACCAGGCATTTCAGGTAATGGTATTAGGTGTGGTGGCCCGCTCCTTACCAATACAGGCAGGCTCTGCCGGAGCTTATCATTTTGTGGTCAGCCAATCGTTATTGTTATTTGGGGTGAGTCTTTTAACAGGCAATGCTTTGGCTATTGTAATTCATGGGTTTCAAACAATTTTAACATTGGTTTTTGGTTTTTGTGCTTACATTTGGCTGTTTTTTAAAAACAGACAATATGTATAAATTTAGTCTACTTATTTTATCCTGTGTTTTTTATACAGGTAAAACATTTTCTCAAACCATACCTAAATTAAGTAATGATACACTGCTGGATATTGCTTGCTGGAATGTAGAGTGGTTTGGTGATACACAATACGGACCTACGGATGAAACCCTGCAATACAACAATATTAAAGCAATGATGCTGCAAACAGATTTTGATATATTGGCTATGGAAGAAATAAGTAATATAACTACCTATAATAACTTATCTGCTGAAACGGCTGTTGCTGCAAAATATGATACCTATATTTCCACCTTTTCGGCTACTCAAAAAATGGGTTTGTATTGGAAAAAATCAATGTTTGAAGTGGTTGGTGTGAACACGCTTAATATCTTAACCAATGAAAATTATAATTTTGCCACTCGTCCTCCTTTACAGGTTTGCTTAAAAACAAAGGGTGGAACTAAAACGGATACTTTATATGTAATTGTTTTACACATGAAAGCTCAAACAGATAATACAATTACGCCATACACACGCCGAAAGGGGGCTGCCGATGCCTTAAAAACATATATTGAACAAAGTCTGGAAAACAAAAAATATGTAATTGTAGGTGATTGGAATGATGATCTTTCCGTATCTATTTATAATGGAATGACAACTCCATACCTTAATTTCTTAAACGCCGAATATACTTTTCCTTCTAAAGAATTAACCACTGCCGGTAAAAAATCTTTTGTACGCGGAACTGCCATGATTGATCACATTATGCAGTCTAAAACTTTGGATTCTTTTTATTATAAAAATACTGCTCAGGTATTTGATATAGCGGCTAATTATATTAGCGATTACGGTAATACCACTACAGATCATTATCCCGTTTATGCTTTCTATAACTGGAAAAAACTTACTACCTATATTCCTTCGGCCGGCATAAACCAGGAAGTAGTGGCAGATCATCAAATACAACTCTATCCTAATCCTGCGAAGGAAACAGTTAAAGTTACTTATCCGGAGAAAATAAATGAAATTCTACTCTGTGATTTAAGTGGCAAAGTTATTTTTCAAACCACATCTGCTTCTTTGGATCTTTCGATGGTGCGTAAAGGTTTTTATTTTGTATGGGTGCTAACCGACAAGGGTAATAAGGTTACCAAATTAATTATAGAATAAAGTCTGTTTGTGCCCTCTCCCGATGTCGTGGTTTTAATGATAATGTTAATGGTAGTAATTGGGTAGTTATTTCCATACACAACGTGAAGATGTAAATTCCGCCTTTCAAGTATAGTTTTTAACGGGTATCCGGAAGGCTTATATTGTAATATAGCGGAGATTTCAACTAACAACAGACTTCTTTTTTTTCATTTAATAACTGCAGCATCTTCAAATGAGTTTTTTGTTCACTATTACAATCCAATAATTTATTTTTCTCCCAGGTTTGTCAAAACAAGTATTGATAAAAAAAAACCCCACACAAAATAAATTTGTAAGAGGTTTTAGTAATTGATTACATTCCTTTAGAACAGACAGTATCAATTAGTTTCCTTCAAAGTAATAAACATAAGTATTTACTCCACTTAGTTCTTTTAGCCATAATTCTTTTGCCGCTAAACGTTGCACATTATAAGTTTTGCCCGAGCCATCAATCGTAATTTTAACATCTTCTTCATCATTTACAAATTCCCAACTTCCATCTTTTACAGAACGTGTAGGGAAACCAAACACAGCCCCTTCAATGGTTTGTGTAAGCTTACCGGAATTATAAACAGCGTATGTATAAGTACTTCCGCTTATATCCTGATTGGCGCCATTCTTTTCCATTTTCGTTAAAGTCCACGTATTTGTAAAACGGTCTTTTCTTGTTCTTAATGAAATAACTGGATCATTTTGACCCTTTTTACAAGATTGCTGCGTTGTGATAGTTGTAAAAGCTATAATTAAAATAGAGATGTAAATTAGTTTTGTTTTCATAATACCCATATATGAAAACATTATTCCATATAGTCCTTTATAAACTTTTTTGCATTAAATTATTATATATCATTTAGTTATCGCCTTATTTAATTTAGATCAAATAACTACCACTGTAATTACTGTAGATGATATTCCCCATAATGCAGCATTTTTACATTAAATTTTAATCTTAAGAATGCCTCAATAAAAAGCCTGTCTTAATAAAATTTAAAAGCATTAACTGATATGTGGTACTATAAGTATTGTTATTTGATCGTAAAATATATTTACTTGCATCTTTAAATAAACTCATGAAAAAACTCTTTTTTATATGCGTGCCTTTTTTAATTTTAGCCGGATGCGTTTCCAGCAAAAATAAAAAACACACTGTTATAACTCCACCAGCAGCAAAAACAACAACCATTGCCGATAAGATAAAATCCTGCAAAAAACTAGAGGGACTTTTTCCACTTTACCAGGATACTGCTTCAGGAAATGTTTTTGTTCTGCTTAAAAAAGAGCAGATAAATAAACAATATATTTATTTTTCTTACACGGTTGATGGTGTGGTGGCAGCAGGGCATTTCAGAGGAAGTTTCAGAGATAATAAATTATTTACTATCAAGCGTTATTTCGATAAGATAGAATTTACTGTTTTAAATACAGGGTTTTATTTTGATCCGGCCAACCCCATTAGTAAATCTGCAGCAGCCAACATTAGTAATGCTACTTTAACCAGTCAGAAAATTATTGCTGAAGATTTTAAAAAAGGAGAAATTTTATTAGATGGCAATTCGTTATTTTTAAGTGAAATTTTTTCTCAGATTAAGCCATCAGTTATTCCCGGAGCAGGAGTTGCGCAATTTAGTTTGGGTTCATTAAGCAAAGATAAAACCAAGTTTATCAGTTTGCGGAATTATGAAAAGAACACAGATATTATTGTGGAATATGTGTATGATAATCCGGCCCCTGTAATTGGCGGAGGTAAAGAAGTTACAGATGAACGCTCTGTTAGCATTACGGTTCAGCATACACTTATAGAAGCGCCCCAAAACAATTTTAAACCTCGTTTTGATGATCCGCGTATAGGTTATTTTTCGGAAGAAGTGGATGATATGACTACAACAAATACTGTTGATTACCGGGATGTAATACATCGTTGGAATCTTGTTAAAAAAGATAGTTTAGCCGCTTTATCTGATCCTGTTGAACCCATTGTATGGTGGATAGAAAACACTACCCCTGTGGAATTCAGAGCCACCATAAAAGAAGCAGGTGAAAAATGGAATCTTGCCTTTGAAAAAGCAGGCTTTAAAAATGCTGTAGTTATAAATGAACAATCCGATACTGCCACCTGGGATGCAGGAGATATTCGCTATAATGTATTGCGTTGGACTAGTTCTCCTCAGCCACCTTTTGGTGGTTACGGGCCAAGTTTTGTTGACCCCAGAACGGGTCAGATCTTAGGCGCAGATATTATGCTGGAATATATTTTTATCACCAACCGCATCAGGCAGGAAGAATTTTTTGGTGCCGTTAGTGCTATGCCAACTCCTTTGCCTAAACGTTTTAATAATTATTGCGATGCCAATGATTACTTACATCAGACTACGCTGTTTGGTAACCAGGTGCTTGAATCCAAAGGAATTAATGAAGTTGAAAAGCGCGATTACTTAAAACAGTCATTATATTATTTAGTATTGCATGAAATGGGGCATACCATGGGTCTTAACCATAATATGAAAGCCAGCCAGATGTTAAAACCGGCACAAATAAATAACAAAATTTTAACACGTCAGATAGGTCTCACAGCGTCGGTTATGGATTATCCTGCTGCAAATGTGGCACTTGATAAAAAGCAGCAGGGAGATTATTTTACTACCCGACCAGGGCCTTACGACTTATGGGCGATAGAGTTTGGCTATACACCGGAACTGGCAGATGCGAATAATGAAAAACAGAGGGTTCATACCTTATTAGCACGTTCAAACGATAGTACCCTTATTTTTGGAAATGATGCAGATGACATGCGCGGTTTTGGTGGAGGTATTGACCCCCGAATAAATGTAAATGACCTGAGTGGTGATGCGATTACTTATGGCATAGAGCGTGTTCAACTTAGTACGCAATTAATGGGTGGATTAAAGGAAAAATATACTAAGCCAAACCAGAGTTACCAAGAATTGAGGCAGGCTTACGGAATAGCACAGAGTGAGTATTACAGTGCGTTAAATGTCATCTCCAGATACATTGGAGGGGTTTATGTTAACCGCACTTTTATTGGTGATCCTGGTGCAGGAAAAGCATATACACCCGTTTCAATTGCAGACCAGAAAAGAGCCATGGCCGCACTCTCCCGTTATGCGTTTTCGGCAAATGCATTTGGTGTTCAAAACGACTTATACCCATACCTGCAAAATCAACGCAGAGGTTTCGGCTTTTTTGGAAATAATGAAGATCCTAAAATTCACGACCGTGTTTTGGCTTACCAACGCAATCTGATGACACACTTATTGCATCCCGGTGTGTTAAAACGTTTATCAGATACCCGTATGTATGGAAACACTTATACCGTATTAATGATGATGAACGACCTAACCGGCGGTTGCTTTAAGGGAGAAACAGGCAATATTGCTACTATTCGTCAAAACCTTCAGTTAATGTATGTAGAGAGAATGATTGGAATTGTAAAATCGCCTGCTTATGATGCCATTTCACAAGGTGCTGCCCTGGCACAGCTAAACCAGATTAAATTAATGCCAGGAGCCGGTAACGATGAATCTAAAGCCCATATGGCTAATCTTAAACTGAAGATTGAAAAAGCTTTTGAAAATTGAGCGATGTTAAAAATAATCTTTATTTAACGAAGTATTTTAAATAACATTAAATTAATAAAATGGCTTTACTAAAATGCCCTGTAGGTAATTCTGTTTTATCAGATAATGTATATTAATGATCAACTCAAGGTGAGACTATCTCCTGAATTTTAAATAAAAAAAACAAACGGTAGTTTAACGTAAGCCTGATAATGTAACGGAAAATTTTCAGCAGTATGATCTCTGGTGAAAGATTTTGTTAAAACCTTATTGAAAACCTGATAGAATTAAATCAGGAGAAACAGGTTATTAAAAAATATTTGAACCTTTTTATTAATCATAATTTGGTTTATAAAAAAATCCTGAATATAATTTGAAAAACATAGATGAGGTAATAAAACCGATTTTTATCTTAGTTAAATTTTACTATAAGCGGTTGTGTAATGTTATAAAACGAACGTCCACGTGGATTTTTCACTTTTAGCTTGACTTTTTTTTATATAAGGTTACATTTGCAGTCCGAAATTTTAGTTTACTTAGCCTTAAATGGGCACCTGCAATTACATTAATATTAACGAATGAAATTATCTCAATTCAAGTTCGCCTTTAACGAAAGCTTAATAGCAAAACACCCCACCGAGGCACGTGATGAATCTAAACTAATGGTTATTAACCGCGAAAAGGGTAAAATAGAACATAAAAAATTCTCTGATATCTTAGGCATGTTTAACGACCATGATGTGATGGTTCTGAATAATACCAAAGTATTTCCGGCCCGTTTATATGGCAGCAAAGAAAAAACAGGAGCCAAGATTGAAGTATTTCTGCTGCGTGAGTTGAATAAAGAAATGAAATTATGGGATGTTCTGGTTGATCCTGCCCGTAAAATTCGTGTAGGAAATAAATTGTATTTTGGGAATGATGACCTGGTAGCTGAAGTAGTTGATAATACGACCAGCCGGGGACGTACCATTCGTTTTTTGTTTGATGGTACCGATGAAGAATTGCGTAAACTGATTGATAAACTGGGTGAAATGCCATTGCCTAAATACTTGGACAGAGAAGTAGAAAAAACGGATAAGGATCGTTTTAACACAATTTTCGCAAAAAATGTTGGCGCAGTAATTCCTCCTACAGCTGGTTTGCATTTTAGCAGAGAACTGATGATGCGCCTGGAGATAAAAGGAATCCGTTTTCCAGAGTTAACCCTGCATAATGGATTGGGTTCTTTTAGAGCAGTAGAGGTTGAAGATCTTACTAAACACAAAATGGATTCGGAATTTTATGAAATTCCGGTTGAAACCACACAGGTTGTTAACCAGGCCATAGTAGAAAAAAGGAAAATTGTAGCCGTGGGTAATTCCGTTATGCGTGCATTGGAATCATCGGTATCATCTGCCGATCGTTTAAATCCATTATCGGGTTGGACAGATAAGTTTTTATTTCCGCCACACGAGTTTAAAATAGCCAATGTGCTGATCAGCAATTTTCATCCGCCTGAGTCAACTTTATTAATGGCAACAGCAGCCTTTGCAGGTTTCGACCTTTTACAGGAAGCCTATAATGAAGCCATTAAAAAGAAATACCGCTGGCTGGCATACGGCGATGCAATGATTATAATTTAAGCACCAATACACGTCTGGCATTTATTGTAGGTTATGCGGCTATTACTGGCAGCTAAGGCTAACTAAGATGAAAAGATACGCATTAATTGTAGCAGGGGGTAAGGGCTTACGCATGCAAAGTGAGTTACCCAAACAGTTTATTCCATTAAATGGTTTGCCGGTTCTTATGCATACGCTAAATGCATTTAATCACATTTCAAATGTCTGCATTTTATTGGTACTGCCCGTTGCGCAATTTAATTTCTGGAAACAACTTTGTGTTCAGCATAAATTTAATTTAGTTCATCAGCTTGTGGCAGGGGGCCAAACACGTTTTCATTCTGTTAGCAATGGTCTTAACGCGATAGATGATACAGATTCACTTGTAGCAATTCATGATGGGGTGAGGCCATTAATAGATCCCGGAATTATTGAAGCAGGTTATGTAATGGCAGAAGAAAAGGGCAATGCAGTTGCGGTAGTGCGTTTAAAAGATTCTATTCGTAAAGTAGAATTATTGGGTAACCATAGTGTAAACCGTAATAATTATTATTTAGTTCAAACCCCGCAAACCTTTCATACAAAAAATATTCAAGCAGCTTATGCCAATGCAAACCATTTTAATTTTACAGATGATGCAGGGGTAATTGATGAGGCAGGAGGGAAGATTAATTTACTGGAGGGCGATTACAAAAACATAAAAATAACAAGCCCCGAAGATTTGATTATTGCGAAGGTGTTTTTAGGGTCAGAATAAATTTGTCGATTTAATTATGCTTTTGTAAGCATTTTAGTAATCACGCAGAGATTATTAAATTTAAAATGATTTTATTTAGCCCAAAATTCCTTAATATATTCTATGCCTCCATAAAATACAACCAACCAAATAAGACCTTTAAAAAGAAAGAAGAAAAACCCTACCAACCCCACACGCTTAAACCACAGTTTAAATTTATTACGTCCACTATCACTAATAGGGCATTCAAGAGGCTTATCCTGTGTTTTTTCTAAACTTTTCATAGTTTGTTTAACAATACAAAGATACAGCTTGTTTTAATTATTTACAATTCTTACTTCTAATGATTAGTTACTAAACAATAATTGTGCGCTGTTAATTGGGTGTTTGCAATACAATTATTGTTTGGCTCTAAACTGATATATAATTACCTGGTTTTTAGCCCCATCACGGATAATAGCAAGTTCATTTCCCTGTGGATCAACATCAATATCAAGTGCATCAGCCATATCCTGATCGCAATAAGATTTGAGGGTGGCAGCCATTTGTAGTTTTTTTATGCGGCTGTAAAGATTATCATTGTCCACACAATAACCATCCAGATTAAGCATATCCATAGTGCCCATTTGAACGGCGTTAAAAGTGTTTTTTCCCTGGGCATCAAAAGTTACCAGTTGATTAATGCCTTCTTCACTTATATTAAGTCTGCTTTTAAAATAACTTACATTAATTAATGGCCCGTGGTTGGTAATTGCAGGAGGTAAAGGAACGGAGATGCCATCATTTTCAATAAACTTATATTTCTCGTTATTAATGAGTTCTACTTCCTTATGCCAGAACAAACGCATTACACTTGATGATGGATCCATCCCATAATTAGCCATCAGTAAAAATGTTTTCTGATTGCGGTTAACAAGACAAGAAACAACAAAACTTTGAAGCGTGCTGTTTAAACTTAATGCTGCCTCCTTACCAAGCATTTGTTCGCCAGGAAGTAAAAAATTGTCAAGCAATAGTTCCTTAAACAGTGTGAAGTCTTCATCATAAAAAGCAATATGGTAAGCAATAGCATTTGGATCATAATCTGCATTAGCTCCCTTGCGGCCAAGGATATAATATCCCATCGATTCACCAACCATAAACCATTCAGTTTTAAATTTCATGCTCTCTAACGGATTGGTACCCGGTAAGGAAATATCAATTTCCGATAATACACCAGTAGGATTTAACAAAGCAATGCTAAATAAATGTAATTCCTGATGACCATCATATACTTCAAAAAGCATTTTACCATTGGCAGAAAAATGTAATTTACTAACCTGATCCTGGCTTACACCGATATCTGATAAATTAAATTTCCTGCTGCTTACTTCCTTACCTGTATAATCAAAAACACGCACATAATATCCGGTAGAATTTCTGTCAACCAGAAACATATTATTCTTACTTCCATATACAGTAAAATCAGCCGATGAAGTTACTTTAAAATTTACACGCTTGCTCATGTCTTTACTATAATAATAGAGGTTATTCATGAGTTCTGCATTTTTACCGGTACCTGCATCAGCATCTTTCTTTTTGTTGAACACCAATACAAATCCATTTTCTTTGAGATCGAAATAATTGTTACAAAAGCCATTTATAACTTTAGAGTCGAGAATGGTTTTTGTTTGCGCTATGCTTTGGTTAAAACAAGCAAGTATAATAAGTATAACCAGGGTTGATTTTATTTTCATGTTAAGTAGTTGCGTCATTAAAATAACAAGGTATAGTAAACATGTTTGCTGAATGGATTGAGTTCATCTGTTTTATTTTTTGGTTCAACATAAATAAAAAAACAACAACATATTTGGTTCAATAAAAGGGGCATTGAACTTAAAATTAGTTAGCACTGTATATTAATTTAAAAGTTTTAACTACACCTATTCAGGATCAAATATGACGAAATAAAAATAATAAACTTCTATCATTAAAAGCGCATTTTACACAGGGTGGTGGTGGTTGTATGAAAATTTAAACTTTGTAGTAAGATATTGATGGCATCAATCTGTTAACTTTTGGTGATAGCCGGTATTTTCCTTTATTCAGCAGTGAAGTTAATTACTTACCATAAATGTAGTGTATGCTTGTATTTTACATTAAATATTTAAATACATATCCATTTTGTATAAAAAATGGATATGTATTTAAAACTGCATACTTACCCTTCAACTAATGCATCTTCCTCTTTAATTGCCAGTTACTGGTAGGTTCTTCAACCACCGCTTGATGCTGCTTTCCTTCGTATTTAAAAAACAACTCACCGGCACTATAAGCAGCTATTTCATTTAGCTCTGTTTTACCCTCTTTAAGCATAGCCGGTTCAAAATATTTTTCTATAAAGCGGGTATCAAAATCTCCTTTAATAAAAGCCGGGTGGTGCATTACAAAATTGCCAAATGATAAGGTGGTTTCTATTCCACTGATAGTATAATCGGCAATGGCACGAATCATGCGTTTGATGGCTTCTTCACGCGTAGCTCCAAAGGTTATCAGCTTTGCAATCATTGGGTCGTATTGTATCGGAATGTCCATTCCCGCTTCAAAGCTATCGTCAACCCTTACGCCATAACCCTGTGGTGTTTTATAGCTCACCAGTTTACCAATATCGGGCAAAAAATTGTTGGCCGGATCTTCCGCACAAACACGCAATTCAATGGCATGACCATGAATTTTTAAATCATCCTGCGTATAACCCAATGTTTCGCCACGGGCTATTCTAATTTGTTCGCGCACCAAATCCAGGCCTGTTATTTGTTCGGTAACCGGGTGCTCAACCTGCAGTCGTGTGTTCATTTCAAGAAAGTAAAAATTAAGTTCATCATCAACCAAAAACTCTACTGTACCCGCACTGTAGTAATTGGAAGCTTTAGCAACATTTACTGCAGCCTCGCCCATTTTTTTACGAATTTCAGGGGTGAGGCAACTGGATGGAGCTTCTTCAACAAGTTTTTGGTGACGGCGTTGTATGCTACATTCGCGTTCAAATAAATACACCACATTGCCATGTTGGTCGCCAAGTAATTGTATCTCTATATGTTTGGGTGAGCCTACAAATTTTTCGATGAACACACTGTCATCACCAAATGAAGCCAATGCTTCAGATTGTGCCATTCGGATCGCTTCTTCAAACTCATCTTCTTTCATTACTAAGCGCATGCCTTTGCCACCACCCCCAGCCGAAGCTTTAACCAATACCGGGTAACCAATAGATGTTGCTATTTTTTTTGCTTCTTCTACATTGCGCAATGCCTCCTGCGTGCCGGGTACAAGGGGTACCTTAAATTTTGCCACAGCCTGTTTGGCACCAATTTTACTACCCATCACTTCCATACTTTCGGCCGATGGTCCTATGAAAATTAATCCTGCTTCTTTAACCTTGCGCGCAAAGTTTGCATTCTCACTTAAGAAGCCATAGCCCGGGTGTATAGCATCGGCACCGGTTGCCAGTGCTACCTCAATAATCTTATTACCCAATAAATAACTCTGGTTACTGGGTGGCGGACCAATACAAACGGCTTCATCAGCATACCTTACATGTAAAGCTCTGCGATCAGCTTCGCTATACACAGCAACAGTTTTAATGCCCATTTCTTTGGCAGTTCGCATTACCCTTAGAGCGATCTCGCCACGGTTGGCTATCAGAATTTTTTTCATTGGTTCATTATAAAAGGCGAAAATAAGATTAATTGCTGAATAGTAAAGAATTTGAAGCCTTTGAATTATGCCCCTTCCTTTTATATTTATTAATTTACCTGTAAGTTGGAAGGATTTATTTAATGCCGCCAATTGGTTATATAAAGTCAACTATAAAATTGATACTTACAATATATTTACTTCCATCCATATCAAATTACAAATAAATATTAGATTGAAAACCGAATACGAATTTGTATTTGCAGAAAGTTTACCATATAATATGATACAACCAACTAAAAAATTTATAACTAACCCATAAAATGCCACCAATTAATAATAGCAGGATAAATAAAACAGGTATGATAATTTTCCCCGCACTTCCATTGTGCCGCCCTTCCAGATAATGCTCGCGCATCAGTTTAAGATTGCGCTGATTTGATTTAAAGGCAATATCAAACACATCGCCTATAACCGGTATTGATCCGATGATGGTATCAAGCACAATATTCAATGTCATTCTTGCCAGTAAAAATCCACTGGCTCCTTTTTTAGCAAGCATCAGAAGAATATAAACTGAAACAAGAAAGGTTGAAATATCTCCTAAACCAGGTATAAGTCCCATAACAGCATCCAATCCAAATCTGATAGAAGTACCTGGAATTTTGAATTGAGAATCCATTAATTTCGCCAGTAAATCAAGATTTGTTGGCGCAATGTTTACACTTGATTTCCTTGACATGGCAGAAGAAAAATATTTTTAAGATGTTCTTTTTTATGAAGTTTGTTGCAGGTATTTATGAAATTTCCACCAGTTCTTCAAACACAGCTTCCATCTCTTTTTCAAGGTGTGTTAAAGCCTTTTTCTCGGCTTCATAAAAAGAATTGAGTTCGGCAATTTTCTTTGCATCACTGGTGTTTTGCGGCAGCGTAAAAGCCTGTTCAATTTCTTTCATTTTACCTTTAACTTTGTTTGCCTGACTTTCATATTCATCAAATTGTTTTTGCAGATTTGTTATGTAAGCATTGCTTACTTTAGCTACAGGCAAATTGCCCGATGAAGGTTTTTGTTTGTTTTTAGCGGGTTCAACAAAATCTGGTTTGGCTTTTTTAACAGTTAAAGGTTGATTGGTTTGTGCCTGCAGTTTATCTTCCTCCGTCTTTTTTGCATGCCAGTATTCATACTCTGCAAAAGTGCCCGGATATTCTTTAATTTTTCCATCTTCTATCCACCAGATTTTATTTGCAATTTCTGAAACAAAATACCTGTCATGACTAACCAGTATGAAAGTTCCTTCATAACGCTGCAGTGATTGAATAAGGATGTTAATGCTACGCATGTCAAGATGGTTGGTTGGTTCATCCAGCAGCATAAAATTGGCCTCTGTGAGCAATGTTTTGGCAAGTGCTACGCGAGCTTTTTCACCACCACTTAATACTTTAATTTTTTTAAACACCTCATCGCCGGCAAATAAAAAGCAGCCCAGTACGGTTCGCAATTCTGTTTCTGGCCGGTCTGTAGCAAAGCTCGAAAGTTCCTGCAAAATCTCATTTTGCAAGTTTAACGATTCTAACTGATGTTGCGCATAAAAGGCTTTGCGCACATTATGTCCTAAACTTATTTCCCCTTCAAAAGTATCTGTTTGAGCAAGTAAGCGCAAGATGGTAGATTTACCTTTACCATTGGCTCCTATCAGGGCAATTTTGTCTCCTTTTTCTATGCGTGCATCTGCATGATCAAGGATGCGAACCCCGGGATAACTTTTGCTTACTTCTTTAAATTCGGCCAGGTTTCTTCCTGGCTGAACACCAACTCTGAACTGGATATTAATCTCGCGGTTATCATCATCCGGTGATTCTATACGATCCAGTTTATCCAGCATTTTTACCCGGCTTTGGGCCATAGTTGCTTTACTGGCTTTAGCTTTAAAACGGTTAATTAGTTTTTCCTGCTCTTTAATAAATTGTTGCTGGTTATCAAAAGCGCGTTGCTGTAACTCCATGCGTTCTTCTTTGGTCTCCAGAAAGAAACTGTAATTGCCTGAATATTCAAAAATCTTCTGCATACTCACTTCAACAATTTTACTAACCATCTTGTCCAGGAAATACCTGTCATGACTCACTACGATAACAGTACCTTTATAACTTCTCAGGTACTCTTCCAGCCATTCTATACTGGGTAAATCCAGGTGATTGGTTGGTTCATCCAGCATTAACAAATCAGGCTCCTGCAACAACATCTTTGCCAGCATAACCCGCATGCGCCAACCTCCAGAAAATTTGTTGAATGGTTTTAGTAATTGTTCTGTCGTGAACCCAAGTCCTTCAAGAATTTTTTCTGTGCGGTGATGAATATTATAACCATCCAGGCGCTCAAACTCTTCCTGCCTGTCGCCTAAACGTTGTATGGTGGCATCGCTATGATCTGTTTCAAGCAATACTATAATTTCATTGATTTCTTTTTCTAATTGCAACTGGCGTTCAAATGCTGTTAAGGCAACATTTAAAATAGATTCTTCACTATCGAAACTGAGCTGATCCTGATTAAAGAAACCAATTGTTAAATCTTTAGGACGGGAGATATTGCCTTCTGTTAAACTGTATTCGCCGGTTATTATACGTAAAAGTGTAGATTTTCCGGTTCCGTTAAGGCCAATCAGCCCAATGCGTTCATTTGGTTTTATATGCCAGTTGGCCTCGCGGTAAAGAAATCTGCCGCCAAATTCAAATCCTATATTTGTTAAAGCTATCATAATTTTGCCGCAAAGATACTATAATTAGTCGAGAATTTTTGGTCTTTAGTCTATACTTAATCCCTCTTTTTTACAGTTTTAACATGGCTATTTTTAGTTCTTTTATAAATTTTTTCAGTCTTATTATTTTAATTGGTATACAAAACCGAATTAGTTCGGGCTATCAAGCAAAAAAAAGTATTTTTAAGCGCAACTATTAAAAATTTCATTTCCTTTTTTCTTTTGTTATAATTATGTTCGTCGCTATGGAAAACATATCTATAAAAGCCGCCACCCTTATTGGTTCAGAAATAATTAAACTGGGTAATGAAATTAACCAGAAAATTAAGGAAGGAAACGCTATTTATAACCTTACGATAGGCGATTTTAATCCGCAGTTGTTTTCTATCCCTGAAACTTTACAACAATATATAATTGATGCCTACATAGCAAAGCAAACAAATTACCCGCCAGCAGATGGTATTCCGGAGTTAAAGGCCGCTATTATAAAATTTATAAGCAAGTATGAGCATTTAAATTTTGCCGATGATGAAGTGATGGTTGCAGGTGGTGGAAGGCCATTAATACATGCAATTTATAAAACCATTGTGGATCCAAATGATAAAGTGATTTATCCGGTTCCATCGTGGAATAACAACCATTATTGTCACTTAAGCGATGCACAAAAAATTGAAGTACCCACACTGCCTGAAAATGGTTTTATGCCTTCTGCTGCAGAGCTTGCTCCACATTTATCAGAAGCTGTTTTGTTGGCATTGTGTTCTCCATTAAATCCAACTGGTACCACATTTAAAAAAGATCAGCTTATGGAAATATGTGATCTTGTACTGGTAGAAAACAAACGCCGCATCGGGCTTCGAAAACCATTATATGTGCTTTACGATCAGATTTATTGGATGCTTCTTGCCGATGGTATTGAACATTATAATCCCATATCATTAAGGCCCGAAATGAAACCTTACACTATTTTTGTTGATGGCATCAGCAAGTCGTTAGCAGCTACCGGTATAAGGGTAGGATGGGGTTTAGGGCCTGCAGAAGTGATTGGTAAAATGAAATCTATTTTAGGTCATATTGGTGCCTGGGCTCCAAAACCAGAGCAGGTTGCCACCGCAAAATTTTTAGCTAATGAACATGCGTTGAATGATTTTTTAACGGAACTTAAAACAAAAATAAATATTCGTTTTGATGCGTTATATGAAGGTATTGAAAAGTTAAGAGATAAAGGTTTTCCTGTACAGATTATCAAACCCGAAGGTGCCATTTATCTTTCGGTTCAATTTGCGCTATTAGGGAAAAAAACTGCCGATGGTTTTGAAATAAAAACCACTGCTGAAATAACAAATTTTTTGTTGAACCGCGCGCAACTGGCAATCGTGCCATTCACCGCATTTGGTTGTGAAAATGGAACAGACTGGTTTCGCATTTCTATTGGTACTTTAAAAGAGGAAGAGATACCGGAGTTATTAAATAAACTGGAGGGTGCATTAGCAGAGTTAAGCCAAGCTAAAGTGGCGCTTGTATAATGTGAGGCAAACTTTTAAACAATGAGCAAAAAATTAACGAAGTAAAAAATACGAAATAAGCGGATGTTTTATTTAAAATAATCTCTCAAACAGTATCTGTTCTATTTTTAAGATATGCTAAATGTTATTTTAAAATAATCGTTAATACTCTTAAATAATTTGATTAAACGTTTCTCAGTTTCTATTGATTAAAAACTGCAAAATGGTTTTAAAAGCATCTCTAATTGAAAAGATAAATATTTTCTTTTGGTTTAGCTCAGTTGATTTACATTAAAAGAGAAGTTCTGAAATAAAAAAGCCGACTCATCTTAACGAGCCGGCTTTTCTATTGTAATCAGTTAGGTTTAATCTTTAAAACATTCTATTTCGTCCGGTGCCTTCTGTAGGTTGCATAAAAAATCTTGTGCCTACCGGACTATCTTTTCCTATCCTAAAAGCAATGCCAATAGAATGAGATTGTTTACTTACTTTAAAAATAGAGGATAATGGCAAATTGTAATTATAAAAAACGGATAACTTTTCGGTAGCTTTTACATAGGCAAAAATACCCAGTTGGTTGGCCGGAGAGAAATTGAAACCTGCACCAAATTTATGCTGATAAACTCCCATACATCCTATGTTAATATTTAAAGGAGTGTTACTGGTGGAAGTAAGTAAAGCAAATGCTTCTATACCTATATCCTCACTAAAATCAGTGGCATACCAGGCATGCAGGTTTAACACCGGTTGTTCTGTACTGTTAGTAAACCTAAAGCGGGGTTGTGGAATAAGGTTCATTACACTAAACCCAATCATAAAGGTATTAGGGTGATAAAAAGCCAGCCCTGCATCAAAATTGTTAACGGCTAAACTTGTTTGGTCTTGTGCTAATAATGGATCATCCGGATTATTAATCAGACTGGAATTAATGTTTAAATAACTTTTAGTTAGATGATGTTTTATACCAAAAGAAAGATGCGACCCCAGGCTAGTTTGTAAATGAAAAGAAAAGGAGTTAACTAAGGAGATACTGCTCACCGGTCCAATTCTGTCAGAAATAATAGCGATATCCCAACCCGTATTTCCATTAAACATTTTATCATACCTTAAAAATCCGGTATTAGGTGCACCATTTAAACCTACCCATCGGGCATCGTAACCTATCTGAGCCTGCCCACTATGCATACCTGCAATTGCCGGATTTACAAGTACCGGATTAAATAAAAAAAGCTGGGTATTTGGAGTAAGTTGAGCATGAGAATTTAAAAAACATACGCTCAACAAAAGGCCTCCTATAAAATTTTTCATACATTTCATTTTAATAAAGTGTTTTAAGTTTACCTGATTTTATTTGGTTAAATACACATATCCTGAATATGTTTTGTTATTCGCTTTTGTGGTTAGTACATAAAAATAAGTATCAGTAGGTAAAAAGCCATCGCCACTTGAAAATAAAGTTGTTTTGTTGGGCTTTCCATCCCAGTCATTTGCATAATTTACTTTTGTATAAACGGTTTCACCCCAACGGTTAAATACGGTTAATTCATTATCCGCAAAGTCTAACAAACCTTTAATATAAAATATATCATTCCTGCCATCACCATTAGGTGTGAAACCTTGCGGGATCATCAAATCGCATTTAGCTGTATTGGCATCAGAAGGAACCATGGTAACTATAATGGTGTCGAAACAGGCATTGGTATCCATTACTATTGCTTTAAAATCGCCTCTGGTAACTTTTGTTATGTCAGGCGAATTAAGGGATAATGAATTCCAGGCAAAATGATAAGGCTGTGTGCCACCTGTTGCACTTAACTTCACTACTCCGTTAGAATCATCGGCACACATTATCTGGGTAAGTACAAGTGCTGAAATTTTAACAAGATCAGGATCCGTTAGAACCAGGTCTTGGGTTATTGTACATCCTCTCGCATCAGTAATGGTATAAGTGTATAAACCTGCACCAATGTTTTTTAAAGTATCGGAAACAGGTATGCCTACCCAAGTGGCTGTGTAAGGCATCTCGCCCCCGTAAACCAATGGATATAAAACAGCATTGGTATCATTATTACAGCTTACACTTTTTAGTGTTTGAATATTAAGCACAAGGGCACTGTCTGGATTGGTTATTGTAACGGTATCATATTGTATACAGCCTAAACTATCCATAATTACATACGCATATTTTCCGGGCGAAAGGTTAGTTTTTAAAGGCACAATAGAAGCATCAATCTGCCATAAAACGGTATAAGGTAATACTCCACCTGTAGCTCCTGCGGTTGCTATTCCATCATTTAAACCGTAACAGCTTATATTGGTTAAAACAGCTGCCCTTTTAAACGCTGCCGGAACATTTATATAAACACTATCTGTAAATTTACAGGTACCATTATCATAAAAGCAGTAAGCCCAGCCAACATAATCTTTATAAGTTGCAAACTGTGTGGTTTCTCCATTGTTCCAGTTATAATTGCTAAATCCGGCTTTTGCTTCCAAGAGTACAGTATCACCATTACAATTAAATTTGGAAGCACTATCCGGAATGATATCAAAAAATTCATTGATCACTTTTACCTCAATATTACCGGCATTGCATAACGCAGAGGTATTACTCTGATCTCTTGATATTCTTAACCGATATCTGGTATCAATTGTGGGTAATACAACTATACTGTCTGTAGTTTCTCCATTTGGTAACCAGCTGAATTTATAATAAAATGGTTCAATTTCAAGTAACCCAAAAATGTTGGAAAGGCATTGATCCGGATTGATAACGTCATCATCAATATAGCTGTTCCACATTTTAGGATTTACACAATCAAAACGGGTCATAAATACATAATCTTCCGGAGTTGCTGATGGTTCTCCCGGAGCCCAGTTGGTATAAGTAAGCGAATCACAATTCATCCAGTTATGGTAACCGTTACCATTTCTGAATAATCCCAGCCAGGCATTGCTATCAACTATTGAAGCAATAAAGTTTTGTTCTAAAGTATCATTTATACAAGCAAGGTGCCCCCCCTGAGCCAATGCACTTTGAGCGGCTAAACTCCAGTTACTGTGGGTATCAGCAAGATAATAATGATGCCCGTGATATTCTCCTTTATAAGTGTACCCTGCAATTGCCTGCGCGGCTATATAACTGGTATTTGCAGGGGCGCCAAATGGGTTACAGTTATTATGCAGATCTGCATTTAAAGTAATGCTGTTTCCAAAACAGATACTGGTATCGGTTTGTTTAATTGAAAATGGACCTTTGTTAATAAATATACTATCTAATCCGGTGCAACCGCCAAACATGGTTTCTACATGCCCTAAGTACCAACCTGTATTGTATGCTCTTGAACCCTGAGATACATCGCCGGTACTCCACGTATATTTGCTATAACCGGAAGGAAGATTAAGTGTATCTGAGGGACTGTTACAAATGATGGATGTATCCTGAAACAACAGATCGAAAGGAAGGTTACCTGTAAAGGTACTTACTGTTACTGTATCATAACAAAAGCTTCCGCCTACCGGAACTCTTACCCAGTAATCCTGGGTTGGATCTATTGGCAGTACAAATATATTTTGCGTTGTGTCTCCGGTAGACCATAACACATTGGAAGATTGTCTTAACTGAATATTCAGGTTATCTAACGACCAGCTTTCATTACATCCGTTAGAATTACTAAACGTATCTTTAAGATCTCCTAAAAATGAAAGATCTAAATTGAAGTTACTATGTCTGAACCTTTTTGTAATTCTGTATAAAGTAGTTTTTACGCCTCTCGCATCACATCTTTTTGGAAGATTTAGTAAGATAGCACCCGTAGTTGATGGGTTTGAAGCTGCTGTAAGCAAACTTGGAAAACTTTGCGTACAGGTGCTGTTATTTGAAAAAGTTGTATTAATAAGGTTGGCTGCACCATTTTTAACTCTGAAAAAATCGGGGCCTACAAGATTACAGTTTCCCTCCCAGGTATCATGAATGTAAAGATCAAAACTTATTTCAACTGAATCATGTAAGGGTAATCCAGACAAACTTAATGTAATAGAATCATTAGCAAGTGGACCTAATGTTTTAGTGCCGTTAAAGTTAAACTGAGGGCTATTGTTGAAACTTGAAAAAGGTTTAACTTGAAAATCGTTGCCATAGTAACTGGAAAAGGCAAAGGCCGGTGTGGGCCCTCTTAAAAATACTGGTGTACCCAAACAAACCGCTGTATCGGGGGTTCTGATGGACGCGTTATATATGAGTGCGTAAACACTGTCTATACCAATACAACCTTCTGGTGAAACAACTGAAACTTTATACCATCCATTATTGAATACAAAAATAAAAGGATTGGTACTTCCTGTACTCCACCTGTATGATGCCATACCTGCAGTGGCAGCCAGCACTACAAAACTTGCTTTACATTCGCTGATACTATCAGAAGGGAATAAATTATTCACATCAATAACATTAATATTCACTGTTCCAAAACAGGTGGAACCATTTTGTTTAATCATTACATTATAGGGTGTGTTTGTAACAGGTGATACAACAGTTGATGCTGTGGTTCCGCCATTACTCCATAAATAAGTTACATTGGTTGCTGCATCAAATTCTACTAAGGCAAATACCGTATTATCGCAGGGGTCAGGAGATCCACTGTTGTCATCAATAATATTTTTCCATTTTCGTGCATCCGGACAAATATCATTTTCCATAAAAACAAAATTCTTTGCCGGGTCTGGTGAAGGATTTATGGAAGCCCAGTTTGTAAAAGTTAAAGAATCACAATTACTCCATATAAATTGTTGGGTACTGGCAGTTCTATAAAGTCCCAGCCATAGGTTCAAACCGGCTAAAACTCCATTAGATTCTATAAAACTCTGTTCTGCCCCGTCATTAATAACGGCAAGAAAACCACCCAGAAGCTGCGCCGCTTTTGCTGCTTGCGACCAGGTGCTCCGGGTTCTTGCTCTGTAATAAAAGTGCCCGTTAAATTTACCTGCATACTGATAATTAGGTCCCAGGTCCTGTCCTTCAGTTACCGGTTTATTTGCCGGAGCCCCAAACGGACTGCAATCAAAGCGCGGAGAGGCATCTAAAGTTATACTCTTACCCAAACAAATTTGTGTATCACCTTGTAAAATACGAGCTTTTCCAAAAATAACATAGATACTATCTATTGCAGAACATCCATCGGCGTTAGTAACGGTGCTGTAATACCAGCCTTTTACAGTTGTTTTAGTATCCGGAGTTGTTGAACCATTACTCCATACATACGTAACAAAACCTGAAGGAGCCAGCAGATATGCCGTATCCTGGTTACATACATTCAAGGTATCTGTACCCAGGTCATAAACTAAGGGAACACCAATTGTACAAGCTCCGTCTGTAATTACCAGGTTTTGATTTGGATTTACATTTAGTAATATGGTTGAGTTTCCATTCGCCCAGAATACTTCAATAGTATCTATAACGGTACTGGTACCAATACCAAAATGCAAACGATCACTGCCATTAATGCCTGCAGTATTGCTATTCTGTGAGGAGTAGGTCTTATACTGTATTTTGTTTGCAGCACTTACCTTTACTCTGGTTCCTCTGGGGTCAGCCTGACCCCCGCATGAAATTAATTTAATGTTGATATACTTATTGGTTGTTGCTGCACCTTTATATAAACCTGCAAACCCACCGGCAGCGCCAAATTTAAATATATCCTGCACACCATCATTATTGTAATCAAAAACTGTAAAGTGTGCCTTTGCATTTGTACTCACTGATGCAGAAGGCAAGAGTGCAGCCTGCCTGTTAATAAATATATTGCCTGGTGTATTAATCATTAAAGCGGGAGTAGATGAACCTCCGGTATTTTTATTAATTTCCCATAATACATCATAATCACCATCATTTTCGGCATCAAATACATGAGAAGCATAATTATCTCCGGTATTAGCGCCTTGATAAGTATTAACGGTTGCAGTGGAATTAGTAAAAGTTCCATCACCGCCATTATTAGTAAAAACCCGGTTACCATTATTAGAACTTCCCGGCAATACCACTTCTTTGGTTCCTAATAAAATATCCATATAACCATCGTGGTTCCAGTCCCAGATAGTTGCAAAGCCTACCGGACTGCTGTTAATCAAACCCGTTGTGGTAGTAATAACCGAATAAATACCGCTACCATTATTATCATACAAACTTATGGTAGCATTCGTATTAATATTAGCATTTGTAATAACCAAAATGTCTTCCGAAAGATCGTTATTATAATCTATTAGTGCAAAGTAAGGTGTAGCAGAAAAACCTGTTATTAAATCTGAATCAATGGAAAAAACACCTCCTAAATTTTTTAGTAGAGCAATTACATGGTTTCCGTTGGCAAGAGTCATTCCAAACAATATGTCGTTGGTATTATTTTTGTTATAATCCGAAATCAGAATAATGGGATCTGCAGTATATGTGTTGCTTATTATATTGATTCTGGAAGGCATACCGGAAATAGAAGACACTTCGGTAAAGTTTGAACCGCAATTATTTTTAAATAAGCGCATAAACCCACCTAAACCGGCTCTTGAGATTAGCAGGTCCTGAAAACCGTCATTATTGTAATCAAAGGAAAGAACACCCGTGCCTTCTGAGCCATTTATAACAGGTAGCAATGCAATATTGGTAATATCAGTAAAAAAGCCATTTGTATTCCTATATAACTTTATAGGGCCAGTAGCACTATTCTGATAAACCACATCTTCAAACCCATCATTGTTAAAATCTATCACATCTAAAATTTGCCCCTGATTGGGAGGTAAACCTGAGATACTTATAGAATCAATATAAGTTTGTGAAAAAGATGCTAAGCTCGCTAATAAAAGTACCGGGAATAGTATTTTTTTAAACATGGTGCTTGTTTTTTTAATTAAGAATTTATATAAAACAGGGCACAATTTAGCTGTTTTATTTATAGTTTTAATCGTTTAGAAAATATTAAGATTCACAACTACGTAAGGAGAGAGTCATTTTGTGGACAGGTAGCAAATGATCTTTAATATGCCAGTTCCCCAAAAACCCTGAAAAATCTAAAGAATATCATCAACTACTATTCTTAAGATAATCATATAACCGCTTCATATCGTTTGCGGTATGGTTAAGATGAAACACAAATCTGACTAGATTTTTACCCATACTTACCGCTTTTATTTTGTTTTTAGCAAGTTCTTCAAGAAAAGCTACCACAGATTTTGTCTCTTTAATTTTAAAAATAACAAGATTGGTTTCAACAGGTAAAACGAATTCAACAAACGATTTGCTGCTCAGTAGTTCAGCTGTAATTTTTGCTCTGTCATGATCTTCATTTAACCGCATCACATTATTTTTTAACGCATATAATCCGGCTGCTGCAATAAATCCGGCCTGCCTCATGCCCCCGCCAAATATTTTTCTTAATCGCCTGGCTTTATAAATATGCAGTTCTGAACCTAATAACAAAGAACCTACCGGAGCTCCTAAACCTTTGCTTAAACAAATTGAAATGGTATCAAATAAGGTTCCGTATTCTTTAGCTTGCTCATTTCTGGCCTCCATGGCATTAAACAGGCGGGCTCCGTCTAAATGAAATGCCAGCTTGTGTTCATTACAAACCCTTTTTATTTTTTTTAATTCTTGCAGATCCCAACATGCGCCACCGCCTTTATTTACAGTATTTTCAATGCATACTAACCTTGTTGTTGGAAAATGCACATCGTCTTTATTTATGTTTTCCAAAACCTGATCTGCAGTAAATTTTCCTCTTTCTCCATTTAATAACCTTACAGATGCCCCTGAATTAAATGCTATTCCACCACCTTCAAATAAATAAACATGTGCCAGTTGATCACAAATTACCTCATCTCCGGGCTGTGTATGAACCTTAATAGCAATCTGATTTGTTTGTGTACCACTGGAGCAAAATAAGGCAGCCTCCATTCCAAAGAGATTTGCCGCATATTCCTGTAAAGCGTTCACTGTCTTATCTTCGCCAAAAACATCATCTCCAACTTCTGCGTTCATCATAGCATCTTTCATGCCCGCTGTTGGCATCGTAACGGTATCACTCCGCAAATCAATCCAGTTTTCTTCCATATAAACAAACTAATAGTTTTGCCGGGACAAATGCAAACGGGGAAGATTCTGATGATAGGTGTTAAGGAAAAAGTTTTACTTTATATCCATATTGACTTACACCTTATAGCTTTTTTGATGGAATTCCAAACTTTTCTATATTCTTTTTATAATGTTTATTCGCAGTTGTAAAAATTAATTATGTACGCTACAATTTCTGATTTGCTTCGCGATTTATTTGGCTTTAATATTCCATTACCCATTCAAACCTTTGGTTTTTTTATGGCGCTGTCTTTTGCAGGGGCTTACTGGACAACACTTAATGAGCTAAAACGCAAGGAAGCCAGCGGATTGTTACACACTTTTTTACGCAACAGTATAAAAAATGAACCCATCACTTTAATAGATTTTATAACGGCAACTATAATAGGCGCATTCATAGGATTTAAAGGTTTGGAAATGGTACTGGATTATGATGCATTAGTTTTAAACCCACAGGGCTTTCTATTATCAGGCAAGGGAAGTTGGTTTGGGGCATTAATTGGAGGAGCCTACGCATATTATATAAAATGGAAGGAAGCGAAAACGCTTGAAGGCACGCAACCCGAAAAAGTAAAAGTAGAAATGCATCCTTATGAATTAATGGGTAACATTGTTGCAATTGCTGCTATTGCGGGTATCCTGGGAGCCAAAATTTTTCATAATCTTGAAAATTTAGACGAATTTATGGCTGATCCGATGGGTTCGCTGATATCGTTTAGCGGCTTAACCTTTTACGGTGGTTTAATAGTTGCTGCTGTTTTAATAATATGGTATGCAGGTAAAAATGGAGTGCCTGCTTTTATGATGATGGATGCTGCGGCACCCGGATTAATGCTTGCGTATGGCATCGGTCGAATTGGTTGTCACCTGAGTGGTGATGGCGATTGGGGAATTGATAACCTGGCACCCCAGCCGGGTTGGCTCAGCTTCTTGCCCGAATGGGTGTGGGCTTACCGTTACCCACATAATGTGCTAAGTGATGGAATTCCGATTGCCGGCTGCGAAGGTGCTCATTGCAATATGCTGGCAAATCCAGTATTTCCTACACCTTTGTATGAAGCCATTGCGTGTATTCTTTTGTTTTTTTTACTTTGGAGTATGCGCAAAAGATTTTCTATACCGGGTACACTTTTTTGTTTCTATTTGATCCTGAATGGACTTGAAAGGTTTCTGATTGAAAAAATAAGAGTAAATACCACTTATCAGATTTTTGGCAAGCATATAACGCAGGCCGAACTTATTTCAAGTATATTATTTTTATCAGGAATTATAGGGTGGTACTTACTGTATAAACGTAACAAACATAAGTTGGCATGATTTTTTCGTTTTAAATCATATGAAGCAAATAAAATCTTTCATCTTTATTGTTTTGCTTTTTTCAAAATTTATTCAGGCTCAAAATCCTGTTCAGGATACCATCAGGTACACCTTACCGGATTTTATTTTAGAGGCACAACAGGATTCTAATTATGAAAAAAAATTCCAGCGTCTTATCTATAATGTAAGAAAAGTATTGCCATACGCAAAAATGGCTAGTTTTCGTTTTCAGCTTATGGAGCAAAATCTGCTGGTACTTCCCACTGAAAAAGAACGCAAAGAATATTTGAAACGAACAGAACAAGCCATCAAAGATCAGTTTTTTGATGACCTTAAAAATCTTTCACAATCTCAGGGCCGTATACTTATTAAACTTATTTACAGGGAGACCGGTAAAACCACCTACGATTTATTACAAACCTACAGAGGAAATTTTACAGCCATATACTGGCAGGCCATGGCTAAAGTTTTTAATGCTAATTTAAAACAAGAATATGACCCAATAGAAGAGTGGCAGATTGAGCAGATTATTAAAAAATTAGGTTTTGATTAAACCATTTAACTATCCCTTTTTAAAATGATTACCTTATTAAACCGTATAAAAAGTAAGGATTTTAAACAATAAATCCACAGCATGTTGATATTGGGATAATAAAGCCTATTAACCAGTACCTACATTTGCACAATAATGGCAGATACATTTAATATGTGGGGATGGATAATTATTGTGGTTATAATTATTGCAACAGGAACTCAGCTGTTTTATTATGCGATGGTGTTTAGCAAACTAGCATTTTATAAATCCTCTACTAACAATGTTTTATATGAGCTTAAGCCTGTTTCTGTAATTATTGCTGCACGTAATGAATATAAATTTTTAGAAAAGAACCTACGTGGCGTTCTTGAACAGGATTATCCGGATTTTGAAGTAATTGTAGTTAACGATTGCAGTTGGGATGATAGCCAGAAACTATTAGAATATTACCAAGAAGTTTATCATAACCTGCGTATATGCCAGTTGATAGAACAGGAAAAATATCCTACCGGAAAGAAGTTCGCTATTACTATGGGTATTAAAGCTGCGCAAAACAATCAGTTATTATTTACCGATGCCGATTGCGAACCTGCCAGCAATCAGTGGCTTCGTTTAATGCAAAGCAAGTTTCAAAATAAAGAAATCGTTCTCGGATATTCTCCCGTAAAAAAATATCCGGGACTGCTTAATTTATTTATTCGCTATGAAGGGGCATTTACAGCAATGGCTTATTTTTCTGCTGCTATTCAAAAAAATGCTTTTATGGGGGTAGGCCGAAACCTCGCATATATGCGGGATCTTTTTTTTAAACACAAAGGTTTTGCCTCGCATCAGCATATTTTAAGTGGTGATGATGACTTGTTCATTAATGAGGCTGCTAATGAACATAATGTTTCAATCCAGTTGCACCCAGACAGTTTTGTTTATACTGAACCTAAAAAAACTTTTGAAGATTGGCAGCGTCAGAAAACACGCCATGTAAGTACCGGTAAATATTACAAACCAAAACACCAGCTCTTTTTGGGTGGTTATTATGCTAGTCTCTTCCTGTTTTATAGTTGCCTGATTGTGGCAATCTTGTTACGTGCAGATTGGCGCCTGCTGGCAAGCATGTATGCCGTGCGTTTTATATTACAAACCACTATACTTTACTTTATATTTACTAAACTTAAATGTATAAACCTCATCTGGTTTGTGCCAATTCTTGATCTGTTATATTTATTTTACATTACAGTATTTGGGGTTCAGAGTGTATTTGTTAAAAACAAAAAAATATGGTAAATAATTTTTTATAGATTGGATATTATTCTTAAATATTTCCCTGAAATTACACCGGTTCAGCAACAACAATTTGCTGCATTATTTCAGTTGTATGTGGAGTGGAATGAGAAGATAAATGTTATATCCCGTAAAGATATTGAAGCGCTTTATGAAAAACATGTACTCCATAGTTTGGCTATAGCAAAATTTATATCATTTAAACCCAAAACCAATGTGCTTGATATTGGAACCGGTGGCGGCTTCCCGGGCATACCGCTGGCTATTCTTTTTCCTGATTGTACTTTTACAATGATTGATTCTGTTGCAAAAAAAATTAAAGTTGCCGAAGAAGTATCTGCTTCAATTAATTTGCAAAACACAGATTTTGTTATCGGCAGGGTTGAGCAGTTAAAAGAAACATTTCATTTTATTACGGCAAGGGCTGTAGCTCCATGCGATCAGTTATATCGCTGGACACAGCAATACGTTGAAAGTAAGGAAGAGTTTAACAGCAAAATAAATGGCTACCTCTTTTTAAAAGGAGGTGATTTAAAAGAAGAATTTAAGGTACTGAAATCGCTCAACAAAAAACTTTATATGGAAGAGGTTCCCTTAAAAACTTATTTTTATGAACCTTTCTTTGATACCAAAAAACTGGTATATATTTATTGAAATTTCCCTTTTAATATGCAGGTTAGTCTCATCATAGCTTTTTATAAAAAAACTGATTTCTTACATCTGATACTTGCTGCACTTGATACCCAAAGCAATAAAAATTTTGAAGTAATAATTGCTGATGATGACCATAGTGAAACTTCTGCCTTCTTTATAAAAGAACAAGCGGCATATCATACATACCGTTTGTTGCATGTAAACCAAATGCTGGATGATGGGTTCAGAAAAAATGAAGTATTAAACAAAGCCATTGTTGTAGCTAAAGGCGAAATTATTGTTTTTATTGATGGAGATTGCATTCCTCATATTCATTTTATTAAAGAATATATTGGGCGTATGCAAGATAAAACGGCCTTATTTGGAAGGCGCGTTATGCTGAGCCAATACCTAACAATGAAACTTATTCAAACTCATAACTTAAAATTGCTATCACTGTTCAATTTATTAATTACAGGTTCAAATCAACTTAAAGAAGCCTTGTATCTGCCTTTTATAAATAAAAAAAGAAATGCCGGAATATGGGGTTGTAATTGGGGTATTTATAAAAAACATCTTTTGGAAGTGAATGGTTTTGATGAAGATTATATTCTTGCCGGAGTAGGAGAGGATGTAGATATAGAAGCACGATTAAAACTCAATGGCATCAGGCTGAAATCCGTTAAATATAAAGCCATCGTTTATCATTTATACCACAAGTTAAACTATTCAGATAATGATGTTCAGATGAATTTTAAACTACTTGAGCAAAAACAGCAGGAAGGTCTTAAATATTGCAGAAATGGGATATTGAAAGATTGAATTAATTAACTCTCACGTTTAAACAATGGTAATTTTTCCTCTTTGGCAATTTTAAAGGCTAATGCATTTCCTTCTTTTGTAAATGGCCATACAAATAGCGATTGGATTGGATGATCTGCCCTGATTTTTTTAATTGCTTCCCGTGTTAAATTGGTAGCAAGGCCTTGATGTCTAAATTCCTTAAGTACCATTACTGAACATAAATATAATGTCTCATATTTTATATTTAAAGGGGTTTGATCCAATAGGGCAGTTTCAGATATTTCGCTATTTATAAATTGTTTCATCAGTTCCATAGTTGTTGGGATCAGTAAAACCCATATAACCGGACCATCGCCATCTATGTGTTCCTGCATACACGAAGGGTGCAGGAGTAGCAATCTTTCAATTACACTATCATTTACATCTAATTGCATCGGATCCTGATGAGAGTTAAAGATGTTGGATGCTAACCGTATCATACGTTTATAATTATTGGACATAGCAGGTTCAGGCTTACATAAAGAAATATAAATACAATATAGCAGAAATATTAAATAAGATGTTAACTATGCAGCTAACCTGTAGTCCGTAAATTTCATAAATTTAAAAATGAAGCTGCGTTTTAATTTTTTATATCTTATGCAAGCAAAATTACCTCTTTGTTAAGTCTGTATAACAACTATAAAATTACTGCATTTAAAAGCAGAACGCTTAGATGCTTGTGTTTGTGCGGTTTTCTTTGCTTATATGCTAAAAGTATATTGGCTCAAACAGGAGTTAAGGGCATTGTTACTAATGAAAAGGGTGATCCTTTACCCTATGTTACCATATATTGTAATACTACAAAAACGGGAACCAATACCAATGTAAATGGCGAGTTTAAACTTAATCTTCCAGAAGGTAATCATCAACTTACCTTTCAGTCTATCGACTATCAGAGTGGCAGTGAAACTGTAATAATACAGCCCGTTTACAACATACTTAACATAACTTTAAAGACGCAAGTATATGCGTTAAGAGAAGTTAAAATTTCTGCCAATGGGCAAAATCCTGCAATTTATATTATGCGCAAAGCTATTGCAGCGGCACCCTATTATCGCAGGCAGATTTTAAATTATACGGCACATGTTTATATTAAGGGAAGTGGCAAATTAGATAAAATCCCATTCTTGTTAAAGCCTTCTTTAAAACAAAACAACCTTGAGCAAGGAAAGGTTTACGTGAGTGAAAGCATAACTGATTTAAGTTTTTATCAGCCTAATACATATATAGAAAAAGTTCGTTCTGTTAAAACATCCATGCCCTTAAGAGATGGTCCTGAACCGATGATGATGGTACGTGGAAGTTTGTATTCAACAGGTTCAAATGAAGTAATTTCTCCTTTATCACCGCAGGCTTTTTCGGTTTATGAATTTATACTGCAAGGTAGTTTTTATGAAGATGGTAGAGAGATTAACAAAATAAAAGTTAAACCCCGCCGCAAAGGGAAAGACTTGTATGAAGGGGATATATACATAGTGGAAGGCTTGTGGTGCTTGCATAGTTGTATGCTGATTAATAAAAGTAACAGTATAGCATTTACAGTTAAAACCAGTTTTAAAGCGTTAACTGACTATCCCTATGTATGGGTGCCTGTAACCTATGATCTTTCTTTTGCAGGCAGTTATATGGGCATTGAAGGTACGTTTCGGTACCTTGCTGCCTTAAGTAATTACCGGATCAGGTTAAATCCTAATGTTGAACATCTATGGGGACAAAAACAAAGCAAAGCAATTCCGGTAAGTACAACTGAGCTGGAACAGCCGGTAGTAAAGAAAGAAAAAACAAAAAATCAAAAGCAAATTGAGGCATTGCTTGCCAAAGATAAACTTACCAAAATAGAGATGCTAAAGCTGGCTTCTAAGGTGAAACAGGAATCAGAGCGCGAAACACAAAATATGCGGTCAAAAAATGATTCAAGTGAAATGATTATTGATTCACTTGCTCTGGAAAAGGATTCAGCTTATTGGAATTTGGAAAGGACTGTACCCTTGTTAAAAGAAGAAAATATAAGTTATGCTTTATCCGATACTATCAGCAGATACCCGGGAAAAAGTTTAAGAAGACATCATTTTAGCTTAGGAAGTTTATTGTTTTGGGGTGATAGTATGTCCTTAAATAACAAAAAAAATTATTGGAGCTATACGGGTATTCTCTATCATTTTAATGTAAATACAGTTGATGGATGGAACATGCAAACATTACTGGCAGTTGGTAATATAAAGCCAAATGCATGGCGCTATGAACAGCAGTTTAAAATTCCTTTTGAACGCAAGGCGTTTTTAACAGCTGCAAAATTAAGTTATCATTTTGCACCTTTAAAAATGGGTTATATTGTTCTATCAGGTGGAACCCTTACAAGAGATTTTAATGAAAAGGGTATTTCACCTCTTATTAATTCATTACAACTGCTCATTTTTCAAAACAATTACTTAAAACTTTATCAGCATGATTATGTAAGCTCAAATATGCAGTTTGAACCGGTAAATGGATTAATTGTTCAGGGTGAAATAACTTATGCCAACAGATATCCATTAGATAATACCGGCAGGTATGTTAAAAAAGAAGGAACGAAAGGAATTACAAACAACGAACCGGATAATATATTAGTAAATGCATCGGGCACTAATGGCGGTATAATAAAAATGCCTCCACATAAAAGTTTAAATTATGAACTGCATTTAATCTGCTATCCGTTTCAAAAATACAGAATTAAACATCACACTAAACAATATTTTAGTAACCCGTGGCCTGTTATTAATTTACAAATTAAAGGAGGTGTTCCAGATTATTTAAACAGTAAAAGTAACTTTACCCAAATAGAATTTGGCATAGCGCAAGAGATAAATTTAAGGCATTGGGTTCAGTTAAAATACCAGGTAAATGCAGGTAAATTTACGAACAGCACTTCCGTATATTTTCCCGATTATCAGCATTTCGCAGGCAATCAGTCGGTAATTTATACGGGCACTCCATTTAACCGCTTTCAGGCATTGCCATACTATGCTTATAGTACTGTTAATCCTTATCTGCAAGCATTTACTCAACTTGATTTTAAAAGACTATTACTAAAACGACTTCCATATTTAAATCTTACCCGCATTCACGAACAATTATTTGTGAATGTATTAAATGTGCAGGGATTACCTGTTTACACAGAAACAGGATATAGATTATCTCAGATTGCAGAGCTAATAAACATTAGTGTTTACGCTGCTTTTAGTGATGGAATATATAAGGGAGCCGGAGTGCGGTTATCCGTTAGATTACCCTTATAGAAATGCCAAAATGGAGACCGAACTACCCATTAAAAGTATTCAACCTCACTAATAAAAGCAAATTGCTTATTTTTTTTCATTGCCTCCTGTGTTTTTCTTTTGAAAGCACATACGATTTTTTGCATCAGATTTAACCCTCTGAATAGCACTGTTGAAGCCATATAGTTTTTGCTAACTTATATTTATAACCAGCATAAAAGGTTTTTAAAACAGTAAATTTAAACTTATGAAATATTGTTTCTTAGGAAGGTGAATAGTTTTTGCTACCTTCACTACATCGTTTGTGTAATTGGGTATAAAAAGCTCTATACCTGTTGCATTCATGTATAGTATTGCAAATTTTTTTTCGAAAAAAAAAGCCTCCATTTTTAGTGGAGGCTTCCCGTTTTTTTATTTACCATTAGCTTTCTTACGTTCCATTCGCTTCTCTTTTTTCTGCTCTTTAATCTTCTCTTTTTCTGCTTTATAAATGGATTGCTGTTCGGTATTTAGCAGCTCCATAATTTCTGCATCTGCCTTAATCATTGCGTCTTTCATAATTCTGCCTTTTTCTTCGCGGGCAGCATCTGCGGGCAAAGCCATCATTTTTCCTTTGGCTTCGTCTCTATTTCGTTTCTTAATTTCTTCAATTTTAGTGCGTTGTTCGGGGGTAAGGTTAAGTTTTGCTTCCAGCTCCTCCATTTGTCTTTTCATCTCTTCGCGTCTCTCTCCTTTACCCGACCCGTCTTGTGGAGCCTGAGCCAGTGCCGGCTTAAGCAACAGTGTAAAAAGTACGATCATAAAGATCTGTAACATGTTTTTTATATTTTTCATAGTATTGTTGAATAGTTGTTTTTTAGATGAGGAACTATACAAATGGTTTAATCTGAGTTACACTTATTTTTATAATAAAATGGCCTTCTTTATTGTATAATAATTCATACAATGAACCCATATGAATGTGGGTATCATAGGTTTTGTGCAAGTAGCAATCACCTACTTTTGACTTTAGTTAATTTTAATAATACAGCACAGTTGAAACATGTAAGAGTCTATATTTTATTTGCCATTTACCTGGTATGCATGATGTTTTCATCAACGCACCTTTACGCTCAGAAACAGTTAAAAGATTCGCTGGTTTATGATGGGGTAAGTATGGTGCCTTATTCAAGCATACCGGTTGATACGATTTTATTTAATTTATTTGAAGACCTTGGAAAGCAAATGATGCCGCTTGATTCTATACTTGAATATGCTGTAAAATATTCGCCTGTTTTGAGAATGGAAGATGCAGCGGTTCAAAAAGCACATTATAATTTAAAATATACCCGTTATTTATTTCTAAATGGCTTTTCGGGCTTCTTTAATTATACATATGGCAATCAAACTAATTTAAATTCCATTAACAGTGATGGCAGTGTATTGAATAATAGTTTGGGGCTTGGATATAGAGTTGGGGCAAATATTACAATACCTTTAACGGAGGTTTTTGCAAGGCCGGCACGTATTAAATCTTTAAAAGCCGAACATGACATGGCCAAATATAAACGCCTTGATGTGGAAATAACCGTTCGGGAAAAAGTTATTGCCAATTACTTTAATTTATTGGCCTCCCAAAAAATGGTAAGTGTTAGACAGCAGGATGCCGAAAGTGCCAGACTTACCGTAGAGATTTCTAATGTGGAAATGAGAAGAGGAAAAATACATCCGCAGGAGTTATCGAGGCTTAAAAATATTCTTGCTATCGCTGAATCTAATTTAGAATTGTCAAAAAGAGATTTCATGGTTTATTATTATCAGCTCGAAACTTTAATGGGTACAAAATTACAAAATTTAAAAAGAGGTAAAGCAGTAAAAAAGAAATGACGTTAATCGTATTTTTCAGAATAATACTTAAGAAATTAAAGTGGCTTGTAATCTTTCCTGCTTTGCTGGCCGGAATGGTGACCTATTTTACCCGAAACCTCACTAAAGAATACCAGAGTTCCGCCACTATTTATACAGGCCTTGCATCGGGCTACAGTATTACAGATGATGGTACAGAGAAAGTGGATTATTTTAAAGTGAACAATGCTTTTGATAATTTAATTACCACTGTAAAAGCAAGGGAAACAATTGAAGAAGTCTGTCTTAAACTTTTGGCTCAGCATTTATTATTAAAAGCTCCTGATCCTAATATACTTGATGTAAAAGGTTTTGAAGATCTTCATTCTTTGTTAAGTGATGAGGATATAGCACAAATGATAGTGCCGGGAAACTTCGATAAAACGGTAAAAAAATTATATCAGATTAAAGACAGCAGTAATAAAAATGTAGTACAAAATTTACTTACATCAAGTGCTAGTCCGTATGCCACCACTAAAATTTTAGCCAATGTAACTGTTGTTCGTAAATCTACCAGTGATATGTTGGAAATTGGTTATAAAACAAATGATGCAGGTGTATGTGTGAATACACTCCGTTTTTTAATTGAATCCTTTTCTTCCAGGTATAAAGATATCAAAGGTTCTGAAACAACCAATGTGGTAAAGTATTTTGAGGATCAGATGAAACTTGCTTTTAATAACCTGCAAGGTTCGGAAAATCGCCTGAGAGATTTTGGGGTCAACAATAAAATTATTAATTATTATGAGCAGGCCAAATTTGTAGCCGAATCAAAAGAAGATTTATCTACAGACTATTACAAAGAAAAAATGAGCTTTGAGGGTGCCCAGACTGCTATTAAACGGATTGAAGAAAAGATGAACAGTTATACTGATTTTGTTTCTGCTAATGAAGTACTAGTAAAATTAAGAACGGATCTGGCTAATGTTAATTATAAAATTGAGAATGCGAAAATTTTTAAATATGGTGCTGATAAAATTGCAGAAATGCAGGATCAGGCGGATAATATAAAACTGCAGTTAAAAGAAAAAGCAAGAGAATATTACGACTTCAACAATACCATAGAATGGGTTCCTCAAAACTCCTTATTAAACGAGTGGCTTGCTAAGGTTGTTGAACTGGAAGAATCTAAAGGACGTCTGATGGTATATGATCAGCGCCTGCGTCAGTACGACGGCATCTATAAAGAATTTGCACCTTTGGGTTCAACCATTAACAGGCTTGAACGCGAAGTTGGTGTGCAGGAAAAAGAATACTTATCTGTTTTGCATGGCCTCAATCTGGCTAAGCTTCGGCAGCAAAGTCTGGAGATGAGTAATACATTAAAAGTAGTTGATCATCCCTATTTTCCTTTACAGCCTTTGCCATCAAAACGTGCCATGCTTATCCTGGTTTCTTTTATGGCGGGTTTTATTTTGCTGCTGGCTTATTACATTGGATCAGCCATGATGAATAATTCGATTCAGTCTCCTGATAAAGTAGAAAAAATTATTGGACTTCCTTTATTAAGTGCGTTGCCTGATCGCAAAAATAATGATGACAGAGAGGTGCAGGTTCATGAAATGCAAAGCAGCCTGATGCAACAAATTATCAATACCGTTTTTATTGATCTTAAGAAAATTGATCCGCTTGCTAAAAGTTATACCATTATTATTTTTAGTACTAAAGGAGATGAAGGCAAATCTTTTTTTGCTGAATTGCTAGTGAATAAATTAAGTCGTATAAGAAATAAGGTCTTATATTTATATCCTGATTCAAGCGGCGATCACGGTAAAAACTTAGAACCCGAGAATCCTAAATTATTAACCTTTTCCTACCAGGTTAATGATGGCATTATTGATTACCATGGCATCAAAGACTTTATTCGTCAGAATGAAAATATTTCTACCGACCTTAGTGAAGTATCTTATAATGTGCTGGAGATTCCCCGACTAAATAAATATCCTATTCCTGCTAACCTTGTAGAACAGGCTCATTATTCCATTATGGTGGTTCATGCTGCAAAATCATGGACCTCTGCTGATCAGTTTCTACTTAAAACATACCTCAAATTAACTGCAGGAAAAATAAGTGTGTTACTGAACCATGTGGTGCCTGATTTGTTAGAATCTATATATGGAGAGATTCCGAAGAAACGCTCTTACTTCAGGCGTAAAATAAAAGAGGCACTGGGTGGAGAGCAGTATTAAGTTTATTAATTAATTTTATCTTGTTTGATTTATCTTTAAATAAACTGTTGCGTGATGGGATAGCATTTGCCGGCTTCTTAATTATTGCTGTTATATTGGGTTATACCATTAGTAAAGGACAGATTATTACTGCCGGATTTTATATAGCATTACCTTTTTTAATTGGATACCTGATCCTGTTATTCAGGAATCCCAAAGTTGGGTTGCTTACCTGTATACATTTTGCATTTATCACAAACGGATTAGGACGTTTTATTCCGGGTGGAATTCCCTTTGGTTTGTTAACAGACGCTATCTTATTACTAACTGTTGTTGCTACCATTTTTAAGGTAAGCAAGGAAGATGCCAGGCGAATGAATAATCCGCTCTTTTATATAATGCTGATTTGGTTTGCCTACACTATGTTACAGGTTGTTAATCCTGAAGCAAGAAGTAAAGAGGCCTGGTTTTATGCAGTGCGTGGTGTGTCTTTATATATGATTCAGATGATCCCGCTCATCTTAATTTTAATGAACAAAAGAGAAGACATGGACCAGCTTATAAAGATATGGTTTATATGGTCTATTATCTCGGCTTTTTATGGATTTAAAATGGATTTGTTTGGCGTTACTACCGGCGAACGTCAGTGGTTGGATGAAGGAGGTAAAATAACCCATGAAATTCATGGCCGGTTAAGAATCTTTTCCTTTTACAGTGATGCCGGACAGTTTGGTGCGGCCATGGCACATACCTGTATAAGCGCATTGTTGCTTGCCATTGGACCGTATACTAACCGGCAAAAATACTTTTACTGGTTTGTATGCGCTGTTTGTTTTTGGGGTTATGCATTGTCGGGCAGCAGGGGCCCCTTGTTTGTAATTGCCGGAGGAGGATTTCTGTATTTATTTCTGATAGGAAACTTCAGGATATTATTAACCGGTGCTATTATAGGCGGATTCTTATTTTGCCTGTTAAAGTTTACACACATAGGTGATGCTAATTACCAGATTCATCGCATGCGTACCGGGCTTGATCCAAATGACGCATCTTTACAAGTTCGGATTGATAACCAGAAAAGGCTTGCTGTTTACCTTGCCACAAGGCCTTTAGGCGGAGGCATAGGATCGGGTGGTAGCTGGGGTGCCAGGTTTAGTCCGGGTTCTTTTTTATCAGATGTAGCCCTTGATAGTTGGTATGTGAAAATTTGGGTAGAAACGGGAATTGTTGGGCTTATCTTGCATATTATTACGCTTATTACGGTATTAATTGTTGCCTGTATAAAAGTCTTTCAATTAAAGGATCCCGATCTAAGGCAGAAAATTATCTCACTCACCTGTGGTTATTTTGGCATTATTGTAGCAAGTTATGGTAACCAGATTCTTGGGCAAATGCCAACAGGTACAATCATTTATTTTTCTATGGTGTATATGTTCATCTGCACGCAGTGGGATCCGGAAACTCAAAATGAATTTGCGGATAATAAAAACCCTGTAAATCCAGCATTAAAGCCCGGCAAAGTGTTCGTTAAAATAAGTTAACTGTAATAACAGTTGGGGTACTTTTAAAATCAGTTTTTAATACATAAACACCTACAAAAAGCAATAGTCAAATAGCGCCATAAATTATTGTTGAACCTACTATAGATAAAAGGGTATAAGTTTATCTGTTTTATTTTATTTTCTTATTAATTAGCAGTCGCTGTTCACCAAAATTTAAAATCCGATCTATAAACTCATAAGGCTTATAACCGCTTAAAGCACA
Organism: Bacteroidia bacterium; assembly: GCA_014376805.1. GTDB lineage: Bacteria > Bacteroidota > Bacteroidia > UKL13-3 > UKL13-3 > B1. Next base: position 66,129 of record JACMQU010000003.1, read on the forward strand.
CTGATGAAAAATGGCGGTGGCGGGAGTCATTCCTGGTAATGAGTTAACTTCTATAAACACTACTTCAATTTTGTTTTTAGGAAACACCCTTACAAATGCATCGATTCTGCAATAGCCCTCTACTTTTAAAACTTTGGCGGCGGCTTTTAATTCCTCCTGCACTTTAGCGCTAATAATAGCATTATACTTTGGTGATGCAGCATAGCGGGCAGGAGTGATGTTCTGGCCCTGCCCTGCTAAAAACTTTTCTTCCAGACTTAATATTTCGGCTTCCGCCAAAGTCTCACTGGGTTCAAATGTTTCGTAAACTAGTTTTTTGTTTTTATAGTGTGTAAGCATACCACCGGTTACTTCCAGGAAGTGCGTTGCCTTACCTTTTTCAATAAATTTTTCTACCAGGAAAAAATTCTTCCTCGGAAACTCTTCTTTGGGTGCAAGTTTTAATCTTGCTCTTAATAATTCATTTAGTTCCTGTTCTTGCCTGAAAACGCCTTCTGCATAAGCTATTAGTTGTTCACGGTTCTTAATTTTCTTTACGGCACTGCTGCAACCATCATCTGCAGGTTTGGCAATAAGCGGATAACCTATTTTTTCTGCTTTATTTATTACCTTTTGTTGGTTCAGTATAAAATCTTTTTGTTGAACCAACATGTGCTCTGCTACCAAAAAACCATTCTTCTTTAATAGCTCATTGGTATCAAATTTATTAATGGTGAGTTGTGAACTTTGCACATCGGAACCATTAAACGGCAACTTAATTTTATGGAGTTCTTTCTGAACTGTGCCATCTTCTCCGGGTCGCCCATGCAAAGCGATAAAAACAGTATCAGCCATATTCTTTAATACTGCATAGCTTATTTTTTTTGGCTCAAACAATTGGCTGTTGCTGTATTTATTTATAATACTTTTGCACTCAGCTATGATCTTTTTCATAATGGGTGCCTGATGATAATGCATTACTTTTTCACGAATATCATCTGCATTATCCTTTAACATTACATTAACAGGTAACAGGTATAACTCGTGGTGCTGATCATTGCCGGTTACAAAAACCGGGAACGGTTGATACTTATCTGAAGAAGCAAGTTTCTCATAAATATTACGACCGCTCTCTACAGAAATATGCCGTTCTGTGCTATACCCTCCCATAAAAACAGCCACCCGTTTCTTAGTAGCTTTCTTGCTTTTGTTAATCGTTAATTGTGCCTCAATATTGTCTAGAAGTTTCTTGTGTTCTTCTTGCATAGGCTGTGTTGCAATTCTTTCAGCAACAGAAGTGCGGATGATATACGTTAAAAACTGCGAGGGGTTCAGACCAATTTCTGCGGCCTGGTGAAAGAAAAAGGAAGAGGGCATCATACCTGATGTGGTATTAGGATCATTTAAAAACAATTCTCCGTTTGCATTTAAAAAACCATCAATGCGGGCATAAACATGAAAATTAAAATAGGTAAATAAATGTTCACAGGCTTTCCTTATCTCCTGAATTTTTTCTTCCGGCAAATCCATCGGGGTAATTTTGCGGCTGAGACCGGGAAGGTATTTACTGCGGTAATCATATATTTCCCGGCCTTTCACTATTTCTGTTGGAGGTAAGGCTACTGCCGAACCATCTTCGTTACGCAATACGATGCAGGAGAACTCGCGACCTTCTATAAAAGATTCAATTAAACATTCGGTTTCACTGTATATACTTTCAAGTTGCAGACTTTTTTTTGTTTTAAATGTTTTGTCCAGCAACAACCATAATTTATCCGGATGGTAATAGGTTTTCCTGTTATAAATGGCGGGTAAACCAATTCCTTCTTTTACATTTGTAATCTTCTGAATAAACTGTGTTTTCTCTGATTTAGATTTCTCAACCCACTCTTTTTTTGTTATAATCTGTATGAAAAAGGCTTTTTTAACAGCCGTTTCAAATACCTCAAATTCATCAGTGGAAATAACACTCACACCAACTGAACTACCCTGATTGGCGGGCTTCACAACAAACGGTATGCCCACTTGTTCTTTGGCATCCGCAAAAATTTGTTTTAGGTTTGCGAGTTTACTTTTATCAAATGCATAATACTTCGGCACATTCATTCCGGCCGCTTTCATCCATTGTTTTTGCAAACGTTTATTCATACCTGCAGCACTAGGCAATATGCCAGACCCGCTGTAAGGAATGGCATACCATTCCAGCAAACCCTGAATGGTTCCATCTTCACCAAAATTACCATGCAAAGCTAAAAATGCAAAATCAAACAGTGCTTTAAATTGATCAGGCCGAACCAGTTTTCCAATCTTAGAAGCCATCAGTTTACCGTTATCGGCATAGGCAGCCTTCAGGCTTTCTGCATATACCTGCACTTCCTGTTTAGCCGCTTGTAAAAAATTAACCGACGGGTAAAAATCGCGGATAGAACCTTTATAAATTAAGTGCCAGTCTAATAAAATAAAGTTGTTGAAACTATCTACAAATATGGGTACTGCTTCAAAAATTGTTTTATCAAGATTATCATATACAGTGCGGCCACCAGCGAAAGAAACTTCCCGCTCGCGACTATTACCTCCAAAAAATATTCCTATACGGATTCGTCCACTCATGTTTCAAACTTAAGGGATGTTTGGCAAATTTCTTAGGGCATCTTATACCTGTTATCATGTGAACAAAATGATAAGTGTATAGGGAACCACAAATGGTTAAAGTAATTGGTGTTATTCCACTATCCCGCAATGTGCCAAAACAGGTACTCATAACTTTGGCGTGAAGATAAATTCTCCAGAATTATTTTTCAACAATTCCGAATATAACCGGCTTTTCAGGGTACTTTATATATGTTTTGAAAACTTTATCCCAATAAGGAAATACTGAACCATAATTACTATTGGTTTCCAGTTTAATAATTGAATGATGTATGCGGTGCATTTTAGGGGAGGAAATAAAATACCGAAGCAAAAAATCTGTTTTATCTGTAATCCGTAAGTTTGAATGATGCAAGGTTATTACAATAAATAAAACAATCCCATAGCCTATTGAAATCCAGCTTTGAATGCCCAGTAAACTAAACACAAATATTTTAATAAGTATTGATAAGAACAATTCTCCCGGATGAAATCTGAGTGCTGTGGAAGCAGTCATTTTCTCATCCTTATGATGAAATTTATGAAAGTACCATAATAACGGGAGTTCATGATTAGCCCTGTGCCACCAGTACATAAATAAATCAATGAGTGTAAATTGTAATAGAACGTTTGCATATTTATTCAGAATAAATTGATTTAAGATGCCGAAATGATGAGCCGTTGACCAATTAATGCAATAGTTAAAGAGGTAGCCACCTGAAAAAATAATAAGAAAGCCAACAAGTCCTGTTATGAAATTGAAGGCATCGTTTTTAATATCAATAAGTTCTTTCCTTTGCGGAAATACATGTTCTGCGGTATAAATGATCAGGAATACAATGCCTGAAATAAGACCCTGATAGTAAGTGAGCAGTTTTGGCAGATCTACCGTTATACCTGCATTTAAAATCATTTTACTTTACGGATAATAAAATTCTTTATCGGACTTTCCATTTCTGCGGTTACCAACTCTCCGTTTTCATAAGTGTATTTATTGGTTTTATTGATCACCACTAACTGATATACATTTGGTTTTACAGCCTTTAGCGGAACCATCACTCCATAGTTTTCCGCAAGTATGGTTTTTTGTGTAGTAGGTTCTTCAAAGAAAAGTTTTGCCACACTAAATGTAATCGATTCATAAATTGATTTGGTGTTTTTGTCTTTATAGGTATTTGTATGAACATCATAATGGTCTTTCACCCGCTCTATATGCGAGCTGTAATGCTCCTTGTTAACCAATGATCGGATCACCACATACTGGAGCTCCTTTTTACTGTAAACACAAATCATTTCATGGCTAATTATAAAATGGTAGAACAACCAAAGGCTAACTTTACTTTCGAGTTTATAATAGGTAAAATTTCCTTTACTGCTCTTAGAGGTAAAAAGGTTGCCAATTTTTATCCCTGCCACTTCAATGTTATACTTACCGTTAATGGTTGAACCAAATGCAGGAAAAATAAATAACATAAAAACCAGTAAAAAGAATGTGGGTTTGCTCATTACAATCTCTTAATAAGCCCCACAAATAATTCCGTAAGCTTTAATTCGGCCTGTCTGGCTATGGCAATAATATCTGCTATGTCAACCGGTTTAAGGTTATCCGGATCACACGCATCAGTAAGTACAGAAACAGCAGCGCAAGGCAAATTCATGTGATTGGCTACAATCACTTCCGGAACGGTACTCATACCTACAGCATCTGCGCCAATAATTTTTAAGAACCTGTATTCTGCACGTGTTTCAAGATTTGGACCTGAAACAGCAACATAAACACCTTTGCGTAAAGTGATATTTTTTTCAGTTGCTAGCTCCATAAGCAAGGCATTTATTTTCTTTGAATAAGGCTCACTCATATCCGGAAAACGAGGACCATAAGTATCCAGGTTTTTTCCTGTTAACGGATTGCCCGGGAGTAAATTTATATGGTCATCAATTAACATCAGGTCACCTTTTTTCCAGTTAAGGTTAATTCCACCGGCAGCATTTGAAAGAAGCAGGTGGCTTATGCCCAAAGATTTCATAACTCGTATTGGAAAGGTTATCTGTTGAAAATTATAGCCTTCATAATAATGAAAGCGACCATTCATAACAATAATTTTTTTTCCTTCCAAAGTTCCGTAAATAAGTTTGCCTGAATGAAATTCTAAGGTTGCTTCCGGAAACCAGGGTATGTCTGTATAATTTATTTCAACTTCAATTTCTATTTTTCTCACCAGGTTGCCAAGGCCAGTGCCCAACACAATACCAATCTCTGGAGAAGTAATACCGTGAATTTTAAGGAAATTTTCCGCTTCTTGTATTTTTGTAATCATGTTTTTTATAAATTCAACGATTTATCTGTATGGAAAAATTAACTGGCAAAGCGGCAATATAGCGGAGTTTTATAACTTATTTAAATGCTGTGGAAAAGCAAATGTTAGCTTCCGCCATTTACTCATTTGGATATAAATTTATAAAATCTATTTCAATTTTGAAGTATAATAATCTCTGATTTTTTTTGGTTCAACATGGCTCATAAACATTTTGTAAGCAGTATAATTTGCGATCATTACTTTTAACCAGTTGTTATATTCATATTTGCGGGCAGAAACCAATGTGCTTTTTTTTAGGATCTTAAATTTTGATAAACGATGTGACCTGATGATGAAGTCATATTCTTCCATTATTACATAATATTCATTGAACCCGTTTAACTGATTAAATAATTTACGGGTTGTGTATAAGGTTTGATCACCACCCCTGCACCACATATAATTAAAACGGGTAAACCATTCGTTAATTAAAAAAAGCCTTTTGTCTGATAAAAACTTTAATCGGTAACAACCACATAAGTAGCCCTGGTATACAGCAGTGAAAATATCACTGGCAAAAGTTATGGGCGGGGTACTATCTGCATGAACGAAATATAAAATATCGCCACTGGCTTTTAACGCACCCAAGTTCATTTGAGGAGCTCTGCCCTTAACGGGCGAGATATAAACAACGGCACCGGCATTTTTAGCGATGTTCACGGTATCATCTTTGCTCCCACCATCTATTACTATCAAATCTGCAACAGCATTGCCTCCATTTATTTTGAAAAATCTAATTGTTTGGGCAATCATTTTCTCTTCATTATAAACCGGAATGATGATGCTGATTTTCATTTTTAATTTTCAGATTTATACTCGGTGTAATCAAGTATGTATAATTGCCTTTTGTTTATAGATGTTAAATTTGGTGCAAATTAAATTCTATATTATCAATTTAGCCATAATGTATCAGTTATAAATAGGTTTAAAACAAAGGCAGCATTTTTAACCGGGTATTAAATGCACAGCCAGCAAATTTTTTAATTCTCTCAGGTCAGCTTCTGTGTCAATATCACTTAATACTACCAATTTAGTATAAGTTGCCCCACTATTTTTAAAATCTGTAAGCGTATCTTCATAAACCGTATCTGTACTCCAGTGTTTATTCTCGAAAATATTCGGAGTGTTTTTAGTCATTCCCAGTAAATAATAGCCACCATCTACTGCCGGACCAATTACAAATTTATTTGTATTAAGAAGATCGAAAGCTTCATTAATTATTGATGCATTTATCTCATAACAATCTGTTCCTATAATAATCACTTTTGTAAAGCCGGCATTAAAAACATATTGAAATGCATTTGACATCCTTTCACCTAAACCGGAACCCTGTTGTATCATACGCATAAAATCAGAGGTGGTAGCGTTAGATGTTTCTATGAAATCAGAAAAAAACAAAAACTTTTTTGCATTGGTATCAAAAGATATTGCATAGGTATGATCAACAAGGAATTTGAAAACATTTAAAGCATTTTCTTCACCAACAGTTGCGGCAAGCCGGGTTTTTACTTTTCCTTTAACTTTATTTTTCTGAAAAATGATCAGTGCATTTTTGTCTGTTAGCATTTAGCTTCTGTTTGATCCCTATACTGTAGTACCTCCGCAGCTTGATCCGGCACCTGCAGTACAACCATAACAATGCTCATTAACCACAATATTTCTGTTCTCCAAAATTTCTGTATTAAAATCAGACAGATGTCTGCTAAGCGGAGTGGATACATTTAATTCTAACATCTGATTAAAATCACAGTCATACAAGTAACCATCCCAACTCACCGAAATAGTATTCCGGCACATTACACCAGCAGCAGCACCCGGATTAAATGCATTGACCAGTTTCTCCATATAACCCTCATAATTATTACTAGTGATGAGGTAATTTAAAAAGCGGTTTACAGGTATATTGGTAATAGCAAATAAACTATTGAATACAATACCATACTGCTTCCATAATTTAAGTTTAAACTCAAGTTCCAAAGCATGTTGAGCAGCAGGCAGAAATGCACCGGCCGGATTATAAACGAGGTTAATAATCAAATTACTTCCTTCAATACCATACCCAACTTCGTTCAGCATTTTTAAAGCTTTAATAGATTTTTCAAAGACTCCTTCTCCCCGTTGTGAGTCTGTTTTTATGGCAGTAAAATAGGGCAATGAAGAAACAACTTCTATCTGGTGTTTTTTAAAAAAATCAGGCAGGTCATTATATTTGGGATTTGCTACGATGATGGTTAAGTTACATCTAACAATAATTTTTTTGCCCAGGGCAGATAACTCTTCCACAAACCACCTGAAATCAGGATTCATTTCAGGAGCACCTCCGGTTAGATCAATGGTGGTTACGCTGGTTTTTCTGATGGCAATTAAACATAGTTCCATCATATCCCTGGTCATGATTTCTTTTCTATCAGGGCCGGCATCAACGTGGCAATGCTTGCAAACCTGATTGCACATTTTACCCATGTTTATCTGGAAGATATCCAGGTGAGTTGGCTTTAAAGGTAATAAACCTATAAGGTCTAATTTTTCAGCAAAAGGAGTAAAGGCCGACTGTTCGAGTGTTTCTATCTGACGTTGTGCGGGAGAGAGCGGATGTTGCTGTACTTTTAAAGATTTCATAAAAGGGAATTACATAGAAAGCTCTTTAAATTTATTCATCATTTGAACGCTATGCACCAGCAATGCTCCGCCTTTTATTGCTGCCGCCACATGCACTGCCTCCATTACCTGTTGCTCATCACAACCTTTCTCCATTGTATCCACCGTATAGGCATCAATGCAATAAGGGCACTGAACTGCATGCGCCACTGCAAGTGCAATCAATGATTTTTCTCGCGCGGTTAAAGCACCTTCTTTAAAAACTTCCCCATAATAATCAAAGAATTTTTTAGCCAGGTTGGGTTCAAATTCACCAATGTTTCCAAATTTTTTAAGGTCTTCCGGGTTGTAATAAGTTTTCATGTTTTATGGTTTAAGATTTTTTCATAATTACGAAAATAACAATATGTTGGATTTTTAACGTAAAATAAGATTATGCAATTTAAAAATATTTAATTGCTTATACATTAAAATTCCTGATTGAGGTAAAGCCATAAATTGTTGCTGATATTGCCTTTAAGTATATTACCGGTAAAGGATACTCTTGCCGTATTTATTTTACAGCGCATAGCTAAACGAAATTTTACCAACCCTTCCCGGTTGTGATCAATAAAAAAAATGTCTTCTATTTACTGGTGGTTTCTTATAGGATTAAACTCTATGGCACAAGCAGATATCAGTAAAAATAAACCATTAAAAAGGGTCAGGTGTTTTGTTTTACCACTGATTTTTTATTCCCCTGAAACAAAATTAGGGGGTTGGAGTTTCAGGCATTGTTACCTTTCACTTAAAGAACGATTCACTTAATGGCCAACCTTTAAACGTGCAGTTTGGTGTTGCTTTTACAGAACTTAAACAACTTTTGTTTTATTTTCCTTTTCAGGTTTTTTTTAATAATGAATATTTTCTGGTTTATGAAAAAGGAGGTTATTATATCTACAATTATTTGTTTTATGGTATTGGTAATCTTCAATCACCTCCTCAGAGCGAAACTTATAGTGTTACTTTTCCGAGGGTGCGTTTAAATGTTCTAAAACGCGTTTAAATGTAGTTTTATGCCGGTTTAAGATATTTGTATTCACGACTTTGATATAACCGCTACAGAGCCCTCGAAACAACTTTACACAGGCATTATTACCGGAAGTAACGGCGGTTTAACATCAGGTGCCGGAATGGTATCAAGATTCGATAACCGGAATAATTTTTTTTATCCAAGCAATGGCTTTTAGGCAGAATTCTTTTTTCAGGCTGATGATAAATGGACAGGAAGTAATTTCAGTTTTGTGAAATATTCGCTTGATGTTAGCGCGTATTTATCAACAAAATTTAACCATACATTTGCTTTAAATCTTTATTCCGTAATTAATACTGGCAATCCTCCATTTAATTAAATGGCACTTATTGGCGGTACTAAAAAAATGCGGGGTTATTATGAAGAGAGATTCCGGGATAAAGATCTTACTATGTTACAGGGTAAATACAGCGTTCCTTTGTTCTGGCGCTCCAGTGTAGTAGCATTTGCAGGTTGTGGCCTCGTTTCTTATAAGTTAATTAATTATCATGTATCAAATCTTAAATATAATTAGGGTGGAGGGTTAAGATTTATGGTAGACCAAAAGCAAAAAATCAATATTCGCATGGATTATGGTACAGGGGGGAAGGAAGGCAATTTTTATCTGGCAATACCAAAAGCTTTTTAAAAGTAAAAACTAAATCCTAAACCACTATTTTTTCGTATTTTAGAAAGTAAACAAGCAATATTAAAATGAACCCAGTATGAAATTAAAAATATTCTTAACTTTATGGAGCGGAATTATTTTGTCAACCCAACTGTCTGCGCAGTTTTCACATGATATCTGGAATAGTTTGCTTAAAAAGCATGTTTCTTCTGCGGGCATTGTAGATTACAAAGGTTTTATTAAAGATAGCATGGATTTGAATAAATACCTGAAACTTTTAAGTGATAATCCACCCGATGCGTTTAAAAACTCAAAGAATGATCAGATGGCTTATTGGATAAATGCTTATAATTCTTTTACCATTAAACTAATTATCAGGTATTATCCTGTTAAAAGTATAAAAGACATTGCAGGAAAAATCCCTTTTGTAAATACGCCATGGGACATAAAATTTATAAAGATAGGAAATGAAACGTATGACCTTAATAATATTGAACATGGTAAATTGCGTAAAAAATTTAATGATCCTCGTGTGCACATGGCACTTGTATGCGCTTCCAAATCGTGCCCAATTCTGTTGAATGAAGCCTTTACAGGTGCAAAACTCGATGCACAGTTTGAAAAGCAGGCTAAGTCATTTCTGGCCGACCCATTCAGAAATAAAATATCTCCGGATAAACCGCAGATAAGCCTAATTTTTAAATGGTACGCAATGGATTTTAAAAAGAATGGTGGTTCTGTTGTTAGTTTCATTAATAAATATTCATCGCTAAAGATCAATCAGAATGCCACGATTGATCACCTCAATTACGACTGGAGTTTAAATGAGTAATTTTAAAAGAACCGGATCACTATGCAACAACATATTGTAATCATTGGTAATGGAATTTCAGGCATTACCTGTGCCCGGAATATTCGCAAACTAAGTGATCATCGCATTACAGTAATTTCTGCTGAAACGAAACACTTTTTTTCGCGCACGGCTTTAATGTATGTTTACATGGGACATATGCGCTTTGAAGATATTAAACCTTATGAAGACGGGTTTTGGGAAAAGAACAGGATAGAATTAATGCATCAGCATGTTATCGGGGTTGATCCCATTGCTAAAACTGTTTTATTAGCAAATAGTTCCCGTTTAACTTTTGATAAGTTGGTTATTGCTTCCGGGTCTGTGTCTGCCAGATTTGATTGGCCGGGCCAAAATCTAAAAGGCGTGCAAAGTTTATATTCATTTCAGGACCTGGAGTTAATGAATGAAAATACCAAAGATATTAAACAAGCTGTAATTGTTGGAGGCGGACTTATTGGTATAGAAATGGCGGAGATGCTACACTCCAGACAAATTGGGGTTACCATGCTGGTTCGTGAAAAAAAATTCTGGGATACCGTTCTTCCAACGCAAGAGGCAAGCATGATCGGAGACCATATCAGGGAATACAAGATTGATCTGAGGCAGGAGGAGGAGCTTCTGGAAATTAATGGAGATGAGAACGGAAAAGTTAAATCAGTAACCACAAAAAATGGAGAAGAAATTGCCTGCCAGTTTGTGGGGTTAACCGTTGGGGTAAAACCGAATATTGCTTTTTTAAGGGAGAGTGGTATAGAAACAGATAAAGGAGTTTTGGTGAATGAATTTTTACAAACCAATGTACAAGATGTTTTTGCCATTGGAGATTGTGCGCAATTTAAAACTCTTTTAAAAGGAAGAAAGGCCATCGAGCAAGTTTGGTATACTGGTCGTATGCAAGCAGAAACATTGGCCAATACCTTATGTAAGCAACCTGTAACCTATAACCCAGGTAACTGGTTTAATTCAGCAAAGTTTTTCGATATCGAATATCAGACTTATGGCATCGTTTTAAATAAGGCCTTAGAAAATGAGGAGGTATTTTATTGGAAACATAACAGCAATAAACGTTCATTGCGGATAGTTTTTATGAATGATACCAAAGTGGTAACGGGTTTTAATGTATTTGGGATGCGTTTAAGACACGAAATTTGTGACAAGTGGCTCAATGAAAAGAGCACAGTTGATCAGGTTATAGCAAATCTTCAGGAAGCTGTTTTTGATCCCGAATTTTATAAATCCTATTACAAAGAAATTGCGCATGCTTATCATTCAAAATTAATTACAACATAAAAATATATGGACAATACTAATCCCTCATTGAGCATCAGTAATCCACATCCTGAACATACAGACTGGATGCAGAAATCTGGCCTGGTACTGGTTTTATCAGGATTATCTGTGCTATTCTTAGCATTTATTGGAATTGCAAAACAGGCACCCTTAATTCTTTTTGTTTTAAGTTTTGGCATGCTCCTGTCGGGGTCGGTTATTTATACCATAAGAACGTATTTAACCGTGCATGAAGGCGTTAAAAATAACCATAATTTCTCCAGATCACTCACCTCAAGGGGTGTTTTAGCCTGGATGCTAGGGATTCTTATAACTTTATTCTATATCATAATATACTGGTATCCACAATTGCTTCAAAATGTAATTTCTATTATGAATCCCTTTAGTAATTTACTTCGTGGAAGGCCTGCCGATCGATGGTTTTTATATGGTAGTTTGTACACAACCGCAGTATTGGCAATGGGCTTTAAAGCACTATTAAAATACAGATACAGCAATTATCAACGCATCAGAACTTCTTCTGTTATTTTCTTTCAGTTAGCTTTTAGTTTTCTAATACCCGGTCTTCTGCAATTGTTTAATCAGCCTGAATTTTATTTTAGTTATTTCTGGCCTTTAAAATATGATTATTTATTTCCTTCAACAGTACATAGTTTAATTAATCATCCGGGAGGTATGGGTGTGTTTATGGTTTTCTGGGGAGCAGCTATTACTTTTATCGCAACACCTATACTCACTTATTTCTTTGGCAAACGATGGTATTGCTCCTGGGTATGCGGTTGCGGAGGTTTAGCCAATACAGCTGGTGATCCATTCAGACAACTTTCTGATAAATCTATTAAAGCATGGAAGATAGAAAGATGGAGTGTATATTCTGTGTTGGTTTTTATCATAATTACAACTATTTTGTTATGGATAAACTCAATTACCAATGGTAGCATCTTTGGTGAGCTTTCACAAAATTTTGCAAAGGCTTACGGATTTTTTATTGGAGCCATTTTTTCTGGTGTTATAGGGGTTGGATTTTACCCTATAATGGGAACGAGGGTATGGTGTAGGTTTGGTTGCCCAATGGCAGCTATATTAGGCATTCAGCAGAAATTTTTTTCCAGGTTTAGAATAACAACTAATGGGGGTCAGTGTATTTCATGCGGTAATTGTTCAACTTATTGCGAGATGGGGATAGATGTTCGGTCATACGCACAAAAGGGGCAAAACATTGTTCGGGCTTCATGTGTTGGATGTGGTATTTGTGCTACTGTTTGTCCGCGTGGTGTTTTAAAATTAGAAAATGGCTCGGTTCAAAACAGAGTAAGTAACCAACCTATTTTGATTGGAAATAATAGTGTAAGACTAAATGAGCAGCTTTAAAGAAGTAATGTATGCATATTTAAACTTATTGATACAATAAAAAGAAGGGTATAAAATACAGGGTAAAATTATAGTTGAAGTATCCTTAAGCGTAAATAATTTGAACCAGGTAATTATTAAAAAAGACACAGAAAAGAATTAATAACGTAAGTATGCCAACGCTTACTAAATAATTGATATATACTAAATAAAAAATGAAAAAAAAATTAATGACCATCATCGCGCTTGCAACTATATTTATATTTGCCGGCGCACAAAATTCTCCTCAAAAAAAAGTTGTTAGAGCAGAAGTAAAACAAGCTCCGGCTACTATTGAAATATTTGATGGAAAAAAAATTCATCATTCTGACGCCGAATGGAAAAAAATACTAAGCAATGATCAATACTATATAACCAGAGAAAAAGGTACTGAACCAACATGGAGCAGTGAATTTAATAAAAATAAGGATAAAGGAGTTTATTATTGTGTTAGTTGCAATTTACCTTTATATAGTTCCGATAATAAATTTGAATCCGGAACGGGATGGCCGAGTTTTTATAAACCGGTTAATCCTAAAAATGTATTTGTAGCCAAAGATAATACAATGGGTATGGAAAGAGATGAAGTGCTTTGTGCGAGATGTGAGGCGCATTTGGGGCATGTATTTAATGATGGTCCCCAACCAACAGGTTTACGGTATTGCATGAATGGAGTTGCTCTAAAGTTTAAAAAATAATGATGCCATTTAATGCTTTTTCTATTTCAATTATTTTATTTTCATGTTGGTTTGCTGAACCAAATATAGCATCGGGAAAGAAATTGACAAAGGAGGGTTTTTATAAAAATGATACTGCTCTGAAACCTGTTGTTATAGAAATGTTTTCTTCCGAGGGGTGCTCAAGTTGTCCGCCTGCGGCTATTGTTATGGATAAAATTATTTTAAAAGCAGCGAAACAAAATAAGCCTGTTTACCTGTTAGATTTTCATGTAGATTACTGGGATCATATTGGTTGGAAAGATGTACTGGCAAAACCCGAATTTACTACCAGGCAAAGGCATTATGGAAAGACTTTGGGTTTAATTGGTATTTATACGCCACAAGCTATCCTTAATGGAATTAAAGAAATGGTGGGCAGCGACCGGAAAAAAATTAACATCAGTATTATAGAAGAATTAAAGAAGAATAAACAAGTAAAATTAAATTGCCATATTTATGTTGATCCCACAAAAAAAACTTTATCAGTTAACTATCAGGTTTCTGACAATTGTAATAACGCTGTAATTAATTTTGCATTGGTTCAAACTAAAGTAACCCACAAAATTTTAAGTGGAGAGAACAGAGGGGAGACTTTAGCCCATAGAAATGCAGTGCTTTTCTTTGATCAGGATATGCTGCTTGCTTCAAATGGATTAAAATCTATACCTCACACTCCTGACCCTTTAAAAGAGTATAGCATGCTCATTTATATTCAGGATAAAACTACTATGGAAATACTGGCTGCTTGTCCGGTAAATCTTTATAAATAGCATTTGCTTTTTTGTTTAAACAGCTGCAAATATATGGGCGTTAATAAACTATAATAATTACAAATCAAACATATTATGAAAACAACTTCTTTATTATTCATTTCTATATTTCTCATTCCATTATTCATTTCCTGTTCTCAAACAACGCAAGAATCAAAGCATAAAACAGCCTCGGAAACTGCGCACGTTGCTGAACCAAAAGACTTAACAGGCTTGTCTGTAGCCACCTTTGCATCCGGATGTTTCTGGTGTATGGAGGGTGTTTACGAAAGTGTTATAGGGGTTGAAGAAGTTGTTTCAGGATACGCCGGTGGTAATGAAATAAATCCTACTTATGAAGAAGTGGGTTCAGGCAAAACAGACCATGCAGAAACCGTTCAGGTTTATTATGATTCATCTAAAGTTAGTTTTGAAACGCTCCTAAAAGTTTATTTTGCTTCGCAGAATCCAACCCAAATTGATGGTCAGGGACCGGACAATGGCAGGCAATACCGTTCAATTATTTTCTATAATAATGTTTACGAAAAAAAGATAACTCTTGTTTACATTCAACAAATGAATAATTCCGGAAAACTGAATGGAACTGTGGCCGCTCAACTACTTCCTTTTGTGAAATTCTGGAAAGCGGAAGACTACCATCAGGATTATATTCTGCACAATGAAAATGATTCTTATGTGCAACAAGAATCCATTCCACGTATCGGTAAATTTCAGAAAAAGTACCCTGAGCTGATAAAAGCGCACAAGAAATATTAATTTATTATTACAAAAGAATCTCAGATTGGATTAGTATAATTACAAGCCTTATATTTAATATAAAAAATACTTTTTCTGATGATCGTTGTTCAAATAATTATACTTGTTATTTATTCTTTATCACTATTGTTTATATTTCTGTTCACACTATCTCAGGCGCATCTGGTGTGGGTGTACGTTCAATCTAAAAACATTCGTACAATACCTGAGAAAAGTTTAGTTTTAACAGTGTTTCCGGAGGTTACAGTACAACTTCCTGTGTATAATGAAATGTATGTTATAGAAAGATTAATTGATGCTGTATGCCAGCTCAATTATCCTAAAAATAAACTACAGATACAAGTGTTGGATGATTCTACAGATGACTCTGTTTTAATTACTGCAAAAAAGATTAAGCAATGGCAATTAAATGGTATAAATATTTTGCATGTGCAAAGGGTAGATCGCAGTGGTTTTAAAGCAGGGGCTTTAAAGGCAGGTCTTGAATCAGCCACGGGTGAATTTATCGCTATATTTGATGCAGACTTTATACCGGATAAAGATTTTTTAACGTTAACCTTACCATATTTTATAACAGAGCGGGTTGGATTGGTACAAACAAGGTGGGGGCATATAAACCGTGATTTTTCTATCCTTACTGAACTGCAGGCGTTTGCATTAGACACACATTTTTCTATTGAGCAAGTGGGCAGAAATTTAATTGGGAGTTTTATAAATTTTAATGGTACGGGCGGTATCTGGCGAAAGGCAACTATTGTAGATTCGGGTAACTGGCAAAGCGATACGTTAACAGAAGACCTTGACCTAAGTTACCGTGCACAGCTAAAAGGGTGGAAGTTCAGATACCTCGAAGATGTAGTGTCGCCGGCGGAGTTGCCACCTTTAATGAGTGCCTTAAAATCTCAACAATTCAGGTGGACAAAAGGTGGAGCAGAAACAGCTAGAAAACATATCCGAACATTGTTAAAATCGGATCATCCGATACATATTAAAATTCATGGAGCTATGCACTTATTAAACAGTACTATATTTGTAGCAGTGTTACTATGTGCCCTTCTTAGTGTTCCCCTTTTGGCCATTAAAAACGACTATCCTCAACTAAAATTTTTATTTTATATCGCTTCTTTTTTTCTCTTCAGTTTTCTTATTATTGGTGTACAGTATTATATATCTTCTTCGTCAAATCAAGAAAAACCGTTGTTTAAAAAAGTTACTTCTTTTCTCTTTCGCTTCCCTTTATTTTTATCGTTTTCTATGGGCTTATCTTTACATAATACCATAGCTGTTATGGAAGGTTTTGCCAATAAGAAAACGGCATTTATAAGAACGCCAAAATTTAATATGCTTAAGAATTCG
Source organism: Bacteroidia bacterium (assembly GCA_014376805.1). Taxonomy (GTDB): domain Bacteria; phylum Bacteroidota; class Bacteroidia; order UKL13-3; family UKL13-3; genus B1. The sequence goes on from JACMQU010000003.1 coordinate 82,503, forward strand.
GCTATTAAAAACGAAAATAAATATATTGTTAGTGGTATTCCTCCACACACTTTTATAGAAGGGATACTTGCCCTTTATTTTAGTTTCGGCATTTATCAGGATGTACAATATTTTGATTACACCTTGCTTCTTTTTCATTTGTTTTTATTTACAGGATTTACGGCTGTATTTTATTTTTCTGTACGTCATTCATTTATCGGATTCAGGAAAAAATCTATATGAAAAGATTTCCAGTTATTGATGTTATCATACCTGCCTACAATGAAGAAAATTCTGTAGGAAATGTAATCAGAGATATTCCTCAAGAATTAGTGCGGGAGATTATTGTGATAAATAATAATTCAAACGACCGCACTTCCCTTAATGCAAGAGATGCGGGTGCTACAGTTCTGGATGAACCACTGCAGGGATATGGAATTGCCTGTTTAAAGGGGCTTTTATATCTTTCGGGCAAGGTTATAAAGCCGGATATTGTTGTTTTTATTGATGCAGATTACTCTGATGATCCCAGCGAATTGAATAAAATTATAAAGCCGATAATTATGCAGCAAATGGATCTCGTAATAGGGTCGCGGGCTTTAGGAATCAGACAAAAGGGCTCTATGACTTTTCCGCAAATTTTTGGAAACCTGCTTGCCACCCGATTGATAATGATCTTTTATAAAACAAAATTTACAGACCTTGGCCCTTTCAGAGCTATCAGGTATGATAAACTGATGCAGATAAATATGCAGGACAAAACTTACGGTTGGACAGTGGAGATGCAGTTAAAAGCAGCAAAATTGAAAATGAACGTAACAGAAGTACCTGTAACTTATCGTAAGCGAATCGGACATTCAAAAATAAGTGGAACAGTAAAGGGTACCTTGCTTGCGGGCTACAAAATTATTACCACAATTTTTAAATATTTATAAGTTCTGCCTGCATAACCTATGGAAATAAAGTTAAGCAAAATATATGTTCTAATTCTAATGGCAATTTTTGCAACAGCATCTGTAATGTTGTGCTATATAACTAAACGCGAAAATTTTATTCAACTAATCACTTTATACTCCTTCTTGTTTTTGTTGTTTTATATTCTATATAATTCCGCATTGGATCATCAAAGAATATATCTGCTGGTGGGTTGTGCATTTGCATGTCGGTTTTTGTTATTATTTAGCTTGCCAAACCTTTCAGATGATTACTTTCGTTTTATTTGGGATGGGCAACTTTTACATGCAGGTCTCCTTCCATTTGATCAGTTACCTGTTCATATATCTCCCGGTAATTACCTGCATTATGGTTTAAATAAAGAAGTATATACAGGGTTAAACTCTGCTTCTTATTATTCTGTTTATCCCCCCGTTCTTCAATTGGTTTTTTACCTTTCAACCTGGTTTACCAATAATACAAACGGTAGTTTAATTATTATGAAGTTAATTATTTTATTAGCTGAAACGGGTAATGTTTATCTTATGCTAAAACTTTTAAAATGTTTTAAACTCCCTTTAAAAAATGTATTACTATATGTGCTCAATCCTTTAGTGATTATTGAGCTTTGCGGCAACATTCATTTCGAATCATTGATGTTGTTTTTTTTGTTGCTTTCAGTTTGGTTTTTTATTTCACAAAAGTTACTTGTTTCATCCATTTTATTTAGCCTGGCTGTATGTACTAAACTTTTGCCACTCATGTTTTTACCTTTTATGTTTCTGCTTGCCGGATTTAAAAAGGGATTTATTTATTGCTTAAGCGTATGTTTAATTAGCAGTATTCTATTTTTACCTTTCATTAGCAAAGGATTTATTGCACATATATTTTCAAGTGTAAGTCTCTACTTTCAAAGTTTTGAATTTAATGCTGGAATTTATTATCTTGTAAGGTGGATCGGGTTTAAAGTTATTGGTTACAATATCATAGCCTCAGCTGGTTTGCTGCTGTCATTAATTTCCTTCCTTACCATTCTTATCATTTCAGTAAAAAATAAAAATAAGGACAATTATTTTACAGGGTTGTTATTTATAATCACTTCCTATTTACTTTTTACCACTACAGTTCATCCCTGGTATTTAACTTCCTTAGTTGGCTTAAGTGTATTTACAAAATACCGTTTTATAATAGTATGGTCGGCTTTGATTCCATTAAGTTATGTAACATATAAAACTATACCCTATGCGGAGAATTTATTAGTTGTGTTTTTAGAATATGCCGCTGTTTTTATATGTATGGCAATAGAAATTTACCCTATAAAAACGAATGCTGGTAAAAACCTGCTTAATAATAATCATTAAAATAAAATATTAAGTAAGGCGTGGTTGCAGTATCTATGTTTGCTTCTTAATGTAACATCGTGTTTGTAATTGTTTCACAAAGTTTGGTACCATCCGGATCACTAAGTGTTTTGAGTTCAGTAAATTTTTCGGCATGTTCTGAAGTTCGAATCCTTAAAGGAGGATGAACCGCTTGTGCACAATGGAGAATAACCGTTGCTACTTCCTCTGGTGTTTGAGCAGAAAATGAGGCCCTGTTTTTAGCAGCGTTCCTATAATCTTCTAATACCGGTTTATAAGCATCATTTGCAATTACACCAGAAGTCATAAGTTCATTCATTACGTTATTCTCAAACGCTGAAGCTGTGCCACCGGTTCAACAATGCTTATTTTAATATTAAAGTATTTGGTAACATAGGTGGCAAGGCTTTCATAAAAACCTTCCAATGCAAATTTAGTTGCACAATATAATTCATTCAGAGGTTGTCCAAACAAGCCTCCAACAGAACTAACTCCTATTATATGTCCGCGGCTCTGCTTGCGCATATAAGGCAACACCGCCTTCACCAATCTGGTATTTCCAAAAAAGTTTATATTAAACAAGTTCTTAGCTTCTTCTTCCGTTGTCTGTTATACAGACTTTATAAAACCCTGTCCGGCATTGTTTATCAAAAAAATCAATACTGCCTTCAGCCGTTATAATTTCCTGTATGCAGGCATCAATAGTTTCGCTTTTCTGAACATCTAATTTAAGCACTGTAATATTCAAATTTCCACTTGCAATTGAATCTTTTAACATGGCAGATTTGTTCAGGTTTCTAATTGTTGCAAAAACCTTATATCCTGCCTTTTCAAATTCTATAGCAGTTGCATAACCTATACCTGTAGAGCAGCCTGTAATGAGTACAACTTTGTTATTCATTTTTATAAATTATGCGGGTTCAACTAAAATTACAAATGCAAATAAAGGTATAATCAATTTTGAACGCAATGCTGTTTTGTAACAGAATTTTTGTTTTAACCAATCAAAAACTATGATAATAGATTCTGCCTTAATAAAAATTCCATCTGATTTGCACTTCTTTCTGCAAGTTCCGCCTGTTGTGCTCTTTGCCTTAACCTGTCTTCTTCTTTATATTTTATAACTGCATTTTCTATGGTTTCCGTTAAAGTAACTTCATCCCAGGGTTTAGTAAGGTAATTAAAAATCTTTCCATAGTTAACAGCATCAACTGTATCTTTCATATCAGAAAAACCGGTAAGCATAATTCGTATCGGAAAAGGATGTTTAATTAAGATGATTTTCAAGAACTCCACGCCGGTAATATCCGGCATTCTTTGGTCGGTAATTACAATATGTATATCCGGATTTTCATCTAAAATTTCTAATGCCATCATCGGGCTAATAGCAGTAAAAACTTTGTACTTTAAGCGATAAACAGCCTTGAAAGAAATCAGGTTATTCTCTTCGTCATCTACATAAAGTACTTTGATTTTTTCTTGCATGAAGTTCTATTTTAAACGGCGGTACAAGTTAATTATTTTTTAGTATTAATGCAGCCTTCTATGTAATATGAAGTTAAAATAATGTAAATTGCCCTATTTAAACTTTTAGCCTTATGGTAAATAAGATATTTAAGCCTGAGTTTTTGAGGTTTTCTGTTATTGAACAAAAAGAAAAATACTTTCAATATATAAAATTTAACAGCGATGTTGAAAGGTATGATACCATTCAAGCTCAACTCAAAGAATTAATTAAAAACAGATATCCCAAGCAAATTCTGACACAAACGGAGCTGGTGGATTTAATCACAGATCACCTTAATGGAGTAGAGCCGGAAGCTTATGGTGTATGGGTATATTACCCCTGGAGTAAACGTTTGGTACACTTACTTGATGAAAATGAATTTGTGGAATTACGTACTGTTAGAAATCATTATAAGATTACACATGAAGAAGAGCAAAATTTAAGTACAAAAAAGATTTGCATAATTGGTTTAAGTGTTGGGCAGTCTGTTGCGCTCACACTTGCTATGGAGCGATGTTTTGGTGAACTGCGGCTGGCCGATTTTGATATGCTTGACCTTAGTAACCTTAACAGATTAAGAGCAGGGGTGCATCAGATAGGGTTAGCAAAAACTATTATCTGCGCAAGAGAAATAGCGGAAATAGATCCTTTTTTAAAAGTAACTATTTTTGAAACAGGCATCAATGAAAATAATATTGATTCTTTTTTTACGGAAGGTGGTCTCACCGATTTATTGATAGAAGAATGTGACAGCCTTGAAATAAAAGTGCTGGCAAGAATAAAAGCAAAACAGTACAAAGTGCCTGTAATAATGGAAACAAGCGACAGAGGGATGCTAGATATTGAGCGTTATGATCTGGAGCCTGATAGGGCACCGTTTCATGGTCTTATACCCGAGGTACATGCCGCTCAGCTAAAAGAAATTAGTTCAGAAAAAAGGATGGATTATTTATTAGCGATAGCAGGCTCTGATTACTTATCCGAACGAATGAAGGTAAGCATGCTTGAAATGAATCGCAGCATAACGGGATGGCCACAATTAGCGTCATCTGTGGTAATGGGGGGAGGCGTAGCTGCCGAAATGAGTCGTAAAATTCTGTTAGGCCAGAGCAAAGTGTCAGGCAGGTATTATATAGATCTCGATAAAATTATCAGCTAAAATTTACATAACATAGAAAAGCAAAAGTCTGATCAATAGGATAAAGCAACTTTTACAGGGTATTATAACACGGGAAGTGTTTTTTATTTTTAGATTAGCCCGCCGAAAGAGACCTTAAAACAACATTTAAACCCGCAAAAGACATTGATGGAATAATAAATGATTAAAATAAGAGCATTTAAGGTTACTACAGATTATGCTGCCTGCTTAAGGTATATAAAAGGCCATCACATGGTTTTGGAATCGTATGGTGTTTCAAAAGTAACTTCTCTCAATACAGACTGGATAGATGATCCAAATACTTATGCTATTCTTGTAGAATCTGAAGACTCAAAAAAGATATATGGAGGAGGGCGAATACAGGTTAAGAGCAAGTTATTACGTTTGCCTATGGAAGAAGCAATTGCGGTATTAGATGACAGGATTTATGATTATGCCGATACCTTAGGCGTATTAAATGTAGCAGAATTTTGTGGCTTGTGGAATTCTAAAGAAATGGCAGGATATGGAATTGGAAGTATTTATATGGGCAGGGTAGGTGTAGCCATTGCTTTTCAATTAAACATACAGTATCTGATGGCACTTTGTTCGCCGGGTACTTTAAAAAACTGCCTTAAGGTAGGTTTTGATGTGATAAGAGAACTGGGTAATAATGGAACCTTTTATTATCCCAAAGAAGATCTGACTGCCACCGCCTTAATTATCCGCGATCTTCAGAATCTGCCTTTTGCCAACCCTGTAGAACGCAATAATATTTATGATATCAGAAATAACCTGTGCGGTACCTCTTTAGAACATGGTCCAAAAGGAGAAATGGAATTTATATATGAACTTCATATTAAAAATGAAGCATAAATTTATATTATTTGTAGGTGTTTTTTTTGCTGGAATATTTTTGGCAAATGCACAGAAACCAATAGTTTATACCGGTCAAAAACAGCAAATCATTGATCAATGCGAATTCGTAATTGATCCATTGCATACAGAAAACCTTCAATCGGTAAGGCAGCTCTTTACAAATGGTAAGTCAGTTAAAGCATCGCTTAATCTGGATTATACAGACGATGTTATCTGGATCAGATTTAATTTGCAAAACAATTCAGGCGATTCGGCATTAATGGTAAGTATTGAAAATGCCTTAATAGATTCAGTAGAATTATATGTTGTATATAACAACTCGATAAATAAACAGCATATTTATTTATCTGAACCCGTTCTTAACAGGAAGTTTAATAGTCCTTACTTTATTTTTCCAATATATGCCGGTTTAAATCAAACTACAGAAATATATATAAAAGTAAGGAATACCGAACTCATGTTACTGCCGGTTTCCATATCATCTGAAAAAATTACTTATGAAGAAAATGATAAACGTGATCAGATCTATGGAATCTTTATAGGGATTATTCTGGTGATGATTTTTTATAACTTGTTTGTCTTTTTTTCAACCAGAGACAGCAGTTATTTTTATTACGTATTATACATATTATTTATTGGACTTTCACAAATTACTTTAAGCGGGCATACCTTAAGTATGTTATTTGGTAATAACCCTGCACTGTTTAAATATTTCATCGTTCTTTTTCCGGCTTTATCCGGCGTGTTTGCAGTAATTTTTATCCGTAGTTTTTTACAGACAAAACAAGCTGAACCCAATCTTGACAAAGGCTTGCTTGTTATATTGATAATATATGCAATAAGTGGCTTAACCAGGTTATGGGGATTATATCATATTAGTGCCAGAATTATGGATTTAGTTGGTATTCCGGGCGGTATCATCGTTTATATTGTTGCGATCAAAATCTATAGAAATGGATTGCGTTCAGCCATTTATTTTTTAATAGCCTGGACTATTTTTATAGTAGGAATTATATTATTTATACTTCGTAATTTTAATATATTACCTTTTAATAATTTTACCAATTACACACTTCCGTTTGGTGCTGCCATAGAAGTTGCCTTGTTATCATTTGCCCTGGCAGATAAAATTAACACACTGCAAAGGCAAAAGCAGGAGAAAGAAAAAGAAATTCTTGCTGCAGCTCTTGAAAATGAAAGGCTTATAAGAGAACAAAACATTATACTTGAAAAAAAGGTTACCGAAAGGACTTTTGACCTGGCCAGCAGTAATCAGCAACTCTCTACTGCCTTAACCGATCTGAAAGAAACGCAATCTCAATTAATCGAAAAAGAAAAGATGGCATCACTGGGACAGCTTACTGCAGGTATTGCGCATGAAATAAATAATCCTATCAATTTTGTTACGGCTAATATAAATCCACTTAAACGCGATTTAAAAATGATGCTGGATTTATATCAAAAAGTAGAAGCCCTTTGTTTAACCACAAAAGATATTTCTGAAAAGCAACAGCTCATAAACAAGATGAAACAGGAGATTGATTATGATTATCTGCAAGAGGAAGTTAGTTTTTTATTAAAGGGTATTGATGATGGTGCACACCGCACTGCGGAAATTGTAAAAGGACTAAGAATTTTTGCCCATGCGGAAGAAAATTCCATTAAAAATGTTGACTTTGCAGACGGTATTAATTCGGCACTCATTATCTTAAATAATCTGTTAGGTAGAATTGTTGTTAAACAGGAAATAAACGGAGTAAGAAAAATAGATTGTTATCCGGGGAAATTAAACCAGATATTTCTTAATTTATTGAGTAATGCCATCTACGCTGTTCACGCCAGATTTGGGGACAATACGGGTGGTGAAATAAATATTTCCTCCTTTTCTGATAATGATTATATTTACATCAGATTTTCCGATAATGGAATAGGCATGAATGAAGCCGTACAGAAAAAATTATTTGAACCATTTTTTACTACAAAACCAGTTGGGGAAGGAACAGGTTTAGGTATGTCTATTGTGTTTAAAACCGTGGAACTTCATAAGGGAATAATTTCCGTATTATCAACAGTAGGAAAAGGCTCTACCCTGGAGATAAAGTTATTAAGGATACATTAAATTTAAGTATGTTAAACCAGTTAAATACAAACAAACCAAAGGTATTATATGTTGATGATGAACAGAATAACCTGATGTCTTTTAAAGCAGCATTCAGAATGGATTTTGATGTGGTGCTTGCTAATAGTCCTGAAGATGCAATTGCGTTATTATCAAAAGAAGATGTACAAGTAATTATATCGGATTTTAGAATGCCCAATATGACGGGGGTTGAGTTATTTGAAAAAATAAGAATTGAATACCCAAAGCCACTTCGCATTCTGTTAACCGCTTATGGGGATGAGCAAAACCTCATGAATGCCATAAACAAGGGTCAGGTTTTTCGCTATATAAAAAAACCATGGGTGGAAGAAGATATTCGCTCAGCGGTGAAAGAAAGTTTTGATTTTTTCATTACTAAAAATTCACTTGAACTTAAAAACAAAGAACTGGTTGAAGCTTACCGCGACCTGGATAGATTTGTTTACAGTGTATCACATGATCTGCGTTCGCCTTTGATGGGAATTCTTGCCATTGCCAATTTATTGAATAAAGATTCAAATAAAGAAGAAGTGGAAGGGTTGATGCTACTTGTAAAAAAGAACATTGCCCGCTTAGATGAATTCATTGTAAATCTGCTTGAATATTACCGGGTGAAAAGAGGAGAATTAACAATCAGAAATGTAGATTTTAAAGCATTATTTATACAGCTTTCAGAAATTTATCAGGCTGATGCACAAAGCCGGGGAATTAAATTTGAGATTGAAGTAAATCAGGAAGAAGAATTCAGATCTGATCAAGTGGTATTAATGATAGCATTACAGAACCTTATTTCAAATGCAATTAAATACCAGCGGGAAGATAATGATAATAAGTTTATACGAATGAAAGCTGTTGTAGATAATTGTGTGGCTATGGTAAGAATTGAAGATAATGGCATAGGAATAGAAGCTCCTTATCTTCCCAAAATATACGAAATGTTTTTCAGAGCTTCTTCTCAAGCCTCCGGATCGGGAATAGGGTTGTATAATACAAAGCATGCCATAGAAAAGTTAGGCGCTCAAATACATGTGCGCTCTGTATTTAAAGAGGGCACTTCATTTGAGGTAATTATTCCGTGTAAATAATCATAAAATAAAATTGGATGTTAAGGATCCGGGAACGGATATTTTTTTTAGCAAAATTTACAGATAGCTCAGTAAAACTGTGTTTTAATTATATTTTTGAAATTAAATTCTAAAACTATGAAAGCCCTCAAAATAATTTTTTTTATCATTATATTTCTGTTTCTTTTACTTTTAACGGCACCTTTTTTATTCAAAGGTAAAATTATAGCAATAGTTAAAGAACAAGCCAATAATCAGATAAATGCGCATGTTGCTTTTAGTGACGATATTGATTTAAGTATCTTTAAAAGCTTTCCAAATCTTACCCTGGGTTTGAAAGAATTGTCTGTTTCCGGCATTAATGAATTTGTGGGAGATACCTTATTCTCAGCGAAAAAAGTTTTAGCCACTCTTGATATTATGACGGTTATTAAAGGAGATCAAATTAAAATACGCAAAATTATTTTTGATCAGCCCCGCATTCATGCAATTGTATTAGCTGATGGTAAAACGAATTGGGATATTGCTAAAATGGATAGCACTGCAATAAGTTCCACAGATACTTCCTCCTCCAGGTTTAATGTGCAATTGAAAATGCTGGAAGTTAAAGATGGCTTTCTTGTATATGATGATAAGCAGGGTAAAATGTATAGCAAAATGGAACACCTTAACTATACACTTGAAGGAGATTTTACAGAGAAATTATTCACCATGCATCATACGGCAGATATTGCTTCTTTTACAGCGGGTATGGCTGGGATAAATTATTTGTCGGATGTAAAAACAACACTAAAGGCAGATATTGATGCAGATATAAACAACTTTAAATTTGTTTTTAAAGAAAACCATTTTAGTTTGAATGACCTGGGTTTTGGTTTTGAAGGAACCTTTGAAATGCCGGGGGAAGATATGGTGATGGATATAAAATTTGATGCAAAACAAAATGAATTTAAAAATTTTCTTTCGCTGATCCCTGCCTTATATACAAAAGATTTTAAAGACCTTCAATCTAAAGGGACTTTAGCTTTTAGTGGTTTTGTAAAAGGTATTTATAATAATAAACAAATGCCTGCATTTGGACTAGACTTGCTTATTGACAAAGGTTGGTTTAAGTACCCTGCACTTCCTGCCCCTGTTGAACAAGTAAATTTAAAGTTGAATGTAAGCAATCCGGATGGTAACCTTGATCACACAAAAATAGATTTGAGCAAGTTACATTTTGAATTACAGGGCGATCCTTTTGATGCACATCTGATAGCTACGCATCCCATGAGTGACCCTTTTATTGATGCTGTAATGAAGGGTAAAATTAACCTGAATAGTATGGTAAAAATTGCCCCTATGCCTGAAGGAACAAAATTAGCAGGAATAATTATAGCAGATGTGGGAGTTAAAGGTAAAGTGAATGCAGTTGAAAAAGGACAATATGAAAATTTTGATGCGCATGGAACCTTACAAGCAAGAGATATTCATTATGAATCTAAAGATATTCCAAAGCCTTTGGATGTAAAAGAGGCGATGCTTTCATTTACCCCTAAATTGGTTCAGCTAAAATCATTTAACGGGATGATTGGAAAGAGTGATATACAAATGAATGGTGACTTAAGTAATTTCTTTGCCTATTATTTTGGTAAGGGAACTTTAAAAGGTGTTTTAACCTTTGCCTCTAAACATTTTGATGCAAATGAATTTCTAACCAGCGATAAAGATGCCGCAGGTAAAGCTAAAGCGGCTGATACTGCTTCCATGACGGTAGTAGAAATTCCGGCCAACATAGATTTTATACTGAACAGTAAAATTGATCAGTTACTTTATACCAATATGGAGATTAGTAATTTTACAGGTAATATTCATGTAGCAGAACAGAAATTAACTTTTAATAAGGTTGCCTTAAACACCATTGGATCAACCATTAACATGACCGGTTTTTATGAAACTACACATCCTCAAAAACCTACACTGGATTTGGATCTTAGTATTAATAATTTGGACATTCAAAAGGCTTTTAAAACTTTTAATACGATAAAAAAAATTGCTCCTATTGCAGAAAATATTTTTGGCATCTTTAGTACCAGCATAAAAATGCGTACTGATTTAACAAAGAATATGCAACCTGATTACAATACACTTTTTGCTACCGGCGTTTTAAGTATTCCAAATGCTGAAGTTAAAGGAGTAAAAGCTATTGATAAAGTAGCTGATCTGTTGCATAAACCAGAATTTAAGCAAGTAGGTTTTAAGAATGCAAAAATTAATTATAAGGTTGAACACGGACGTATTTTTACGGAGCCATTTGATATGAAATTTGGCGGGCAAGCTATAAACCTTAGCGGATCAACCGGAATAGATCAAACAATTGATTATGCAGGTAAAATCAATATTTCCCGGAAGGATCTGGGAGCCGTAAGTGGTGCTGCTGATGATTTACTCGGTCAACTTAATAAACAGGCAGGATCTAATATAAAGTTAAGCGAAACAATACCGGTTCAGTTAAATATTGGGGGTACGTTTACCAATCCTAAAGTAGGCACCAATATGGGTGATATGGTTAAAAGTTTAACTGGCTCCTTAAAAGACCAGGCCATGGATGAAATTAACAGGAGAAAAAAGGAATTGGAAGACAGAGCAAAAGCCGAAATTGAAAAAGTAAAAAATGAAGCCAAACTTAAAGGAGAACAACTTAAAAAAGATGCAGAGAATAAAGTAAATGCAGAGGCAGACAGATTGAAAAAAGAAGCCGAGGCTAAAGCAAAAGCAGAACAAGATAGAATTAAAAAAGAAGCTGAAGATGCAGCTAAGAAAAAATTAAAAGGCATCTTTGGAGAATAAATTTAAATTCTCTTCTTTCCCATATCATAAAAACCAGCTCTTCCTTCTCTGTGTTTAAATGAAATTTCTATCAAACAACAAAATAAAAAGAGTAAGTTGTACTATTATAATTTCCGGCACCAAAGAGAATTTTTTACCTTAGAGGAAGATAAGTAATTCATCTTGCCTTTTAGGATGATATTAATACAATTTCTTTTTTATAATTCTTCTTATCAAATTTGTAAAGCGTTTATCAGTAGGATATCTTCTGTTGGAAGTGATGTTATTAAAAATGAGTGCCACCAAAAGCAAGATACATGCACCACTTAAAACCGGGTTTAAAACATACATATATCCCAGTGCTTTAATTCTTTCTGAACCAATTACGGCTATCAATGCCGTAGCACCACCAGGTGGATGAAGTGTTTTGCTTATTTGCATAAAAACGATGGATAATGACACTGCCAACGGTGCTGTAAGCCAAATAATATCCGGAAGTAATTGAGCAACCGTAACACCTGTAATTGCAGAAATTAAATGTCCGCCTATAAGGTTTCGCGGTTGTGCAAGCGGACTTTGAATTGCGCCATAGACCAACACACTTGACGCACCAAAAGATCCGATAAGAAAAAGATTTTCTCCGGGAGCAAAATTGTTTTGAAAATAAGCAATAAGGCCAATGCCCAAAAAGGAACCAATAAACGCCCAGAAATTTTCTTTGTAATCTACTAAGGTTTCTTTATAAATAACATACCTGGAGATACGAATGCTTCTTTTGATTTTTCTGATCATAATGTGGCGTTAAATATATAAAGAAGTGAGGCTGAAGAAAAGTTTAAATTTTAGTGCGAGGAATCGGTCACAATTTCTGATATAGGTATAGAAAATAAGACCGGTAAATTCAAACTATTTTGTTTAAATGTTTTATACTTCCAGCTCGCGCAAAGCCATAAAAGCCATCAGACCTGCACCTATAACGAGTGCCTCTTCGTCTATATCGAATGTAGCTGTATGTACACCAGAAATAATCCCTTTTGCTTCATTACGTGTGCCTAAGCGATAGAAACAAGCGGGGGCTTGCTGACTATAATAGGAAAAGTCTTCAGCAGCCATCCATATATCAAGATCAACTACATTTTCTTTTCCTAAATATTCTTCTGCAGATGCTTTTGCTCTCGCAGTTAAAATAGGTTCATTCCTTAAAAAGGGATACCCTTTTCTAATCTCAAAATTAATAGTTGCACCAAATGCCGCCGCTATTTGAGTAGCTGTAAGCATCATTTTTTCATGTGCTGTTTCGCGCCACGTTTCATCTAATGTTCTAAAAGTGCCTTCCAAATAAACTTCATTTGGAATAACATTAGTAGCACCATTGGCAATAACCTTTCCCCAGCTTAAAACTGTAGGTACAATAGGGTTTGCCTGCCTGCTTACCAGTTGTTGAAGGCCGGTAATAATCTGGGCCATTACAGCCACCGGATCAATACATAAATTAGGCATAGCACCATGCCCGCCTTTACCGGTAATAGTCATGTAAAGCTCATCAGTACTGGCCATATACAAGCCACTCCTAAAACCTACCTTACCCACTGAAATAAGTGGCATAACATGTTGTCCGATTATACCATTTACAAATGGATTGGTAAGCACACCTTCTTTTATCATTAATGAGGCACCACCGGGTAATTTTTCTTCACCGGGCTGGAAAATGAGTTTTATGGTGCCTTCAAATTCGTGCCGAAGCTGGTGCAAAATATTGGCTGCTCCTAATAAACAGGTAGTATGAACATCATGTCCACAGGCATGCATTACCCCCGGGTTTTTAGATTTGTATGCAACTTCATTAGCTTCAACAATAGGTAATGCATCCATATCACCTCTAAGTGCAATGGTTCTTTTACCTGGGTTTTTACCTTCTATTAATACCTCAAAGCCGGTTGTGGCCATAGATTTTATCTTACTAATTCCAATTTGTTCTAACTGGTGTTTAACAAAAGCTGCTGTCTCAAACTCTTTAAAGGAGAGTTCTGGGTTGCTGTGAAGATGCCTGCGGATTTCCTGTAATTTAGTGGTCTGTTGTTGCGCCAGGTATTTAATGTTTTGTGGGTTCATAATAAATTAATAACTGATGCTCTAATTAAAAATAGATGTAACAAATAAAATAAAAAAAAACCAAATTGTATGATTGTGGTGTTTACTGCGGGCTTAAAAAGTTTTACAGGACTAACTGCATTTAACAAATTAAACTTTTTAATAATTGGTTTACCTGGCATTATCTTATTATTTTATAGTTTTTTTAATATAAACATAATAGTCTGATACCTGTTTTTTAAGTTCATAATTTTCAAGAAGTACTTCAGATTTTTCCTCCTCCTTATCTATGATATAATACATGGTTTGGTTAAGGCCACATTTTTTTACCTGATAGTTTTGTTGACGAGCCTGATAGTAAATATAAAATGAACCATTTGAACAAGCAACAGTGGATCCTTCCGGAATCTCAGCTAAAACTTTTTGAGAAGCTGTGTAAGTAAGTCTCAGGTCGTCAAAATATAAAAGAAAATTAAAGGCATCCGAATTTCTAAACCCCATAATGGCTAACATAACTAATAACAGTACTGGCATAACATACCGGTTTATTAATGTTGTATTTATTTTTTGATCTAATTGGTTCAGCATAAAATGAAGCATATAAATACCCGTAAAAAGCAGCACGTAAAAATGGCCTATAAGATTGCGGTGATAGGGAATTCGCCGCATTAAAATCATTATCAGCAAGGTTAACAGCATAAATAAAATAGTCAATACCAGTACTTCTTTATGCTTTATTTTTTTGTTGAAAATAAGTACGAATGGCTGTAGTGAAAATATCAATCCGAGGGAAATAATACCGATAGAAATATTTGAAAATGCATATTCAAAATAGGAGGGGAGTGCCAGAAAAGTTTGAAGCGAAAATTGGTAATACGATGTATCAACGGCATGTACATATTTATTTTGTGTAAAAGCTGCGAGACCTGAATAACATAGAGAAGGAAGGTAGAAAAGAAAAGTGCCAACTACAATATACAACTGATATCGATAGTAAACAAGACCTGCATTTTTTGATTTAAAATATAGCCATAGTCCAAATAATAATTGAGCCAGATGCAGATACAAAAAGGTAGGTAAACAAGTATAGCCTATAATAGATGCAATGCAGTTAACAAGAAGGAATTTACGTTGCGGGTTACGTGCATACGCTATAAGAGAGAAGAAAGATATAACCTCAGCTAAACAATATAACTCATAACCCCGGGCTTCAAAAGCAAACCCCCAAACCGGAAATTGCAGGGCTAAAACCAGCGTTCCTACAAGGGCAATTTTTTTTGAAAGCAATAACTTTTGAAGTGTAAAAAAACTAATATAATTTAGTAGCAGATAAGCAACTAATGAAATAATTTTACCACTTAAAACTTTATCCTCAACCCAAAAAAACAATATTTTATTAAGGAGGTTGAACCCGATATGGTTATTGGGTAACATATAATAAGTGAGCGTTTGAAAAAACGGTAATTCTGCACATTCCCCAGCCGAAAATACTTCATCGTAACTTACGGCAACATTCATTACACCATATAACCAGGTAAGCACTGATAAACCCGTTATGACAAGATAAAATGGGATAAAATCTTTGGGAATGCGGAAGTAAAATTCTTCTTTAAAATCAGGTTTTATCAGTTTTATTTTTCTTATTGAAAGATAAATAACGATCCCGCACAGAAGCAATGAAAGAATGGAAAAAATATTACCGTAATATTTGGTTGTAATGTTAAAATAGTTCGCAGCAAAACTTTCACTTTTATAAAAGCAATTGTTTAATTTAAAGTAATCAAACAACAGTTGATTATGTGAATGAGTGAGGTAATAGAAATTAAATGCTGCAAAACAAATACTAATGAATCCGGCCAGACACCATAGAATTTTTCGAATAGAATGAAGTTGCAATTTCAACTTATATTTTTATTGCGACTTTTGTCCGGCAAGCAAATACATGATGGCCATGCGTGTTGCCACTCCGTTCTCTACTTGATCTAAAATAATGCTGTGCCGGCTGTCTGCTACTTCACTTGTAATTTCCACACCTCTGTTAATGGGGCCAGGATGCATGATCACGATTTCTTTATCCAGTGCATCAAGCCTTGTTTTATTAAGTCCATAAAGCATAGTGTATTCGCGCAGGCTTGGAAAATATTTGATGTCCTGGCGTTCAAGCTGAATCCTTAACATATTTGCTACATCGCACCATTGCAAAGCTTTCATTAAATTGTGTTCAACCTTTACCCCTAGAGATAAAATGTGTTTTGGAATAAGTGTGGTTGGTCCGCAAACCATTACTTCTGCGCCTAATTTTTGCAGGCAGAATATATTTGATAAAGCAACACGCGAGTGAGTGATGTCGCCAACGATAACAACTTTTTTCCCTTTTACTGAACCCAATTTTTCTCTTATAGAGTAAGCATCTAATAAGGCCTGTGTGGGATGTTCATGAGTACCGTCGCCGGCATTAATAATCTGTGCTTTAATATGCCTGGCAAGGAACTGGCATGCCCCGGGAGCAGGATGGCGCATCACCACCATATCCACCTTCATGGCAAGTATATTGTTAACGGTATCAATTAATGTTTCGCCTTTAGATAACGAGGAAGAGGATGCTGAAAAGTTTACGGTATCTGCACTTAATCGTTTTTGTGCCAGTTCAAAAGAAATGCGGGTACGGGTAGAGTTCTCAAAGAAAATATTGGCAATGGTGATATCCCGCAACGAGGGCACTTTTTTTATAGGCCTGTTTATAATTTGTTTAAAATTATCTGCGGTTTCAAATACCAGGTTTATATCATCTGCTGTTATATCTTTTATCCCTAATAAATGCCGTTGCGAAAATTGTTTCATTTTTTAATTTTAGTTAACTGTAAATTAAAGCAGCCATAGATTATTGTTTCTGCATAAATTATTTGTGTTGGCTTACCTCAATTAGTTACCATGTGTACCACATCTTTTTTGCCATTCTCTTTCCATTCTACTTTTACTTTATCATGTGTGCGGGTATCAACGCTCATACCCACGTAATTAGCCTGTATAGGCAAGTCGCGACTGTACTTACGATCAATTAGTACCAATAACTCAACTTTCTCAGGTCTGCCAAAATCAGTGAGGGCATCTAAGGCGGCTCTAATCGATCTACCAGTATATAGCACATCATCTATCAATACAATTTTTTTACCTTCAACAGTAAAATCAATCTTTAATTCACTGGGTACTATTTGTTCATGCCCTCTTCTGTAGTCATCGCGGTAAAAAGAGATATCTAATTCACCGTATAAGAAATTTTGTATACCTGTTATGGATATTATTTTTTCTTTAATACGGCGCGATAAAAAAACACCACGCGGCTGCATGCCTATAAATGCCGTATCTTTAAAATCGCCAAGTCTTTCTATCAGTTCATGACACAGGCGATCAAGTGTGATATCGAGTTGTTTTTTTTCTAATATTATTCTTGAGTCCATAGCTTATTGCTGCTACATAGGTTTGGTTATTGTTTATTTTTTGATCCAGATGCCGATGAAAATATGGTGTCAAAGATGCTGAATTAGTTGCCAGGTAAAATAATTATATTTCATCTTTTAGCAGCAGCCATTTCCATTATCACATCAAATTCTTCGGTTTTCAACGCTGATACAGAAAGGCGGCCAATTCTTACCAGAGCTATATCTTTAAGCCGTTCATCGGCTTTAACCTGTTTTAGGGTTACCGTATTTTTAAGCTTTTTAAAAGGCTTAAGTTCCACCACCAGCCAGTTAGTGTCATCGGTTGTAGGATCCTGGTAATGTTCTTTAGAAACCTTTGCTATGCCCACAATTTCTTTGCCCTCATTGCTGTGATACCAGAGCACCAGATCACCTTTTTTCATATCGCGCAGGTTGTTACGGGCTGCATAATTACGCACACCATCCCATACAGCTTTTCCATCTTTTTCAAACTGATCCCAACTGTATTTATAGGGTTCTGATTTTACAAGCCAGTGATTCATGGTATTTTACTATTTGCTATTTGAACGTTTAGCTGCTGGATTTAATTTGTTTGATTTATATAGATTTTCGATGCAACATACAGAATTTATGACTTGAATCAAACATAGTTTTAATTTGTTTATGATACTGCCATAATAGTCCTGTATTTTAAAGAACAATCAGCAAATTGCGAGAGTTATGTTTTTCGTAATCTTTATTTCAATTACTGAATCTTATGTAAAAAAAGGTAGCGCATTAACGTTAGTAAGTAATTTCGCTTTGTATGGTGCATCAACAAATACTTTCTTTTGTTTGCATTACTTAAAAAGGAACGACTTACCAGTGTTTCCATAAAGGGTTGTTTTTCTAAAAAGGGATTCAATAATTTTTCAACTCTGCTTTCTGTTACCCCTATTCTTTGCGCAAATTTTGTAAAGTCGTATTGAGAAGGATGTCCGCTTTTTTTGTATTGCTCCCTTTTAAAACTATCAGCAAATAATCCTTTAAATAATGTAAAATCTATATCGTCAATATGTAGTTTCGTATTCACCAAATTATAAGCAGGGCTCAATAGGTAATCCCCGCTGTTGGATTCAAGCAATGAAAAGTTTTTTAAATGCGCGTCACCATTTGAGAAAAGGAAGTTAAACACCATCAACGAAAAATATTTTTCTATTTCAACCCGCCATGCCGGAACATATTTTTGTATCAGCATTCCAAGTTCTTCATAACTGTGTTCGTATTTAAAATTGGCTCCTGCATTGACTTTTGTGTTGCCAGCAAGTGTGGCAAAATCTTCCTTACCCCATTTACCTCCATCATCTTTTACATTAAAGCGTTTTTTTATGTATGCAGGCGAACCATTCTTAAAAAATATCATTGCATTTTCAGCCGTATTAATTCCATAAACCTGCTTGGCAATTTGCATGGTGAGGTCTTCATTTGCCGGTACCTGGTCAACCTTCTTTAAATCTCTTGGGATAGGTTTGATTAGGTAAGTGCCCTTTTCCCTTTCCTTTGTTAAACGCAACAGATTTTTTTCAAGCATCAAACTTAATTTTTCCTGCACACCCGATGTGGATATGCGTTTGCGGTTTTCTATAAAATGTTCTGCAACTTCTTCGCTCTGCTGTGGTTGTTCATAAGGCAAAATATGGTTTGCTTTTTTACTGTTAAACAAATTCTTCAAACAACCCGGACTAATAGTAAAGCCTGGAGCTAATGTACCGGGGCAATATTTCAGTTCTTCCTACTTCATAGTGTGTCGATTGGTTTAACGGTTATTGCGCCAATCGTATCATATTGCGCCGTTGCCATCTGTAATCCAAAATTGTCCTCCTCATCAATTCTTAGGTGGGTACATTGCAATTTTTTGTTCACACCTTCAATTACATGTTAAAGAAAAAAGGAAACAAATAATCGCTGTTATATACCTTCTGCGTTTTTGGAAGTTTTAAACTAATTGCCGGCTTGCTTGCATCATTAAAATAATTGTCACAATACCTGAACACAAAATGCTGACGGTTCTTTTCTGTGAGCGTACCGGCTAATTCACCGTTGCGGTATACTTCCATTGCTCTCATTTACTCAATGCTTTTTAACTTGCAGCGTAAATTCCATTCCCAAAACTTCAGCCAATTTGTTCAATACCTCCAATGATGGATTGCCTTGTCCACGCTCTAATTTATACAAAGTATTGGTGCTCACATTTCCTAATTCAGCTAAATGAGGTTGAGTGATGCTTAGCTCTTTTCTTCTTTTTCTGATAGCTTCGCCAATCTAGCTGACTAACATTATAATGTGATTTTTGATGAGTAAGTATGTTGTAGGGTTGAAATATGCAAGAAAATCACCCTATAGGGTGATTTCTGGAACTAACTTGCTAAAAACAACACAATATTTCCCGGATATTCGGCCAGCCTTAGAACGAGTCGTTTGATCGAAATCATATGCTGCTTTTCTATAGCCGGTCTGACTCGTTCTGATTAAGTCGTACTTGTATCCAATTCTTTATGTTGTCAAACCTCATGTTCCCTGTAATTGCCTCAATAACCATTTTGTACTTTTCATCTTGTTCTGCAGTAATATCCAAACCCTTATTAAAGAGAATAAGTTTCATTAAAACATAGCCTGTTCTTTTATTGCCGTCTACAAACGGATGATTAACCAGAATGCTTTAAAGAATTGCAGCGGCCTTTTCCCAAGGAGTAGGATAGAGGTGTTTATCATCAAACGTTGCAAAGGGCCTATTAATAGCAGATTCAAGCACCCCAATGTTACGTGTACCTTTGCTGCCTCCAAACTTATCTATTAAAATGTTGTGAATAATAAGGACTTCATTTAATTCAATTATTTAGCAAGTCGTTTAAGTAATTCTTTGTCTTCTGAAAGTATTCGACGCAGGTTATTAGCAAGTTTAACTTTTTCTGCAGGCTGATCCTGAAGTTCCTTCAAAAAGTCGAGCACATCCTGTAAAATGTTGTCAGGAACATTATCAAGAACTTTTTGGATTTCAGTTTTTATTTGAGTCTTGGTCATAATCAAATATAATAAACTTTTCTAGGATGCGATATCAAATAAAATTACCTGCAATCTAACCAGCCGGCACCAAAAAAAAAGCCCGGCCAATTGGCCGGGCTTTTTTTTTATTTCCCTTCAAGTTTCGCTTTCAATTCAGCTAAGCCTCCAACGTCGGCGAATGTTGATTTTTCATTCGATTCATTTGATTTCTTTACTGCCTTTACAACTTTCTCTTTTTCTACTTCTGTCTTCTTCACTTCTTCAACTTTTTTCGATTCTACTTCTTCTTTCCAAACCGAAGTATGCGATAATACAATTCTACGGTTCTCTTTGTTGAATTCAGTTACTTTAAACATCAGCACTTCATCTTCTTTGGCTGTTTTCTTGTCTTCCTTCTGCAATTGTTTTAGAGGAGCATATCCTTCAACACCATAAGGCAAAGCAATAGTTGCACTCTTATCTTCTATTTTCAAAATGGTTCCTTCATGTTCTGAACCAACCGAGAATAAAGATTCGAATGCTTCCCAAGGATTTTCATCCAGTTGTTTATGACCAAGACTCAAGCGGCGGTTTTCAAGATCAACCTCTAATACCAATACTTCAAGTTCCTGGTTAACTTTTACAAACTCATTCGGATGTTTAATTTTCTTTGTCCAGCTAAGATCCGATACGTGAACCAGTCCGTCAACACCTTCTTCAAGTTCTACAAATAAACCGTAGTTAGTCATGTTGCGTACCACGCCTTTGTGGCGTGAACCAACAGGATATCTCTCCTGGATATTAACCCAAGGATCGGCTTTTAATTGTTTTACGCCTAAAGACATTTTGCGTTCTTCTTTCTCTAAAGTTAGAATAACCGCTTCCATTTCATCACCCATTTTCAGGAAATCCTGAGGGCTGCGTAAATGCTGGCTCCAGCTCATTTCACTCACGTGAATAAGGCCTTCAACACCCGGAGCAATCTCAAGGAATGCACCGTAATCAGCTATATTTACAATCTTACCTTTTACTTTGGCGCCAACAGTTAAGTTTTCTGCCAGGCTATCCCAAGGGTGTGCACCCAATTGTTTCAAGCCTAATGAAATGCGTTTCTTCTCATCATCAAAATCAAGCACAACCACATTAATCTTCTGATCCATGTGTAATACTTCTTCCGGATGATTGATACGACCCCATGAAATATCGGTAATATGTAACAAACCATCAACACCACCTAAATCAATGAACACACCAAATGATGTCATGTTCTTAACAGTACCTTCCAGTACTTGTCCTTTTTCTAATTTAGATAAGATGTCAGATTTTTGTTTTTCAATATCTTCTTCAATCAACACTTTATGTGATATAACCACATTTTTAAATGCATGATTTACTTTAACCACTTTAAAAGGCATGGTCTGTCCCACATAAACATCGTAATCTTTAATAGGTTTGGTGTCGATTTGCGAACCGGGTAAGAAAGTATCAATACCCATTACATCCACAACTAAACCCCCTTTGGTACGCGATTTTACGTAACCATTAACAACGATATCATTTTCGTTTGCCGCAAGAATATTTTCCCAGGCGCGTTCGCTTACCGCTTTTTTGCGCGATAAAATCAACTGGCCCATTGGATCTTCTTTGGTTTCAAGCAATACCTCTACAGAATCGCCAACTTTAAGATCGGGCATATCGCGAAATTCTGTGCGGGCAATTAATCCATCAGATTTAAAGCCGATGTTTAATACTACTTCTTTTTCTGTAAAACCTACAACAGTACCTTTTACAATTTCTCTTTCTGTAAAAGCACTCAGCGTGTTTTCATACAGGTGGGTTAACGTTTGGTGTTCCTCTTGCGAGTAGCCGCCAAATCCGGCTTTGTCCATACTCCAGTCGAAATCTGTTTCGGGAGTTGGTGTGGTTAAATTAGTGTTTTGTGACAATTAAAAAGTTCTCCTTTCGCTTAAAAAAGCCTGCAAATATAGCTGTTTTATACAAAACGACAAACAAATTATCCATTTAAAAATTAGAAACCTTGCAATAAAATAATAAATATCTAAAAATTTTGCAAATTAAAATCTGAATAATATTCTTTTATCAGAATTGTGATTAATGGTTTATTTAAATGCCCCTTTTACATTTTAAAAACCTACCGTTTACGAATTGATGGTGGAATAATTTGCAATTGATAAAATTTATCAATAACCTTGTATAACAAATTGAAGGTGAGAATTATGAAAATAAAGCAGTTACTTTTTCTATTTATAAATTTATTATTAACTTGCTTTATATGTTATTCACAAAATAAACCTAATACAAATTTACCAGTATCACCTGCCAAAGTTCCGGCACCGGCAGCTCCGGCTAAAGCACCTGCTGCAGTAGTAAAACCTTTACCTGTTGCTCCCCCTTTAAAAGCTAGCCCACAAATGAGTGTAGTACAGCCCTTAAAGCCGGTCAAAGAACCTTTAGGCCCTGGTATAGGGATGGGATTAAAATTTTCTACAAACGGATTAGGAATTGAATTTTCAAAGTCTCTTACTTCTCAGCGTAAAGTTGTAATGCGCGGTTTCGCCACTTATCTTCCTTATCAGTTAAGTAATTTTCCATTTAAGTTTAACAGAAGTGTTGTTTTAAATATTAATATGAATGTTAAATTAGGTGCAATAGGCTTATTATTTGATGTTCATCCGTTTAATAATTCTTTTAAATTAACTGTGGGTGCAGCTTATATGTTGTTAAATGCTAAAAGTACTGCCATGTTAAAAGATTCTATAAAACAAAATGATATAACATTATCACCGGAAGAAGTAGGAGTAATTAATGCCGAAATTAGTGGATCACCCATAGCACCTTATGCAGGCATAGGTATTGGACGTGCAATACCCCGCAAACGTATTGGTTTTTCTGTGGAGATTGGCACTTATTACATGGGAAGTCCAAAAGTTTCTTTTGTATGTAATGGTTTACTTGAACCCACTTCTAACCAGCAAAAAGTACTGGAAGAAAATTTAAAGACAAACAAATGGTTGCCTCAGATAATGTTTAATTTAAATTTCAGATTAACTAAATAATGTAATTATTAATATGAATAAAAATCTAAGAACCCGTAGAATAGTAACAAGTGTGTTGTTATTGTTCACTACTGTATCATTGCTTTATAGCTGTAAAAATCCTATTGAAGGATTTGCACTTACCTTAAAAGCAGATTACACTACTGCTCCTAACACGTTTAGAATATTGGATGCTAAAACTAATGCACCAGCATCAGTTCCGGCTTTTACAGAAGTAAAGATTACGGGAAAAGATGCCGGACTTGTTTTTGAACCAAGTGGCAGTAAGATTATTAAAATGGTTGATGGTGCTATTCAACTGGCCTTTAGAAAAGGTGTTAAGCCCACCAAAACAAATCCTTTATTGTTTAACATTGTTATAGAAGTTGAAGGCTATCTGCCATTAATCTATCCTGTAGAAATATGTTCAGTTAAGCCTTTGTCGCAAAATATTTCATTGGTAAACATGGCGTCACTTCCGCTGGGAACGAGCCTTGTTAAAAGTACAGTTACCACAGATAATGGTGGTAAAATGGCGGCAGAGATTTCAATTAAAAATAATATAATTTCCGGAAAGAATGAATCATCAACGGTAACAATTCCAATGGGTACCCAAATGCAGGAAGCCAATGGAGTACCCATTACAGGGAATATTGAAGCATCAGTTATTCACTTTACCGGAAATTCCACTGCCGCATTAAATTCATTCCCCGGTGGCTTATTTAGTAATAAGGTAAAAACAAAAGAGGGCATTACATTACCTGCAGGAAGTTTTAATCCGGTTAGCTGGATAGTAATGGATATGACAGCAGGGAATAAAGTTGTTAAAAAATTTAGTAAACCTGTAAGTGCTACAATGGAATTAAGTGCTTCCTTAATTAACCCGGTAACAAAGGTTGTATATAAAGAAGGTGATGGATTAACCATTTGGAGCAGAAGTAATGGAGAAGAATTCTGGATAAAAGAAAGTGTAGCAACAGTTGCCAAAAATAATTTGAGTGGAAAACTTGAAGTAACTATGCAAATGACTCATTTATCGGCATGGGCAGCAGCAAATTTTAATCAAACCTGCGAGCAGGATGTTAAAATTACTATTACCAATAATGATAATTTTATAACCAGATCTAATATCGCTGTTTCAAAAAATATTGATGGCTCAAATTATGTACAGATTGGCGAATTTTCTGCCGAATTAATGCCCGGTAGTAATATTATTAATCTAAAAGATTATTTCAATGATTACAGCTTTACTGCAAATGATTTATTTAAAGCTGTAGTTACCTTTGATGGAGCCACTCCACTTTTTATAGGTCCAACATTTTTCTGCGGTGCAACTATACCTGTTACTCTTCCAACTACAGATAGAAACACCATTGATTATAAATTATCAATCAAATGCAATCAAAACTTTATATTGTTACCTGATAACTATAAAGTGTATTATATTAAAGAGGCGGATTATCAAAATACTATAATCAATGAACCGGTAGCTCATAAAGTAAATCCTTATGATCTTAATCCATCAGGCCAGTCTTATTACAAACAAGTTTTTGCTAAATCAGTAACCGGAAATGCCAATTTTTCAATGATAAGTTTATTAAAGTCATCATTGGTAGCAGAAGCTGAATACAGATGTATCATCTATTATCAAAACCAGCGATATGATAAAAAATTCATGGCTCCTTTAAAGTCAGTTTTAGATGCGGGTCAAACACAAGACCTTGAAGTTACCATTGAAAATTGCCCTTTATAATTTATTGATTTTTTAAAAAAAAAGTGTTCATCAATGAGCACTTTTTTTTTGTTTTAACAGGTTATAAATTTCTCCATTACTCTTTTTTTGAAATTGATTTTCTATAGATAGAAACTTTTATTCCATACATTAAAGAAGCCGTTATTAGTAGAAGTGTACCATTATCCAAAGGCGCATCCAGCGGCAGATCATTAGACTCATCATCAAAGCCAGGCTGGGTTTGAGCAGTGTAAGGAATACAACTTAAAAAAAGAAACAGGTATAGCCAGCAGATATATTTTTTCATAATCTTAAACTTAAACTCAGCTAAGTTAATTTGTACTAATTTTAGGATGATTTTGAAATAGAAATTACAATTTTATTAATTTGCATATTTGCACATTTCCTAAAGTATCATATAGTTTTAATATATATATACCCGAACCAAGATCATGTGTATTAACAAATACTTTTTGTTGAACAATCTTACCATTACAAATTTCCTTACCAACATAATCAGTTAACTGGTAAGCAACATTATTAAAATCGGGGTAAAGTTCGATATGGAATTGTTCCTCAAATGGATTTGGATACACTGCTCCTATGTTGCTTTTATTACTTAGGTCTTCCTTTATATTCAATGTTTTTTCATTAAAGAGTAATTCAAATCTGTTTTCACCTTGAGATAAACTATCTTCATTTACATCAAATGAATAATAGCCTAATTTATTAAGTTTTGTTGTTGTATTCAGAAAGTGGTCTTTTAAATAAATTATTGCGTTTTCAAAACTTTCTATTTCATCAAATTGTAATTTGTAGGAACCTTTTACAGTGCTTATTCCAAGTTTAATTTTGTAAGTTTTTAGCTGATCAAAACTATTTAAATAATTAACGGAAATTTTTTGCCCCGGTGCGGGTATAGAATAAATATTGATATTTTTATTCATCAGTTTTATCACCTCTTCATCGCTATTAAACGTGTCTTTTTTATTGGCTAAAAATCTAATTACACATTCATCATTATTATATGGGTCATAGATTAATTTTACACTTAAGAAATATTTCTTTCCATCCTTAAAAAGATTGGATGGATTACTATTAACTTTTACATACTCGGTACAGGACAGGGAAGGAGAAGCACCATTTGCCCTAACAAAAAAGGCTTGACCAGATGCAATTATTCCATGCACGCCATTGGTTTGAGTCAGGCCATCCCAGTTTCCATAAGATCCATTGATTGGGTTCCAAATCCAGATAACCTGCTTTATATTTGATTTTGTCCAGCCTGTTAGGGCATTCCAGTCGATTGCTGAAGGATAAGGATTAGCCACCAGGTTCCACCCATCATCTAAATTGGTTGCGCTCGTACCTGCCACATTTATACATCCGTTAGAACAATTAACAGTAAATATCTGTGTTCCTGTTTTAATAAATCCAGATGCCCCCAGACATACGCTTTCAGGTAATGGCTTTGTTCCATCAATACAAGTAATGCCTTGCGAAACGGGACCTCTGTAAAATAGTCTGTAACCGGTTCCTGAAGTAAGAGACTCACTGCAATTGGTGATACCTTCCCATCTTGTGCCGGAAGCAGTATTATTTTTTGACTCATTATAAGTAAAAACAGAGGTGTCATTTGCAAGAGTATAATGAAAGCCGTTTGAGTTATAATTAGTTGCTCCCGGTGATCCTGTTCCCGTTCCAGGGCCTGTTATCCACATGTCATCCCGGTAATCCGTTAAGGTTACCCCTGATATAAACGGGAATGCCAGAAACCGGTTTCTGCGCGTATTGGCATTAATATATCGTTCAGTATTTATATTGCCTGTTATGTTTGAACCAAATGTATTAGCAATGGAAGCAGATGCAGTATTATTTGATTTTAAGGTAAGGTTACCGGATGTAAATAAATTTGATAATCCTGCCGAACCAAAATTAAGCACTCCGCCTGGCTTAATATTTAGTGTTGATCCAATTGTTGCAGTTGCAGGGTTATTATTACTTCCTATAGTTAGCGATCCTATTGTTTGATGAATAGAGTCAAAGTATAAAGTATTGTCTCCAATACCAGTAGAAATAGCAGGTACACCTTTTACCATAATTGCAGAATATGTATACACAGCTAAAGTACCCGCTCCTGTTATAAACATAAAAGACAATGGAAATGAATCGAGCGTTAATATGATGTTGGCTGCAATATTTAGTGTTCCCGCAATATTTAATATACGATTGGCAGTTACAGAAGCATTAATTGTAATGTTATAAGGTACACCAAATATTGGTTGTTGTGTGGCAGTTGGAAATGGTGAAACAGAGGCACCGTTAAAAATGTAACTGGCACTATCATTAAATGTTCTGTTTAAATAATTGCTTCCAATGCCCGTTTGAATACCTGCAGAATTTGAGGTGATAAGTGTTGCTTTGCTGTTTAGAATAAAATTTGCAAATGTATTAGTGGTATTATTGTTAATTCCTCCATTAAACGTAAAAATGCCAAGGTCTAAAGTTCCGTTTACGGTTAAGGTGCCCTGGTAACTTAAATTTATAGTTGTCTCCCTTCTTAATAACAAATTAGATAGTAAGCGAACAGCTGTGCCATAATGGATTTGAAGGTTTGTATAATTTAATGAGTTTGTTGTAAATAACGATATGGTTTGTGGAGTAAGATTACTCTTATAGCCTTTAAAATTTAACATACCATTGCCAACATTGGCAGTTGTTGTAGTGCCAAATAAAGTTGTTTGAATGAGGTTACCTTTCAGGTTTATTTCTCCGGCTCCGGTGGCACCTGTTGAGGCAAAATCTATGGTTCCTCCATTTATAAGCAAGTCACCTCCAATTGTTAAAATCTTTTTTGTTGAAAGTGTAATAGCAAGTACACCGGAAGTAACGGTTACATTATTGCTCACTGTTATTGAATCTGATAAGGTTGCTCTATTAGTTCCGGTATAAGTGAGGTTATAATAATTTACTCCTTCAATGGTTAGTAACGCCGGAATTGTTTGTGCCGAAGTGCCGCAAAAATTTAAGGTGGAGGTACCTAACGTATAATAATTTGAACCTGGTAAAAAAATACCCTGAATACCAATAATTCCATTGGCAAGCAATCTTGTGTTATTTGTAGAGTTTAAATGATAATAGGAAAATGCAGGAATTATTTGCCCGTCGGATCCATTAAACTGAAGTGTACCATTATTTGCAGAAGTAAAACTTCCAGGATCAAAAGTGCCTGATACGCGAATAATTCCGTTAGGAAATATGCGCACCCCACCGCCACTTAAAGTAAGGTTTCCATAGTTTGTTTGAGTAATGCTTTGCGTACCCGTAACAGCACCATAAATGATAGTGCTTAAAGAACTGATATTCCCAAACAATGGAATGCCTGAGTTATTTAAGTAAAGAGTGGAGTTAGCAGCAACATCAATTCCGTTAACACTGCTCAATGCAAAAGCAGCCGGAATTATTAAATTGATGGCATGAATACTATCCCCTAAAATGATTTTTGAACCCGCTCCAGTTACATCCCAAGTGCCCGTGAGGGTTGCATTTGTCTGGTTTCTTAAATTAAATATCTGGTTGATCGCAGAAAAATTGCCGGGATTATTACCTGAAGATAATGTTGAATCATCTGTCCAACTGCCGGTAAGATTGCATGGGCCTGAACTTTTTAAGAAGTAATTGGTAATTAAATTAGTTGAGCTTGTATTTCCACTTATACTTATATTATTAATCCTGAAATTACCTGTTGATGATGCCCCATAACCCCATATTCTAAAGGTAATTGTATTAGTTGTTGCAGCAATTGGCAAATTAGTATTAGTTGTAAAATTTAAAAGTGCTGATGTACTTGTATTAGCTGCACTGCTTAACAGGTTAATGCCTGCAGAGGTAAATCCATCTAAACTATATTGTACAGTAATAGTTTGTGGGCCACTTGAAGTTCTGCCGGCATCAAAACTAAAACTGCTTATAGTAGTTTGAAAATTTGCTGATGGTGAAATACTTACTTGCCAGTATTTGCCACTAACTGAAAATGTTGGAGAAGTAGACCAACTTGCCACACTTACCGCACCAGGACTTGCAATATAGGATATAGTTCCGCTACTTACCGATAGGGCAGTGGCTGTTATATTGGTAAGTAATCCGGTTTCATTATAATTGGCCGGAGCCGCAGACCAGTTCCATGATGCCACCTGAGCATGCACTGAACTATTTAGCAGGAACAAAATTAATATTGAAATGATTTGTTTCATGTATAACAGTTTTTAAAATTATTTTGACTGAAAATTAGTTAAGAATTTAAACAGGGTTCAGCCATATGTTTTATGCTGAACGGATGTTTTAAATTTTTAATAATGGGTTCAAAACTTAAATAATAATGGTTTAAAAAGCTTAAGCTAAGTAAAGCACTTGCTTAAGCAAAATACATGTAGCAGGAAGTTTCTTTAAACAGATGTTATAAATTACATTATTAAAGAAAGCTTAAGAAAAATAATAGATCTCTTTGGCAGGTTCAAAGTAAATTGCTTCTGATTAAACAAACAAGTTTTGAAGGTGTATTAAATCCAATAAATAGGATTTAGATTAACTGAATTTATAATCTTTTATAGGAGTATTATTTGTTTGAACCAAAGTTAGAAGGTATAACATTTGTTGATTTTTTCTCTGCAGAAAGAAAATGTTAATCCTATCGTTTGATTCCACATCCAGTTAAAATGTGGAGCACCATAATAGGAATTATTTCTATTGGAGGTCCATGCAATATTAGATTGTACATTTAAAGCAAACCGTTTGGTTAATTTAAAATTGAAGCCGAGACCTGCAGGAAGTATGAACTCATAAATACCTTCTTTGTCATTACCAAAGATTCCAAAAAAGGGAGTTTCAGAAAATGTTTGTACCCTTCGCAAACCAATTCCGAAAGTTAAGTAAGGAATAAAGCGAACATTATTTCCTCTTGGCCAGAATTTCCATCTTGGGGTAAATTCTAAACCACTTGCTTTGTGGTGAAAATGATGGCCCGAATCTGAACTTCCGAAATAACCCCATTCTCCATGATATGCTTTTAACGACCAGTCAAAATTTTCATCATGATATTTATTGATGGAACCAAATGATATACCCGGACTATTTTTACCCAAAGGGTTACCGATATTAGTTCCTATTTCATGACTAGTAAGATCAAATTGAAAAAAACCTATTCCCATGTTGCCCGCATATTCAGAGATACCAATTCCACCTGTTATACTCCACTTGCACGCTGGCTCACACAAACTTTTGTCCTGTGCGCTTAATTTGGCAAAGAAAAAAACAAGCAGAAATGTTATAAGAAGCCTGGTAGATCTAGTTATTAACATATTGCTTTTAAAATTGATAATAGTTTTATAAAATAATGGTTTTTTAAACCGTGTTAAATATGTCAAAAATTATACCTGTTAAATTCTGGCTAATGGGTTTAAAATAAAAACGTATAAAATTAATCTTAAGGGTAAATAAACTCTACTTCTTAAAAGATTGGGTATTTTTTTAGATTTTATTTTGCTGATTTTTAAGAATAGCGTTTGGCTTATTAAAAAAGCTAAATGTGTAAAATATTCTACAATGGGATAATTTTAAACATGAATTTTTATAATTTTGAATTCTAACCCATTTTATTTCATATTAATTTATGATAACGTATTTTTTTAGATTATGCCGAATTCATTTTTAATACAGGTTATCCTCATAAATTTATTTTTTTTTGTGGATAGTGTTTTTACATTTTACAATAGCTTTGCTAACTACCGAGAACAGATGAATGGACGATAACAATAAAGATAATAACCTTAATAATCCTGTTAATGAAAAGCCACAGGAGTATCAAATAACAGCAGTTAATGGTTTATATGAAAACTGGTTTCTGGATTATGCTTCCTATGTAATTCTTGAACGTGCAGTACCTGCTATTGATGATGGACTTAAACCTGTGCAAAGACGTATTATGCATTCTATGAAGGAAATGGATGATGGTAGGTTTAACAAAGTAGCCAACATAATAGGACAAACAATGCAGTATCATCCGCATGGAGATGCTGCTATAGGGGATGCGCTGGTAAACCTGGGGCAGAAAGATCTGTTGATGGAAACACAGGGAAACTGGGGTGATGTGAGAACCGGAGATTCTGCCGCAGCTCCTCGTTATATTGAAGCCCGCTTATCTAAATTTGCTTTAGAAGTTGCGTTCAATAAACAAACAACTTTCTGGCAAAACTCTTATGATGGACGGAAGAAAGAACCTGTTGCACTGCCCATGAAATTTCCATTATTGCTGGCTCAAGGGGTTGAAGGGATAGCTGTAGGTTTGGCTACAAAAGTAATGCCCCACAATTTCTGTGAATTAATACTGGCTTCCATAGATCTGTTAAAGGGCAAAAAAGTTGAACTCTTTCCAGATTTTGCTACCGGTGGAACTGTGGATGTGGCAAACTATAACCAGGGTAGAAAGGGTGGAAAAGTAAGGGTAAGAGCCCGCATTGAAGAGTCTGATAAAAAAACATTGTTCGTAAGGGATGTTCCTTATGCTACTACAACTAATCAACTCATCGATTCAATAATAAAGGCCAACGATTCAGGTAAAATTAAGATCAAAAAGGTGATTGATAATACCGCCAAAGATGTTGAAGTAGAAATACAACTTGCTCCTGGTGTATCGCCCGATAAAACGATTGATGCCTTATATGCATTTACTGATTGTGAAATTAGTATTTCGCCAAATGCCTGTGTAATTGTTGATGATAAACCCATGTTCCTTGGCGTTGATGAGTTATTGCAGATTTCTACAGAAAAAACTAAAGAACTGCTTCGGCAGGAGCTTGAAATTAAAAAAGGAGAACTTGAAGAACAATGGCATTACAGCAGTATTGAAAAAATATTTATTGAGAAAAGAATTTATCGGGATATTGAAGAAAGCGAAAGTTTTGAAGAAGTAATTGAAGTGATCTGGAAGGGCATGAACAAATTTAAAAAATTGTTTAGGCGTGAATTAACGGAGAATGATATTTTAAGATTAACGGAGATCAGAATTAAACGAATTTCTAAGTATGATTCATTTAGGGCAGATGAGATCATGAAAGGTTTAGAGGCTCAGCTAACACAGGTTATGCATGATTTGGAAAATCTGAAAATATATGCAATTAAATATTTTGAAAATTTGCTGAAGAAATACAGTAAGGGCCGCGAACGTAAAACTGAAATAAGAACTTTTGATACGATTGATTCAAAAACCGTTGCTATTGCTAATCAAAAATTATATGTAAACCGTGCAGAAGGCTTTGTAGGATATGGATTAAAAAAGGATGAATATCTCTGTGACTGTTCTGATATTGACGACATCATTGTGTTTAGAAAAGATGGAAAAATGGTGGTTAGTAAAGTACAGGAAAAAGCGTTTATTGGCAAAGATATTATACATGTAGATGTGTTTAGAAAAAATGATGAACGCCGTATTTATAATATGATTTACCTGGATGGAAAAACCAAAGTCAGTTATGCAAAACGATTTCCGGTAACGGGTATAACCAGAGATAAAGAATATGATTTGTCTCAGGGTACTTCTAATTCCAGGGTATTGTATTTTACGGCTAATCCTTCTGGTGAAGCCGAAGTGGTAAACATTACTCTTAGTCCGTTAAGTCATGCCAGAAAATTAAGTTTTGATTTTGATTTTACTGAACTTACCATTAAAGGAAGAAGTGTACAGGGAAATATTATTAGTAAATACCTTGTTAAAGGGATCAAATTAAAATCGAAAGGAATATCTACCTTAGGTGGAATTAATTTGTGGTATGATGATGCCATAGGTAGAATTAACAACAATGAACATGGCAATTATCTGGGTAATTTTTTAGGAAGTGATCTGATATTGTCTGTCTACAAAGATGGCAATTATGAACTAACTAATTTTGATACCAGCAATCATTATGAGTATGAACAATTATTGCATATCTGCAAATTTAAAGCAAATCGCTCCATCAGTATTGTTTATTATGATGCGAAAGTAAAACACTACACAATCAAGCGATTTTTGATTGAAACCCTAACCCTCAATAAAAAATTCCTTTGTATTGCTGAGGAAAAGGGGAATTATATTTTATTAGCTACAGACTATAAAAACCCTATTGTTATTTTGAGTACCGGAAAAGGAAAGACACTGGTGGAAATGCAAATTAACCTTGTTGAATTTATTGAAGTGAAAGGCTGGAAGAGTATAGGTAATAAATTTGCCGGGCCTGATTTAAGTAAACTGGAACTATTACCACCAGATCCGCAAGATGAATTGGAAGAGGCTATTCAGGATGTGGCCGGCACGCTGGTTAATGAAGATCTTTTTAGTGAAGAGGAGGAGAAAATAAAGAAATTGTTAGCAGATGATAGCGAAATGGAAAGCCATAAGAATAAACATAAAGGAAAACCTTCTAAAGATTCTGAACAACCTAAACTATTTTAAAGTAGGTTAAACAGACTATTTGTAAATTTTTTATGAAACTTTATAGTTCTTAAATTTATTATTAGTTACGTGTTGATCCAACTATAATTTTTAAATTAAGTTGTTCAGGCTGATTGGTGTTTATAAGGTAGTTTTTTGTCCCACTTCAGGCAGGTCTTCATATCTGATCCCATGATGAGACTCGGTATATATACATTTGCCTTTCTCAATAACAAGTACCTGCGGAGATTCATGTTCAACATTATAATGCGTAGCAAGTTTATTTGAAATATCTCTGTGAATGAGAAGATCCAGGTAATAAGGTTTTAATTTATTCTGATCCGATTCTTTCCAGTTACTTTCAAGTCTGTTTAATACAGAGGTGCTAATGCTGCAACGAGTGCTGTGTTTTAATATAATTACCTTCCGATGTGCAGATTCAGCATCAATTTCTTTTATTTGATCTATACTGGTGAGTTGATTCCATATCATAATTTTCTTCTCTGTTAAAATTCATAATGTTAAACACTAATTATTTAATTGCTTAGCCATTTAACCTAAATTGCAATTTATTTAATTGTTTGCTTTTACTTTAAGTTAGCCTTTATAAAAACCATTGTTTTAGCATGTGCATCTTCAGCAAACTGATGGTTGTGTTTTGGGTTACTTGGATTTGCAAAAGCATGGTCAGCATCATAATTATGTACTATAAGTTTTTTTCCTGCCTTTTTCATATTCTCTTCAAAAGTTTTTACCAGGCCTACATTTATAAATTTGTCCTGCAATCCAAAAATACCCAGCACCGGGCAATTTAATGTTTTAAGGCGATCTATATTCAATTCAGGCATACCATAATATATAACACATGCTTTAGCCTGAGTGCGGGCAATAAGTGCACATTGTAAACTCCAGGCTCCGCCCAGGCACCAGCCAGTTGTTGCCAGGTGTTTGTCTGAACCCACATAGCCTAGTAAACCTTTAATTATTTGTGAGCCCCGTTCCTGCGTTAACCTGGCTAAAAGACCTTGAGCATTGGGAACATCAGTGGCTATTGCTCCGTCATATAAATCAACGGCATATACGGTTACATCTGGCATTTCATTTGCAAAACGTTCTGCCTCCTGTTTTATATAATCGTTTAATCCCCACCATTCATGAAAAACAAAAAGTACTTTTTTACCCGGTTGTTTTGCTCTAATCATATATGCTGCTCCGTTCATTCCTGCAATGGTAGGAAACGTTATCATTTCCCCTTTTTGATCTTGTAACACAAATGGTTCGGGTGCAAGGTGAGCCAGAGCAAAATTTTGATTCATAGCAAGCGTAACTGTTTTTTGTGTAACGCTTAAATCGCAGCAACTGTGTTGTTGTGCAATGGCAATATTACTTGTAACTAGTAAAAGGAAAAGAAGTTTTTTCATGTTAATATAATTTTATAAGTTGATAATATTATTGAAAGCAGTTATAGATTCAATTATTAATAATCAGCTTTAGCGGCAAGATAACGCTCGGCATCAAGTGCAGCAATACAACCGCTTCCCGCAGCAGTTACAGCCTGTCGGTAAACTTTATCCTGTGCATCTCCACAGGCAAATACTCCTTCAATATTTGTTTTGCTTGTGCCTGGTGTGGTTTTTAAATAACCTGTTTCATCCATTTCTAAAAAGCCTTTAAAAATGTCTGTATTGGGGTGATGTCCGATCGCTACAAAAAAACCGGATAAATCAACTGTAGTCATTTCTCCGGTAACATGGTTTTTAAAACGGGCACCCGATACTTTTTCTTCACCAAGTATTTCATCGGTTTCAGTATTAAAAAGCACTTCTATATTATGCGTATTTAAAACGCGGTGTTGCATGGCTTTAGAAGCACGAAACTCATTTCTGCGTACAATCATATAAACCTTGCTGCATATTTTAGCCAGGTACGAAGCTTCTTCACAAGCAGTATCTCCGGCCCCAACAATGGCAACCTCCTTACCTTTAAAAAAGAACCCATCGCATACCGCACAGGCACTAACTCCTCTGCCGTTTAATTTTTCTTCAGATGGTATCCCAAGCCATTTGGCACT
This sequence comes from Bacteroidia bacterium, assembly GCA_014376805.1. GTDB lineage: Bacteria > Bacteroidota > Bacteroidia > UKL13-3 > UKL13-3 > B1. Next base: position 118,187 of record JACMQU010000003.1, read on the forward strand.
GGCACCAGTTGCTATAATAATTGTATCGGCAAGCAGTTCCTTACTTTCATCAGCAATTACTTTAAAAGGTGCTTTTCCGTTAAAATCAACCGAAGTAATCATACCATAACGCACATCCGTTCCAAATCTTTCGGCTTGTTTACGAAATAATTCCATCATTTCCGGCCCCATAATTCCATCAGGATAACCCGGATAATTTTCTACATCTGTAGTTATCGTTAACTGACCGCCGGGCTGCATACCAGCATACATTATGGGTTTCATATCAGCGCGGGCAGCATAAATTGCGGCAGTATAGCCGGCAGGGCCGCTACCTATAATAAGGCATTCAATATGTTCGATGATTTCACTCATTTTATTTATTTTAGGTTCAATGTTAAATTAAATTATGTTTGCGTTTTTAACAAGTTATAAGATTAACAAAAGCAGTAGTTTTTAGTTTGGGCCTTAGAGAAATGGGAATGCTATACCTTAAATTGCTAACCCCGGTTTTTTTTTATATTATTTTTTGAACCACTTTGGAGTTTTTTTCTTGTAAAAAATTCTAATTCTTTTATCATTCTTAAATTTAAAATGAGCTATCATTTTTAAAAGATGAACAAACTTTAGAGTTATTGAAAAAGTAAGTCTGACAACCGTATTTTAAGGCCTCAAAAAGTAAATTAGGGAACCTGTAATACTTTGATTGCATAATTGCACTTATGATAGTTTTTTTGCCGGAACTGTTTGGTACGGCTAATATTCTTAATCTTAGCATTTCACTTTTATCAAACAAAAGTTTTCAAATAAACAATTAAAATTTACTCATTTATTAGCTATACCCGTCAGCAATTTTTTTTTACAACCCATCCATCATATACAACACTTACGAAGCCCATTACGTGCGTTGCTTCTTTGGCGGCTTACTGCAAAGATAAGAAATTACTGAAATATATTTTGTTTTGTGCCAATATTATATAGCCAAAAATCAAATTTTTATTTAGCTTGCCTGATCCAAAATTGATGGTTTTTCTACTCCGTATTTTAAATCCCTAACCATTCTTTAGCGGTATCTCTAAGTAGTTTTACCTTGGTTTCTTCATCAATTGATTTCATTAACTCAATAAATTTACCATGTTCAAGATCGCCAAGGGGAAAAGGGAAATCAGATCCCATTGCAATTTTGCCGGCACCAAACATTTTTAACAAAAACGAGAATGTTTCTTCATCATGCACGAGTGAATCTATATAAAATTTATCGGTATATGTTCTGGGATCAGCCACTTTATGAATGTTACACAAATCGGGGCGGGCATGGTATGCGTGCGATATCCGTCCGATGGTTTGAGGAAAGCATCCACCGCCGTGGGCAAACAATACGCGAAGCTTTGGGTACTTATCAAAAATACCGCCAAATAACATGCTGCAGATAGCAAGCGAAGTTTCTGCCGGCATGCCTATTAACCAAGGTAAAAAATAATTGGGCATCTTTTCTTGTCCCATCATATCCCAAGGGTGCACAAAAATACACATACCCAGTTTTTCGGCAGTCTCATAAAAAGGATAATAATAGGGATCGTCGAGGTTGCGGTGTTTAATATGCGTCCCAATCTCTACACCCGGCAAGTTCAGTTCATATTTACAACGTGATAATTCCTCACAGGCAAGGGTTATATCCTGCATGGGTAAAGTTCCAAGGCCAACAAAACGCGTTGGGTAGTTTTCCTGTATTTTAGCTACATGGTTATTATAATATTTAGCCCAATCATGCGTGTGTTCTGGTTTGGCCCAATAATAAAATAAAACAGGTACAATAGATAAAGCCATCAATTGCACATCTTGTTTATCCATGTGTTCAATAATAACTTCCGGGTTCCAGCACAACTCATCAATCGTTCTGAAAAACGTGCCATCTGCGAGCATCATATTTGCTCTTCCGGGTTGAAAATGATCCAGGTAAATAAACTCATCGCCATAGCCATATTTATCTTTTAGGTTGGGCATAAATTCTGGCAGGATATGGGCGTGTACGTCAATCTTTTTATAACGGGTCATAGGTTCAAACCTAAAGATTAAATCCCATCGCCGTCAAAAATATTTCCAAGTCCACCTAATATACCTCCTTCTTCTCTTCTACCTCCAACACTTCCAAAACTCATTATTCTGCTTGCCAGGCGTGAAATAGGCAATGATTGAATCCAAACCTTACCAGGTCCTTTTAGCGTTGCGAAAAATACACCTTCACCACCAAAAAGCGTATTTTTTATGCCACCCACAAATTGTATGTCGTACTCCACATCTTTTGTAAAGGCTACAATACAACCTGTGTCAATTTTTAACAGTTCACCTGGTTGTAATTGACGTTCTTCTACATGTCCGCCGGCATGCACAAAAGCCATTCCGTCACCTTCCAGTTTCTCCATTATAAAACCCTCACCACCAAATAAACCGGTACCAAGTTTTCTCTGAAATTCAATGCCAATACTAACGCCTTTAGCAGCGCATAAAAATGCATCTTTCTGACAGGTTATCCTTCCACCTAACCGGGATAGATCCATTGGAATAATTTTACCTGGATAAGGAGCTGCAAAGGTAACCTGACGTTTTCCGGTGCCAATATTAGTATATGCAGTCATAAACAAACTTTCACCTGTAAGCATTCTTTTACCCGCCGAAAACAACTTTCCTAAAATGCCTGCCTGTTGCTGTGAGCCATCACCAAAAATGGTGTTCATTTGAATGCCATCACTCATCATCATAAAACTTCCGGGTTCAGCCATAACAGTTTCCTGCGGGTCTAATTCAACTTCTACACACTGCATTTCACTGCCAAATATGCGGTAATCAATTTCGTGATTATAAATCATGTTTTTTGTTTAATTGCCGGCAAAAGTATTTAAAATTTGGGTTGCCATCAAACATGCTGAATTGTTTTTTCTTAATTTTTTCTTAGCAAAGGCTTACAAAATAGCCCTCAGCACCACAGTAGTTCCAAAAAAATGAGAAGTTATGGTTAAATAAATTTGTGTTAATTTCATAAAAAATGCTTACTTTGTATAATGCGTGTAGCCATATTGGTAGGTATTTCAGGAAAAACAGGTAAAGCTTTAATGGAGGGTTTGATTAAAAGCCGACATTACAAAAAAGTGATTATCCTTACCCGAAGAGAAAACCGAAGGTTAAAAAACCTGCACCTTAAAAAAGTTATTGTTGATTTTAGCAGGATTGAAGATTATTCTCAGGAATTTGAGGAGGCTGATGATGTATTTTGTTTGTTAGGTACTGATTATATTAGTACATATAAACTTGATGATGCTGCCATGTTTGAGTATGAGTATCCGGTTAAACTTGCACATGCAGCAAAAAATAATGGTGTTAAAAATTTTTTTCTGTTAAACCCAACCCGGGCTGATCTGAAGTCTACTAAAGATAAAATGAAAGTAAGGGCAAAATTAGCAGAAGAAATTCAGCAAATGGGATTTGATAATTTTTGTTTATTTAAAGTAAATGCCATTGCTGAACCGGTTGATACGGATAGCAGTATGTTTGCAGCCCGTAAAGGATTAGGTACAATTATTAATATGGTAGGAATGGGTTTAATAGATAAGTTGCGGCCAACACCTGCCAACCTGGTGGCAAATAAAATGATAGCTGTTGCTATTTCAAATCCGTTGGAGAAAAAGGAATTTCTTCCACAGGATTACTAATCTTACTATGTTGCGAAAAGCTTTGGTAATTGGTGCTACCGGCCTCATTGGTAGAAGTCTAGTGTATGAATTACTAAAAAGTAATGAGTATGATAAGGTAGTGGTAATGGCGAGAAAAGACCTCGTGATAAGACATACTAAACTGGAGCAATATTTAATTGATTTTGATAGTCTTGAACACTACCAGGATTATATGCAGGTTAATGATGTTTTTTGCTGTTTAGGTTCAACCCGAGCTAAAACACCCGACCTTAATATGTACCGTAAAATTGATTATGAATATCCGATAACAATTGCGAAATTAGCATTAGCAAGAGGAGCAGAACAATTTTTATTGGTCTCTTCAATGGGTGCTGATAAACGTTCAAGAATTTTTTATAACCGTGTTAAAGGTGATGTAGAAGATGCCATTACTCGGCTTAACTATCCGATACTCCATATTTTCAGACCTGCCTTATTATTAGGCAACAGATTAGAAAAGCGACCTATGGAAATGATTTCAAAGTTTTTATTTAAAGTATTAAACCCGTTTCTGATAGGCCCATTAAGTGGTTTTAAAGCAATACAAGGAGAAACCGTGGCTAAGGTAATGGTTAAAATTGCAATTCAACATATAATGGGAACAAAAATATGGCTCAACCAACAGATAATGGATATAGGTAAGAAATAGCTTTGTAAGATTTTATTGATACATTTTATTTAGAAAGTAACTATAAAATGCTATTAGATGGCTTAACTTAAGAACTATTTAAATTAACATAAAAAAACCATATTTATCAATCAAAAATAACCTGGAAAAGAAAAAAAGGTGAAGGCACGAAAAACTGCAAAAGTTATGAGCGGGATTATCTCCTTCAGATAAATAATAAAGTGGATATTTCCTGATCTATCGATTCATCATTACAGGGAAATTATAAAAAAAATTATCCGGAAGAATTATTCCTTGCTTCCTTATTTGCATGCTATATGCTTTGGTAATTACACCTCTGTTGCGGCAGTTAAATTTTAGTTATGGATTATATAGATAATGCAACGGGTACAATACACTCAGATATTAATGGTGGTGGACGTTTATCATTAGTGGAACTTCATCCGGTGGTTACCTTTGCAGTTGGATCAGACAGTGAAAAAGATAAATTATTGCATGAACTTGCCCATCAAAAATGTTTTATTACAAACTCTTTTATTTTGCTGGTAGAACATATACCGATTTTTTTATGGGAAAAGAAATAACAATTGTTTTTTAAATAGCAATCAACATCGGCATTTTATATATCTACTTATAATAAGTACACATTTACGGTTCATTACATGCTACCCACAACTAAAGAAATACAGGCAGATTTAAGATAATTCTAAATCTCTAATTTATACTTATATAACTGTAATTATAATGAGTTATGCTTACTTAATTAATATTTAAACCAATAAACACCCCAAGCCAGGGTTTATTCTGATAAATCCAGTTGTTCCTGTTTTTATCAGCAAGGTAATCATAGCCAATAGCTACTCCGGTGCTAATTTTCTTGTATCCAAACAGAAAGGCTAAACCATAATTTAATGATACAGCATCATATTCATAGGTTATTGTATTGCGCACAAATTCAGGCTTTATATTTGCAGAACTAATGCCCCCGAAAACTCCAACTCCACATCCTATATTATTAATTTTAGATAAATGAACTGGGGTTTTTAGCGGATGGTTTTTAATGGTGAAAAAATCTGAACGAATTCCGGCATAAACTGCCGCATTAAAACTTGTGGTTATTTGTAAAGGAATTCCATCTGTGGCAAATCTGAATTTAAATGGGGTGGTAAATACATCCATATCATAAGAGTTGTTTATAAGCAGTAAATGTTTAGGGTGTGGCTCATAAAAAGGGTACACATAATTTATAGCATTTTTAAATGGTGTGGTGGTATCAATAGACGTTATAAATAAGGTATCTCTTAAATTAAATAAAAACACTTTCTGTTTTTCAGCCCATGCATTAATCTGGATGGTGTCATTTTCATGTGAATAATAGTGTTGTTGTTTTGGCATTATATAAAAATCATCAGGGATACCTGAAGTTGGGTTTGTTACAAGCGTACTGCATGCAGATATATAAAGCAAACTATAAGTAAGCAATAGATAAGGAGAAAATTTTTTTAAGAGAGCCATTCTTTACAGATTGAGTTTTTTTTAATGATACAAATATCTTAAAATACTTCAGCCATCTTAAGTAATTTATTATGTTTTAATTGATAAATACAATTGTAACCGGCATGAGTTATTTTTATGCTTATCTTACTAATACAAGAAGTGCTATAAATACTTACATTTGTTAACCAATTGGCAGTTTCAGCAATCACAGATTTATACGCCATTTATTATGAAAGAATTTAAAAAATATTATACTATACCGGCCCCCCCGCAAGATGTTTACCTTGCCTTAACTTACGAAACTACCATTATGTTATGGACTGGTGATACAGCAAAAATGAAAGCCGAGGTGGGTTCTGAATTTTCATTGTGGGATGGAAGCATAGTTGGTAAAAATCTGGAATTTGAGGAAAACAAAAGAATTGTGCAGCAATGGTATTTTGGCGAAGAGCAGACAGATACACCCTCAATTGTAACAATTAAATTACATCCACTTAAAGAAACACAAACTTCAGTTGAACTTCGTCATACCAATATACCAGATGAAGAATACGAAGATATAGTAGCCGGCTGGAATCAAAGTTATTTTGGGGAGTTACATGATTTTTATGAGGAGTAAATTTACAGGCAAGCCTTTCATAAAAATTACAGATCAAAATAAAAGTTTTAAAAAATGAACTGGATAACTTTGATCACAGAATATTACAAATTCCAATCAATAGGTTCGATACCTTGTTTTATCAAATAATTATTAGTCATACTAAAATGTTTACAACCAAAAAAACCATTGTGTGCAGAGAGGGGTGAAGGATGGGCAGCTTTTAATATAAGATGCTTATCCGGATCGATAAAAGCCACTTTACTTTGAGCAAAATTACCCCATAAAATAAATACCAGGTGATTTCTTTGTTTAGATAATTCCCTGATCACCTCATCTGTAAAATGTTCCCATCCTAGTTTTTGATGCGAGCCTGCTTGTCCCGTTCTAACAGTTAAGATAGCATTAAGCAATAATACCCCGCGGGTTGTCCATTTTGTTAAATTGCCACTTTCGGGAATTGTAAAATCCGGCACATCCTGCTGCAATTCTTTAAAGATGTTTTTTAATGAAGGAGGTAATGGTATGCCATCGTTTACAGAAAAACACAAACCGTGGGCCTGAAATAGTCTGTGGTATGGATCCTGTCCCAGAATTACAACTTTAACTTTTTCAAATGGAATACTATTGAATGCAGCAAAAATTTGTTGTTCGGGTGGAAAGATTATTTTATTTGCAGCCTTCTCTTTAAATAAAAAATCTTTAAGTTGTATAAAAGCAGCATTGTTAAGAGCATCGGATAATTTTATTTTCCAACTGCTTTCTATATTTATTTCATTCATAATATTGTTTGTAAATATCCAATAAGGTTTTGAATATTGCCAGATGGAATTTCAACAAATTATTGAGAAGGCATGGGATAACCGGGAGCTGTTAAAAGAAGCCGGTACACAAGATGCCATTAATGCCGTTATGGAAGAATTGGATAAAGGTCGTTTGCGTGTGGCAGAGCCTGTATTAGATGGCTGGAAAGTAAACGACTGGGTTAAAAAAGCAGTAATCCTTTATTTTCCTATTCGTAAAATGGAAACAATTTTTGCCGGGCCTTTAGAATTTCATGACAAGATGGCCCTCAAAAAAAATTATGCTGAATTAGGTGTACGTGTAGTACCAAATGCTGTTGCGCGTTATGGTTCCTATTTGGCTAAAGGTACCATCTTAATGCCAAGTTATATAAACATTGGTGCTTATGTGGATGAAGGTACTATGGTGGATACATGGGCTACCGTTGGTAGTTGTGCGCAAATAGGAAAGCATGTGCACCTGAGTGGTGGTGTAGGTATAGGAGGGGTACTTGAACCCGTGCAGGCCGCCCCTGTTATTATAGAAGACTATTGTTTTATCGGTTCAAGATGTATTGTTGTGGAAGGCGTGCATGTGAAAAGTGAAGCTGTTTTAGGTGCGGGTGTAACGCTTACCATGAGTACAAAAATAATAGATGTAACGGGTGCCGAACCTATAGAATACAAAGGAATTGTTCCATCCAGATCAGTAGTTATACCGGGAAGTTACACCAAACAATTTTCCGCAGGTGCCTATCAGGTTCCTTGCGCATTAATTATAGGTGAACGAAAAGCAAGTACTGATATGAAAACATCGTTAAATAATGCATTAAGGGAGTATAATGTGGCTGTGTAATTTTAGTAAATAATCCTTGCTTGGTCACGCCATTTTTGAAGGATTTAAATTATCTGCATGGTGCTTTATTTCTAGGGCATTTTATTAATACATTATGCCTGTTTTACCTGCCAAAGTTTAATGTATATTTACTAAAAATAATAAACGGTTAACTGTATTTATGTATTAGGGATTGCGGCGTTTAAAATTTTTGTAATTGCCACCTCCGCTATTGCTATTATTATTATTGTTACTATTGTTATTATTACTATTGTTATTATTTCCGCCACCACTGCCGCTATTGCGGTTGTTTTTAAACTTATTGTTCCTGTTCTGATTGTTGTTATTGCGATAGCCATTTCCACCGTTAAAACTTTCGTCGGTAATAGGCGTTACACGGCGTTGCTGCATATTCTTAAACTGCAGATCGTCGCTCTCATTAATTCTTATTTTGCCACCTGTTAAGAATTCAAGATGGGCCATCACTTCTTCATCATTCAGCATTTCTGCATTCCACGCTTTGCTGCTCATTTTCATAAATGAACCTATAGCATTGATATAAGCCGTGCGAAACGGACCTTCTTCAAGCTCGGCAACTTTCTTTAAAATGGAAGCTACATTTTTGCCATAAAACCTGAATTTGATTGGGGATTGAGGATACCTCATAGGATCAGGTTTAGCCTTAATTGTTTCGGGTGTAGGCGTAGGATAGGGAGAATCAACGTCGAGTTTAAAATCACTCATTACAAAAAGATGATCCCACAATTTATGTTTATAATCCACCACATCACGCAAATGTGGATTTAACTGACCCATTAGTTTAATTATTTCATTGGCGATTCTCTGACGTTTAATCCGATCATTTTCTGCCACTGCTATCTGTATCATTTTCTGAATACTTCTTCCATATTCAGAAATTAATAATTTACCTCTTTCGGTATTATACTGTAAGCTTAATTCCATGTTTATGTTTGCAAGATAATAAATTTATTCTAAATGTGAAAAACGGGTATTTTTTGTACCATGTATATAATCAGTTTTTAGTTTAACAACCTGTATTACCCTTTAGGTTGTTAACCCATTAATTCTTTAGCTGCGGCTAATACTTTGGCCGAGGGGTTTTCTCCACTTAGCATTCGAGCTATTTCTTCTACACGCTCATCTGGTTGTAGTTGTTTAATCTGAGTGCTGGTTTGCTGGCCAGCGTCATGTTTATAAACATAAAAATGAACATCTGCTTTACCTGCTATCTGAGGTAAATGGGTTATAGCCAAAACCTGGTGATTTTGTGCATGTTGTTTCATAACTAAAGCTACGCGCTGAGCCGCTTCTCCGGATATACCAGTGTCTATCTCATCAAAAACAATAGTAGGTAAATGTACCTTATCTGCTATCAGTGATTTAATGCATAACATAAGTCTGCTCAGCTCTCCGCCACTTGCTACTTTATTCATGGGCTGTAATGCAAAGCCTTTATTGGCACTAAACATAAAAGTTATTTCATCCAATCCATTACCCGTAATTTTTTCTTCAGTGTATATCTGGTGAACCAGTTTTAATTGCGCATTTGGCATAGCTACTTGCAGCAAAAGATCATTCACTTTTTTTTCAATTCCTGATATTGCTTTTGTTCTTTTTAGGCTAAGCTCGTGGCCGCTTTTTAACAGCAATTTTTTTTGAACCGAAAGTTGTTCACGAGCAAGTACAATGGCAGTTTCTAATGAACCTAATAACTGAAACTGTGCACTGAATTTTTCCTGTAAAATTATTAAATCTGCATTATTATTTACCCGGTGTTTTTTTTGTAACTGATACAACTGCTGTAACCGGTATTCCACATCCGCTAAAGCTTTAGGATCAGCCAATGTTTTTTCTGCTATAAAATTTAACTCGGCGGCAATATCTTTTATATCCAGCATATTGCTTTCAAGCCTGTTCTGTAAAGCTAAAAGCTGTTGGTGATGTTTGGCTGCTGCCGATAAATTTCCTTTTGCTTCCCGCAATAAGTCTGTAAGGGCATGTTCATTTCCCTCCAGCAATCCGCTAACCAGAGCTGCTGCTGATTGGATTGTTTCTGCATGACTTAAGGTATTTAACTGTTCTTCTAAAATTTCTTGTTCTTCTATTTTTGGATTTAATTCATTGAGCTCATTTAAAACAAAACGCAGATAGTCTTCATCCTGCCTCGTTCGTTCTTCGCGTTCAAGCAATTCAAGCAATTCTTTTTCTTTTGCTTTAAAGAGTTTAAACTGATTTTTAAATTGGGTAAGTTCAAGTTGAGTTTCTGCAATTGCATCTAATACCTCCAGTTGAAAATCTGCCTCGTTAAGTTCGAGTGTCTGATGCTGCGATACGATATCTACAAGGTGAATTCCCAACTCTTTAAGAACCGGTAAATTAACAGGGGTATCATTAATAAATGCGCGCGACTTACCGGCTGCGTTTATTTCTCTTCGTAAAATACATTGCGCTTCATAATCAAGTTCATGGCTTTCAAAAAAGGATTGAAGTTTGTATTTGTTAATATCAAATATGGCCTCTACAACGCATTTATCAGCATCCTGTAATAATGCTTTACTGTCTGCACGTTCGCCTAATATAAGCCCTAATGCACCCATTAAAATGGATTTACCTGCGCCGGTTTCTCCGGTTATGATATTAAGTCCTTTTTCAAAACGAATCTCGCTTTGCCGGATGATCGCATAGTTTCTAATTTTTAAATTCAGTAGCATGTTTCGTCCACGAATATAAATGCATCAGCCAATATTGCCTTAACGTGTTTTCAACATGCGTACATTTTAAAGATAATGAAGGCTTATTCAATCACCAATCTTTCTGAAAATAAACTGTTATTCTGAATTATTTTTAAAATATATATCCCTTTCGGAAAAGCAGTTAGATCTACCTCTTTCTCTATGGTATTGCTAAATTTTAAATTAAGGATGCTTTCACCCATTAAATTTAAAAGTTGCAGATTTGTCTCATACCTATTTGCGAACTCCAACTTTAAAATATCTTTACCAGGATTGGGGTAAACTTTTACAAATGTGTTTTTATCGCTTACACTATTTAACCCAACTGTCCAAATAGAAATATAAGCGGGCTTAACTAAAGTATTTGTACCTATTAAGCCGGTTACTTTTAATTGTACATCATATAAGCCTGCAGAATTAAATATCAAAACAGGATTTTGGCTTCTGCTACCTGTACCTACAGCATACGAAAAAGAATTTGGAGTTACTGTCCATTGCCACGAGGTAGGATTGCCTGCACTAGAATCTAACAGATAAACCAGTTCATCCGGACTTGTTTGATGTTTGCTGGCACCAAAATTGGCCTTTATTCCATCCCCTACATAAATATAATCAGATTTTATAGTGTCATCTGCGCCACCTTCATAGGTTACCGCTAATTTTACAGTGTAGAAGCCATTAATATCAAACATTACCCTGGGGCTTGCAGAAGTTGAATTGGTTCCTCCCACAAATCTATAAGTTCCGGGATTAATAGTCCAGTTATAAGTTTTAGGAGTACCATAAGATTGATTAGTAAGATTAATAGTATCTGTATTTTGAATGATAGTTTTACTTGCAGTAAAGTTAGCATTGTTCACATACGCTTCTGGTCTGTAGGTATCTCTATAGCGTATGGTTTGAGTACTACCGCCAACACCGGTATTTACTATTACTTCCAATATAGGAAAGTGTTGGTTTTTAGCTAACCATTTATATTCTGTGCGGTTATTTGGAATAGGAATTCCGAAACCTTGAAACACGATACTATCTGTTTCTACAACAACAGATTTAATTCGAATGCAATCAAATGTTCCAAAAGGAGTGGTAATTTTCCCCCAGCCATCTACCAAGGTATTGCGCGATCCTACCTGCTTTAAGGATCCCAGACCTAATAAACTGGCTTCTCCCTTAAAATTTCCGCTAAAAGAATTTAGGTAATTTAAAGGAAACTTTAAGATAGTATCCTTGGGCGCATACACAATTCCCAGAGGCAATCCCTGAACTGTTGCCCCTCTTCCTACCAAAACATTTGCCTGGGCACTATTTTTATAAAATCCAAAAACATTTGAAGCTACTCCACCAATACCTCCTAAACCAAAATTATTTTCTGCAATTCCATAGGTTGAATTAAAACCAAACTGCAATACATAAGGCGTGGTAAGGGGTGAATAATAGTGTTGAATATCCTGATGTTCTGCCAATAACCCTGAATAATTCCAGGTGTGATCAGAACCGGTGCCACTTACGTCAATTGTGGTGGTTGTAATACTAAATCGCAGGGTATCATTTACTACGGGCATATCTGTGCTGGTTATAGTAATTTGTGCGCTGGCTGAACCCATATAAGCAAATAGGGTGAGGAGTAAGATTTTTTTCATAAACTATATTTTTTGCAAGATATTTATTTAATCGTTATATTAAATACAACTTTCAAATATGAGGTTCGTATCGTGTAATATAAAAATCATTCTAATAAATGACAGGTATTTTACAGTTAAGTTAATTTAATTAATAAACTGTTACTATCTTTTTAAAAAATTATTATGTTCGTAACTTCTCATATTTACAAGGTTGTACACATCAAATCTTCTTAATGTGGAAAGCTTGTTGAAAGTCATATATACACAATATTTTACTTTGTAAATATAAAGGATACCTAATTGCTAAACGAACACTTACATATCTGGAGAATTATTTTTCATTTTCTGCATAAGCACAAGGAGTTAGCTTTACAGGGAGTTGGAACTTTTACTGCTGTTGAGACTCCATTAAGTGTTGATCCGTTGGCTAAAATAATATCGCCTGCATACAATACAATCCGCTTTGTTCATGCTGCAGAAGAAAATTCACCAACTTTTTTAAACTATTATAAAGAAATTTCGGGATTAAGTGAATCAGCTATTGTTAATAAATTATTACAGTTAAGTCTGGCTTTTGAGAAAAAATTATCTGAATGCGGAAAATTTTTAGTTGAAGGAACGGGATGTTTTTACATTGATAAGGATCACATAATAACTTTTAAGCCCGAAGAAGGACTTTTGTTTTTGGATGATAGTTTTGGTTTGCAAAAAATCCATTTCGCTGCTAATTTAAATAAAATTAAACGAATTATAGTTGAAAAAGCAATAATAACTGAAGTGTTTGATGAAGACCTTAATCAAATGCGTGAAAGTGCATTAAAAGAGTTAAAAGTATTATTGGATCAGGCAAAAATAGCTCACCACACGCCTGATACAAAAAGCAGCAAAATATTTCCAATTGTAGCAACCGTGTTAACTTTAGTTTTGTTAATAAACCTGGCACTTTTTCTGTTTAAAAACCCTGTTTCACCGTTAGGAGAGCAGTTGTCTAAAATGGATCTTTTGGGTAACTCTGCAGATTTACTCAATTCCCCATCTTCCGTAAAGGTAGTAACACCTGCAGAAAAACTGACCGCAGAGAAAAAAAATGCGATTCAAATTGTCTTACCAATAGTTTCAGATAGCGTAAATATGCATATCGCTGCATTTATTTTAAAAGGTGGGTATTATTTTGATAGCAGCAATTATATGAAGCAAACAAGCATGGCTGAACCCATATTAGCGTCATTGCCAATAGCAGAATCAGAAATATTTGTTAGCCCTGTTGTTGTTAATATAAATAAAGTTATGCCGGCTGAACCATTTGATATTGCTGAAAATGATGCTATAGAAGCGGGTTATTACCTGATTGCCGGAGCATTTAAGGGAGCCAAAAAAGCTCACCTGCTTGTGAGCGAATTGGAAGCACTAGGTCATAAAAATCTACTAATTATTAAACCCACAGGCTATCAGTATAATCTTGTAGCGTACCAGAAATTTACATCCCTTAAAGAGGCAAAAGCGGTTCAACAAAAAACACAGGAAGATGAAAATTGGGATGTTTGGATTTTTACTGCACATTAAATCCGGGCACGCCACTCAATTTCTTCTGCTCCTGCATCAAATACAATTTTTCTTGAAAGAACAAATAAATAGTCGCTTAAGCGGTTCAGGTATTTACCAACTATTGGAGGTACTTCACTTTCTGTAGATAAATGAACCACTAGTCGTTCTGCTCTACGACAAACACAACGGGCTATGTGCGTATGTGAGGCAACTATGTTTCCTCCCGGTAATATAAAACTTTTAAGTTCAGGCAAAACCTTATTCATCAAATCCATTTCCATCTCTAGTAACGTTATATCACTTTCTATCAGATCAGGAACTTTCATTTTAGCTTTTTCCGGTGAGCTTGCCAATACCGCCCCAATAGTAAATAACCGGTCCTGAATTTCATATAATATTTCTCTGGAGTGGAGATCAGTGATCAGATCTTTAAGGAGGCCAATAACTGAATTAAGTTCATCAACTGTTCCATAGCTTTCTATGCGGATATGATGTTTTGATACCCTCACGCCTCCTATCAATGAGGTTTCGCCTTTGTCTCCGGTTTTTGTATATATTTTAAATGTCATTACTTTATTATTTAGCTGAAATTTTATTTTCGTATAATTATTAATTGCTTAAAATAATTTGTGAGGGGTGCAAATTTCATGAACAGTGGTTATGTTTGCTTAAGTATTGCTGTAAAGCCGCTAACACTAAGGTTACTTTTCGAAACTATACAAAACTCCCAGACTTAACACCTGCGACAATTGTAAAGCTTTATCCTGATCATTATCACGGATGAGATTAACAGATACATTTGTACTTATGTATTTGGTGGCTTTTAGCGTGAGATTAGCATTTAAAATATGAACGAATGCATTAGGCTTACCCACCTTATAATAATCGAAATTAACCGTATATCGCCACTTTAAGGTTACGTTTTTAACAATTTCTTTATCAAAACTGATAATGTATTGAAATACTACCTGATTTCTCAGCTTGTCTCCGGCTTTTTCGAGACCGTAAAGTTTTGCATTGGAGATTCTTGTGTCATTAATTATCGTCTGTCGCAAAGTACCTAATCCAAAACGCATCCATAAATATACTACCGGTTTATATTCAAGTCCTAAAGAGGAGGTAAGATAAGCAGGAGCCAGAAAGTTTGAAATAAGAGAATCCTGCTTAAGGTCAACAACACTTTTTGTTTTATAATCGAAGCCTTCTTTAAACTGGCTCATAAAATTGAGGGAAGCAAATACATTCCATTTGGCGGCTAGTCTGTATCCCGCTTTGTAATCATAAAATATTCTGTCGGCATTTTTGCGTTGCACTTCACCTTTATTTTGCAAATAACCTAACTGAAGTTGCAGGTCGCTGTTATTATCCCATTTGGTACCCTGAAATTTGGCAAGATAATTAAGAAAAGCCCCCATCGCATAACTGCTTACACCTCCGCCTTTCCAGTTATCGCTAAAGCTTGCCTGGTTCAGATTAATGCCCGTTTGTAAAGCATGCGTCCATTTAGGTTTAGGCATTGTATCGCTTTGAGCACAACAAACGAAGGTAATAATAAGGAAATGGAGGGAAGCTGCAATTTTTTTCATCATGTTGGGTTTAGGGTTATACATTTATAGGTTGATATTAATTTAAACCAATAACTTAATAAGCCAATAGTAATGAATATTATTTTAACGGCTATACTTTTTATGCCTGCTGAGTTTGTGGCTTTAGCATTTCAACAAGTTTACCAACTACATAATCCACTTCTTCCTTTGTATTTTGTTTGCCAAATGAAAACCTTACCGATGGCCGGTCTACTGGTACTTTTAAAGCGGCAAGTACATGAGATCCTACGTTTGATCCGGATGAACAGGCACTTCCACCTGATGCAGAAATACCGGCGATATCAAGTTTAAAAAGAATCATTTCGGAAATAGGGGAGGGTGGAAAATTAACATTTAAAACGGTATATAAACATTTTCCTTCTGCATCGCCATTAAATCTTATTTCTTCAAAATTAGTCTGAAGCTGTTTCATCATATAAAATTTTAGTTCTGAAATATGTGTCCGTTCTTCGTCAAGATTGGAATATGCCAGTTCAAGTGCTTTTGCCAGTCCAACAATACCGTAAACATTCTCTGTGCCTCCACGCATATTTCTTTCCTGTGCACCACCGGTAATATATGGTTGAATTTTGGTTCCATTATTAATATAAATAAACCCTACACCTTTTGGGCCATTAAATTTATGTGCTGCACAGGCAAGAAAAGTAATGTTTGTTTTTTGAAGATCTAATGGGTAATGCCCTATGGTTTGTACCGTGTCGCAATGAAAATATGCTTTGTTTTCCTTACACAGGTTTCCTACTTTATCAATATCTAATAAATTACCAATTTCATTGTTGGCGTGCATTAAACTCACTAATGCACCGGGATATTGTTTTAATAAAGATTCGAGATGAGTAAGGTTAATATGTCCATCAGGCATAAGATCTACCAGGTGTATTTCAACTTTTCCCTGCTTCTGCAATTCCTCAATTGTATGACTAACGGCATGGTGTTCTATGCACGATGAGATGATATGTTTAACATCCAAATCTTCTACAGATTTGCGGATAGCCATATTATCAGCTTCAGTACCGCCACTTGTAAAAAAAATTTCACCGGGTGCACAATTTAAGAGGGAGGCAACTTGTTTTCTTGCATTTTCAAGTAACGTTTTCACTTTTCTTCCATGTGAATGTGTAGAAGAAGGATTGCCAAAATCTTCTTCCATAACCTTAACCATGGCATAAATAACTTCTTTGTTAATAGGGGTAGTAGCAGCATTATCAAAATACACTTTCATTATTTTATTTCTTTAAAGTTTGGTAGCCAATTAATTTATAAACTAATTTGGCCATTGTATATTCAGAAAGAATAGTACCTTTCATCGGAGCAATTTCAACCACATCAAAACCAACTACATTACGTTTTTCAAAAACCATTTTTAAAAAGTCAATTGTCTCATTCCAAAACAAGCCATTTGGTTCAGCGGTGCCAACTGCAGGTACAATTGCGGGGTCAAAGCCATCCGCATCAATACTGATATAAACATTTTCTCCAAGTGTTTTCAATGCATCTTTAGCCCAATTAATGTTTTTACGGATTTGATGTGCATAAAATGTATGTATATTAGAACTGTTTTTAATAAGATCTGCTTCCTCCTTACATTGGGCGCGAATTCCTATTTGAGTTAAAGGCACATCCAGATCATGAATGCGTGCCATAACAGAAGCATGTGAAAAAGGGTTATTATGGTATTGCATTCGCAGATCGCTATGAGCATCAATTTGTAACACATGTACATCTGTTACAAATTGTTTAACAGCCCGAACTGTTCCATAAGTTATGGTGTGTTCTGCTCCCAGGGTTACCGGAAATTTATTGTCAGCTAAGAGACGGGTTGTTTTTTTTTCAATATGTTTAACTGCTTTCAGGTCGTGCAGCCCTTCAAATTTCATTGGCTGCAGTGTACAAATACCTCCATTTCTGTATGTTTCCTGATCGAGTTCTTCATCATATAATTCTACAAATTGGGAGGCTTTTAAAATGGCACCGGGTCCTTTGGCAGAGCCTGCCAGATAAGAGGAGGTATATTCATAGGGTGCACTCTGGATAACATATTTAGAGGTTTGATAGGAGCACAATTCTTCTTCCTCAATAGCCAGAAAGTTTTTTTTATAATTTAGATATTTCACCAGGATGTTTGTTTATAGTTTTTAATTTTATGTAAACCTCTAATCATTTATTTTAAATACTTTATAAATTACATTTTTTTTATCATACTTTTTGCCGTTAAGCTTAAGTATATCTGCCATATTTAATGTATATATTTTTAAAAAATTTCATGTGGTATTTTAAACTCATTATCCATATCAGTTAATACCAATGCTTCTTCTTTGGTAACACAAATTGTATGTTCAAACTGAGCAGAAAGTTTTCCATCAATGGTTCTGGCTGTCCACCCATCTTTCCTGTCCACTTTGCTTCTTGCTTTTCCGGCATTAATCATTGGTTCAATAGTATAGATCATTCCTGGTGCAAGTTTGGGCCCACTATTTTTATCTGCCACATGGCCCACTTCTGGTTCTTCATGAAACTTTAATCCAACACCATGTCCGCAAAATTCATATACCACACTAAAACCGAATGATGTGGCATATTTATTTATTTCAAAGCCAATATTTCCTAAATAATTTCCTGCAGTACTTTGTCTGATCCCAATTGCTAAACATTCTTTAGCAACACCAATTAATTTTTTAGCATGATCACTAACTTCGCCAATCATAAACATGGTTGACGTGTCACCAAAATAGCCATCTAAAATAGTTGTAATATCTATATTAACAATGTCACCATCTCTTAGTTCATATTTACCGGGTATGCCGTGGCAAATAACATCATTCACAGAAATACAACTTTCTTTAGGGTAGCCATGGTAACCGAGTGTTGCGGCAATAGCTTTGTGATCACGTATAAAATCGGCGCAAAACTTATTTAAGTATTCAGTATTAACACCAGCCTTTACATGCGGAGCTACAGCCTTTAAGGTTAGGGCAGCAAGCTGACTGCTTTTTTTGATCCCTTCAATTTGCTGAAGAGTTTTAATAATAATTTTACTTTTAGTATCTCTAAATGCCAATTTTTGTAATAATAAAACGCAAAGGTATGATTTTTTTTCTAATGCTAAATTCTACCTCATTTTACGTATTTTTAATTACCTATGCTTATTTTTTAAAATGTTAGTATATTTTTGTTTTCGAAATACCAATTAAATTGTGCCTGATAAAAACATTAATTATTAAATATGAAAATTAAATTTTACTCCTTTTTATTATTTTTAGCCCTCACTTTTAATTATCATAAAGTAAATGCTCAGGCCGATGCTGCAGAATTTCTTAAGGCCGGTAAAGAAGATGGCAACAAACTTATTAACGCTTACATGGGGCCCTTATTAGATGGCTTTGCAGCAACGCTTAACAATGGATGGTATAATACAGCACGGCATCATGGCTTAATGGGTTTTGATTTAACGCTGACTTTAAGTGTTACAACCATCAATGCCAATCAGAAAACATTTGATGGATCAGGGCTTAACTTAAATAACGATCCCAACAAAACGCGCATTGTACTAGTAGATTCAAATGGTTCTACACAAGCGCAAACCATATATGGTTCAAATATTTCAACAACACGTGTTAATGTGCACGAATCTTTTGGTGGGAAAGATACCATAATAGCCAGTTTTTTAATGCCTCCGGGGCTTGCCATACCGGTAGGGTTAGGTTTGCCTAATCTGCAAGCAGCAGTAGGCGTTGGTTTGGGAACAGAGGTAATGATTCGTATTACACCCGGTATTAAATCAGGCGGCTTCCGGGCCACCATGTTCGGATTGGGTGTTAAGCACAATATTTCTTACTGGATATGGGAGCGCGAAAAAAAACCTATTGATATCTCAGGTGTATTCGGGTTTTCAAGTTTAAAATCAACTTACGATTTAGGAGACGATTATTTAAAGCCACAAGACGGTGTGCCGGGAGCGTCAGCCGCCGCAGCTTATCAAAACTCGCAAAAATTTGTCTTTGAAGGAAGCGGTTACATGATAGGTGCTGTGATATCAAAAAAACTTTCGATATTAACTTTGTACCTGGGTGCAAATTATAATCATGCAAAAGTTAAAATGAGTATGGAAGGCATATATCCTGTAACATTTATGGAAACACGTTTAGATGACCCTAAAGTTGGTAAGCCAGTTATTGTAAATTTTCAGGATCCAATTGTAATTGAAAGCAATTTAAGCTACCTAAGAGCCACGGGCGGGCTCCGTTTAAAATTAGGTCCTATTACCTTAAGCGCAGAGTATAATTTAGGTAGGGTAAATACTATAGGCGGAGGCATTGGTATAAATGTTCAATCGATAAGGCCTTTTAGTTTGTAGGGGTGGGGTGCAGTTTATTAGTAATACCGCATGCTTAAAAGGCCTCGTTACCTTAAAACAATCGCATTTTAATTACTGAATTCTTAAGCATTTTGTGAATTAAAAAGCCAACACTTTTTCTTATGTCTGTCTTATACTTTAAAGGGACAATATGTAAACCCTAGACATAAATACCACGTTAATAGACGGTTATTTACGAATGCTGAACAACCCTAGCCCAGTTATAAACCTAACCTTATTTCTAAGTAAAGTATATTTTCAAAGACCCCGAATGAGAAATGTTACATGCCTATGGCATTCAATTGTTCGGTTAAATGTTTTCCACCTACATTTCCTACCTACGGCACTATAAAAAAAAGTTATTGTTGAATTTTAGTTAATATGTACTTTGGAAAAGGAACAACAATCGCATAGCGATGAAAAATTGGTAACAACAACAACCATCCATAAACAACAATCGCGTAGCGATGAAATATTGGTAACACCATCCATAAACAACAATTGCGTAGCGATGAAATATTTGTAACATAACATAACATAACATAAGACAAAATCCCACAATAAAATGGCAAACACATACACACAAATACATTTACAATTTGTCTTTTCACCAAAATTCCGGGCATCGCTTATTCATCCCGACTGGGAAAATGACTTATATAAATACATTACAGGAATTGTGCAAAACAACAAACATAAAATGCTTTGCATAAACGGCATGCCCGACCATATTCACATGCTCGTTGGCTTTCATACAACTCAATCAATTGGTGAATTTATGCAGGATGTAAAAGGAGGTTCTTCCGGTTGGATAAATGAAATGAAGCTGACAAAATCAAGATTCGAGTGGCAATAGGGTTATGGCGCATTTTCATATTCCAAATCACAAGTACCGGATGTAATTGCATATATTCAGAATCAAAAACAACATCACAATAAAAAAACATTTTTGGAAGAGTATAAAATGTTTCTCGAAAAATTTGAGGTGGAACACGATGTTAAATATATTTTCAAAGAACCCGAATGAGAAATATTACATGCCTATGGCATTCAATTGTTGGGTTGAATGTTTTCTACCTATATTTCCTACCTACGGCACTATAAAAAAAATTTAATTGAATTTTGTTGATATTTATTTTTTGGGAAAAACAACAATCGCGAAGCGATGAAATTTTTGTAACCATCAATAAACAACAGTCGCATAGCGATGAAATATTTGTAGTAGTAGCACCATCCATAAACAACAATCGCGTAGCGATGAAATATTTGTAACACCATCCATAAACAACAATCGCCTGGAACAAAAAGCAAGGGTTTAAAGACTTTCAGAAAGTTTTTTTTCAGAAATTTAGTTTTTAATTTATAATAAATAATTCACCGGTAATATGTTTTTTATATTAATCCTAGCATTATTAAACAATTTATTACCTACTTCTCCAGCACCTCGTACATATCTGCCCGCCTGTCTTTCCAGTTTAGCACGGTGCCTGTGTTGCGGGCACGTTCCAGGGCTGCAAGATCAAGGTCTGCAATTACAACTGTTTCAATATTGGTGCTACATTCACCCGCAATCGCATCTGGTGGAAAGGCAAAATCACTGGGCGTATAAATACCAGATTGTGCATAGTTTATGTCCATATTATCTACAGAAGGAATATTACCAATGGTGCCTGCAGTGGCTACAAAAATCTGGTTCTCTACAGCCCTGGATTGCGCACAAATCTTAACCCGTAAATGTCCGTGTTTTTCATCGGTGCTAAATGGTACAAATAATATTTTGGCACCTTTCTGGCAAGCAATGCGTGCCATTTCGGGGAACTCAACATCATAGCAAATATTGATGGCAATTTTACCGCAATCGGTATTAAACGCCTTTATTTCATTGCCTGGTTTTACACCCCACCATTTTGATTCGTTGCTGGTGATATGGATTTTGTATTGTTTCTCATAGGTGCCATCACGCTTAAATAAATAGGAGATATTATACAAGTTATCGCTTTCAACCTGTAAGTGGGTTCCGGCAATAATATTGATATTGTATTCCATTGAAAGCCTTGAAAACAATTCAATATAATCTTCTGTATACTCATCTATTTTGCGAATACTGTCTTCAGGACTCATGCTTTTATATTCGTGCAAAGAAAGTAATTGTGTGGTGAACAATTCGGGGAATAATACAAAATCAGATTTATAATTAGAGGCAACATCTGTAAAGTATTCACATTGCTGTGCAAACTCTTTAAATCCTCTTATTTTACGGAGTTCATATTGTATACAACAGATCCGAACCTTCTTCATTAATACACTGCGTTCGCGAATCTCGGGCACATAATCAAGGTTAATCCATTCAAGCAAAAGTGCATAACCTTCACTTTCATGATCCTCCGGAAGGTAATCTTTAATGATACGTTGAATGGTAAAACCCTGGGCAAGTTGAAACGTAACAACAGGGTCTTTTATTTTTTTATCTACCACACGTTTAATGTAAGCTCTAATCCCAAAGTCTTTAGAGTATTTGCCATAATTAGGTACCCGACCTCCAATTAAAATGCGCTTGAGATTTTTTTCTATACATAAGTTCTTACGCATTTCATACAAACGCCGACCAATTTTTAAGCCCTGATAATCGGGGTGAACCATCACTTCAATGCCATACAAAGTATCGCCCTCTTCATCATGGTTAGTAATAAAGCCATTATCACAAATTTCTTTCCAGCTATGGTCATCGTCATATTCATCCCAGCTAATAATTAAGCTGCTGGCTGAACCTACAATGCGTCCTTCATATTCAATAACCTGCATTCCTTCAGAGAACTGTTTAAACTGGCTTTCCAGCATTTCGTAAGTCCAAGGGTCATATTTTGGAAAACAGACTTTCGATAAAATAATTATATCCTCCAGATCGCTGCGTTCTGCAGTGCGTTCTATCAGTTTTGGTTTTCGTGATGCACGTGTTTTCATTATAATTGCTTTAACAAATTATGTTGATGTTTGTTTGAAGTGGTAAATGTGATCTCTACACCATTGTGATGATGAGGCATGCCATGTGTTTACAAAAGGTTTCAGGCAATTGTTCCAGTGTAAACTATCTATTTAAGGTTATGAAATACATTGGTTACGTCTTCATCTTCGTCAAGGCGATCAAGAAGTTTTCCAAAATCTTCCTCCTGCTCTTCATTTAATTCTACAGTGGTGGTTGGTGAGCGAATAAGTTGTGCATTTACAATTTCAATTTTCCGGTCTTCGAGTGCTTTTTGCATGGCACCAAATTCTGTGAATGGAACGGTTATAATTAAATGTCCCTCGCCATCCTCTTCCATATCTTCCATCCCAAAATCAATCAGATCTAGTTCAATCTCATCAAGTTTTAGTCCTTTTAACGGAATACTAAAAATCCCCTTGCGTTCAAACAAAAAATCTAAGCTTCCAGATACTAAAATCTGACCACTTGTTTTATTAAAGTGCGTTCTTAAATTGGCGATGGTTCTTGTTGGGTTATCCGTTGCCGTTTCAATCATAATGGCCACTCCATGCGGACCTTTACCTTCATAAGTAATTTCCTCATAAGCTTTTTCAGATTTGCTATTGGCCCGGTTAATGGCTGCATCTATATTTGTTTTAGGCATGTTCACAGCTTTCGCATTGGCTATCAGCACACGTAACCTGGAGTTACCATCAGGATCAGGGCCCCCTGCCTTAACAACTATGGCAATTTCTTTACCTATTTTTGTAAAAGCCTGACTCATTTTAGCGTACCGTGCAAACATTTTGTGCTTCCGTTTTTCAAATACCCTTCCCATATATTTTCTCTCTGTTTAATTGTATGAATGTATGCAAATATACTCGCCTTTGTTAAAGTTAAAAGCCCGGAGACAAAAAAACAGAAGAGCGTTTTTATCAGATGCCAAATGACATTTTAGGGTGCCTAAAGTATAAACGGCACATTTAAAAAAGGGTGATTGTGGTTTTTATAAAAAAGTTTATGTTTGAAATGTATCCTGCTTGACTGCATTAATTCTTTTCAATTTTTTTAAATGAAAAACATTTATTCCTTAATTACCTGTTTGCTGATTAGCCTGATTTTAATAAATTACCGTATAACGTATTCAGAAATTAACACAGAAAAACCATTTAAAGTTACCACCTGGGATGCCTTTGGTTATTATCTTTATCTGCCATCTGTTTTTATTTATCATGACATCACACAATTAAAATGGTTGCCTGATATTGATAAAAAATACCAACTTTCAGGGGGAAATATTTATCAGGCCAATTTAATGGAAAATGGAAATAACGTATTCAAATACCTGGGTGGAGTTTCTATACTTGAACTTCCTTTTTTTATTATAGGTCATATAATTGCGATTAATTCGCATTATGCCGCAGATGGTTTTTCGCCACCTTATCAATATGCTCTTTCCTATGGCATTTTATGCTATTTTTTACTAGCCTTGTTTTTGCTTCGCAATGTGTTGCTGAGGTATTTCAGTGATCTTACTACCTTGTTAACTTTATTACTTGTTTGCCTTGCCAGTAATGCTGTACAGTATGCGGCATGCGATTCGGCCCAGAGTCATATTCCTATTTTTTTTCTGTATGCTGCTGTTTTATACACCACCATACGATGGCATGAAAAACCAACCTTATTATGGGCATCCCTAACAGGGTATATTATTGGACTTGCAACCATAAGCCGCCCAACAGAAGCAATTATGTTCCTTATTCCTTTACTCTGGAATACACATACAAAAGAGATGGCAGCTCAAAAGTGGGCCCTGTTAAAAACACACAAGTTACATCTGGCTTGTATCTTTTTATTTGGAATCGTTGGGATTTTTCCGCAACTGTTATATTGGAAAATAACTACCGGTAAATTTATTTATGATGTGGGTAGTAAATGGACTTTTTTAAATCCTTTTTTCAGGGTGCTTTTTGGATTTGAAAAAGGCTGGTTCATTTATACACCTGTAACAATATTCTTTGTAGCAGGTTTGTTTTTTGTTAAACCGTACCCATTTAAAAAATCAGTATGGTGGTTTTGTCTCCTCAATATTTATATTATTATATCCTGGTTCGACTGGAGGTATGGGGGTAGTTATTCCACCAGAGCATTGGTTCAGAGTTACCCCGTATTTGCTTTACCCCTTGCTGCATTAATAGAACAGATTAATTTAAAAAAATGGAGATATGTTTTTTATGGTGCAGCGGGTTATATGATCTTTGTAAATCTTTTTCAAATCTGGCAATACAACAATAACATAATTCATTATGATCATATGAACCGTCTGTATTACGGACGTATTTATTTGAACAGCCATCCTTCACCGCTTGATGTAAGTTTGCTGGATACAGATGAATGGCTGAAGGATGAAGAATTATACTCGCAGGAAGCTATCTTTCAAACCGATAGCGTGAGGTGGGTTAAGTCTGTGGAAGAGTCCTATCTGATCTTATTTGAAACGCCGTTAAAAAACATTAAAACAATATCCTCAGTTGATGGCTGGCTTAAAATAGAAGCAGAAATTAAACTCCTAAAAGGAGATGGCCATTTTAATTCGAAGTTGCAATATGGAGATTCTGTAAAGCTGAATTCAATTAGATTGCTGAATCCAATAACTCATTGGGGAAGGCTTAATAATTATGCCTTTTATGTAAATGTTCCTTCTTTTTTTAACAAGGGTAATTTTACGTTTTCTTTAAATAAATCACAGCAATTTGATGGTTCAATTGAGAAAATAAAAATAACATATTTTAGAAAAAAATAAATTCTTCGTTATAAGTTTAATTTTAACAGCAACAACAACAATGTAAGATCTGTATTAACGCTATTATTACAAATACAAATGTATAAGAATATGATTACTGATAATCAATATAATCAAAAACCAATTGTCTGAACCAATTAAATATATAGATCAAATGGGAAGGTTGGTTGTTATAGAAAAAACGCCTAAACGTATTGTTTCACTGGTGCCTTCTCAAACAGAACTTTTATATACACTTGGACTTGATGCAGAGGTTATCGCCCAAACTTTATTTTGCATTTATCCAGCAACACAAGATAAAAATAAACCACGAATAGGAGGGACTAAAACCCTGAATACGGAAAAGATAAAATTACTGAAACCGGATTTAATTATTGGAAACAAGGAAGAAAATGAGCAAGTACAAATAGAAGCACTCATGAAAGAATTTCCATTATGGATGAGTGATATACACAACCTTGAAGAAGCGCTTGAAATGATAGGGATGATTGGTAAAATCGTTGATAGAGAAAGCAACGCACAAGAATTAATTTTACGCATCCGCAATCGGTTTAATCAATTAATAAAAAATACACAGCATCTATCTTGTATCTACCTTATCTGGCATAAACCTTTTATGGCTGCCGGATCCGATACTTTTATCAATGATATGCTTTGTCGTTGCGGATTAACTAATTTATGCATTCAACTTAATGAACGTTATCCAAAACTGGAGCCAGAAAAAATTAAAAGCTTATCACCCCAACTCATTTTACTTTCATCTGAACCCTATCCGTTTAATCAAAATCATATTGAAGAGTTAAAAGAAATTTCTCCTACTTCCAAAATTATATTAGTTAATGGAGAGCTATTTAGTTGGTATGGCAGCAGGTTGTTGCATTCAATAACATATTTTGAAAACTTAATGAAGGAATTTAATTAAGTATTGTTTGTTAAATTGTAGCAATCTAATTATTGATCATATAAACTATAGATTTGATTTTAAAATAAAGTTTGATGTATTTCTAATGCTTTAATTTTTATTTACTTTCAAAATAATTATATGAATAATTAGCACGTATTTAAAATTTACCTATTTTCGCAAGCATCAAAGGAGAAGTGCCAGAGTGGCTGAACGGGCTCGCTTGGAAAGCGTGTTAACGCGAAAGCGTTACGAGGGTTCGAATCCCTCTTTCTCCACCTTCGCCCGCCATAGCTCCGACGACAGGAGGAGCGGCGGCGGGCTCATTGTTGTTTAGCGAATGCTTGTGTTTGGCAACGGCGGGCTGCGGTGGACGAAGTCCACCAGAACAACCCAAATTTTGTATTGGTTTATGAATAACCGCCATAGCTCCGACGACAGGAAGGTTTTACTCACCGAAGCCATGCGTAGGTGAGCGGCGGGCTCATTGTTGTTTAGCGAAAGATTGTATTTCGCTACGGCGGGTTTTATTCAGCGTAGCTTTTTGCGAAGGTGAGCTACGGTGGACGAAGTCCACCACTGTCTTTGTAAATTCTGCTTAACAACTTGTAATTTAGGGATCTTGTTGTTGCAAAAACCCACTTGAACTGGAATATATCGAATAACAATAACTTTTTCCCAATTCTATGATTTAATCCGCATTTCAACTATGCGCCAATAAAAGCATTAACAATACCTTCGTTTCATGATCACAGATATACCAACCTGGCATGTTTACATTCTCAAATGTTCTGATGGAATAACCTATTTAGGCTGCACATGCAATATCAATGAAATGCTTATCAGACATAATAATGGCCATGTAACTTATCACTTCAAGAACTCCTGTTCAACTCAAAACATACATTACTTTTACTGATAAGTATAAGGCATTTAAGTTTGAAAAATATTTGAAATCAGGATCGGGAAGGGCGTTTTTTAAGCGGCATTTTATTTCATTTTCTTTTTACACTAATAATTCGATAATTTGCTACACAGAAATACAATATTTTTTTATAACATAATATTTTTTCCATCTCTAAAATGAGTTTAACATTGCAGCATAAATATTCATATTCTTCAATTCTTATTGATTTTATTTCGCCACTATTAAACAACAGGGAGGATACAGAACAATTTCTGATGAAGGCTAAAGCAGGTATGATAGTTTGGAATTATGTTGTAGTTGAACAAACCAACCTTCCATTTAAAAGGGAAATGCAACTTGGATTAAGGAAAGCCAATGCGTCGTTCCCCGACTTTAAGGTTACCTTGGACACGCTTGTTGCCAGGAAAACCCTGTTATATGCCGATCACTTACAATTCATTGTGAAAGTTGAGAGTCGCGTTAAACCCAATGGTTCAGTTAACTTGTATGTCGAATCCGTTCCGGTGGATAAAGTTGATTGGAATAAAACAGATTTTTTTTCGGAATAAGTCACAAATAATGCGGCTCCGATACAAGTCAAATAATTAAAGGATTTGGAAAAGTAACGGTGCCGAAGGAATTGTTTACATTGGGTGTACAGGTGAAATTAGTGAACGCCTTAATATTGCATAATATGGAACATATAAGCTATACTGCATCCAGGCTTCCTGTACAACTCAATAC